>NZ_JADYVG010000015.1:0-180936 GCF_020193585.1 Bradyrhizobium sp. IC3195 | reverse complement strand
GACAACATCGCGGCACCCCCGTCCAAACCATGGAGTGCAGCAATAGGAAGCACACAGACTCCCGATTCTGGAATCCCCGCGGCGGACCCGAGTCAATCCGTCGCACCAGATATGTGCATGCCCTAGCCTAGCGGGCGGGATATGAGGCAGGGTTGCGGCGCTAAGCTGAAAAGCGGCCGCCCAGATCGTAAGCGCAATCACGCCCACGGCGACGAACTCCTTGAGCGTTACCCACCCAATATCGTCAGCGGCTATCCGGTAGAGCTCTTGAATCTGATCTGGCAAGTACAGCAATATTGAAATGAGGACCGAGAAGACAGCAATCCACCGCAGGTTGCGCAGTAATGTAAAGAGCTGCTCGCGCACAGTCATCCCGTCAATTTCCCATACTGTCATCGGAGATAGTCCTGAGCGAGCAAATAGGCTTGGATTTTAGAAATTCGTACCAGCCCTCGTCGAGGGCCTGCGCGGTAGATAGCGGGCGGCCCGCAACAAATTGAGCGGAGATCTCCTATCGGACACCGACCCGAAAATTGAGAACATAACCTACAGTAGTGGCGCGATTTATCGAATATTCTCTTGAATCGTCAAGAGATTTTCGATGCTGAGGATCAAAACCCGTGATGTCGATGTTTCGCGCTGTCGATCCGCCACCTTGCGCATTTTTTCTTCACTCGTTTGTTTAGAACGCAATAAAGCCGCATGCCCCACCTCACTCACGTGATCGGTCGATGGCAGGTCGTCATTACCGGACGTGGGCTTCAATGCTTACGGACGCGCGGACCGCGTCAGGCAATCCGCTACTTACTCGGCGGCGCCCAGTCCGGCGCAAAGCAGATCGCTTCCAATGATCTGATCGGTCAGCCCACATGGATTCAGGCACCGTCGATCGCCTTCAAAACCGTGATGCGCGCGGACTTGAAAATCGGCGATGAAATCCGGATGCCAAAGACGCTGATTACGAACTCGCAGCAGACCATGTCGTCGTTGATCTACCAGAGTGCTGCGCAGCAAGGCACCTTCCTTTTGTCGTCGATGCACCGCTTGGGCAATGATAGGCAGCTGGACGGCTAGAGCTGGGTGACCAAGTTCAACGCCTTCCCGAAAACAGCGCAGAGCACATAGCGCTCGCGATTGAAAGCATCAAAATGCGCGGAAGCCGCAAGGGCACCAACCAAGGTGCTCCCTATCATCCGGGAGCCATGAGCATGGCGGCGCACCTATCTCTGGGAGTAAGGAGTCGGAGTGCGCCAAAATGCAACCTTTTTCGGTAAAGCCTTGGCGTGTAGAATGTGTAGGATCACTTGAGGATCCGCGATGGCAGCAGAAAGCATCAGCATCTTGCCTTCTATCGTATCCGGCGTGTTTGGTTTCGTCGGAGTATTGGCGGGCCTTGGATGGAATGCGCTTCAAACGCCAAGAACGGAGCGTCGCTTGCGCGAGAACACACGGACCGTACTACGCACCTCGCTCAAGGCCGAACTCACCAGTCTGGCGAACTTGATGAGATCAGAGATCGCTTATGTTGAGCGCAACGACTTCACCTGGATTCCTCTGGTCGACAGCTTCAAGGTATATATTGCCAACATCCAGAACTTAGGATTGCTTACACCAATCGAGGTTCAGAAAATTACAGAAGCATATTATCAGTACCAGGAGAGCGCGGGATATGTCGCCCGGATCGCCAAAGATCAGCCCGACAAGCCAGCAATCGGCAGACATATCGAGTTTGATTTCACGAAGGCTGAAGCCCACACGAGAAATGACCTTATAAACACGCTCACAGACATTGTGACCAAGGCCGATGAAGCGATCCGAGAACTTGAATCTCAACTGAGTGCCCAACCCCTTCAAGCCGCGCGTCGATGACGGTCATCGCTGCCTCAAATGAGAGCATCGTCTTCTCGTCGAAGTGCTGCGCGGCCGCTGTTTGTCGTTACGCACTCCGCGACGCATGGACACATGACGCACCGGCCGCGGCTGATCGAGTACATCGGTCGCTCAGTTGTCCGAAAATCCCAGGCGCCGACAGCACAGGGAGCGCGGCGGGGCTGCCCGGAAGGGAAGCAACTCTTAGAGGCACTAGTACATGCCAGACGAGAAAGATGCCGCGACATTCAAGCAGATGGTCGACGCCGCCGTCATAAGGCTCGCGGGCCTGCCCGATGATCGGATAATCGTTCAGCTCGAGCGGATCGTGAGCGCATTCGAGCAAGTGGTGCGCGATGGCTCGCCGGAGGTATCGACATTGGCTTTGGAAAAGCTGCGCAATTACTTCCTCGCTGAGATTAGCCAACAGCTCAAACAATTGAGCGGCGGCGGAGCTCCGGGAAGAGCGTAAGACTCTCGCGGATTTAATGGCCCCGGCGCGCGACCACTCACGCCGGGGCCAACGAGAACGATCGGCGGTACGTCCGCGCTAAGTCGGGTCTCTAAAAAACCGCCCCGCCGTTGCCGGCACGTCAGCACGACGGAGCGGTTGGGCTGGAAAGAGGAGATCCGGATCAGCGCGAATGATCATGCAGGATGTGTGCTGACAGATCAACTTGCGCGCTTGTTACCCTTATTCGCGAGCGCGCGGGATTTGCAGTAGGTTCAATCGACGCAGGGACGCACTCACACACGCACTCCCAGGAGATCCACGAGTGAATCCCGAAGCACTTCTTCCTGCGAGTAATGCGATCGCCGAAAGCTCGCGC
Source organism: Bradyrhizobium sp. IC3195 (assembly GCF_020193585.1). Classification (NCBI taxonomy): domain Bacteria; kingdom Pseudomonadati; phylum Pseudomonadota; class Alphaproteobacteria; order Hyphomicrobiales; family Nitrobacteraceae; genus Bradyrhizobium; species Bradyrhizobium sp. IC3195. Next base: position 178,237 of record NZ_JADYVG010000015.1, on the reverse strand, counting down.
GCCGACGTAGCGAAGGTCGGCGAGCAGATGAACGCGAAATACGACGCGCTCGATGGTGAGCTGAAGCAGTTCAAGTCCGACGCTAAGAAGAAGGACGAGGACGACGGCGATCCGATGGGCAACGATCCGGACGAAAGCACAGCGCACTGCGGCCGGCTCCGTCTCGCGCTCTGAAATCGAACTCTTCTCGCACGTGCGCGAGCTGCAGCTTCGCCAACCAGTCCATCAGACGCCGGCTACCCGCAATGCATTTGCCGATTTGCGGGCCAGGGCCGACGTCGCGTACGTCGCGCTCGGCGAGCGCGCTTCGCGTCCGATGATGAACGGAAGCATTCTCGATTATCAGGTCAGGCTTAACCGCGCTGCAGCGGCATTCCAAAAGTGGAAAGACACGGAGCTTGCAGTGATCGCGCGGGATAGCTCCACGCTCAACACGGTGTGCGACCAGATCCGCGCCGAGCGGTTGAGTATGGTCTCAACCCGCCAGACCTGAAACCGTTCGAGCACCGCATGATCCGCGAGACGCTGCCGGGTGGTCACCAGGCGACGCGCTTCCTCGGCAACGGTACCATCTTCAAGCAGATGTCGCGTCCGGTTCGGCACGTCGCCTTCATCGGAACCCGCAACTGAAGCCGTGACGACGGAACGTTCAGCTGCAGCAAATGCAGCGCCAAAGCAGCGAGTCCGCGGCCGGCCCTTTCCGAAGGGTCGTTCTGGAAATCCGGCAGGCAAACGGCCAGGGACTCGTCACGCGACGACAGTCCTGGCCGAGGCGCTGATGTCGGCTGACCTCGAAGCCGTGGTCGCTAGGGTCGTCAGAAAAGCGAAGGGCGGCGACATGGGCGCAGCTCGATTGATCTTGGACCGGGTCATGCCGCGGCGCCGGGGCCGCCCCGTGCGGTTTCCGCTGCCGCGGATGAAAACTACGGGCGACGTTGTGGCCGCTTTGGATGCTGTCACGGCAGCCAAGGCGGACGGTGAGCTATCGCCGGCCGAGGCCATGGAGGTTTCTGCCGCCATCGAGATGCAACGCCGCGCGATCGAGACCGCCGACATCGAAGCGCGCCTCGCGCAACTCGAACAAAGGACCGGAACCAATGACGAAGAAGATTGAAGCTCGGCTCGCCGCGATCGAGCGCAAGCTCAACGCGAAGCGCCACCCGACCGACAAGGCTTTCCGGATCTTGTTCGTAGAAGGCGGTCCACCAGGGCCGATCAGTTGGGCCTACGCCGGCACTCTGAGGTGGAAGCGCGAAGCGAACGAGAATCTGGAGGAATTCGCCAAGCGGGCCGCTGATGCGGCCTATGTCGCCGGAGAGACGGCCTTGACCGTGGGCGGACTACCGAGAGGTGACGAGCGGACTTCGGAAGCTTCGATGATTGGTGGCAGACGATTGCTCCGCACTACAGCGACGTGCCACCGCAAGAGGCGCCGCGGTTAGCGCCGCGGCAATCGCAATTTGGAGTCGGCCGGTGAACGAACGCCGGCTCGCGAAGGCGGGTTATGCCTACAGTCGCACCTTCAAGGATCCGGCCCCCCAATCGTCGAGGCCGATTACCAGCCGGTAACCCTTCAGAAGGATCCGGAGCAGATCCTCGCTCTGATCTTCGCCCGGCTCGGGCGAGATTACGGCGGCTCGGTGGTTGGCGGGCCGACGGGCGTCCGGATTAGCGGCACCAGCGGGCTGACGCTTACAGTCATTCGGCGCCCTACTTTCCCGGCCGGGTTCATCCTGCGACGCCTCCGGACGCGCTGGCCCAAGAACGCGCGTGGTGGTCGAAGCGATAGGTGGTTGCCAGTTAGGTTACCCCGGAAAGGTCAAAAGGCACCGAGTACAACAAAGCCCCACCATCAGCCGTACTGAATGTTGCGCTCAATCGCCTTCGCGAGGTTCGCCTTGGTCCTCTCTCACCAAGATCGGCATGACGTTCACAATATACGGTCCTCCCATTTTGTCTGACGATCCCGTAATGGTGAGCGAGCCAGAATCTTCGTCGAATGTGTACTGTTGCCAACGCGCTTCGAAGCGAAGGTGGAAGTCGTCAACATGTACCCTATGTGCTTCCTCAATATCGACTCTCCCATCGTCCGGGCCGCTGTGAGATATGATTGTTACGTCAGAGCGAAATAGCCGTGTGTTACCCCTCCATCGGTACTCTATCGACGCGGGAAATGAGGCGAACCCGGCCGCTTGGTTCGATTGCCAACCATCGCAGTCTCGCCAAAAACGCCTGAAATTCGCCAGAGCATTGAAATTCGCACGCTGGGTTCCTGGGGTCGGCCGTTTCATCTGGCAGCTCCTTCTCTATTGCAACAAACGCGTGCCACGACTTACCAGCGCACCCGTCCCATCATGCGTTTATTCGCATCGATGATCGGAATTGTCCGAGCCTTCCGATGTTCGATCAACTGCTGCGGCCGTCGCCAAGTGTACCGCGCGCAGCCCAGAACATCGAGTATCGCCGGGGTTCGGCGCGCGAAGAAACGCCGCACGAAGGGCATGATCCCATTCTCCAGACCAACCGCACAGGTGTCGTATTGCGCCGGGTAGCCGCTCAGCTCGGATTCCGTGTTTAAGATTCGGGCGTCGTTATAGTCTCCGTCGAGCGTGATTTCCCATCCGGTCGGAATGTCGGCGGCACGGGAGAGGCCGGCCCCCAACAGGAGCGCAAACACGCCCTTGCTCTCGTAGATGGAGAACGCGAGTTGCGTAAGGGGATCGTTCGTCAAAAGCGGCATTCAGGACCTCAGCAGGATCTGTCGCGCGGTATTCCGGCTTGCGAGTGTTTCATATTTTGAGATTGTGACCGTCGTCCGTGACGCCAAAGAACCGAAACGAGACCGTCGCACTGGTTGAGGTGCATCGTCCGATCCTTGGCGGGCAGACTCCCTGCGAGATGCCTTGCGTATTCATGCACCATCTCAATTTTTTGCGGATTTAAGTGTCAACGTCAGACCCTGTGTTTTCGCGCATACTCAGCCAAGCGCTGATATCGATTGTCTTTTCGCAACCCCGGTATCGCTTGCACGATAGCCTCCAGGCACTTCACAAGTTCTCTGGGAGCCCAAGGCTGATCACTGATGATAGCGTCGAGCAAACGCAATGCGGCTTTGGGAAATCGGGCGCACAGTCCTGACTCATCCAGCTCGTGCACAACATGGTGGGGATGCTCCAGGGGCTGCAGCCAGTCCAGAACCGCGCCTAAGGTTGAAGCAAACCCGCGATGCTCAGGACAGCCAGCGAGTCCGCGATGCTATTTGAAGCAAGGTTTCGGGACTTGGGCCAGACCTCTTGCCAGAACGGGCGAACGCGATTCTTCCAATAATCCTGGCGCTGCTTCCTACGAAAAACGGGCTCGGATACGAACAAGTCCGGAGCAGCACATGCTGTGGCAGATCAATAGAATTTAAGCCGTCTTGTTGTTTTTAGCATGCTCATCCTTTTCAACCTTCTCAGCCATAGCTTTGGCCCGTCGATACGCGTCGAAACCATAGCAAGCCCAAGCCACGATCCGGGGGATAGGGCCGGTTGTTGCGTAGGTCGCAATCTGGCGTCGACTGCGTCCAAGATGGGCCGCAGCCGCCTCTTGAGTCAGGTTGTTGCGCGCGAGAAAAGTTGCAAACTCCTTGGGCGTAATGATCTGCTCAGCTAGCGCATAGATCATATCCGCCGACATCGTGAGATCATCGCCACCATCCCAAATGACCGCGTCCCCATCGTTGTCGACAAGGCGCGCCGTCAAAAACCGGCCTTCCTCACGAAGCGGTTTGTAGATTTTGTAACTGAAGATTATTGGACTGATATCAATAGCATCCTCCCGCCCGGCGCGTGGACCATCCGCCGACTTCACGGCGATGGTGTAGGGAGCGAAGGGCTTAATCGATGCCATGCGAGGAAGCGGAATTCCGCTATCGATAGTCTCATTCTCGCTCATTTAGCCTTCTCCACTCTGCTGCCAGAAACGCTCGATTTTCCGCCTTCTTTGCGCAGGCGATTACTTCGTCTAGATCCTTCTTCGATGCCTTCCCTAATGACACTTAGCGTCACCAAATCGATAAGTGCGTTCGAATTCGGCCCTTTGATGTGGAAAAGAGGCGGGTTATGGTCTCCCGGATAAATGTATATCTTACCGCTGAACTTCGTCGAGCTTTGGCCGACCTGCCTGGCAACGCCCTCTTTCGTGGTCAAGTGGCTCACTATGAGAAGAACGGAATTCCATCTGTTGTCACATCGTTCGACAGAAAGGGCTGATTCCCAGTGAAATGGTCAAATGGTGCCAATATGCGAGCAACGTGCTCGAGGCTTTCATTGGGAACTCCGTTTCCTCATTAGACTTCACTCAAGCATTGCCGCAGACGTCCACGCTCAAACCGTCCCGACAGTAAAGCCTGTCGCGGGCCCGTGGGAAGCCGGACAATTCATCTTCCCGTCGCATGCCAACAAAGCACGGAAGTCGCTCAGCGGAATAGCCTGCAATACAGGGGCCGGCAGCCCCTGCCTAGTCGTTTTCGACGAGGGTACGCTGGCGCACTACGTGGTCGTCTCGTCCTCGGGCTATGTGATCGACAATGCGGCTGTACCGCTCCGATCCTCGGACGAGGAACTGGACGCAGAAGGGGCGACCACCGACGGCAAATATTTCTACGTTACGGGCTCCCATTCGGCAAAACGCAAGACCTGCGAGAGCAATCCGGGGAGCCGGCATGTTATCCGGTTCGCTATCGACCCCACGAGCGGAAGGGCAAAACTGGATACCTCGCAGCACTTCGCCGACTACAAGGATACCGACGCCCTCTGGCGTTTAATGAGCTCCCTACCCGCATTGTCGGACAGCATCGGCGAGCAGAAATGCCTGAGAACCGAGCCGCCCGAGAAGGCTCCCAACCTCAAAGGGCAACGAGGCGTCAACATCGAAGGCGTCGCAATACGGAACGGGACTTTGCACTTCGGCTTTCGCGGACCGGCGAAAGATGCAAGAGCGCCGATCCTCTCGGTAGATGCCGTCGCACTATTCGAATCCGACACACCGAAGGCGGACGCCACGTTGGTCGAAGTCGGCGAAGGCCGCGGTATAAGGGATCTGGTTCAAGTGAATGACGGCGTACTGGTCCTCGCTGGCCCCGACGACGATGTCGCCAATGAGAAGGCCGGTTGGATCCTGGGCCTGTGGGATGGCGTTCACGCCGACGTGGCGAAACTGAAAAACGTTACCGGCCTTGGACTCGATGATGTCAAGCTCCGCAAGTGCGACGATGAGCTCAAGCCGGAGGCGTTGGCGGTGTTGCGAGACGTCAGCGACGAATATGAGCTGGTAATCTTGGCGGATGGTATGTGCGACGGCGGACCTTTGAAATTCGTGATCCCACGAAAGCCGCACTAAACTCCGTTCTCGACTGTAAGGGAAATGCCAAGAGCTGGGATCGACGCCAAGATTCCGACGCTTTGATCACGTTGTCCTATCGAGAGGACGCCGCGGGGTCGCGGCATCAGATTTGGCAATCCGTCCAAGGCCGACGCGACGAAAATGCCAGTTAGCATCACCTGGAGGACGCGGCTGTGACTGGCGTGGCACAATTTATTCCAGTCACCCGCGTTTCAGTGCAGAAAGTGCCTATCGCATGTTTGCCGAACGGCAAGCTGAAATAGTTAGCCATTCAGGCGCTGTCGCGAGCCGTTAAGCTTGGCATGTTCAAGAGCCCTCAACCCATTATAGGCTCATCCTAACCGACCGACTCTATGCGGTCCGAAATCTTTTCCAGATACTGAAATGCGCGGCCAGCGTGTTCACGGGCCCGCTTCATCCATTCTGCGGATTGTTCAATGCGCCGGGCCTCGGGCGGCACTCCTCCGTTCGAGACAGTCAAAAGCTGTTGGCAGACCACCTCAAAGTCCTGCGCGAGATCGTAGATCAGATAGGCGACGTTATCCAGGGTAAGCACATTGGCGAAATACGGCTCTTGCTCGCCCTCCAGCTTCATCTCGACGAACGGCACGAGTACTGTCCGACCCGGCGCAGTTTCCTCACCGGAAGCGACTTTGCTCTCGTCTCCTGCGGCCTCGATATCACCGACCGAAAGGAGCAAGGACATAAGCGAATTTTTCACGACGCTCACATTGTCGAGGAAATCCCCGTACATGCGGATTGCGTCAGGAGTCCGCTCTTCGCTTTCCGAAGCGGCGTCTACGGCCCGGCTACTCGCCATCTGAAATTCTCCGATCCGAACTTACATCCCCTCAAACAGCCACGGCCTTGCTGAATGCAGCGGGTTCGTATTGGTTTGCGCTTCTGGTTGGATGAAGCAGCTCCTTGGCGTTTTGGACCTGCTTCGCTCCCCCGTGTTTGATTGGATGCGAGGTCACTGTCGTCGGCACTCCGACTCGCTTGTGATTGTGTGCTGGTGTTTCTCTTTCGGCGATTAGCTTGGCGGCTCGCAAGCCGACCGAGGTTAGACTGAAAGCCGCGTGCTTACCGAAACTGGTACGCCGGATAAGACCGGCAACCGTCATCATATTCAGCACTCGTGAGAGATTTGCCTGTCCAAGACCAAAATGGCGCAGCAGTGCTGCCCTGTAGATTCGACGATGCGGCTCACGGAAAATCTCCATGAGGATGTCGCGGACATGCTCACGCTGTAACACATCCGCGGATGACAGACGCTCGCCCGCAGTAATGGATTCAGAGACCAACTCCTTCAGCACACTGATCTTGTCTGCAAAGGTCTTGTGATCGACCTCCAGATAAGCCCCAGTTCGCGCCATAATCTCGTGCCAGCGCCGCAATTCTTCGTCTCGCCGGCCGTCGGACAAGCACTTCCAAGTCCAGGCGCGGAGGGCTCGGTAGATGCTTTCAGCCGCACGGGCGCCGCCGTCGGTTAGGGCAGCACGAATGATGTGCCGCGCTTCCTCGGGAGAGGCATCGCCTAAAGCGATATCGTCGAAAGCCAACATGGAACCGTTATCCCATCTAAGGTTTAAGAGATCGTTTTACAACGTTTTACACCCGATTTGGTCCCGAAGTAACCCCATGTTTCATTCTGAAACAAACTGCCATTTCGTAAGTGATTTCAAGGAATTGACGGAAATGGAGGCGGGAGACGGCGGCAGGGGCAGGACGTAGCCAAGCTCCTTCTGTGACGCCAAGCGGGCGTCCGTTTGCTGCACCACGAGAGCGCGGGCACCCGTTTTTGCCTGCACCTCCGCCGCGACGTTGAGGTGAGCGACCATAGTGGACTCCTCCCCCATAGATGGCACAGCGAAAAAATCTACGGGCAAGGTAAGGTAAGGCGATGTCATCGAGGCCCGATCGCAGAAATCTCGGCAGATGGCCAAGCCGATCAGTTGGCTGTCGGTAATAAGGACGGGGATACATTCCCCCGATCTGATATCCTCCAGACGGCCCTTTTCATCCCGAGCCGGAACAATTTTATCGAATGAGCGGATCACACGTCCGTATCCGTCCAAGACCGTCGCTCGGTTGAAATAGCCTACATCAGTCTCTTCATGCCAGCTTCCGGCGAGCAGCCAGTGAAGAGGGAATTCATCATCACTGGCAATGGTGCGCTTCCGTAAGAGGTCGCAGATCTTAAGTCGCGTGGATTGATCGATTGTCAATTCCGGCCAGACGATGCCTGCACACCCATTCGACATCGATTGGTCGATCTGATTGTCCAGGGTTTCATCGATATCGTCGAACGTGACGTTTTCGGCGATGAAGTTGCCTTCGCGAGTTTCGCGAGTGAAAAGCTGAAGGTTGGAGAACAGCGAGGCCGCAACTCCCGACTTCTCGCCAGCTTCCCGTAGGTCTATGCGGATGGGGACGACTTCGAGACCACCTACCTCGGAGGGAAGTAGGCGATGCCTCAGTATTCCGCGTTTGAGATAAGGTCGCCCAGCGAGCCGAGAGTCCTGCAAGTTTCGCGGGCGAGGCACGACGAGCATGTTGGTCGAAGGACAACGCCACTCATCTAGCTCCGAATCAGGGTCCCCAAAATCCGTCCCGGAGGTCGTGTACAGGTATTCATCGACTGCTCTAATCTGGCTCCCCAGAGAAAGCATCCAGTCCTCTGGGGATAGCGAGCGCGGCGTCCAGCGATGAGTGCCGCGCGTCATCGTCTCGATCCGCCGGCCAGTCAAATGTTTTAGGGTCGCTTCTGAAAGTCGCTCGTAGGCCGCGAGAACAGGGATTGGCGCCTCACACGCAAGCAAATGCAGTCGGCACAATACCGTGGTAAGCGGCTTCTTTTCTATCGAAGGTGCAGCAGCAATTTCCGCCTCGAGATTGCGTGCCTTATCAATCCATTCCTGAAAATTCATGCGCCGACTGGTCACCCCCCCTTGCGACAATGCTAGGGCTTTTCGCTTCGCGCAAGCTCCGCCGCCCTAGTAATTTCCCTAGGCGGTGGACAACCTGAACGTGACGGGGGCTCGCTTCGGAGGCTAAGTTCGAGTCGAGCGTTAGGCCGAAGACGGTCAACGCTGCCCCGATATGACTGCAAGCCGTTATCGGAGCCAGAGCTTAGCCAATCGCGACCGCGCCCAATCGGTCGTCGACTTCGCGAATCCGCACTCCTAGCCTCCCTGCCAGGGGCTCAAGCACACCCAAAACCACCTCCCTGAGGTCCCGATGCGCGGCATTTTCATAGATGAGCAGTAGCGAATCTAGGGCCGGTTGAGACCCGTGAGCCGCGATCATGCGCAACCGAACCGGACGCCCCATTATAGGAGCAGCGAGAGACGACCAATTGCAGGAACGAAAGGTCGAGCAAATGTTGCCGGTCCTGCAAGGTGTAGCGCTTAATTCCTGGACCTCCATTTCATCGGCCGTGTCGATCAAGCTGGACATTGCATCACGATCGCCGTATCGCGCAGCAAATATCAATAAGCGCCTGCGGAGAAGCTCCTCTACATCTCGATCGTCAGACAGCGAGCGGAGAATCTCCACCTTTCGCGCGCCTGGAAGCGTTTGGGGATCGTTGACCGCGACTTGGAGTTCTTCGGCATGAAAAGGGTACCCGATTCATTGCAGGCTGTGCAGCACTTGGAAGCCCGATCACCCGCCCGAGCGAGGCCTGGGCCACGTCGGCCCTAGGGAAATCCCGAGGTACGGGGACGGGTGCCCTACCGGTCAGCAAAAACGCTGTCGAGGAGCCGACTAAGTCTGAATCCCGCCTTCTGAAGCTGTTGCTTTACAATAGGAACATTGACGGCAAGGTAATCCTCACTGACGGCGACCGTACCCTCCGGAAGGTCGCAAGACGAGCTATGCATAACGCAATAACCAGTCTTGACTGACTCAGAGATGGCAAATGACTCGTTCGCCCAGTCGCGAGGTTCGGACGAGCTCCACTTCAGTTTCATCTCCGGGGTGATTTCGTCGATGAGCTCCGATGCAGCGTCGAACACATCGGATCCAACTGCCTGCACGACTAGACAATTATCCCACGCGCTGTGCAAATTACCCGAACATTCTCCTCGCACACGAATGTTGTTTCCGCCGCGATCGTCCTCGAATGACACATGCAATGGCTGATGAATGTCTCCCACCCAGTGACCGAGTGACTTCAGCGCAATGAGCCTATCCACCGTTTTCTCGTGTCTCGAGTTGACTAATTTCGAATCGTTCAGGATGGCTTTCAGTACGCAGCTTGGCGCCAACGGGCAGTCATCCGACGTGAGCCCACGCGAGTCTCGTGGAAGGTTGACGAAGTGGTCTTGAGTACGAATGCGCGGATGGTCGGGAAATACACAAGACTCGGAAAAGGTGTCGAACTCCGTGTCTGCTCGGATGAGCTTGCGAACCGCGGCACGCGTATCGGGCAGCGCCAGTCGATAGGCGATCTCGCAGACGATTTTGTGTCCCTCGTCGCCCCACGCCGAAGCGCTGGTGCAAAACGCAAGAAGAGCGATAATTGCTAAAGGTATGCGGCGCATCACTAAATCTCCCAACGCTCACGGTAAGGAACTTCAACAGGAGTTGGCGAGCCTTCCTTCTCGCTGTCGAAGAGGACGAGGGCTCTCAATTTGGACTTCGTTACATCTAGGGGAAGCACGGCTTCCGGTTTGCGCTTACCTTTGAACGGCAATTCGGCGAGGAGGCGAACCTTTTCGCTTCTTCCGTTCCAGAGATAGAGCGCATAAGACCCAGGCTCGTCCGCGGCCGGGCCTGCCAAGATCAGCAAGCTGCCAGCGAAGCTCGTCAGGTCGCGAACACCGCGGCCGGGCCCCAATCGAAGCCGAAACGTTTCATGCCGATCGTCTCCCCCTTCAAATAAAGCTTTCGCCCCCACCGACAGCACGACCGCCCGATTCCCGCTTAGGACGGGCCCTCGAAAGCCGACGAACAACTTGCCACCTGGCCCAAACGCTAGGCCCTCGATGGTGAGGCCGTTCTTCTCCAGACGCTTATCCATGAATGGCCGAAGTGTCCGATCGGCCGCGATAATATCCCGCAACCTTGCGGACCTATCGACGCCCGCGCCATCCTCCCGAAATCTGACGATTTGGCTGCTCGCAGCGATCCTCGCTCGGATCTCCGCAGCATTTGCCTTGGATTTCAGCTTTCCCTTCTTATCGCGCGGATGGCCGTGCGAACCGATCACATAGTAGAAACCATCTGCGAATGCGACGGCCTCGCCGTCTAGCTCGAGCGCTTTCCCCTCAAAACTGTTAGCAATTAAGTCGACCGGTTTGCCAACAATGATCTCTCCATCGTGAACCTCCACGAACTGCGCATGCTGTACGTTGTCGTCGATGACGACGCATAAACGAGGAAAGCCCTGGTCAGTGGCGCAGGCCATCCCACTTACATCCTCGGCTTTCTCACCGTCCTTCCCGAGCAATCTGCCGTCAACGTGCCAAGCGTCGCGCTTCTCCGCCAGCGCAGGCCCGGTAGAAGCGGCAAGAAGTAGCGCGAGCAATCCCGCTCTTCCAATGAAACTCATTGGACTTCTCCGACGTACGGCGTTCATACCCTCCGAGAATCCCTCAATCTAACACGATCGAGTAGGACGTCCCAAATCCGTCAAAGAGCTTCCATGGCTCTCCGTCCTTGAAGATTAGGGTCTGGTGTCCAGTGGCATTGGCGATGGCTTCCGCCTCATCATGGATCACAACGCCGAAATGCTTGAAGGCGCTGTCCCTGTCATCCTGAACGTAGAGAACATAGCTCGCCACGACCCTAATCCTTGTCCGGGGCTTCTGTTTGCGTGTCTTAGCTCGCTTCGATTTCGACGCTTTGGTCTTCTTCACGCGCCCCGTCTTGCTGCTTTCTTCTTTTTACCCGCTTTTGCCTTAGCCGTTTTAGTGGGCTTCTTTTTTGCAGCCGCCGCAGACTTTTGTCCGGCAGCCGCTTTCGCTTCCCTTGCTTCTTTTGCCTTAGTTCGTTTGGCTTTGGCCCGCTCGACTTCGTCAGCAAATATGTCTTTCGTATCCTCCGCCGCTTCCGTCGACCAATTCGCCCGCGGGTCAGCGAAAAACATAATTCGACGACTGCACTTGTAGTCGCCATCCTCAAAATACGGCGTCATCCAAGTCGGCGTTGTATCCAGCAACACCGCCTTTTTGGCAGCTTCGTCCTCTTCTTCATCAGCCATGGCCGCACGGTTGGCGCTCATTCGAAAGAAGAAGTGACGGAAAATACGATCGAACTCTGTGAGGTAGATGTCAGCGACACGGGTGTTGCCCCGGATGAAAAGCATGTTCTCGTCATTGGCCGTAAGGGAATTACCCGAGAAGTTCGCTGAACCGGTGCAAACGAATGGGTCGTCCGAAAGCGGGTCAATTAAGAGAAATTTTGTGTGCACGAAAAAGACGAAGCCTTTTCCGTCCTTTCGAGCCAATTCTTCGTCAACGAACCACTTCTCGAGCGGGAAATTGGGGATTGGCACCAGCTTTGTACCGCCCTCCCCTTCCTGCTTTTCGAAGGACTGCTTCGTCACCTTTCCGAGCACTGAGCCATTCGACATGACCAAGCGGCCGCGGCTACTGCGTTCCGCCTTGCGGGCATCCGCAGTAGCGGGCTTCTCGAGGAGAACGAAGCGCATTGAGTTCTGTTGTTTGCCCAAGGACCTCAGCAGTATTGGGTCGACGGTGAAGGCGGCCGTAAACATGCAAGACGTTTGCGCGTTCTCGATCCTCTTTCCGTACCAGTCGAGCAGGTTATCCGCGATCCTGGGCGAAAAGAATGCTGTGATTGGTTGCTCCGGGATGAGATTCGGCGGGTTCGGCGAGAGTTCGATGGCCGCTTCGCGCGCCGGCTTTCCGGTAGGGTTCTTGGAAAGAACCTTCCAATATTCGTGGTACTTCCGTGGGATCGCGGTTGGTTTGTTGCTCGCGTCAGTCACCACATGACCAACATTGGTCTGCCCCAGGAAACCAGACGGAGTGAAGTTGACTGATCCGGTCCAAACTGCCTTCGGACTTGCTTGGTCATCGAGCCAAATGATGAATTTGTTGTGCGGCGTTTGCGGGCGGGTTCGCTCGATCAGCCTCCCCGCAGGAAGTTTCACCTCATCGATGGCATCTTCGTTCGCCTTCGTCTTGTGGTAGATGATCTTGACGTCGACACCCCGAGCGATCGCCGCCTTGAGGGCCTTCAGCAGCGGAAGGTACGTAAATTCGTAGGCACAAACACGGAGCTTGTCGCCTTCTGGGACTTCGTTGATGAAGGTCACACAGGCTTCTTCAAGCCCCCGCGAAAGCCAGACTGAGGTTTCCTCAGAGACGCGATTCTTATCATCAACGGCGTTGTACATCTCCTCCGTCAGCGTGCGGTTTTGGAAAGTCACAGAGTACGCCCGGCTAGCGACTACCCCTCGATTGAACCAAACGCCGTGTTCTCCGTCGTTCTCCTTCTCTGTCCTGATTCTGACGGCTGCGCTATACCTCCGCTCAAGCCCGTCGATTTCACCGTACATCGCAACGATCGTGTACTCATATTCTGTGTCAGGGCGAGCTTCGTAGTCTGACCAAAGGAAGCTCTGGATCGGGTGCTGCAAAGTCGAATACTTCGCACTCTTTTCTGGTTTGGGCACCAGCTTTTCGAAATATTTGGTTCCTTGCAACCACCGGGTCTCCTGACCGTGCCTAGCCTGGAATGCGAAGCCCCTGAGGCCCTCCAGTCGCTCGGGATCGATATCGATTGCCATCAGTACGACGTGTGTACCGGCTATAGCCCGTACCCGCAGCGGACCATCGGTAGCTCGCTCTCTGCTCATGCCGTCCTGCCCCGTTTGTCCAATGTGCAACCTTATCGCGACTGGCTGACTTGTCGAGAGTGGAGCGCTGTTGAATATCGAAGCATCGCAATGCGAACGTCGTTTGTTGTTCGGACGTTGGAAACTGCGCCGTTTACGCACACTACTCTTGTGCGTCGGCGGGATACTGGGCAGGCAGCGCCCCGGGCGGGACAAACGAACTGGCGCCTCCAATACCAGCGAACCAACCTCTAGTTGCCAGTGGCATCCTAGGGATTTCCCTAGGTCGCAGGCGAGGCATACGCCGCTGAGCAAATTTCCGGGCTACATTTCAGATTGTCTATTGCTACGCTAGCCATTTAAGATGGACCAGCTATACGAGGGCCCGACAATGCCGCTTGTTTTCGTGCATGGCGTGAATACGCGCAGAGGCAACACCCCACAAGAGCAGCGGGTCTTCGATGACCGAAGCACATTGCTCCAGCAACAGCTGGCGCATGTTGCTTTTATCGATCGGGTAAAGACCGCCGACGGACTGAAAACATTTGCGCCCTACTGGGGAGACCTCGGAGTCAAGTTTGCCCGCAACTTCGCCAGCTTGCCCACGTCCGGCGCACAAACATTAGCGGTTGGCCAGCCGGCGCGTGTGGACTTGGTGACCTCTACCGCAGCAAAGTTGGACGGCGAACTCGTCAACAAACCCACCTTGAACAGCGATCCACTGTTAACCGTTGCGAGGGCCCGATCGTTGCCCGCGGCGGTGGACTTGCTATTCGCTGGCTCCTCGAACGCTCCAAAGGCTGGTCCATTAGCACAGGCACTGACAAATGCGTTGCCGGACGTGGCGCGGTTCTCTCTGGTAGCCGAGGCATACGCGGCTGCCAACCGCAATCCGTCCTGGCTGCAGACCGTCAAGAACGACAGCGAGTTTGTGGAAGAGCTATTTCGTTCGGTAACGGCACTTTCTGCAACTTCGAGCGAAGCGGCCACAGGAGCCAATGGAACAATCCAAACGTTGGCGATTGGAAACTCTGTTCTGAATTGGCTTAAGACCGGCGCCACCGCGATCAAGGATGCAGTGAGTGAAGTGACTAAGAACGTAAAAGACGCCGTGGGAGGTGCTGCAGTCGATGCAACTCGTGCAGCGTTCCTCGGCCTCTCCGAATACGTCCGTCCTTCCGCTTCCACATTCGCCGGACGTTTCGTGGGCGACGTGTTCACCTACATGGACAACCGACAACCAATTGTCGAACGAGTCATTGCCGCGATCAAGGAAGCAAACGCGGCCCGTCGCCCTGGCGACGAAGAACTCTATCTTGTCGGCCATAGCTTCGGTGGCATCATTCTCTACGACATTCTAACCCACTTTGCGAAGGACCTGCGGTGCGACCTTTTTGTGACCGTAGGTTCTCAGGTCGCACTGTTCGCGGAGATGGGGCGCCTAGCAGCGGCTAGCGAGTTGGCGGAGCCTTTCGCAAAGGGCGAGCCTGCTGATCTTCCTGCCGCAGTATCGCGCTGGATTAACGTCTATGATTTGACCGACTACGTTGGTTTCGCGACCAAGGGCGTCTTCAAAGACGTACTCGATTTTGAGTTCGAGACGGATGCTTTGCCAATCATTTCCCATGCCGCATATTTTGACACTCCCCGCTTCTTTGCCCGCCTGCGTGAAAGAGTAAAGGAGTTGTTTGAAGAAAAGGGAGCGCAAGTTTGATTTGGAGGCGCTTATGGCCCTGATCTGGGCCGAAGGGTTTACAGGCGAAAACGCCCTCGCTCCGGCTTGGCTGAAAATGAGCGAGGCCATAGTTAGACGCCGTAAACTAAAGGCCGCAGACGGCATTCCATTTCTCGACGCGAGCAAGGCCGAAGAGGATGCCGTCGAAAGATATACGACGCTTGTCAAACAAGCAGAAGAAGCTCTGAAGAAGGCTGCGAGTGACGGCAAGCCTAGAACTCACGTAATGATCGTTGGCGTCGGCGAATACGATTCAAAGGACATCATTCCGACGGTCACTACATCGGTGAACGGAGCCAGGAAATTCGCCGAGTGGGCACTGACGAAATTCTCCAAGGTTGACCGCCCGTTAGGCTCGGTCGAATTCCTATGTTCGGCAACACCAGAGCAGGGCGAGTGGAAACTGGAAGGTGACGCGGCCACGAAGCTCGGGTTTGCAACTACCTGTCCTGCGATGCCAGCCGAACCAGCTACATTCGAGAATATCCGCAAGCGGTTCGGTGAATGGTTGGACCGTTCCGGTACAATGCTGGAAAATGCCGCGATCTGGTACTTTGCCGGCCACGGCATATTCAAGTCCGAGCCGACGTTGTTCGCCCAAGACGCGCGGCTTCCTACCAACGACAAAGAGGGAGGCAACCTGATCGCGACGATCGCGAGCGCGACCTACCTACAAAACCGGAAGCCCAGCGTGCAATGCTTCTTCATCGACGCTTGCTCCGAGTATAACTTCGAGGCGATCGCAAACCAGCTCGAAGTGATAGGTCGCCCGCTCTGCACGCCTGTAAGCGGTGCCGCCATCTCGGAAAGAGATGCCTCAATCTACTTTGGCTCATACGCAGGCGGTAAGGCCTACGGAGACGCGAAAGACGCGCCCTTTTTCACGCAGGAACTCATACATTGCTTGACGCAGCGTGCTGGTGACCCAACGGTCGATGGATGCCCGGTGACTATGTCATCACTGGCAATTGCTCTAAAGTCGGCGGCGTTGCATCGCGCTGAGACGGAAGATAACAGCGGGATCATCTTCTCCGAAAGCAAGCCGGGTGTCGTCAACACGACAGGCGTTCTCTGCGATCTTGTCGGCCCCCCTGAAGTCCTGGTCAAGGTAAGGTGTAGCCTTGGCACAGCGATGTCAGCCGCAGATCTGTTCGTCGCCGAAGAGGCGCCAGGTGAAAGACGCCTAAGCCGAGCAAAACGGAGGGACGGGCCGTGGTGCACGCCCGTCCCCATCGGAAAGTGGACGGCGAATGCGGCTTTTGACACCGATAAATATGAAACCGGCCTTAAACCGTTCGAGCCGAAGCTTCCGGCTTCTGAAGTCATCATAGACATCAAGCGGCGCGACACAGGCAAACCGGATGGGGCGAAGCCGTGACCAGCTACATCGTCCGGATCACAGCTGAAAATGTGCCACCGGACCTGGCCGGCGCGCCCATAGCCGTGGAAGTGTTTTCCGAGGCCGGAAAGGCCGAGCGCGCGGCGTTGCGTCTTGCCGGCCGTCCTACAGACGTCGGCGTGCCGGGTCCAGGCTCCTACCTGGTGAGAACCGCTCTTCCTTCCGGGCGCATTATTTCGATCACCGTCGCAACCCCAGAAACAGGTACCAACGGACTAGCTATCGGCGAAGCTGTGCTGGACATGAAGGAAACTGACGCGATTGCAGACTTCTGGCGCGAAGCCGAGTCCTTGATGAAAATCGCAACCGCAATACAAGCGAGCCGTAAGCCCGGCGAGACCATGCCGCCTTGGCTGGGTGAGCGCCTCCGCGAGCTCGGAAACCGCGCACTTGAGAACATCGCAGAACTTGGCAGGAATGCGCTTACCCGCCTCTTGGACAGATTCCGCGGACAGGTCGTCATTACTGACGTCAGTTCGGCAGATCCGGGATCGCCGCGCATTCAAAACTCTGAACACCGCCGCACTGCACACGACGCGCATGCTGGCTCTCCGATTGAGTTGTCCTACCGCTGGGGAACGTTCGTTGAGTGGACCCCCGGCCGGACGCACTCAACATTGGTCTTGAGGAAAGGTGGAGACGGTAAAGTAGATGCTCAAGGAGAAATATCCGTTCCTTCTGGGATCGCGCCGACCAACTGCTTCTATGTTGAGATTTCCGAACCATCTAGCCACAACGCTGCTCTAGTCGTTTGGCTGCCCGGGCCCAAAGGAGAGGCGGTTAAGCTCGCGGCAAGTTCCGAGCTCGCCGCCTATCGGAGTGGATCCGTTTTATCCGCATATCCGGCCTCTCCTGAAGATGCCCTTGCAACGACGTTGTACGAATACGTACGTCAAGGCGCCATGGAGCGTGCCCGCCTGTTCCTTGATGATCTCATTGAGCGATTGCGAAATCCTCAAGACATGCCGAGTTCGAACACCAGCATTTTGGCGGCTTACGTTCTCTACAAGCTAAGGCACCCCTACGCTGATGAACTTATCCCGCGGCTGAGGGAAATGAATCCTGACCTGCCCGACGTGCATGTCCTGCAATGTGCGCAATGGATAGCTACCGGTAAGCAAGATAGTGTGCCAGACGAGCTCGTAACTGCAATCAAGTGCGGTATTCCGATCTACACTGAAGGGGTCAGGCTGCTTCGCGACAGCTCCAACTTATGCCGTGACCTCTTCCCTGATGATAAAAGGTTCGGCGATCATGTGCGGAAAGCTCATAGTGCGGCCTCGGCGGCCAATTTCGAATCCATGTTGACCTGCTTGCGGCTTGGCACGGACGTTATGGCGGAGTTTGTCTAGAAATGTGGTTTGGCCTGACAAGCTCGCGCAATGCCGCGAGAACCACGTTCGGTGACAAACCAAAGCCCAACCAGACAATGTGGAGAGAGGCGCCAGCGCCACCTTCAGCCGCGATAGCAATGCAGCCATGAACGGCAACACGCACCGGTCTATTCGGAGCTGGAATAGGCGAGTGCAGTCTGCCTCCCCCATCCCCCTCGCGGGCAGTGTCTCAGTTTGCCGACACTACCTCTCGCGGACCCACAGAGCAGCCCAACTGCCGTTGGGGGACGGAAGTTTTTAGAGCGAGATGAGCCCATACCGAAGGCCGATAACGACCGCGCTGATCCTGTTCGTCGCCCCAAGCTTTCTCTTTACGTTGCCGAGATGAAACTCGACGGTTTTCTCGGAGATCCGGAGAATCCCACCGATCTCCCAGTTCGTTTTCCCCTCTTTGCACCATTCGAGGCAGGCGACTTCCTGCGGCGTCAGGAGTGGATTGTCGGCGCCGGGCACTTCACAAGTGAACGACTGCGTCGGGACTGGGTCTGCACCGTCGTCGCAGGGCAGCGACTCTCCACCGAGCTGCGCGGCAAACGCATCGGCATGTATACGATGTTTCTCGAAGCTGGATTGGTGCGACGCAACGCAGCGCTGACCTTGGTACTCGATAGCGTCGGAGGTCGATATGTGAGATCGATTGGAGGGCATTCGGCAAGACACACGTTCTTTCGGCGATACCGCCGATAGGTCAAAAGAACTTCGGAATCCATGTAAACATCAAATATGCGCACAAGCTTAGATTGAGTTCGCCTTCAGACGCAATGAATTTCTGCTGCCGTGACTGAAAAGCACGCCTCGGTTCACGGCCGGTTCCCGCTTAAGGCGACCTCCAATCCTAACGATCACCCGCGCTGGTCGGTGGCCGATTGCGAAGCTGCCGCCCCGAATGGCGTGCGCCGGGGACCGAGGTCGAGGGAGTCAAGCTAACCGGATTGAGCTAGCTAAAGAAATTCGAATATCCCTCCCTAGGTCAGGACCCGGGGGCCGATCGCGGGAGCGCGCTAAATCAGCGAGCTTATACATTTTTCCCCTCCGCTACGCCTCGTTGTGGATCAGATACTCCGAGCTATGCCCGGTATCGCACCAATTTCGCAGGTATTCTGTCGGCCCCACAGCGTTCTTGCAAGTTCGACAGGGACCTGATCTTTGAACTTCCCAGCCGTGATATTCTGGACCGCCGAAGAAACCCGAACTACGTCTGCAGCAGTGAAGTCCGCCAGACTTGCGAGTTTAGATCTTGCCATCGCGACGGTCGTTTCGGATAGGGTCAATCCCAGATCATGCACGTGGCCGGGAAGACCCACCATAGCGGCGGCAGCTCCAAAAACCGCCGTCACCTGCGATCCACGCCACAGAAAGACGTGAACGTCCTTCTCCTCCTGAAGCACGTTCGTGGTGTCAAGACCTAAACCGCTGAAAGCCTCCCGGCCCTCCGCCAGCAAATCGCGCGCTCTTTGGTCCAGATAAGTGGGTTCGTCCGACGCGAGATAGACAGCCTTCATTTCTGCGGCTAAGCGATCGTGTAATCGCTCGCCATCCGCTCGCTCGAACCGTGGCACGACGCCGCCGGGGTGAGGCGCCACGAAAAGTGTGTTGGTCTTTTCGTCGAGATCTTGCACAATCCATCGTTGCCCGGCAAAAACGACAAGGCTATCCTTATGGACCGGGAACGATATCGGCAATGTCCCCAGTGTCCTCCCGGACACAGTAAGCCGCCACTCCTCCGCTGACTCGAATACGGCAAAGAAGTTGCGCGATTGAACGACTGCCTCTCCTTCGTTGGCCAGCATGATCGTGCCGTCGGGTGATTGCTCTATAAACCGGATCTCGTCAGATCCCAAGTGCTTCAACAGAAGCGCGAACTCTGCAGCAGAAATCATCGCGAAGGGACCAGAACCGCACAGCAACTCGTACAGTGGGCGGGCCCGTATTCCGCCGCGCTCGGCGATCACCGAAAGTATCTGGTGGACTAGCGTGGAGGCAACCTCGGGTACCTGCCCCGCCGGCTCGACGAATTTCTCGAGCAGGAGTCGGATGACGGCCACCGATCGTATTGTGTTCGAGCGTAGTCGGTCGATGACACCCGTATCCTGATCGGTGTTTGGTTCACGAATGTAGATTCTTAGGACCGACGGAGTACCCCTCCTGCGTCCCGTTCGCCCAAGGCGTTGACGTAGAGAGGAGAGTGATCTCGGCGCACCTATTTGGGCAACCGACTTCACCGATCCGATGTCGACCCCCAGTTCGAGGGTAGACGTACAGATACCGGTCGTCGGTAACTTTCCGTCTTTGAGGCGGTTCTCCAGCTCCTCGCGGATGGTTTTTGAAAGACTCCCGTGATGGGGGTAAAATTCGTTGGGCACTTTCGCCTTTTCAGAGCGCCTCCTGAGCCGATCCGCGGTCGATTCCACTGTCCGACGCGAACCGCCGAAAACAAGATTGTTGGTTCCTCTGAGTGTCGAATAGAGATGGTCCGCAATATCGTCCAGAGCTACGCGCCGGACTACCGCCTCTTCGGGAATGCCGCTCGCGCCTTCAGCGTGATCTGGGTCGTCCAGCTGCGGAGGCTCAACATAGCCGCGAACCTGAAGTCTGAGTTCGGGTGAATCCGACTTGGCTTCCAGGATTTCGACAAGCTGAGGCATCGTGGGTCGAAGCCAAGCGGCGGCCTGACCGAGGTCGCCTATCGTCGCGGAAAGCCCGATACGTCGCGCCGGCCGCGACGACACGGCATCGATGCGCCGCAACAGACTAGCGACATGGAGACCGCGAGGCCCCTGAAGAAAGGAATGCAGCTCGTCCACGACGATGAAGTCCGCCGAGCACAATAACCGCTTCGCGTCGCCCGGACGGCGGACGAACATCGCCTCGATGGATTCGGGAGTGATCAGCGAGATCCCTCGCGGGTCGGCCATTGCCCGTTTCTTCGCGGTCTGTGGGGCATCTCCATGCCACTTCACGACCGGAATGGCCATGTTTTCGCAGAGTTCATCCAGCCGCTTGAACTGATCGTTGATTAATGCCTTCAACGGGCTGATATAGAGGACCGAGAACCCAGCGAGCGCCCGATCGGCAACGCTCGTGAGAACTGGCAGAAACGCGGCTTCAGTCTTCCCTGCTGCCGTGGAGGCGGCGATCAAGATGTCGCGGTCGCCGTCCAGGACTGAGATGATGGTACGGGCCTGTATTTCCCTGAGCTCGTCCCATCCCTGATCCCAGATCCACCGGCGGATCGTCGGATGCAGCTTGTCGTAGGCCCCCTCAAGATTTGAGGCGGAGGCTGGTGAGCTCATCGTCGTCCCCGTTGTTAGGCGTCGCTTCCGCTACGTCGTCGGGTGCGTCTGGAGCGATCGGCACTCGTTCAAGAAGATCCTGCCACCGGCTGTCCGGGTTCTGCTCCAGTACCGACAGCATTTGAACGAACGATCTTATCGTCGAGCGCGGCGTACGGAAGTATGCGGCCCCGATCTTTCGGTCACAGTGCTCCATGAAGGCGGTAAGCGCATCGTCGGGAACCAGATACTTCGTAGGATCCCCGCCCGCAAAGACCATCCTGATGTTTCCGAGGAGCACAAGCAGATCCTCAGGCGTCAGGCTCTGCAGCCTGATCACGGGGCCCGACATGTCAACGAGACCGCCCGCAGCGAAGGAATTCTCGGCTAGCCGCGACTGAAGAGCTTCGTAACTGAACATGCCCCTGCGCGTGTCCAGAAGAAACTCTGGCGTACCACACATGACGAAACCGATGCCTGACGTATTTCCCTGAAGCGCATCGTTTACAATGTTGAGTACTTGCTCGTAGTTCTGCTTTCGCGCTTGAGCGCTCTGGAGCTTGTAGATGTTGGCCATCTCGTCGATCATAACGATCAGTCCCGCGTAGCCCGCGACTCTTACCAGGCATGCGAGCGATTTAAAGCTGTCGTAGAGGTTCTCGTCATCGATGATGGTCCGCACACCGAGATCTCTCTTCGCATCGGTACGGGTCGAATACTCACCACGAAGCCATCGGATAGCGTTTTGCTTGAGAAGCTCGTTCGATTCCTCGCTGCCCCGCCAGAATGCCTTCAGCACGGTCGCAAAATCGTACCCACCGGCTAATTGCGCAATCGCTCCGAGCTTTTCGTCGATCACCTTCTCGACAGATACGCTCTTCTCCGCCGCCTCCTTTGCGGCGTCAGTCACCAGGCGCTCGACGACACTTTGGAGAGCTCCCCCTTCAGGCTTGTTGCGCGTTGCCATATTGTTGACGGCCTCGGAATAGAGTGCCCGGGCCTGCCCCCCACTTGCCTGAATACGCCGATTGGGCGAGAGGTCGGCATGCATAGTCACGCATTTTCGCTCGAGCGCGATTAGCCTGACTACACTGGCAAAGAAGGTCTTCCCTGCCCCGTATTCGCCGATAACGAACCTGATCGCGGCGCCCGCGTCGGCAATGCGATCGATGTCCCGAAGCATCGCGGCGATCTCCTTGGCCCGCCCGACCTGGATGTGAGGCAATCCGATGCGTGGGACAACGCCGGCGGAAAGAGCCTGGATAATAGTATCGCGTTCGCGTGGACGGATCGTCTTGACTTGCTTGCTCATGCGGCCTTGGCCTTCATCTCGGCGATGCGTTCTCTCAAGTGCGCCGCTATCACGATTTCGTCTCCCTCTTCGATCAGCGGCTCGTCGAAGTGGTCGAACGACCAGTCATTGATGCGCTCAATTGCGCCGTCCGGCAACAGGCGGACCTCCTTGGCATGTCGCTCAAATTCCGTACGCGACATTGATCCACGAAGCTCAAGTAACTCGACCAATACGCCGTGAGGACCGTCCAATCCTTCCAAGGATTGATCGGCTGGGAGTGGAGAGGCTTGGACAGGAGGCGGGCCTTCGTCGGTAAAGATGTTGGCGAGCAAGGCGGACACAGCTTCCGTATCCTTTCGGGTCTTCTCCAAGCGGACCGCATCGATTCTGATGCCCGCCGAGGGAGGAGCCGGGGGCGCCTGCTTTGGAATGGGGATGCCTGCCGCCCGAGCCTCCTCCGTCAATGCTACCGGCTCGTCCTTCTCGGCGGCAGCGCGGTGCAGACCGGCATACACACGCTCCGTCGGCAGACCTAGCGACTTGTGCAGTCGCTCAAGGAACTTGACCTCTCCGGCATCGATATTCTGATTTGCGCCGATCACCGCGACCGCAGCCTCGGCTATTGCTTGCCGCTCGGTTTGACTGGTTTCTGCAAGTTTGCGCATGACCCTGTCGCGCTTGGGCGGATTGTTGAATGTGATGACGGCGAACGCGATCAGTCGGGCTTGTTCTACCCCCGATAGATCGCCTTCCGCCCTAATCCTTGCGATGGTGCGCTGTAATTCCTCGTACGATGCATCCCCGTCGGCCGCAGCGGCCAGGACAGCGACTTCGATCTGCGCTCGCATCGCTCGAAACGGCGCCCTGGCTGGATCCACCGGGCCGCCGTCAGCCGCCCGGAACACGAAAACTTGGTCGTCCGCCCGAGGCGCGCCGCTCCCGTATCGGCGATCGGGCTCTATTGCGATCCCAACGACATCCAAGGCGCCGCTCAGCGTATCCAGAGCGGCACTTGGTATTTTGCCTCCTTCCGGTATTTCGATCCCAGCCATCTCTAGGAGCACCTGTGCGGTCGTACTGCCGCGGCCTTGGCTTCCTACCAGGGAATCGATCTGGCGCCTGAAGTCTTCCACGGGACCGACTTTGGCCGCCCGTTGAAGATCGATAGGAAGAAGCGCCGCCGCGGCCATCGAATGCCTTGCTGCCGGTTTCCGACCGACCACACGGCTGAAGCTGTCGAGCTCGTTTGTGCAATCGTCTAGCAAAGTCCTCAAAATCTCTAAGTCTCGCACGAGGAGGCTCGCATCAGGCTGGCGCTGATGTTGTCCTGGAACGTCGATTTCGAACGCACCGCTCGCAGCACGATACCGCAGCCAGACGTTGCCCTTGGAATTCACGGCAAAGCCCTTGGGAAAGCGTGTGCCGAAACGCAGCTTCCACAATGCGACAAATTCTTCGAAGCACCTCACGGCCGGGGTTCTAAGATAGGTGTCCGGCATCGCCATAACCCAATAGAGCGCGTCGTCAGCCGAAACGCTCGGGGACGCTGCGAGCCGCTCGGCCAGATACAGACGCGTGGCGAGCTCCATCTCCGAACCGACGCTGCGTTCGGCAGAAAGGGGTGGCAACGCCAAGCGGATGCCGCGCGATATCCGAACAACGTTGAGGAATTTCGTGGCGTAGTTCTGGAAGGAATTGTTCGCACCGTAGATCGAAAGCAATCTTTCGACTTCTTGAATAACCGCGGGAACGTCTGACCCTTGATCTATGAACACGCGGTGCTCAAGGCCATAGAAGAAGAGAAACACATATCCAATGCCGTAGCTGGGATCTCGCCGTCCAGTACGCATCCAGTCCAAAAAAGAACGTCGGGCGGCCGGCGAGATTTGCTCGTACGATGGCCAATAAGGCATCGACTGACCATCGACATCGGGCTGCCGCGAGTACGCCGGCAGAGCGGGATTTATGGCATACTGCCTGGTCTCACCGTTCGGCCCAGCTATCAAGGCGCCGTAGTAGAACATGCCCCCAGAAATTTCTGCCTTGCCGAAGACTGCCCTTTCGCCCGCCGCCAACCACACTGCCGGCGACTCACTCGAACGAAGCTTGCTTATCGCTGGTGGCGGGCTTTGACCAGAACTCGGAAGCTCGGAATGCCCGTCGGAAGGAGAAACGCTCTGCGACCTGCCCCTCAGAGCGAGATAGAGGAGCCAAACGACCCCGGCCGCCAAAACAAACGCTCCTATTGCGGCTGCGTGTTGCACAACGAACCGGTAGATGGCCATAACGGCCGCCACCAATCCGCCGATCAGGATCAGGAAGATGGTTCCGGCGTCAGATGATTTACCCCGTCGTCGCCCCATGGAATTGTAGTCTCTAGCCCGCGCCCTGTAGCCTTCCTTCGCGCGACTCTTGCACGATGCACCACTCGCGGCAACAGCGTGGCGATAGTCAGTCACAAGGAGGGAAAGTGCCGTTCAACGAGGCTCTGTGCCACCCTTATTCGACCACAGAGCTGGTTCCGTGCCGTCATACGAAATCGGCGTAGCCGCATCAGCGCCCGTACACCCTAGGGATTTCCCTAGGTGCGAGCAGCACACTATGGGATCGCAAAAGCCCTGTCGGGCACCTAAGGCGATATCGCATAAACGCTTAGTCCCCGTTGAAACGGTGAATTGCGGTAGGCCTCACCTATGAGCTTAATCTCCAACGTACACTCGGCTGATCGCGCCGTCATGAGCGGATCCTCTCCTGGCACTGCCACCGCGCCGACCATCGAAACGATCCCGTATGCGTTGAGAAAACCGAGAGGAATGCGTACAAAGCTTCCTATCTGACCCGATAAACGCGGCCGTGAACAATGGGGCTCGTTGACGGCAGATCTGGCGAGAGCGTAGCGTAGACCGTCGCACCGACTACTCGTCTGAACGTGCGGCGCCGTATTCGCTATGCGAAAGGATCCTGTTGTGAGGGCCTTCAAAATTGCTGCGACGGTGTTCGATTTTCCTGCGCCGGTCGATCCAACGATTGCAGCATGTCGCGTAACAAGTTTATCCAGATCTAGCGTGGCTTCCAAGCTCTCTGAAGCGGAATGGCTACCGATGGCTACTGGAGCTGACCCGCTGGGAGCATAGATCTGCTAAGCGCGATCTCTTCGATGAAACGCGAAGGAAACGAATACTTGAAGAAATTGAATATTCTGACGGCTACCTTCACCAAGTGGTGCACGAATTTGAGACAAGGAAGGTGACTTGGTGTGATGCGTATTGTTGCATTTCATCGTCGTGCAAGACATTAATGGATTTTCGGCGAAAGTCAGAGATCTGAAGAGATTGAGGCTGATATTCAGATCATGCGTGACGCGAACGGCACCGTGGATCGCTTCGGTGCGTTCAAAACGATCCTCGGGAAAACTGGCAACCAACGGCACAAACGGGTTTCCGATATACGAGAGATGCGGGACATAGTTTTAGAGCTCCAGGGCCGATTATGCGCAGGTCGCGTGGTGCGCGAGTCCATCGACTGCCGCATCATCACCGAACGATGAAATGTCTAATAAGATCCAAGAAGATCGCGGTGTGCTTGAAGGGGTCGGCTAATGTTCGAACCACCGTCCGCGCGATGCGAATTCCCGAAAGCCAATGCCCGGTGCCAAACGGCCCTGCCGCGAGACAAGATGCCATCAGCATCGAACCTTCTAGATTCGAAGCCGCGAGAGTCTCATGAGTGCGCCGGCGGTTGCGCGACAAGTTGTCCCAGAGACAAAAACTACCTGACGGTTGAGATTTGGACTAAACTACGGAATCTGTCGTCGGGCAGTATACATGACCTTCGACCGGAGCAGGCAACGCGACAACTGTGGCCGCGGCAAGCGTCGACTGCGCGAATTACTTTACCTTTAGCAATACTCTTCGCGGGCACATTGGCGGACCCGCCATTCTTGGCAAGAATTGAACTAAGTTAGGCTGCTAAATGCCGGGTGGCTTTTTCAAGCTTGTAGAGTGAACCAGCTCACACACCGGCGGCCAAGGACGTTGCAATATCTGCGTGCCGCTTTTGACGTGGGATGTCGATAAACTTGGGTCGCCCATTCGTACAAAAAGTGTTTCGGTGACCCGGGTGAAATCTACGCCAAAAGGATCGCGCTCTGCTGGCTGAATTGTGCTGGGGAGTCGTTTTATGGATATTCAGGCGCACCCGCCCCTTCCTTACGTGAAGCCTGAAAGGGCATCGAGTGTACCTTTCCCGAAGATCGGCAAGGTACAGCGTGAGCTGACTGCATCGGCCAACTATTTTGTAGTGGACCCGGTCTTTCTAGCTACCGCCTCTTTGCAACCGTATCAACGAACGCATCAGGACCCGATCCATCGGCCGCTCAGGATCTACACGCTTGATCCAGCGGCGAGTCGGCAGGATGGCGCTGTGGCCGTGTTAAATGTCCCATTCGAGCGATTGCGCTCGGGGCCCGCGGGCAGCATCCTGGAGGTGGTCGATTGGGACGAGACGACGGGGCGGCTCAACAAGCCGGTCGAGTTGGATGATCCTCGCATCCTGATAGAAAATGGACGGCCCCCCTCGCCGTCCGACCCTATGTTCCGGCAGCAGATGGTCTACGCGGTCTGCGCGGCCACGTACGATGTCTTCAGACGCGCGCTCGGACGCGATCCGTGCTGGGGCTTTCACTCTCGTCCTGGTCAAGCTTATGCAAAGCTCAGAATTCGGCCACAGGCCTTCTGCGGCCGCAATGCCTATTACGATTCATCAGCAGGGGAACTCAAGTTTGGCTACTACACTGCCGATGGTAGCGTTCAGGGACGAAATCGACCCGGAGGTCGGGTGTTCACGAGTCTCTCACACGACATCATCGTGCATGAGATGACCCATGCGTTGCTGGACGGTCTTCGGCCGCGCTTTCGGCTGCCGACCCACCCGGATGTCGCGGCCTTTCACGAGGGTTTTGCCGACCTCGTGGCGATGCTCATGCACTTCTCGTATTCGGATGTCGTTCGTGCCGCAATTGAGAGGTCAGGCGGCAAACTCGAGACCGATGCGCTGCTTCTGTCACTCGCTAACCAATTCGGACATACCACGGGTTCGGGCGGGCCGTTGCGATCGGCCATCGATGCAGCGGGGCTTGGACAAGACGAGGAGCGCAGCGTCCGACGATATGATCAAGCTGGCGACGAACCGCACGAGCGTGGCTCGCTTCTAGTAACGGCCATTTTCGAAGCATTCGCGACGATACTTCGCCGGAAGACAAAGCGATTCATTCGCCTGGCACGTCTAACTCCCGGTGAGGCTCCAGGTTCGGAGCTTTGCGAAATCCTCGCCGACCAAGCAAGCACACTGGCATCACAGTTCCTTTCGGTTTGCATACGTGCCATCGACTACTGCCCGCCGTTCGACCTGTGTTTTGGCGAGTATCTGCGAGCAGTTATCACTGCGGATTTCGATCTCGTTCAGGACGACCCCTTCGGCTATCGCGAGGCCATCATCGATTCCTTCGCCCGTCGGCGTATCTACCCGGATGACGTGCCCGATCTCGCGGAGGACACTCTGCTATGGCGACCACCTGACAAGGAAATGGAGCCGATCGAAGACCTGCACTTCAAGAGGTTACGTTTCGCGGGCGACCCGGGACGAGCAGCCGACGAGACCGAACTGCGCCGGCAAGCCGAAGCACTCGGATCCTACGTCATGCGGCCAGGGTACGCACGCTCGTTCGGCTGCGCTTTACCGGGCGACGTGCAACTGAACGGAGATCACGTCGATCCTGCAGTTGTTGGTTCTATTCGCTCCGTTCGCCGCATCGGCCCGGACCGGCAGGTCACCTTCGATACGGTCGCCGAGATCACCCAGCGGCGTTGGTGCAAGCAGATATCGGGAACGTTCACTGAAGTCATCGGCGGCTCAACCGTCATCCTCGGCCCGGACGGCCGAGTTCGCTATGCAATCCGAAAGTCCGTGACGGATCAACGCCGAATACGAGCGCAAGCAGACCATCTTGACGGTAAAGGCGGTTCGAAGAGATGGACGAAGCGCGGCAGCCGCCACCAACTGTCGCGATCCGGTATATGCCATCTCTTTGGTGGAACAGTCGGTGTCCAGCAACCAGCAAGAGGAGAACGACATGAGCGATAGCGAACAGAAACTCCGCCAAGCATTAATGAGAATCGCAGAGGTGGCTCAGGCAGCGTCGGATACCGGACGGTATGTGGACGAGGACGATAAGCCGAATGGCGGCGAAGCTGCGCGGCGCCCCCATAACCACGCGGGTGGAAAAAACGCGCATTGTTCAATTAAGCAACTGCCCGGCCGTCTAGCCGAAAAAGCGGCAAAGACTGCAACGACCATCAATCCCATGAACCGAGTTAACTTCGGTGCCATTGGCTCCGTGGCACGCGGCCTGGTACTCTCGCCAGCAGCGATTGCAGTTTTGGTTGGCAAGTATTGGGGCCCGCAACAGCGCCGGCTCACGGTCAGCTTCCTGGATGGCGGGCCAAGTGATCTGCGCCGCCGGATCATTCAGCACATGAATGCCTGGAACCAAACCGCAGGGATCTCGTTCGTGGAGACCCGTGGTGTGGGTAAGGTGCGCATCTCGCGAAATCAAGCAGGATACTGGTCTTATCTCGGGACCGACATCCTGCACATTCCCAGTAATCGGCCGACGTTGAACCTCCAGGGTTTCACCATGAACACAGCGGACAGCGAATTCCATCGCGTCGTGCGTCATGAAGCTGGGCACACACTCGGCTTCCCGCATGAACACATGCGTGAGGAGCTGGTTGACCTCATAGACCCACAAAAGGCCTATGACTTCTTCCTGCGCACACAGGGGTGGTCTCGTGAGATGGTGGACCAACAGGTGCTGACACCGCTCAGCCAGGATTCGATAATGGCCACCCCACCGGACCAAGATTCGATCATGTGCTATCAACTTCCGGGATCGATTACCAAAGACGGTCAGCCGATCCGGGGAGGTTCGGACATCAACGCCACCGACTATGCCTTCGCGGGACAGATCTACCCGAAGGTTTCGTCAGAGGGTGCACCGTCGATCCAAGCTCAAATGGGCCTCGCCGACGAATGGTCGCCATCGGAAGATGTGGAGGTGGACGAGGAACTGGTACCGTAACGCTTTGCCGCGCCTCGTCGAGATTCAGGCCTCCCAGGACCTCCCACCCGTGCTGCACGTGCGGGTGGGAGACGTACTGATGTTTGGAGCAAGCGGCGGTCGTCTTCTGGAAGGCGAGACGATCGAGCTGTTAGGTGTCTTCTCGACCGGCGTACTCTCGGACGATGGCCGGGTGCTAAGCCCACTCGGACCGCCAACCAACATCTTGTTTCGTGCGCTTCGATCGGGGCAGGCCCGCATCGAGGTGATAAGGGGAGATCCATGGCAAGCTATCCCGCAACGGCACGAGATCGCGATTGTTGTCGTCGTCTGACGGCGCACCGAAGACCGCCCCCTAGAAAGTCTGAGCGGAACGTCTCGTCGACCGTTAGCACGCGGCCAGGCAATCGGCCGCTTGAAGAACTTAGAAAAGGACCGGGGGCGTCATTGTCACTCTTTGCTCCCCACACTCGCCCCGTCCCGTCGAGCCGCGCGCATTGCATGCTTCCAACGCCATCACAGAAGTGTGGCATGCTCAATTGAGCCTCGAGGAGAATTTCACATGCCAATCGGAGACAATCTGCCGCCCCAATCTGAGCGATCCTTTCTCAATCTGTTTGAGCCGCCGCCACAGTTAATTGAACCCGCCGTCCGCGCCTGCCGCCTATTCAACACGGCGCTGGATATCGTCTTTTACGATGTAGCGACGTTAGCCGCGCAGCTGGCCGAAAAAGACGCGTCCGTGCGAGCTCGGGAGGAGAAACCTCCCTCCCGGATCGTCCAGCTCGATG
Organism: Bradyrhizobium sp. IC3195; assembly: GCF_020193585.1. Lineage (NCBI taxonomy): Bacteria > Pseudomonadati > Pseudomonadota > Alphaproteobacteria > Hyphomicrobiales > Nitrobacteraceae > Bradyrhizobium > Bradyrhizobium sp. IC3195. The sequence continues at coordinate 148,040 of NZ_JADYVG010000015.1, read as the reverse complement.
CACTCAGTGACCCTGAAGGCTCGCTTCTGCTCATCGACGCTAATACCGCACCCTATGTGCACAGATACACCAATGTGGAGGTCTTCTTGACTTCGCCTCACCCGGAAACGCGGGCTGTCGAGATCGTAACAATCACGGGGGTCGGTAGTTCGGCCCTTGGCAGCGCCGCGCTGGCGTGGGACATCTCGATAGCACTCGGAAAACCTGTGCTTGCCATCGTCCCGGGATACGGCATGGCTGACGTCATTCTGCAGGCGCTAGGGGGCTGGTTCGGCTTCGGCCTTTACGACTATCTGCATGCAAAGAGCTTGATCCAGAACGCTCTTGCCAATGCCGCGCCCAGGACAGCGAGCATAGGCCGCCAACTGCCCGCGTCTACGCCGGATGCGAAGACCCTGCACGGCGCGCCAGTCTTTCGCCACGGCTCCGGCTCCTCAGACGTTCTTCACGCGCTCCTCCTTCATCGTGACGCGGCATTCAAGCTTCTGGTGGGACACAGCAAGGGCGCCCTGCAGATCGGCAATGCAATCAGATCCCTTCCACCGGACCGAACACACGAACTCCGGATCGTAACGCTCGGCTGCCCGATTTCTACGGATGTCGCGGGCGTCAGCTACTATCAATACCTTGGGCTTTTCGACGCCCTGGGACAGCTCAACATGTGGGGACACAGGCCGAACCAATGGCCACCGACGTGGCACAGTACGAACCCCAAGTTGCCACCTGCGATGACGGCGGGGAAATACGCGGCGGATGCTTTTCCGGCCTAACGCCTGCTCCGCCCACGCCTGCTCGGTCGTTTCTACGTTTAGATCCGGGCACGTCGCTGATTTGTGAACAGCGATCGCGGCGTCTTTAAGAAAGGGAGCCAGACGTTATGTTCGGAAAGCTTATCCCCTCAATCTGCATCATCGCCCCATTTGTTGTTTCGCCGGCTCCGGCTCAAACACCACCAACCTCTTCTCAACCAACTAATTTCTCAGTTTGCGAAGGAGAGTATGAGCGGAGTTGTCCTGATCATGATGCCTTTACCTATTGTGGCACCATAAATGGCTGGGCAGAAGCATCGCTTGATCGAGCGCACGTAGACGAGCCTATTTGCTTCTATCGAAAATGGATCGCTATCGGCCAAGACATGCCGTGATGCCATTGGCACAGAGTTATCTCTGTTCACTGACTTCACCGATAAGATCAAGATCGCGGCAAGTGCTCCGCAGGGAAACGGCGATTACCGAGCGGGTTCGAGTCGGCCGATCATAAATCTACATGTCCCAGTTGGCGCGCTCTTGTTCCTCAAAGCTACCAAAGGTAAAGTTTGGAATTGAGTTATTTCGCGCGTTTTATTGCTCGTCCAGAACGATCTGGACAGTACTTGCCATACTGCATCCATAGGAGGCTCACATGGGTCGCTGGAAAACGATCTTTGCAGTAGTCCTAACTTTACTCGTCATGGATCTTCCGGCCGAGGCGCAAGTCCCAGTAATTCGTATCGGTGTAGTGGCGACCTTCACCGGTTTCGGGGCAAATGAAGGCCAGCAGTTTCGGGCGGGAGTATCCGCCGCTCAGAATGATCTGAGGCAAATAGCCAACCGGCCGGTGGAGGTCATTTTCCATGATCATCAGAACAAGCCGGACATCGCGGTCAACAAGGCCCGCCAGCTTATTGAAGCCGATCGCGTCAACTTCCTGATTGCAAAAGGCGGCGCATCTGTAATGCTGGCCGTCTCCGGGGTGAGCGAACAGCAACAGACGCCAACCGTCTTGGTCGGGCTATCTAAGGGGCCGTTTTCGGACCAGCGACTAAAGTACTCGTTCCATATCGGCGATAGCGCCGAGCAGCTTGCAAAGCTCGCCGTTCGGTATGCGAAAGACAATCAAAATCGTCGTACGAGCTACATTTTTGAAAGCCAGTTTTACGCCGAAGCGCTCAGCCGTGAAGCCCAAGTCAGCCAGCTTCCGTTGCAAAATTGGAATGGGACGGCTGGCGCGCCGGCGATTGTGTTCATGTTTGGCGGGGATACTCGTAACATTCGTTTGGACGAACTCCCATCAAAAAGCCTTCTCATCGGTGGCATCAGCCTCCTGGAGATCGGCCGCCTCGGAAACCAGATCAAAGTGGCGGCCATCGCGCCGCACGATCCCAGCCTTCGAGAGCCACGTAGCTTGCCCAACTCCTTGAGGGACATGAAGGGAGCGGATGCCTACTATGGCTACGCAGCCCTTCAAATCCTGGCACGCGCCGCGCGGAATGATCCTGCTCATGAACGAGTTGCTGCGAGCATGCGTGCCGACTCGTTCGATACCGTCCTTGGACAAATCAACTTTATGGCCGGCGGCGAATGTCGTCAGCCTAAGCTCGCCGTGTACGTCATGAACGACAATGGCTCATTCCAGCTGTGTCCCGATTGTGGCGGCGTTCACGATGGCTGTAATGGCTCCGCGTGCAAGTGCAAGGACGGCTCTTGCAACAACGACTGCTGTAACAAATAGTGGCAATGATTTCCGATGATCCCAAGAAGGCTATCAAGTTTGTAGCCGCGTTCCTGCCAGGCTTCATTGGTCTGGGCCTCGCAAGTTATTTGGTCGATCTGCGGTTCGGTGAACTTGCATACGCCTTTATTTCGATTGCAATCAGCGTCGCATCCTTTGGGATTGCCTCGCTCGCGATGCGGCAATGGCGCGCAAAGAAGCGGAAATCAGCGCAAGCAGTCGCAACGGCGGAGATAGTGCTAGCATATGTAGTCGCGCTGGTTCTCGGAATTTTCGTGTCGGTTGCCTACGATGATGATTGGGTGATCACGGCGGTGAACAAAATACCTTTCGTGTCGCTTACCAAAACAACTCAAGATCACCCGCTGTTATACGTACTAAAGAAGAGCTTCACCTGTGTGGCTGTGCGTCCTATCGATGCTCGTGAGAACAACACGCTGGTCTATACGAAGGCGATGGTACGAGCGATCGTAAAGGATTATGCGACCGTCGAGGGATTTATCCGCGTTTACCCGACCGAACTTGATCCCGCTCAGGTCTTTCTATCTCCTGCGTGCAAGATAGACGGAAAAAAGACGACAGCAATTCCTGGCCCTGGCGTTCTCGTGCAGACAGAAAATGTCATTGCTTGGGAGCTCATTGATGCGACCGCAAGCGAGTGTTGGAAGATCCACTACGGCAGCAAGCCGCCGTGTCTTTGTCCTTCGGAGGAGGTCAAAGACAAATACATGGCGCGAATGAACGTGGAAAGGCATGAACAACAAGACAAGTACCAGCTCTGCACGGCGGATAAATAGCCTGACTTCGGCAGCCGGCTGGCAGCATTTTTTTCGCACGAGCCGTCAAGAAGCTAGTCTCTCAAGACGACCAAGCGGCCTGTGGTCTTACGTATATTTGTACGGTTTCATCCTTATATGAAACTGAAACGTGCTCGACTGAGCATGGACGATGAAAATTGATTGCGTCGCCAGCGTGCACGACTAGGGCGTCGAGATCAATCCACGAGCCGTTGCAACTATCCAGCGGTCGCCCCAGCGCACGATAGAGTCGATTCGCCCGACGCCGGGGACCACATCACCCCGTGCTGCCATTCGAATCCCATCGGGCCCTTCGAGCACCGCTGTTCCGCCGCGAACGTCCAGCACTGCCCAACCTGCCATGGTCGTTGGTCTTGTCTCGGGAACCGACAGGAGCGGCGCCGCAGGCTGGAGCGAGCCCGTCACAGACATGTCCACTTCGAGAGCATCCGCCGATTGCGACGCATTTGGCCCTTTGGTCCCAGGCTTCGGAGCAACGCTCGCGATGAATGTGGAGGGCTGCCCCAAAGCAGGCGCTGTTCGCGAACCGGATGCAATCTTTCGGACGCCTTCGGCTTTACCGCGTGCCCTTGTGTCCGGCATGCGGCGCGAAGCCGTTTCTACCTGAGCAGTCGGGGCGAGAGCCGAGATAGCTGCAGGACCGTACCAAGCGCCAGCCCAACCCAACGCAAAGCCCACACCCAATGCGGCCGCCGCGACCAGACAAATAGTGAGTTTTGGAGGCCGGCCCGGCGACAATAGCGCCAAGATCTCAGCTCGATTGGAGGTCGAGAAATCCGATTGATCGCGAGTGGCAGGCCACGTGAGCTCGCCACTGCCGTGATCTGGGGCGATCGTGATCCTTTCCAAGGTATTCGCATGGTGCAATTGCATGCTTGGCTCCCTTGCGGTCGCCAATGATCGTGCCGGGAGCTAAACCAACCCTTAACTGCCGGTGCGCCCGGCATGACTAAAGAGAGGCCGTAGAGCGCGAAGGGGCTGCCTTCGCGGGAAGGAGCGCGCCCGTCTAGGCAGCCGTTGCGCGAGTAAAGGGCAGAATGGGACTACCAGCTCTCGAGAGAACCGGGCGCAGGTGAATGCCGGGATAGCAGGCCTAGCTTTGCCGAACTGGGCGAACTTTCAGAACCAAACTGACCCGAAAGACAAGCGAAAGGAGTGCGCTGCGACATCGGTATCGGGACCTTTGCAGGTCCCCTGTTGATACCGCCGCAGTTTAATCGGCTGTACCTTACTACCTTGGATTGCATATTTTAGTCGACCGCCTGTTGGTTTTAACAATTATGGTTTCCAGTAATGAGTAATCGAGCTCGTGGTTTAGGTGGCTTTGGCATGGAAGAGCTTGGCGCACCTTGTCGAAGAATCGGTTCCTGTGCCTACAATCTCATCTTGATGCTGCGCCAGAGCGCTCGACATCCGCGCGCATTGGGATCACAGCTTCCGATAGGTAATGTGTGCCGTCGCAAACGGGATGCCCGCACGTCCGGCGCTCCCACGCACGATGCAGGCGCGATCATCTATTGCGTAGAACCAATGATCGAAATTCAATTTGATCGATTTACCGCCTGGTTGCGGCGTGTCGCGAGTGTACTTCCAATGAAAGGCGCAGCCGGCTTGCTCTCCAAGAGCCTCACCTTCCAGCCGGTTTTCCAATCCGGTGTACTTGCCTTCGTTACCTTTTCGTATGGTCCAGTGCATCGTGTCGCAATGGCCATCATCGAATATGTACGTCTCGGTGAAGATCACGGTTTGGGTATCTGTCTCGAATTCGCCGTGCGCCGCAATCGTCGCGCGCTTCAGCAATCCGCCAACGAGGCTTTCCAGCACCGCCCAGCCTTCGATCTGCCCCACAAAGAATTGCTCCGGAAGAAAGATCGGCCTTGTTTCTCTGAAATCCTCGATCGCCATCGGTAGCACCCAATCAAGGGATTCTCCATACTAAGTCCCTTGTTATCCATTGGGTTCCGATTAGCCGCGCCTTGCAGCGCGGTACTTCAAGTTATTGCGGCCCGCGGATCGTACCGAGGAATAAGGAAAGGGCCGCTCGGAGATTCCGAGCGGCCACCGGGGCTAAAAACCAGGCCGGCTGACCTCAGCTCCGGCGGCATCTGCGATAATTTAAGCTCTGCGGGTGAACAGCCCGGTATGCAAAGTTCCGAGCCGAAGGTGGAGACCCGTTGCATCTCGGCGAAAGGATGCCCTGGAAGCTTTTGGTTAGTCGCATTCGGCAACTAGATTTCCGTTTATTTCAAATCTGAGATCGAATTTGTAGCCAACTGATCCGCTCAGGCGCTATCTTCTGCATCCAGACCTTTTGATCGCGAAATTGTTTGGCTCACGTGATGAGCCGCTTTGAGTGCCTTCTTACAGGCATGGCCGCATGCGCGTTGTGTAGGGGATAGACATGTTGGATCACGAATTCAATGAACAGCGCGCTAAGTTACTGCGTGAACTCGCAGAGCAGGCTGACCCATTTGTTAAAAGGCGCCTCCTGAAACTGGTAGAGCGGTATGAACCTAAGGGGCGAGCAGCGCCGGTTCACGAGCTCACTTTGAGCCTCGGCGATGCCGCCGATCGCAAGCAAGCGCCACCTCCCGATCCGGGCGTACCGCCGTCGAGTATCAGCAGAACACCGGAAAGTTCTGATTGAAGTTCGTCTTCTGAAGATCCGTGCGTTCACCCCGATAAAACCCGCAACTCGAGGAGAGCAATTATGGCAATCCAGATCGTCATGGACCGCACCGGCGACAGCCGTCACCTCTTCAATCTTCACGACGCACAGGAATTGGCCAGGGCCGAACAGCGCTTCAATGAGCTGACGAAGGTTGGCTTCACCGCTGCGGTCCGTACCGGAACGGACCAGCTATCACAAGTCAAATCATTCGACCCGAATGCGGAAGAGACCATCTTTCTTCCGAGGCTCGTTGGAGGTTAGTGGGAGCCCAGCCGTGTTGGCCTTCCGATCGTTGGCCATGGGCAGCCGTTCCCGCATGAGAGCGACACGAGCCCTTTTCATCAAGCACGGCGCCGAGAGCACGCCGGAAGGCCGCTCGCTCCGGCTCTTGCGGGAGTGGCTTTCGCAGGCGCAACGCGAGCAGCTAGCTCGCAAAGGTTACTTCGAGGTGATCGGAAACGAGAGTGGGAGCCAATACAGGGTCTACGCCGGAACTTCGGGTAACGTTTGCGTGGTGGACGAGCGCGATCATCAGCAAGAGGGATTGTGTTTCATGCCGGTCGGCTCTCTGCCGATAGGAGACGTGATGCTCGCCCAGAAGATTGCGTTGGAGACATGCGAAGCCCGCGTGCGCGCCGTGGCGAAGAGGTTCACTCCGAGTCGTTTTCATTTTAGGCAAGCCCGACTGCTCGGCTGACTCGCGATCGCATCATTGCGCTTGCGAGTGGCGGCGCAGCCGTCCTGCTAAGTTGGTTCGCCGCTGAAGCTGGCCGGCGGAGTTTAGTGCTGGGGTTCATCCAATGCTTTGAGTCGCGCGTGGAGAAACGCGCTCGAATGGTCATAATTTGCATCACCGTTCACGACCGCGCGAGCGAGCGGGTCGAGAACGCGACCGACCATTTCCGGAACCGACTGCGTCAACACGGTCTGACCATTGGCTCAGAAGTTCATCAAGGTTTTGGCTCGACGTAAATAATTTCAGCCACCGAGATGCGCCGTCATGCTTGTTGTGTTGTCGGGCAACAAATGCATAGAAGGCGAATAAGCTTTGGACATCCTCACGGGATACTGCTCGCTGGGCCATGAACATGCTCTTCTGAAAATAATCATCAGCGGATCGAACACGGATAATACATTTCTCCGGGTGCCGAATACCAAGACAATTAGATGCCGCTCGGAGGTGAGCTTCGGCTTCTGCAGCGCAGCGAACCTCCATTTACCTGCTTTAATGCAAGCCGCGCGCTTGGGCACACTGCCCGTCGCGCTTTAGCGGAACGCGGCCCCGGCTCTTAACCTGCTCCCTTCAAGTGCACCGCCGGGCCGGGGCCGCTGGGAGTTCGGAAGCATAGCCCGCTCACTCTGCGGGCGCCCCCTGGGCAGTCTGGATCAGCGATATTACGGCGCGTTCGTCTCGGTGCAGCTTGGCATCAGCTTCGGCCCACGAATGCAGGAAAGAGGCGAACGAGTACGAGTAGCCGAACAGAAACGACAGCTGATGGCTTCCACGGCCACATGAAGCCGTGCAGGTGTCTGCTAGCGCCACATGGACGGTCTCTTCATCGTAAATTCTGTCTGCGGAAATGGCTGTGTCTCTAGAGCTTCAGTGCTTACGAGAGCGCACTCGTTACACCTGAACAGCCGGCACCTGGCGTGCTCTCCCAAAAATTTCATCGAGTGTAGACAGAGTTCGCACGAACGAAATGGTATCGCCGCCGCAGAAGCTAACTTCATCCTAGTCTCCGATCCCCCATGCGAGACATCCGAAGCGACACTCATGCCGCGGATTTGGCTCTTCTCGAATTAGCTGCAGCAGGCGCCGCCTCGCGAGCGGATCAGCGGTTGCTGCAATACCCCGTGCGCAGTGTTGGTACCCGCATCGTCCTCGGTCACTGTGGTTGTTCCGTCTTGACAGAGCGTAGAACTTCCGGGAGCAAGAGCCTGTACCCGGTTGGACACGCTGCTAAGCTAATTATCCGTTTTCCCCAGAGAGGACTAAATTTCCACAGCGATCGCTTAGCGAATCCGGTACCCGGCTTCCAAGTTGCACCTCATACTGGCTGGCGATTGCCTACAGCCCACACGCTTGAAGCTGCCGATCAATCTCAAGGTCGCAAGAGCGCTTGGTCTCACCTCTACATTCAACATTGCTCGCCAGCGCCGACGAGGTTGTTGAATAAGGCTCACCTTCACACCGCGAGTCCGATGATTTCTGTCTGAGACCCTCCGAGAAGGTCCGCACTCGCCCGGAGACCGGCATTGACTGGACGTCGGTCGGTCAGGGGCTTAATGAGTGCATGCTTAGCTAGTCACCAGCTTTTTCAGATCAGCTTCAAGCTTCTGTAACGCTGCCCGCTTCTCAGGTAGGTAGTCGCACCTGTGGTAGTAATCAGTTGATGCTCCGCAACGGGGGCGAGCCGTAGAATTCGACAGGCGCCAGCCCAGCCTGCGCTGTCAATGTCGTTCGGGCGCTGTGCGTCATGTGGTGCCGTATATGCGTGAGCGTACGAACCGACGAGTGGGGCTCACTGTACTTCGCGGGGGCGTTAAACTGCATCGCCCCCCGAAATTTGTATGTAATATTCAACCCGCGGCTAAAACTCGCCAAAGTAGAAATGGCCGCTCCATCTTGGCTGACTATATAGCCAATTCGAGCATCTGGAACAGCAACCGATGGCTACTACCTCGTGCGGGCCAGCATCACCTGTGATACAATGAGTCCATGGCACCCAAGAAATCATCCCCCAACAAAGGCAAGGCCTCGGGCTTTGTAGTCGGCAGCGCCCGCTTCAGAAAGATCAGTTCCGTCGAGGGCATAGTCTACTCGCCGAAGATGAAGGGCAGCAGCGCGGTCGCGAAGAGTAAGGCGCGCACCCCCGAAGAGCGGCCGAAGGTGATCATTAAGGCCTACCGCAAGGCGTAATCCGGCATGTATGATGCAGTCGATGATGACTTTCGAGGCGGAAGCAAGCGACGTCAGAGCCGACCAGGAACTCCCCGCTGGCAATCTGGATTTCACGCACTTCAAAGCAGTGCACGGACACCTCTTCCAGGATGTTTTGCGACTGGGCCAGGAAGATTCGGACGGTCCGCATGTCGAAGGGTGGCAACATGTTCTGCTTTCCCGAAAACATCGAACCAGGGGAATAGTCCGTTCGCGCAGTTAAAGACGGACAAGTTTCTGACCGGCCTGGACGTCGAACTCGTGGCCCTACCCGCCAATGGGCTACAACATCTCGCTCAAGGCGGCCCTGCCGCTTAATGGGCGCCTGGTGGTGCGCAGCGCCAAGGCCGATGCCAAAGAACGAGGCGGCGCGATGAACGCCGCTACCTTCCGCCGGTTCGTCGTCAAGGAGTCTGACTACGAAGAATGGACGGTCATCGTCGAGGCCGACAGCTCCGCCAATGCGACCCGCAAGGCCGAGGCGATCTACCGGGTCGACAATTTCGGTGTAGCGAACGGCTTTGATCTCGGCTGGAAAGCCCAGCCGCTGGTTCAGGAGGTGCGCCAATGCGCGCCGCCGCAAGCTCCCTTCGCAACCGCGTTATCCAGAAAGGAGCTACAACGAAAGCCCATCGACCATTTCACGACTGGTCGCCGGTCGCCCGCGAGCTAGCCCAAAAGTCCCCATCTTGGGCATTGACGTTAGCATCGATACGACCCTAGGTTTTCTCCATTCATTTTACTGCTCGATCCGGTGGGTGCCTTCGAGGCCCATTAAGGAGACAAGCATGATTACTTATTCGATAGCCGCAAGCGGCGTGTTCGGGTTTCTCCTGACAAGGTACGTTGCCGCGAAGACCAGGGAAGGCTCACTCTGGCGCGCAGTATTGCGCAACCTAAATCGTTTCTTCCTGCCGTTCGCTATCGCCGGCATTATCTTTTCCGGCCTTCAGATATGGCTCTCCCTCACCGACGACCTCGAAGGAGCCAGCCGGACCATCCGGGAATTGGAGACGGAACTGGCCCGTTTGCGGACTGTGGCCACCTTTCTGAAACCCTCTCCGGCGCTGGAATTCTCTATTTATCTGGCCTTGATTTTTCTGTTTGTGGCGCCCTTCTGGGCCAGCCATCGGATCGTAATTCGAGTCTTCAGCGGCTATCTTCGGTCGGTAAGCTTCGCCTACGTCTGGCTGACGCTGCTGACCTCTCTTACCTTCTTCGGCGGCATAGTTGCAGGTCCTGATGGCTTGCTCGCCCAACGAATAGCGACAATCGAGCACCACATCGAACGGATTGATGAACGATATGCAAAGGCCCTTCTGGAAACGAAAGCCGTCCTTCTCGCCGAGCTGATGCCTCGTCTCGTGAAGACCTACGAGACGAAAAAGAAGGATGATGATGACCAGCAATGGCCACATATCGTTCTCCTGGCCGACAAGCTCCGAAAGGCGCTTGGCAATCTGCCAGGACAATATCCCTCTCTGCTGGACGGGCCCCACGGACCAACACCATCACCTGTACGTCCGCCAGGACCTCCGCCGGCGAGCGCTTCGGTCGCTTTGTCACCGTTGAATGTCGACGAACCGCCGATCGTCAGGCCTCTTCCGCCTCTGGAGAAGCTGCAAGAGAAACCGGCATCCCAGCCGCTGAGCGAGCGCCGTGTTGCGCCCGCGAAATCGGATGCTCCCACCGCTACACCGCTCGCTCTCCAGTCGGTCGCGTACGCTTATCGTGGGCGGATCCAGCCATTTGACCAGGCTCTTCCCCTCAAACCGACCTCGGTCGCCGTAACATTCCCGGATGTGCAGGCAACGCGTCCGCAATGGTCACTCGAAACGGCCGAAGCGATTGAAAAGGAGCTGAAGGCGTCCTCGGCAGAAAAGCGAACTGTTCCAGAAGAACTTCTCGCCTCCACGGGATCACGCGCAATTGGCGCCGCCTACGAGGGAAGCGTCGACGCCGTGATGGATGTTCTGAAGAACAACGAGGACCTCGGCCTGCCGCTAGGTTTCCTGGCCGGCTTTGTGGAAGCCTTCCTCAATGAATCAGTAAAGACCGCTATCGAACGAGCCATCGAGAAGCAGAGCGCACGGCTTGCGACCGGCGCGAGCAAGCTCGCAGCAGCGGTATCAGGATTCACGGACGACGTGGCCGCCGCTGTAGTCAAGGGGTTTGGGAGCAAGCTCCGCGCGCGCACTGAAGCGGTCGTCGCCAAGATCGATGCCATGGAGAAAAGCATGGCTGACGCTCAATCCAAGATTCCGAACGACATGCAGGCGTTATCGATCCAGCAGTTCGAGCCTCGGTGGGCCGGTCTCGCAGCCGTCTGGGGGCAGGCGACCGGTCGTCTTCCCGACGAGTTGCGCAAGCCAGCGGCAGAGGTGCTTGGCGAAATTCGTGAAGCAATCGAGAAGCTCGGACCTGTCGATCGAATGACCCTGCTTTACAATTGCGAGCAGGTCTGGCTCGACTCGGCGGAGAGAACCCGCCTCAGCTACATCTCGGCGATGCTCCGGTGCGAGGAGCTCGCCGGGCGCACCACCGCTTCCTTTCAGCAGTCTCTCCGCAAGGCGCTTCCCGGACTACTCGCTGGCGAGATTGCTGATAAAGGTCTTCGTGACATGGTTCCGTCAATGGTCGGCGATACCAAGATCAAGGGCAAAGATCTGAATGAGCTAGTGGCAGCCTTGCAAAACGCCCGGTCCGACGCGCTCGGCACTCCCGGTGCAGCCGCTCGCTTCATTGCTGAAAGTCGCAAGGCTTCTCCAGCGCGGGCTCGAAGCGGATTCATGGCGGCCATGGGAGCGACTTCTTGCAGCATTCGCGCAGAGCTTGTGACAGAGCATTACGTGAACAATGTGCTCGTCTCGGTCACGCGAACTCCGATAACGCTGCCCTGTTTCCGGTAGCTGTTTCAGCGTTCTTCTCACCTCAAGAGCGGCCTCGATCGGGCTCGCGAGTATTGAGGATAGACCGCGATCGCATTCGTCGAGTGGCGGCGCCCTGACAAGAATGTACGGCTCCCGGCGTATACTGAAGCACTTGCGCGCAACACTCCTGCCACTTTGTTGAACAGACGAGGGACGAAGCGCCCGCCCCTTCCGTAAGCTGCAGGCATGCGCGTTGTCGTGTCCGCCTCGCTGCTCCGGGTGCCAACGCCGTGGGCCGGGACTGGGGCAACATGGCCGCGATCTCATCGACGCTGGGCAACAATACCAATCGGCTTTACATCGGCGACCACGCGGAGCTCGTTATCGATGAGTGCCGTAACGGTTGCCAGTTCGCGAATTGAGATAAGTCCCGCCACGGTGTGATGAGCCGGATCCGCCCAAATAGCTGCCGCCATGACTGGTCGTGTGATGTCCGCCGCCGTAGCTGACGCGCCCCCCATGTCCTCCGCGTGCGTTTGCTTGTCCGATCACGCCGAGCAGCAACAGACCGGCAACTATTGCAATCAACTTCATATTTCGCCCGCCCCTTTCGAATGTGGAAGCGTATCCAAGCGTAGCTGATGCATGATAACAACCTTTGATACGCGCAAAATATGCAGCTTTACGCCGGGAACAACTGGAGCCGAGCCGCTTTTCGGCGCGAGTAAGGCGCGCGCTTGTCCCCGAAACGTCTCGATCTCCAAATGGAGCCGGTGACCTCGTCTGAATGCCGAATCCGATCGAGCAGAAATACCGCAGATGAAGGCCCCTCTACGCTGATTATCATCATGGCCGCAATGCTAACATAGGCCTGCTACTTGCTCGGGGCCAACATTGTCATCGCAAATTTCCACCCAGTCGGCTGCTGCAGCCGATCGGGATCTAACCTTCTTAGTGATTGAGCGTCATCGCGAGCTGTCGGCGCATTACGATGCGGCCTTGTCCGTATCGGCGAAGCTCGATGGGCCCGAGTTTCATGCCGCCGAAGAAATCAGCAGTCAAAGGAATCATGCTCTCGCGGAGCATGCGAATGTGCTCATCCGTTCAACGCCAACGACGATCGCGGGCGTTATTGCTCTGACACGTTACGTCGGCAGCCTACGAGAGTGGGAACTTCCCGATGATGATGCATGGTATCGGGTTTTCTTAGGAGGACTGGCAGACGCGATCGATGGAATCGCCATGGCACAGCGGCTTGCGCGAGACGGCGATTAACATGGCGCTCGCTTTCATCTTCCGCGGCATACTTTTCTGGGGGGCCATTGCTGCGCTTCTCTATTTCGTGTGGAATTTGCCCTTCTGAAGCCCGACGACTAGGGGCTCTCCCGAAGCTGATCCGTCCTGAAATCGTCGACCACGAATGCCTTGGCAGCGGCGCGGCAGGCGCGGCCTGATGGACTGCTGCAGAGGGAGGCATCGCTTGAGCTAGATCAAGAGAACGGCTCCCACCTGAGGCGGCCTTGAGCAACGCGGGCCCAGTGTGCCTAGGAGGCCGCGCCAGCTATCAGCCCCTTAAGTGCCAGAAAAATTCGTTTCCCTGGAGATTGGGATACTTCTGGACATTACAAAACAAACGGCCGCACGAGCCGCTTTGGACCAGCCCTTGCGGCCGGTGCCACGACGTTCCTGCACGATCGCGACGGCGCCTGCGGGTTAATACGTCCATCTGTCAGCGTGAACCGGCGCCCCCCGTTACGGCCTCAGCTGGAACTGCCCAAGCGATCCTCGATCACTCGGAGGTCCTCAAGTAGAGCATCTCGAGGATAATATCGCGGACTTCCTCAAGGCGGCCTACAAGTACATTGCCGAAGTCCGAGCCTTGCAGGACGACACCGTGAAGCACTCAAAGGACGAATACGTTCGCGGCGAGGGCGACAAGGCGATCTTCACCAATACGGTTGGGGGCTACCACAGCATCTTCAAACGCGACGTGAAGGGCGTCTATCAGCACTGCAGCGAGAAGCATCTGCATCGCTATCTCGCAGAATTCGATTTCGGGTATAGCAACCGCGCCGGGCTTGGCGTGAACGATCATGAGCGCGCCGAACTCATGGCGAAGGGCATCACTGGTAAGCGTCTAACGACGGCTAACCGCAAGGCAGACGCCGCGACGAATTAAGAAGATGCTCGCGGCTAATGCCAAATGGCGATCCAAACGAGAGAAGTGCAAGGACTAGCCGCCAACAACTGGATAGGTGGCCGCTGGTGCCGAAACCAGTTTTTAAATAGATTCCCGGTCATGGAGACTTGAAAGCGCAAAGCCTTCTCTCCATAGACGCTTTGTTGCGCAGAATTCCAGCACGTCAGGAACAAAATCCTGTAAGGCGGCTCCTCATCAGCTGAGAATTCATCCAAGCAAACACGCGCTTCGTCCGCTGTTTTGCGTCCCTCGCGCATACTGGCAAGCAGTTCATAGTACCGACGCTTCATCATCGCGTGGGAGCGCGCTCGATTAGACAGATCGAAGGTCAAGTCGAGCGCCGCCAAAATCGCGGCACCAGCGGCAAATACCTCTTTAAGGAGTGCCGCATCGATAGTTACGCTGGCAACGTGCAGCATCTTCGGCAACACATCAGTAAGGGCGGCCGTCCCGAGCGCTATAACAGCAAACATGAACCAGCGATGCACAGTATCAAGAAAAGCCTCACGGCAGGAGTGATACTGAGCATTCGTAAGACAGCTTATCGTAGCTTGCTCTAGCGGCGAGGCGGCCATGGGTCCGGATGCGGCTCCTGATGACGGGGGTCCTCCCGCTTCTCGATGTGTCTGTCGGGCTCCCACCTCGGAGCCGGTCTTGGCTGCTCCCGTTGCGGCTGAGGTTGCGGCGTCGGCTCCGGGCGTCTCGGCTCGTTCGCTGCTCTCCATGGGCTTCCCATTGTGCGCCGCCCCCTACCGCTTGGATTTCCGAGGCGGCCATGGGTCAGGATGCTTAACCGCAGACTTGTGTCTTGCTGCTTTTTTTGCAGCTTTCTTCGCTTTCTTCGCCTTTTTCGCTTTTTTTGCCATGCGCCCCCTCTCGCGCAGCATATACAACTAACGGCTGTCTCGGCTATGATCTTTTGGACGGCTTCGGTTTTTTCTTTTTACGACGCCTTTCCCGGACCGATGTTGCGGCGGGCTTTTCGCCACGTCAACGGCGCGCTCAAAGCGCTGCCAGGCGTCGGGCTCTATTAGTTCCGGCCTCTAGGTAGCTTTCTTGGAGTTGAAGTCGAGTTGGTGAGCGGCTTAAATGGCACTAGTAGCTTCCGCTTGCTCAACGCCGGGCTGATGCTGGGATCGCGCTAGCTCGCACCCGAGCCGCATCAGGTTACATTGCAGCCAGAGCCTCTGCTGTAAATCATGCTTGCTGCGCCGAAATAGGTTCCCGACATACGAGCCCATACGGAGACGGTACAAATGCTTAGCCATGTTCTGCTCCTGTGCAGCAATAGCCAAACTAGATGTGGCCAATACCGTTGCCTTCCAGACCGCCGAAATGGTGAGGCATCTCGTTCAGCGCCGACATTGTCGCCCTCAATGAAAATCGATTAATGCAACAAATCCAGGATCAGCGCCTAAATTCTGCAGTTTGTCGACTTCTTTCGTGGTTTTTGTTACACGGATTATCGGTTTGCGGCGGCAGAGCGCGATGCTCGACCACCACGCCTGCTGTGATCATGAAAAGCCCGCGACGTAGCGGATTGGGAAGAAAGGCGGCGACTGGGGCCTTAATAACAACTGAAAACCCCTGCCAGGGCCAAGAACTGGCCTTGGGCGAAGCCCGTCCTATGACCTCATTTTCTTGCTTTGCGTTACGACTAGGGTTTACCCGCTGAGCTTTGATGCCGGCTCTACCGCCGACGTAAGCAATAGCAGGACGAGGCGCGGCTTACCGGTCGGGGCCTACGTCATCAGAAGCGCAAAATTGCGGAGATCAGATTGCTGATGCTCGAAATGACGGCGCCGCAAAGCCCGAGCGATCTCATTGCTTGACCAAACTGCTCGTTAATTCCGTCCTGCTCGGCGATGCCGCATTCGGCTGGGTCTTCCTCACGTTCAGGGGCTTCGCCCTACACCGGGAAGGCGCTGTTCGTAAATCGGCCGCAAACTGCGAACGCGACGTCCACGCCAACCTGTATTTCGAGCAGGTATGCTTCCCGGGCGTGCACGCCGATATCGGCGGCGGCTATTTGGAAAAACGCGTGTCGGTGTGGCCCTGAACTGCATAGTTGCCGGCGCATCGCTTATCCCGGATTGGCTCAAACATGACAAAAGCGTCCTGCAGCTTTCGCCGGACCCGGCCGGCTCCCAGCCCAACAACCAGGCCGGTGGATTGCTCAAGGCCGGCATGCGTCGCCTCCCCGTGGATCCGAACACGGGCGAGTCCATCGCCAATGCACACCCGTCAATGCACGCTTGGCGGCAGGGCCGGTCCTGCTGTACGACTGGACGGGAAACTATCGCCCGACAACATGAGCGTACACGTCGACTTCAAGCATTACTTCGATCAGATCAGGCCGCACCGCCGAGACTTGGTCGCTGACGATATCGAGCTCAAATGGGAGAAGGCCAACTATGGCGGTCGTCTATAGCTTTTTGGAGCTGTGTTCAGCGCCGCAGCCTCGAGCGCGCCGCAAGGTTGAATTCGCTCCGTCGCGCCAAATTCGTGCTGCGATCAGCTTCCTACCGGTGCTTTCGCTGCGGTCACGGAATTCAGCGCATTGACGCGTCCGCGCCCCCAAATGTTCGGCAATGGCGCGGGCGGGGCGTCGGCGTGGTCACCGAGTAGCTTGGCGACCTGATCTTGCTTGAGCGTGGGCTTCACCTGCAGCATCGCCGCAACCACGCCGGCAACATGCGGAGCCGCCATACTGGTACCCTGCTTGGCCGTAAATGGCTTGCCAGCAACATCGAACTCCGGGTGCGGCTCGGCGTTGATGGCCTTCGCCGAAATGATCAACTGACCGGGCGCGCACAGGGTGGGAAATTGACGGTCGTCCAACGTCGGTCCCTGGCTCGAGAACGCCGCGGGCTTGTGCAGATCTGAGGACGGTCTCGTAACGTATGCTCCAACCGAGATGGCCTTGAGCGCGGTCGCCGGAATCGTACCGGTACTCGCGGCACTCGTTTGCGACGAGGTGAACGCGGTTGCGGGAATCCCCTTGCGTCCTTTCGGGGCACGCAGATAACCATGATAAACGCCAGCGTCGGCACCGGTCCCCACGGTGACACCCGACAAGGTAATCGACCATGTCCCAGGAGCAATCCGCAGACCGTCGCGACGAATGGCGATGCTGATCCGGTTCTTGTTGTGGGCAGGAACGGCAATGGCGGATGCGAGACTAACGGTCGAGCGGCCGAGCGTGCGCCGCACCGAGCCCCCGCTTGCCGCGAGCGACATTGAAACGCCCGAAGGATCGGTGACAACGACATCGAACCTTTCCGCAGTCGACTTCAGACCGTACCAGATTTCGATGTCCAGCTCCTTGGCCATCTGCCTGTCATCGATGCGGAAAGTGATCCGATCCGTGGCGCCGCGCGCGATCCTGCCCCGAACGTGCTTGTTCTTGTTTCCATCGTTGCCGGCCGAGACGACGATGGCGCGCCCCTCGGCCCCGAGCGCAGCATCAATCGCCCTTTCATCCAGGCTACGACCGTCGCGCGCCCCCAGCGGTTGGCCCAAACTGAGATTGATAACGCAGGGACAATTGCGCGCTCTCGCTCGTTCTTGGATGTATTCGATCCCCTGCCGTATCAGCGCAAAGTTGAACTTGGTGGCGACAACGATCAGATCCGCGGCCGGAGCCATTCCGACGAAAGCTGTCGCCGGGCTGCCGGGCGAAACGGCGCCGTTGCCAGCGGCAATTCCCATGACATGGCTTCCGTGTGGATCGTCGGGCACGTCCTTGGTGCGCAGCCGCCGTCCACCCGTTCTCAACGCGTCATTTATGGCGGTTTCGGTGAATTCCACGCCACTGCGAGCCGTACCGTCAACGTTGTTTCCGGGGGAACCTTCCGAGGGAAAGCGGGGCGGACGACCCGGTCGTGCCGGCACGGGTTCGAGGCGCTGGTCCCAGATCGAAAGGATTCGGGTCTTGCCATCGGGTTTGCGAAAGCTCGCATGCGTGTAATCGATGCCAGTGTCGACGATGCCGATGATCACCCCCTTCCCCACTTCGCTTCCGATCACGGGCTGCAGCACGTCGGCCTTGATGTCGGATCGGCTAACGTCGAATGGCGAGTATAGCGTGCGCGCGAGCTCTATGTATTCGATGCCCAGGCGGTGGACCTCGGGCAGGCTCGACAGGGGCATCTCGGCAGAGATGATGCCGCCGGCCGTCGCGTGCAGCCGCATTCCCAAGGCCACAAGTTCATCAAGATCGCCATGCCATTCGAACGTGACCGGCACCCGTGTCGTCGCCCGCTCGTGTGCGGGCGTGTCGTCGTACATCCATTGCAGATGCGGATCGATGATCGTCATGTCGTTTCTCGCAATCGGTGGAGGGTAAGACACGTTCGATATTGACCGATCAAGCGTTCTACGGCAAGTTGCAAGAGGGTCTCGGACCATTTCGTCCGACCGCATTTCTAGACTTCCTATTTTCGGGCACGACGTTTTTCCTTAGGGGATTGGACCATGGCGGGCGTCGCTGGGCCGGCTAGAATTTCCTTTATCGCCATTCGCGCGATGGAAGACAGGTCCGATGGCCCGCTTGAGGCCGTCGTCATCGGCACCAACGATCTGGACGGAACCGACTGGCGCTACGTTTGCTACGATCTTGCGGTCTTCAAAAACCTTCTCAGGGATCGTGACAACCCGTTCGCCCCGAAGAACCCGCTCTACGCGGCGAATGCCCGTTATCACGACGGCAGCGACGCGAACGACCCGCATCTGGGTCACGTCGCCGTCGATGACGATCAAGACCCAACCCCGCCAGCATCTGCCATCGAGCTTCGCGGCATCGCTCTGTTCACGGCATATCGCGCGCCGACCAACTATGCGGCGGAGAAGGATCCGGTCAAGCGGCAGCAGCAGGCCTGGGACGTCTTCGACGAAGGTCCGCTCGCCCGCTTCGACACGATCGCCCTGGCCCGCACGCTGGCCGACAAGCCGGCGCCGCGATGGCAGGTTTCGAAGCTCGTCATTACGCCGGCGACCGGAAAACCCGGCAACTTCAAAGCGCTCGCGATCAGGCTTCAAGTTCGCCTCGCATTGAACGGCCACTGGATCAGGCCGAAAGTCGCCACCTCAGGCGACCGCTATGACACCCGCTTTCACGTGGGACTCGATGTGGTCCAGGCGACAACGACACAATCCTTGTGGAAAATCGCTGCCGCGCCGAGAGGCGCGCTTTGCCGGCTTATCCAGATCGCGCTCACGATCGGTCCATGGGATCGTGGAGAACCCGCGCTCAGCATCGTTCCACTACGCTATGCAGATAGCGATTTCGTCGACGCGATCGTCAAACCCGATGACGGCAATCTCTCCACCGATCAGGTCGACGTAATACCCCTGTTCGTCGATCAGGGCATTCCCAGTCAACCGCCCAACCGTCCGCGCCGCGAATTCGGGCTTCGTGCGGTCGAGCACCAATTCAACAAGGACACGGGCTCCCACGACATCATCCGTGTCGCTCTGCGCTTCGAGCTAACCCTTTGGAACTATAGCGGCAAGATCGGCAGTATCCTCAAGCGGTTCTTTTCCAAACCCGAGCTCCTGCCGGTCAAAGGCCGGGTCCGCTTCTCCCAAGAGCAACGCGTCGGTGACATCGGCGCCCGCGGCCTCAAGCCGTTCTTACCGGTGCAATGGATCGTCGCCGCCCGCCTCGATCCGCTCAACGTCGACCCTAAAGCGGACCCAAAGCTTCGGCGACCCGATCAGATAACCGACTTCGTCATCGACGCGTTCGATGTCGTCATCGAGGATGAGCATGACAGTCTGCGCAAGGTCCGTGACGGGACGCCATTGAGCGTCATGCCCGCGCTGGCCAAACGAAAGTCGGAACGCGGAACGCCGTGGCACGCAATCGGGTTGCTGCGCGAGAACTCCGCCTGGCGCCGTGTCATCGTGCCGACCACCGGCACCGTCAAGGATGCGGCCGATAAGCGGCGTCAAACGGCTTTCCTGTCCTTCGAGCCGCGCTTCATCCCCGATATGTGGCAGGGGGTGACCGCATTCGAGCTCGTCGAGAAAGGCAAGTCGGACGAGGATCCGCGCTTCGCCTCGCCCTGTACGGCGACGTTCGCTCGTATGATCGCAACGGAGGGCACGGCGCCGGTCTGCAAGGCGCGCATCTCCGCGCCGTTCGTCGCCGCGAGCACCGATGTCCAACCCGGCGCGTGCACGGACGGACCGGCATGGCAGCCCGCTATCACGCAGACCGACGATCTCGGCACGGTGCCGACGATCAAGTTTGGCTTCTCGCTCGAAAGCACCGATGGCTCCGAGATAGCGCTCGGCGCGCTGGGCTTCTCGCTTCTGAAGGCCCCGGACCTCACGATGGTCACCAAGGCCGATCTGACCGGGCTTCTTGCCCGATCCGGTGGTGACGAGCTGCCAGATGCGCAATTGCAGGCGGTCGTTAAATTCCCGATCGAGCGCGTTAAGCCAATCGGCCAGGACGACCTGCCTCCTCAGATCCGCAGCCAGTTGCTCGGTCGCCCGACGCCCATTTCGGATGACCCTGACGAGCCGCTCCTGCTCGAACTGGACTACCGCAGCGGCTCCGAGCAACCCGATGACGAAAAGCTCATTCAGGCCTTGGTCGCCACGGAATCACTCGCGCCCGGTGAAAATCAGTCGGTCTCCCTTTCGCTGCGCGCGATCAGATCGATGACGACGACCAGCGCAGCTCCAAAGCGGCTCGCCTTGGTGATCGACCCGACCCCGTTCCGGGTCGCCGCCGTGGAGTATGTCGAGCCTGCTCGGGCCGCCACCGATCAGAGCAACGAAGTCGCGATATGGAGCGACGAAGGTGACGTGTCCTGGCGCGTGCTTGATCCTTCCGAGGCGGTACGGATGGTACTGCCGCCTCAGGTCATCGGCGAGGCGATGGAGAAGAACGCAACCGCAATCGCCGGCGCACCGAAAGATGTCGAACCAGGCCGCCCGGCGGCCGCGCGGTTTGGTGCGCACGCACGCCTCGAGGTCGACCCCACCTTTGCGGACACCAACTTCCGCGAGCCAGGCTGGAACCTCCGTCGTAACATGGGCTATCCGACCATGCGGACGCCGGGCTCCCGCTTGAAGGAGCTTCGGCTCGAGCTGCTCTACGGTTTGACGACCCGGATCAGCACCACCGACAAGAGCACCGACGCCTTCGTCACCGAGATCGGCGCAACGATCGGAGCGCCCGTATCTCCCGTGTCCGATACGGCGAGCGCGTCTCGCGCGACACTGAAGAGCCATCTTCAACTCGCGAGCCTCGTGTTGCGGGCCCAGCGCAGGCGACTTGCCGTCGACAAGCTATGGAGCGGTCGCCCCGATGCCGAGCTGAAGATCGAGGACGGCGTAAGTTTCAGGCTACGCACCGGAGGATCGGACCCGGCGCATGGACCCGCGACCCCTCTTCGCTGGCCTGTACAAGGCGACATCCCGGCAGATACCGGTGGTCTGATCGAATCCAAGAAGCTCGCGCAGACGTTTTCGACCAGCCAGGACGACCGGGAGAGTTTTCCCGGCGGGGTCGCCTGGGCTTTCGAGAGCGCCAATATCCTGATGAAGGTCTACAGCCGACCGGACGCGGACGGGGGTTCGACGAAAGGCGTCCACCTCTCTGCGCACGGCGGCTATGGCGGCCAGCGGGCGCTGTTCGACGAGAAGAAGTCCGTTGTCGAGACCGAGACCGGCCAGGGCCGCGTCCACCGTTACAAGCTCGAGCGCATCGGACGCATCGGCGGCCTCTGGAATCGAGCCAAACACGTCATCATCTATGAGCGGTCCGTCGTACCTTCCGCGCAATTCTTCAATTTCGACCCAATCGGCCTGTTGCAGGACGAACACGCCGGACGCCCGATCCTTCGCAAGGTCGAGGAGTACGTCGAGCTGCTGCAGCCGGTGCGCCGCTATCCCGAGGACGGCAAATCGATCGCGGCCGCCGGATTTCTCGTCGGCGTGGAGTTCAAGTCGGGCAAAATCCGTGTCGATAGCCGCTGGGGCGGCGATGTGCGCCGCGAAGGCTGGCAAGTGCCTCTGTGGAACAAGGCCTTCGCGAGCCTCCCGCCGGTGTTGGCCCCAACCAGGCTAGGCGATCCCCCGATCAATCCAGACGATCCCTCGCTGATCTATCCGAAGCCGCAGATTCGTTTCCTGCTGGCGGGAGAACGCGGCGGCGAAATTTCCGTCGAGGTCGACGAGCCGGAAAAGCTCGTCTTCTACACTTCCGTGGTCGACGGCGAAAGCGGCGACGACACCGATGCATGGCGATCGGTGCGCGATATCGATTTCATCGATCTACCGCCACCGGCCGCGGGCCGCATGAAGCCCAACAGCGCCAATCTCACCGACGCCATGATGCCGTCAGAGCCGGCGCACGCACCTGGTTTCGAGCGGATGACCATCGGCCTGGTCCGTGCGAAGGAGCCGGCTGTCCTCACCCACGGCCGGGCTCCGAGCGGCCCCGGCACGATACTCAAGAACATAACAATCGCCCGCGCCGCACCACGGGCCGCCGTCGGCGCCCCAAGCCCACTGACGACTTTCGGGCAGTCACTGACGCAACACAGTTCCGACCTGCGGGCGGCCATCGATGCCAAAGTCGGCCAAGCGCTCGGCGTCCTCGAGAAACTGGACCCCGAGAAGCCTCTCACCGCTGTCAAAAACGACGCCGTCGCAGCCATCGGCGCCGCACTCAGCCATCCGAGTTTCGTCGGCGATCTCAGGGCCGCGACTTCCGATGTCAAGAACTCGCTCAAGTCAATCGATCTGAGCAAGATCGACCCAAAATCGCCCTGCGCCTCGCTCGCAGACCGCCTGAACGATGCTGCCCAAGGACAGGTCGAACGTCTGCGTAAGATCGCCGGCGAGGCGATCGATTCCACACTTGATGGGGGCCTGAGGCCGATCCGCAACATCGCTGGCATCGTTCGCGACGTGAGCGTGTTCCTCGACAGCGAGGATGCATGGCTATCGCCGGATGAACGCGCCGACCTGATCGACAAGCTGTCAGGACTGCAGAACCGGATCGCCACCATCGCGGACGAAAGGAGAGCGGACATCGAGCTGCTGTCAAAGCGGGTGACGGCGGATCTCGAGGCCATTAAGGCAGTAGCCGGCGCCTCACTCGGTGAAGCGCAAGACGTGGCAATTCCGGCCGCACTCGGCAAGATCCACGATACGTTCAAGACGCTGAAGGACGACGTCGGCGCGGCAACGGTGGTCAACGATTTGATCGCGGCGTCCGCACGCGCGACGCTTGACGAGCTTCGCAAGCAAGCGCAGCAAATCGACACTGAACTTTCGCATATCGACGATACGGCAGCGCTCATGGCAGCGCGCCGCATCCTGCCGGCCATCCACGACACGTTGGGACAGGCAATCACGCTCGCCGATGGTCTTACTCACGTCGGTGCTGCGATCAGTGACGACGTGAGGACGGCTCTCGCCTCCTACGAGGCGTCGCTCAAGCAGTTTGAGGACGCATTGAAAGCCCGTCTCGGCACCGCCGGCGGATCACTCCAAGCGCTCGCCACCAAACTCGATCAAATCATCGCCGAGGCGCAGAATGCCGCGCGCGGCCTCGTCGTGTTTCTCGAAGACACGATCGACGCGGGCCTTGCCGAGGCAACCAGCATCTTCGATCGGATAGCCGATGCGATCATTGCCCTCTCGGCTCCCGAAGATCCCGACGACGATGCCGATTCCACCGGCGCTATCCATCGGGCGCTGACGGCGATAGCTGACACCAGCGGGTTGATCGAGAAGGCCGTGGTTGCGCAGGGCGAAATTGTCGCAACCGTTCTACGGAAGACACTCGACGCGCTCGCTGCCGGCATCACCGCCGCGATCGTTGACGTGGGGAAGGAACTCAAGGATGCCTGCGCGGTATTCGACAATTTTATAGGAGAGATACGGAAGGACGCGCAGAAGGTCGCCGATTGGCTGCAGAACGCCCTCGACGTCGACGGGTACAAGAAACGGTTGGACGATGCGGTAAAGCAAGCCATCAACGATGCCCAGGGGTCCATCGAAGACCTGAAGCGGCGTGCCGCGGAAGAAGCCGAACGCGTCACGCGCGAGGTCGAAAATCGTGCACGACAGATCTCCGGCGCGGTCCAGGAGACTTTGCGCGATGCGCTGGGAACGGATCCAGTAAAATTAGCCGATCAGGCCAATCGGCTCTATCAGGAAGGCAGCGATACCTTACGGCTCCTTCGTGCCGTCGGCGACCCTCCAAAAACGGATCGGCTCGGCTTCAATCGACCAGAAGTCGCCTACGTGCTCGCCGAGGCCAACAAGGTCGTCGACATGACCCCGGCGATTGCGCTGGTCAACCGGGTTTCGGATACGCTTGCGGCGGCCGATAAGGCCGGCAAGGCGGTCGGTGACATGCTTCAGTCGTTCGGCGTGCGGCTGCCCTCGAGCGGCGTTGCCGAGCAGTTCATTCCCGACAAACTGAAGCAATTGTCCGTCGCGGATCTCATACCGAATATGGGCGGTATCGATTTCCGCGGCCTGCTTCAAAGATTTGCCTTCCCGGATCTTGACGACTCCAAGGCCATCAAGGTTCAGCACGGTTTCGACAACGTCCAGATGCGCGCCTGGCTTCAGACCGACATCGACGTCCCCTTCACCGAGCCCGCGCCCCTCCTGTCGTTCGGCCCCGTTGAGATCGTCGTCGACGAAGCCAAGTTCAATGCCAAGGCGCGGATGTCTGTGGGCCGCGACGGGACCCAAAAGACATTCAATGGCCGCATCTTCGGCGACTGGAGAGTCGTGACCGGCGGACAGGACATCCTCACCTTCCGTCAGACTGGCTTGTATTTCGACGACTCCGGCAAGATCGATTTCAAGATCGACCCGGAACGGGTAGAACTCGCCGACGCGCTCGCGTTCCTGACTGATTTTCTCGCCGCTTCCGGCGAGGGGGACGGGCTGGTCATTGAACCGCTGATGCGCGGCGGAGTGCCCGCCGGCATCGCCGCCACGCTCGACATCGACCTGCCGGACCTGCAGCTCGGCGTGTTCGGAATCTCGAACCTTTCGTTGCACATTCTGTTCGGCATCGCCGCGGTTCCTCAGTTCGAGTTGATGTGCGAACTGTCGGTCGCCACCAAGACAATGCCATTCACGCTGAGCGTCTGGATCCTGAACGGCGGCGGATTCCTGACGCAGCGGCTATCGTTCCTCCCGGTCGCCAAACCTCACCCGATCCTGACCTATTCGCTCGAGGTAGGTATCGTCGCCGGCGTTGGACTAGGCTTCAACTTTGGCGTCGTCTCGGGTGGCGTCTGGCTTCAGGTCGGCTGCTCAATAACGATGACGTGGTCGACCGGCGCCGGTGGTAACACCACTGCAATTTCAGTCTTCATACTCGCGCGCGGCAACGTCGACGTCGCAGGCCTGATCACGGCGGCCATTTCGTTGTTGCTGGAGGTCACCTACGACGGCGCGCTGATGATCGGGTCCGGAACGCTCCGGCTCAGTTTCAAGATCAGCGTCTTCTACACGCTGCGTGTCTCCCAGCACGTCGAATATCAATTCGCCGGCGAGAAGAAGCAGTCTGAAGGCTATTCCGATTCTTACGCTTGATTTTGTCGTACCAAGGACCGTTCGTCGATGGCTTCCGATCCGCGCAATCTCAGAATAAAGGTCCAGGCGGATCGTCTGCCAGACGTGAGCAACAAGGCTCAGATCTCGCTACGGGTAAGCGCCGTCATCGATGGATCCGACGGAGCGCTTCTGACGGACGCGATCGGTGAGATCCTGCCCTGGAAGTGGCGCCTGGCGGATGGCAGCGGGACCTGGAATCCGCACGACGTCACCGCCTGGCGATTCTGGCGCATCGTCGACGTGACCGGAGTTCCTACCATCCAGGATCTGGATGCCGGAACCATCGTCACGGCGGCCGCCAACGCGCCGGCGGATTTCGATCTTCCCGGCGCCGACGGAAGCAGGCGCTTTCACCGCCGGCTCGAGGAGGAAATCACCTCGATCGTCAACACGAGTGGCCTCGAAGCTGCCCTGTGCATGCCGGCGGGTACGGCAGAGGTGACTGGGCGCACGGTGTTTGGGCTTGTCGAAAGCTTGACGGGATTGCCGAACCCGGTTCCGGTTGCCAACAAGGTGTTCACCGTATTCACGATCGACCCCGCGCCTGACAAGAGCACCACT
Organism: Bradyrhizobium sp. IC3195; assembly: GCF_020193585.1. NCBI lineage: Bacteria > Pseudomonadati > Pseudomonadota > Alphaproteobacteria > Hyphomicrobiales > Nitrobacteraceae > Bradyrhizobium > Bradyrhizobium sp. IC3195. The sequence goes on along the minus strand of NZ_JADYVG010000015.1, from coordinate 121,879 downwards.
TTCATCGCGGCACCGTTGTTCGGTCCGACCGGCGGCGGTACCTACACGCTCGATCCGGCCGGTCCCACCGTGATGTCGGATCAAAACGGCGACGTCTGTCGCGTCGACCTTGTACCTACGCCTGGTCCTGGTTCCGCGCCCATGTTCGCGGACGGGTCCGTCGACATGCGACCGAGCTTGTCATGGGATGATCTCAGTCCGTCCGGCGATCCCCAGCGGCTCATCGACATGGAGACCATGCTGATCAAGAGGCCAGCCGTCGGGCACGGCTTGACCGATGAGGACTGGGCCGCCTCCCTCTCACGACGGATCGCCGAAGTCGTTGATCCGTGGGCCCGTGTGTTCGGCGTGCTGGATGCCACCGTGACGAGCGAAATCACGAAGGTGGCGGGCGGCGACGAGCTGCGACGCGCGCTTGCCCGGGATCTCGCCTCACAACCGACGCCAAAGTTTCTCGTGGCGCTTGATTCGATTTCATGGTGGGTCGTGGGCAGGCGCAGCGCCGCTTCCGCGATTGCGCTGCCACCCGGCTTCTCGATACTGGAAGGCCTCTCCCTCCGCCAAGCCGACTTCTGGAATCTCACAGCGGCCCTGATCCTGGGCGCCGCCGAACGTGACCCCGGAAGCGTCAGCAACAATCCGCGCCGCGCCCGCTTTGCTTCCATCAATTCACGCAGGTTGAAGGGGCTGCTCGGCTTGCCGCTCGATCCGCCGGGCTCGGCCATCGCCCCCGAAATCGAGAGCATCGAGTCAGACGATGGCCTGCGGAAGTTCGTGGCACGCAATTGGCTCGGCGGACCGGATCTTTCGTCCGACGGTCCTCATCCGCTGCTGATCGCTGCGCCTCGCGTGATCGGCGCACGGACATTGACTTTTCCCCCCGACGCTCAAGCGTTCGGCCCTGGAGCCACCCAACCAGTTTCGGGCGCCGTGCTGGATCTCGGGCCAGCCGCTTCCGCGGCCCCCATCGCGCCGGCGGCACCGACGAAAGTGGCGTTCGATCTCGCTCTCACGCCACCTGCAGGCGATTTCAAGCTAGTCGTCGCGTTCGTGACGGCGCCAGGTCGCCCGATCCTACCCGAAATTCGTATCGCCGGGACGGCGGCGTCTGCCACGTTGGACGTTGCCATTTTTCAGGATGGCGCCTCCGTCATCGCAACGACGCTCGCGCGTGGAGCGACGATCCGCGTCGAGATCGCGATCATCCGACCTGACGCAAATGCGGCGGTCACCGTCACGCTATCGGCCGGCGGTTCCACGCCTGTGCCGGCCGACCGTCTGCTCGGGGCAGCCTTCTATCTGTCGATGAAGGCAGAGGTTTCAGACATTCCGGACGTTGCCATCGTCATGCCCGACGCGACTGCAACGCCGCTACGTACCGCGTTGGACCGCATCACGACCGGACCCGGCCTTCGCGCCGATCTCGCATTGGCCGTGATCGGGCCGTACATTCCTGGACTGACGGCCGGACGATTGACATGGGACGCGCCCCAGCCCCAGAACGAGCAAGATGCGGCTGCGCAGCTTCCACTCGACGAGCGGCTTATAGCCAGCGTTGCCGCCCTCGTCGGCGCCGAGCGTGCCGACGGCAGCCGTCCCGCCGCGTCATTGTATGATCTGATCATCGGTGCAGCGCTCACCGATGCGGGACTCGCGGCTGCCAATCCCGGGAGTGATGAGGAGAAACTTGCCAATTTGCTGAAAACCGTCGTCGAGGCCGCTCGCCGCGATGCCGTTCGTCTCGCCGGCCGCCTCGTGCCATCAGCCACAGACGAGTCAGGAGGCGGCGATGATTCCAGCGGCCGCCTCACCGTCGATTCGCCTCCACTGGTTTTCCGCTTCGACCAGCTCCAGAGCATTGCCGGTGCCGCCGACCTTTGGACCCGGCTGTCTGGTGTGGGAGCCCTGATGGCCCGTACCGACACTTTGAGCGATCCGATCCAAGCGTGGCGTAGTCTCAACGTTGCCACGCTGCATGCCCCCGACACTTCGTCGCAAGGTTCGGCGCGAGCTGCGCTCAGTGAAGCCAATGCGGTGATGGTCCGTAATCTTGCCTGGGCCGGCGGAGCTATCGTCGATCCGGTCCCGCTGCAGGTCGGAGAGATCGGCGGCATACGCGCTGCCTTGCTTTCATACGACAATCGCTCGCCGGTGGCCGAGATGGCCACCGATGCCGCGCTAGACAACGTTCCATCCTCGTTCGCGCGCCGCATCGAAGCCTATCGCTTTCCGCCGACCACGGGCGATGGCGCCACCGACTATCGCCTGTTCGCGCTATCATTCGGCTATGCCTTCCACGTCGTCCCATACGTCATCGGTCACGGCGGGACCCTACCTCCGATCTTGCGGAATGATCCCAATGATCCATTGACGATCCGGCCGATTGAACCGACCGGGCCGCTCAAGGGACAGGTCAAGATCGCAACAAACATGGATGCGGTGCGTCGGTCAGCGCTCTACCGACGAACACGTCCAATCGGCGCACCAAGGCTTGCGGGCGACCGATCCAAAGCGATTCCCGACGGCGTCGTGCCGCTCGCCGGTGAACTACCGATACGGCCAGCCCCCGTGACCATCGGAGGCGATGTGCAAGGACGTTTCTTCCTCGATCGGCAAGGACGTGCCGGCGTCCTCGAAGTCCGCGCCGGTCCCGACCCGGGTTTGCGGATCGACATCGGCCGCATGGAGTGGCCTGAAACAAACGAAGCGCGTAAGCTGTCCATCACGTTCCGGGGCCGCTCGGGGCCGAGCGAAGCCATCACCGACCTGCTGACATTGACGCACGACATTGGCAGAAGCGGAGCGATCCGGGTCGAAGCGTTCACGACCATAACGACGATCGCCGCGGGAGTTGACGAGCCCGAATGGGCCGAGGATGAGCTTGATTTTGCGGCGGCAACGCAAGACTTGCAGCTGCCCGCCAGCGACATCGCGCAATGGCGAGACGTCCTGATCATTATCGCGACGGACAAGGACGTCGACATCGAACCCCCGATCGTCACACCGATCGTCAGTCAGCTCGACAGTACGGGAAAGTTCGCAAGCGTCGCTGTCGGTAAGCCGCGAATTGCGCCGGAATCGGGCCATCAGATGCGCGCGACCCACGTGCTCGACGGCATCCAGGTCGGCGCCGCGACGGGCGCTCGCCAGATGACGATCCGATTGCAACGACCGACGGTGGAATTTGGTACTTACGGGCGATGGGTCAACCCTCCCCTGTTCGACGATCGAGTTGTGGCCAACCGACCGGTCGTTGCCAAGGCGCTCGACGCCGCGCTCGGCGTAGCAACGAGCCCAAACAAGACCAAGGACGATCGGTCCCTCGATGATCCGGCCGTGACACAGTTGTACGGTGAACTGGTATGCATCTTTCCAACTTTTCGGAAGTTCAAGATGGCAGCAGTCGGAGCTGCCTGGACCTCCCTCGAGGACGTGCTCGGCTTCGATGGCTCTGGCCGTCGCCATGTCGCGCCGATGCCGTCCATGACCATCAAGGTCGATCCAAACGGGCGGGAAGGTCTGACCGGCGATACTGCCACACTCTTGCCGGGTCGTATCTACGAGTTGCGCGTCTATGCAGGATTGCCGGACAAGCAAGACAAGCTTTGCCCTTTCACGCGCGACCAGCGGCTTTCGGCCGCCGTTAAGGCCACGCTCAGACACTGTCCGATCGACGCGAAGATGCGGCTGGCGGGCCCCCTGGTGCTGACGCTCGAAGTTGCGACCGAAGCCGTGCCCGAGATCTTGGGAACACAGCCGCTGAACATCGACCTGCGCCGCGCCCCCGAATATGCCGAGCAGGCATGGATTTCATTGACGGCGGCGTTCACAGGAAGAACGTCGACGTATCCGGCTTTGCGCTATTGCCATCTCGCTGCGCTCGAATCGCAACGCTGGAGCTGGCGCGGCAGGCCGCAGGACGACCAATGGTACCGGTTGGCCACGACCGGAGCTGAGGCAATCGACCAACCCCGGTATCGGGAGCTGTTCGACACATCGTTCTCGGACCGTCGCAACGATGACGTTGGCGAAATCTTCGAACGTCGCATCGAGCGTGCCCATGTCTATGGCGGATTGAGGCGGCGCAGCGATCCTGCCCCAAGCAACCCCATTCCGCGCCTGTTCGACAAGAGCCTCGACTGGCGTGGCGGCATGAATTTGTGGCGCTTCGGTCTTCGCATCGTAAGCCGCTACAAGGCTATGCGGCCTGGACGGCCGGAATTCATGCGCTCCAGTCATCGGGGGCCCAACGGCAGCGCGATCTGGCAGAACAAGGTGCTGGCCGATCGTTCCAACGACCGTCGTCCCAAACGTCCGGGTCTGGCGATCGTTCTGCCACTGACCGAACGCGCCATGGCGTGGGGAACCGTTCCTCCGCTCCTGGCCTTGTTTAACGAACCGCTCTATCCGAATTTCCATGTCGGAGATGGCATCGACGCCATGGTCGAAATGGCCCGGCATCCGATGACACGAGCCGAACGAAAAACGCGTGTCGCGACGATCGATAAGCTTTTGAATCCATCGGACGGCACCGCTCCGCCGACCGGAGAAGCGCTCGACAGATTGGTTGCGGAACGAGCCGCCCTCCAACGCAATATCGACGCCGGCACCGACGGGCCGACAGATGCCCTCAAATACTGGCAGGAGCACGGCCCGGACTCGATCCGGAGCGCAACCGGCTCCGGCGGCGCGATCATACCGCTGCGGATCGACGGCCCCATCGGCTACACTTTCGACGTCGCAACAGAGGCCGGGCGTTTCGATCACGCCGGTTTAATGATTACACCCGTCAAACCCGACATTGTTCCCTGGTCGTTCGTGAAACTGAAGTTTCGTCGTTTCGAGGCTCCGGAGAGCATCGACCCTGCGACCGCCCTCACCGGCCAGGGCCTGGCTCCAGCATCGTACAATAAATTCTATTGCGAACCGCGCCTTCTGGCGATGAACGATGCGTCCAACCGCTTCCGGCTGTCCAACAGCCGCAAGATTATGCGGGACTTTGCGCCGGAAGACTTCAAAGACCTCAAGGACGTCGTCGGCAAGGGCATCTTCCCCGCCGAGCACGAAGGGCTCGCGATCGACATTGCCAGCACGGAAGACCTGGACGGCTCGGCGATCCGGTTTCAATTCACTGACGACAGCGACAGCGAGTTCGTTCGTATCGCATTCAGCGTGAAGGACGACGGCGCAAAACGGAGCATTGCTTTCCAATTCTTCACGCAGTTAGGCGATGCCGGCACCTGGACGCTGGACGTCCCGGCCGGCGGTGACGTGCGGTTACGTCTGATCGTGTCGGCCCGGGACAAACCGGAGAAAGGCGAAACGTACAAGCCGGCCGGTGACATCGCGGTGCGCGCCCGAATCGCACGCGATACGACGGATGAGATTCTGTCACCGAGCGAAAATCGCTGGCTATCGGTGGCGTGCCTACCGCTGACCAGTGCAATCGAGGTTCCCATCAATCAGCCCCTCACGATGGTCACGAAGGCGACGGGAGCTCAGGCGGCCGTTTCGCCGGCAAGGCTTTCTACGTTTACACCATCCCTGTGGTGGCAGTTTGCCGAGCCCATGTCTCTGTTCGACGCCGTCATCGACGGAGTTGCGTCGACGGTGTCGACGGATGATCTCACCGCCTCGGTGACGGGGACCATAGTCTCAATCGAGCGCAAGCCCACGGCGCAAGGACCGTTGCAGAAACTGCAATCGCTCGCGCCAGCGGCCGATCAGCAGGCGGGACAGCTCGAGGAAGTCCTCGTGCTGGTGCTGACACGCAACATCCACGATGCGCTCGATCGCGTTCGGGAGCGCCCGGTCGCGGTCAAGCTCTGGGATGGGACGTCCACATCGCTGAACCTCGCCAAACCAGACTGGCCAACATTCGAGGATCCGAACGAGGGGCCAAAGCTCGGCGATGGCGGGCAGATCCGCTTCCTGCGCATTCTGCGTCCAAAGACGCGCGCGATGGGCGGCTATCTCGAGACCGCGCCGTCGTTTCCGTTGGATTTCTTTCAGTACGAAACGATCGAAGGAGACCTCGACATGAATCCTCCGGACGCCAAAGGAATGGTGCTCGGAATGTCGATGCCGATTCCCTGGAAGCTCGTGTGACGCGTCCAGGCATTCGTCAATCGTGACTTACGATCGCGAGACTAGTGGCAGAACGCTCATCATCGGGGGACCAAATGGTTGAGGGGGACGTGGAAAGGCTCGCCAAAATTATTTTGGGAGAAACGAGCGGATTGACCGCAAAGGGAACGGACTCAGCAAAATCGTTGGAACGCCTCTGGTCGGTCGTCGCCGGCATTGCAGTAACTGCGCGCTGGAACGGGCTTCAGGATCAAATGAAAATCGCCGGCAACATGCTGTCTGCCGACGAAGCGGCGAACTACACGATCATGAAGGCCGTTGCCGAAAAGATCTCGCAGAACCGCTACGACGGTGCCGTCGCATTGCCCAAGCAAGCAACGCTCTGGCAGATCGACCGAAATGGCGCGCCATCGAAGGACGTCGGCACGCCGCCCGACTGGATCTACAAGACCGGCACAACCGAGGGCCTCGAATTCGAGGACAAATCAGGCCTGACGTACCGCCTCTATGGAACGAGCGAAGAGGCTCCCGGCAAACTTGGCCTCACCTCGTCGTATAGCCTAACTGGCCTGGCGCCGCGATCATGGAGCGTTCCCAAGCCGGTGAGGATAGCCGCATGGTGGCTCGGTTCGATCGCGGCCTTGATCTTCGTTTTCGGTGGCATCTCGGCCATATGGTCGGGACAGAGCGACGGCAATGCACGGAGCCAACTCCGAAATTTCGACATCCAGTACCGTGTGCTCGACAAGCTGGCCGACAATTGCATCTCGGATGCAGCTCTGCTTCCCAACTGGAAGCGGAGCGTTTGCAGCTTCTTTGATGCCGGCGGCAAGTACGTGAAGCCAGCCGCAGTTGCCCCTGCCGCGCCTCCGCCGGCCGCCCCGCCGGCCGCTCAGGTGGCGCCGGCCGCCCCATCGCCTGCGCCGGCCGCTCCCGCCCAGCCGATCGTTCCGTACGGACCGAAGGTCGGAATGGCTCTCGCTACGATCCGGAGCTGCCTCGACCATGGGCCTTCCGCAGTGGACACAAATGCGGCTGCACCGTCGAAGAAGCCGCGAGAAACAGATGGCGCGGCCGCAACGGACGTGATGCTGTCGTGCGAACTTGAGGTGCGTAGCGCGGTCGATGCCGGCATTATCGCGATCACGCCGAATACGTCCACTTGGTCCGGCATCGCGAATGCGCTTCTCGGACTGCGAGACACTCTCGGCACGCGGTCGATCATCGTGCAATTTCTGGCGATGACCCTCGGTATTGCCGGACTCGCCATCGCGCTCGGCCTGGGGACCAAGGGGCGCATGGTCGGCATCTGGGTCGACGAGCGTAACCGCGTATCCCTGGCGCGGGCGCAAGTGACGCTCTGGACCATCGTTGCACTTGGCGGCTTCGCCACCGCGGCGCTTTTCAATGTTGGCCTTGGCGGACCAGGTACGTTCCCACAAGTCCCGCCATCCATCGCCGCCGCACTCGGGATCGCCTTTGCCTCACCGATGATCTCCGCGTTAATCCTGAATACGAAGGCATTCGGAATGGCCGGCTCGCCGTCGGATCAGATCACGACAATCGGTGGGAGGCCAAAGGACAGTAACGACCAGTCCGATCGTGGCCTGCTGACGGGGTCGAGCGACTCTTCGGCCGTCGAAGTCCGTTCGGACCCGACGATGGCGTCTCTTGCCGACGTCTTCGTGGGTGAACACGTGGCCGACTCGGGCGACGTCGATATTTCCCGGCTGCAAAATGTCGTGCTCACCGCCACCCTGATCCTGGGCTATTTCGCGATGCTCGTCGAGCAACTCCGCGGAATCGCACCAGACGTGCTGCTGACTGGCATCCAGAGCCTGCCCGACCCCGGAGGTGCCTTCACGTCGGTGCTGCTGATCAGCCACGCGACTTACCTAGGGACGAAAGCCTACAAGGGGAGCGGGAAAGGCGACACCGCTCACTAGCGTTCACCATTGAGGACCCTGCTATGCCCGCCTCGAATGCAGCAGCACTGATAGGTCTGGCTTTGACCGCAGCCGGTTTTGCCTTCGGCCTCTATCAGTATCGGATGAATAGTGAGCAGGCGAACTTGACCCGCCAGCGCGAGCGCGCGCTGGCGGCATCCGACCAAACAAAGGAATTCTTCGAAGATGGGGACGTGCGTTTCGTCATGCGCCTTTTGGACTACGGCAACGCCCAGTTTTGGAAGGAAGACACGCTGAAGGGCCAGACCTTCGACGTCCGTGACCTGCCCACCGCGCTCGCCGTCCACTGGAAGCTGGAGCCAACTGAAGAAATCGAAAAGAAAACATTCACGGATCGAAATCTGGCCGTCCGCTCCGCTTTCGACAACTTTTTACTCTGGCTGGAGCGGATCGAACATCTCATTCGCTACGACGTCATCGGGACCATCGGCTTCGGCGAGCTCTTCTCGTATTGGCTGGTCCTGCTCGGCGAAATCCCGCAACCCGGTGACAGGATCAATCATCTCTCCAATGAGGGGCGTGCCGCGCTTTGGGAGTACATTCGCGCCTATGAGTTCAATTCTGTCGTTCGCCTTTTCGCGCGCTACGGTCGCGCCGGCCCCGTCGGACGAGATGGATTCCTTCCCCGCAAAACGATCTCGAAAGAAAACGTCTGAACACGTCACGCCGTCCACGCCCTTCACTACCGTCATTGCCAACGATTTACCTAGAGGAGAAGCAGCAACAATGCCAAACATAAGCCTGAGCGGGAAAGCCATTGATGGCGATCCAGATACGTACTGGATTAATTTATTCGCCGCAGATAGCACCTGGCAGTCCGGCGAACCTGGGAATGCGACCAACGTATCGACAACGAAACAGGGCAAGTGGCTATACAAGCCAATCCCCGACAAGGGCGTGTATGCAAACGACAGAGCCGGCAAGGTAGTGTTCTTCTTTCGCAACCTCGACCCGTCGACGGTGAAGGTGGGAGATCGGGGTCAGGGGCACGCCTATGAAACAGCCCGTGCGATCGCTTGGCACGTGGATAGCCTCTAGCTCCGGCGCGCCGGCATCTCGACGCCTAGGCTGACCTCCCGCTCAGGCGCTTGCCGCTAAAGGTTATCGTCCGAATGTCGTCGGTGAGATCGACATCTTCCGAAAAACGGCGGATCGCACCGTAAGCCTTTGATAGCGAAGTTCCGCTTTTGAAGACAAGATGTTCGCCCAAAGGCGAGGAAAAGAGTGCGTTCAGGCACCAGACGACCCAGACATCCTTTTCGAGAAGATGTGCCGGACGACCTGGGTTGGACGCGGCAACGCCGAGCGCCTCTTGGCGCTCGGCGTCAGCCAGGTTTAGAAATCTATCCGACACGGAGTTCGCTTACCGGCTTGGCAAGCCAAGTCGGAAAGGAAGAAGCAGCGGACTTCAGCTCCTTCACTTCGGTCGGGGTCAGTTTCTGACTGATGGACCTCAATGCTCGTTCTGCCGTCTGTGGGCCCACCCAGGCAAGCGCACGCACTACCTCACCTGCACGTCGGTTCGCCAGGGCAAGCTGCCAACGCGGTGCATGCTTGAGCTCCACGACTTGCTTACCAAGGCGGAGCCTGCGGGAAGGACCAGAGGTCAGATAAACTTGACGGACAGGTACTGCGTCGTCAAACCAAGATGATTGGCCGCCGCCGCGCCGCTGGAAACGATGGTTTTGCCGCTGCGAACCTTGATTTCCTCGACGACTTTCTCGACTGATGGAGCTCTAATTCCGAAACGGCTTTCACCTGGACGCAAATATATCCCTCGTCTCGCGCGCAGAAGTCTTTCGAGGAGCCAGTTCAACCGCTGTGGGCTGTAGAGGCTTGCTCTGTCCGGCGCTTCGTGTGCGGCTCGGGTAAACGCACGGACCGCCCTCCCCCCTCGCTCATCCGGCGCGCCCGCTGGATCCGGCAAGCGTCGCGCCATCGCATCGAAGACCTCCGTAAGACTGGGGACATTTCCCGTCGCCATGAGAGCGTCGAATGCCGGGCGCGCGACATCGACGTCGGATTCTAGGGTCGACAATACGCCCAGTTGCGCGACATCGTGGCTTGCCCAACCGTCGGCCCGTACGGTCAGGCGTAAAACGGTCAGAACGCTCTTTCGATTACGAACCAGATAGTCCGTCAAGCTTTCGTTTGTCCCGGGCGAGAGGACCCGCCGAAGCTCGGTCACACGACGTGATCGGACGGCAGGGATTGAACAAGGGCGGCGACAAAGGGGTGCACTCAATCCGCGCCGCCAAGCCTGCGAGTTGCTTCGGATCCGAGGCGAACGCACTCCGGGCCAGAGGAGCCGAGCGCAGCAGGTTCGTCACGATCGTGATCCCGGCGGCGTTGTCGTTCGCGGCGGCGGCGTAAGACTCGACCTCCTGCGCCAATGCAGCCGCATAGGCCTTGGCCGCATCTGCGCCGAGCCGGGAGGTCACGGAATCGAGCAGCAGCGCGGTTCGCTCAACACCGCAGGTCGAGCCGCGGGTGGACTGCGCGATCGTCGAAAGCAGCCTTGCCAGGACCGGGGCGACATCGGCGGGCGCGTAGCCGGGCGAAAGGAACTCGACAGCCGGTGCGAGCGCCTCTCAGCGGCCCGCTGCCAGCATATCCCGCAAGGGTATTTCCGCGATCCGCTGCCTCACAATGGCAAGAGCGCCCGGTACGGTCGCAACGGCATAGATGACCGCGAACCCACGATCGCTGAGCCAGAAGGCCTTGTCGGTCGCGTGCTGGTCAAGGAACCTGGATGCGAAGCGCATCGCTCCAAGCGGCAATTTCGAGCGAACTTTCCGACAGCCCCGTCAAGATTGGCTCGAACCTTGCGAGCCTGCCAGGTTCGAAGGTGGACAATCTGCCGAGCGCGGCCCTCACCGAACCTGGATCAGCGCTTCCAAGGAGCAGCGTCTGCTTTGGGCTCGTCCGGAAGGCCCTTTACGAAGCTTATGGCTCGGTCCTGAAGTTCGGCCTCCAGATTTGTCGCCTTGATACGCTCAACGACGAGATCGCGATTGAATGGCCGCGCCTTATGGTAACCCTCCACGAACTCCTTGTCCTTTTCCGACAAGCGAGCGAGCTTGGATACAATAATGTCTTCAGGACATGGTGCGACGGCAAGAACCTTCCTGTCGTCAACATCGACAGTTTTGGTAATCGCGCGTTTATTCCAATCCCCAGGAAGCCGCGCGGTATTCTCGTCGACACCGTCGATATAGAAGCCGTGCTCCCGATGGAATGTAGAGCCCTCACCGTAGAGAGCATTGATCTCTTCTGAGGCCTCGGGATCATCTTCGGGATCCAGCTCCTTCTGCTGGATTTCCCATATTTTCGCGTTTTCCGGATAGGCGTCGATCTCACCAGAAGTGCGCAGGACGACGGGCGCATCAGGCCATGAAAGCAAGATGCTCTGGCTGCCAATGATGAAGACCTTGTCGGTTTTAAACAGCCGGGCGATCACCCTGACCGTCTCGACAAGGTCTTCAATAGTTCGAACAAACGAGTTTTGTGTCACGCCGCCATCCGCGGAAGTGCCGCGGTCTGATGGATCGCAGATCTCTCAGCAATCCGCTTCGCCGCCTTCCAAATACGACGGCGCAGAGTGTCGTCCTCGAAATTGATACCTTCCGCCAAAACGAAAGGTGAGGACAGACGCAGACGCGTCATCTCTTCGTCGCGGCTCGTCAGACGGCGGCGTACCGTAGATGGAGGAAAGCCGAGCATGTCCGACCACTCGCGAACGAAAGTGTAGCCTTCGAAATGTTGCGAGTTACGGGCCAAAGAATCCTTGGCCCTTTCGACCAGCGACGGGTCGCGACCGATCTGCCGCGCGATAAGCCGATGCATGATCAGCTTCGCGGTGTCATTCACGTATTCCCGGTTGATCCGGACGCTCATGGCTCTCGACCAGTACCTACCTCTCAGGACGGAAAATAGGGCATCTACCCTTAAAAATCCAGCTACTCACCAATCCTCTTGGACGGGGTATGTTCCCTGTCCGTTCAAGCTAGCAGTTCCCATAAGCCCGGGCAACGGGGCGGACAGCTCGAACGAGAGCCAAGCTTAACGGACCGACCCGCAAGCACCTTCAAGGCTTTTGCAAAAAAAAATCAAACAAAATCAATATGTTATTCGCCTGTATGGCTAATGGCGAACCATTCCCGATACCTCGGCGGCGCTCCCAGCATTCTTGGCATTCCCATCCTGCTCATCCAGGCCTGCAACCAGCCCCGTCAAACGCCACTGCGTGGCTGTGCTGCCGCCCCTGACCACCCCCCGCCCCAGCCCAACACGATGTCGTTTGAGGAGCTTTTGGAAGCCCACCGGTCATCGGACTTGGATTTTCCGTCCACCTCCGGAAGCAGCTTGAGCAATGGCAGAGCCCCCAAGCCTCCGCCGAAGACTTTTCTTTTTCGGCTTGGTGCCCCGCCAAATCCTCCTAGCACGTCACTCTTTGCCTGACGAGCTATCAAGGTCGAGAAACCCATGATTTCCTCGGGAAGCCAAATAACTGACAATCTCCATCACCCTGGTATCGGTGCCCGGCGTTCGACTCGCTTTGTCTTCCACAAGGATGCGTCGGAGTGCGTTGTCTTGCGCAGCGAAAATCCAACTTTCAAGCCTGGGCTGCCTGACGAGCGCGTTATTCACCTCAACAACCTTGTCAACATGCTCTGGCAGAAGCTTCGCCAAAGCGTCGAGAACACCAAATGCATGGTTCGGAGCGAACCCGCCAGCTAACATCATTTGAAGTTGATCCAACAACCACAGATGATCGAAATCCCACAAGAAAAAATGCCCAATACTACCGAGCTCAGCTCTAAGTGGCTCCGGATCATCGGCCTTGATTGCGCACTCAAGCCTCAACTCCCAATACGCCATCGCGCGTGAGCGATGCGATCTGCCGGCCCTCTCGGTCCAGTAGAGCACAGACACCAAGAGCCATCATGGCAGCGCTCGTTCGGACGCCATAAGTGGCGCGGACTGGAAACCAGGGCTTGCACCAACAATCGCCACGGAGAGAGTTGTGGTGGAAAAGCTCGTTACCTGCTGAGAGCCGCCTGAAACCGTTTGATGACGCGCTCGAACATGTCACGCGACACTTCAAGTGTCTCCTTGGCACCCAATACGTATCCGTTTCGAACACGCTTGAAGGTCATAGTGCCTTTCGAATTCCAAGGCACCCGAACAGTTGGATTAAGAGCGAGATTCGGCATATAAAGCGTTTCGCGCAGACGATGTTTAGCCGGCGCTGTACCTACGACAACCATGGCGCGGACCTCGGCCGCGGGATACTTCGCTTTTACGAATTCGCACGCGCCCGCTATGGCCTCTCCACTGCGAGCAATATCATCGACGATGAGGATCCTGTTCGCAACTTTTGAAACTCGTGGCTCCTCGGACATGTGCCAGCCACCAGACCTGGCAACAGAAGCGTATTTGAACCCTAGATCTGATTTGAATTGAGCTTCTAAAAGCCTGCCGACGACCTGACCGCCGCGATCCAGGCTGACAACCAGATCTGGCTTGTAGTCCAACAGCCGAATACCCAACAATGCCAATCCATCGATTGCGCGCGTTTCAGTAACGACATCCTCGTGCTCAGCCAGCAGATGAGGATCATAGATCGCAGGTCTGTGAACTATGTCGTTTCTTACCTTACCTAGAACCGACATAAACGTCGCTTCCAGGGCCAATGTTTCCGGATCCGCTTCGCGGCTGCGTCGCTCCAGTAGAAGGGCCCAAGCCTCAAGCAACATCGATGTCGTTCGGGCGTGCAGAAACTCTTGCATGAAGTCAGTCGCAGAAGCCGTTTGGAGAAACTTTCGAAACTGCTCACCAAACGCGCCCGGCTCCCCTAAACGTTTCTCTATATCGAACAGACTTTCGACTAGGAAAATACCCAGCTGCTTAGATGCATTCGTGATGAGCTCCTCAGATATCTGAGCAGCCGTCATGTGAGCGCTGATCGTTTCGGTGCTGGGAGCGAACGGCACCTCCCAGCCTTGCGGCAAAGATGCCTCGCTCGTCCGCTCAACACTGACAACGACTGGAGCTTCAGCAGCAACCGTTGCTCTGGTTCGACGATCGCGAAGAAGACGGTTTGCCTCAGCGAAGCTTGCGCGCGCACTTCGAAGACGCACGGCACCTTCGCTTATCACCTTCTTCGTTGCGGCCTCATCGCGCTCGTCACGCAGTACCGCGCGCGCAAACTCCGCGGCGTCAGCAACTTCCTGCGCGAGCGAGGAAAGTTCTCCTTCCGACATGCTCTGAAGGTTTTCTCGCGCCTGCGGATCCAACCGACGGGTGGCCGGAACGTAGGTCAATATCGTATCGATCAGCTCAGTCTTGGACATTGTTCAGTGTCCCGATCGCTTTGCCGTCGAAAAAAGCTGCTCGATAATGGCCTCGAGCGCTGCAGCTGCCTCAGACGCGCCACGTAGTACCAATTCCCGCTCTTCGTCCCTTAGTATAACGTCCTGAACCCCTAATTTAGTCCTAGCCAGCTCGTCGTTTGCCTTCCGACGGAGTTTCGGATCGACGTCCGCCGCGAGCTCGGAAAGCTCCAAAAACCGCCTTTCCACCACAATTCCCTCGACCGCCGGACTGGTTAGGTCTTCGATAAGCCCCTCGACCTCGGCATGCAACTCTGGGTCCTGTTCGGCTCCCACGAGCAAGAGTAGAGACAATGCCCTTTTCAGGGCCTTTAGAGAGTCTGTCGACCCGCTCTCTTGGCCAGATGCCGCATATTTGGACACCTCTGACCGTAAAAACGTGAGATAGCCGCAGATCTCCGAAATTCCGAAGACGTCGCGCGGCGGTTCGCCGCGGCAGATGACTGCCTCTTGGTGCACGTGACTGCGCCGAAGCGCTTCACCACAAAAATTATCGTTTACTTTCAATATCATACTCGTCGTCGGCATCATTCCAAATTTGGGAACGTCCCACAAGAAATCAAGTTTGACGTAAGTCACGGCTTCGTTGGCTAGCCGATCCAACTCCACTTGGAGACCGTCGAATGGCGCCGAAAATCTGTTGCCGTTCCAGTTCACGCGGACCAACAGCTGCTCCAGTGAGCTTCCGATCCGGCCCGTGATCAACGAAGGCATAGAGGCAATTGGCGAGGGAAAGTATTCGCAAAAATCGAGGTCGGAGATCGGTATCGATCGTCCAAGAAAGGTGGCGCTACCACTGAGACAGATCGGATGCCCCCCGCTCAAAACCATTGAACGCGCCGTGCCGACGAGATCCCCAAGACGTTCCTGCCCTGGAAAGACGCTGACAAGGTTGAACGGCACATACACTTCGATCTCGTCGATGGAACGCTTCAAATAACCTTCCCGTTCGAAGACCGGCACAAACGACGAATCCACGTCCGTCCCTGCTGCCAGGATCGCGCGAACTTTGATCATTGAGGTCACGAGTGCGATCTCGTCCGAATTCGGAGCATCCCTGAGAGCAGCCCGCATGAAATCCAATGCAGAGATGGGAGTCGGTGTCAGTTTATCTGTACGCGGCAATTTGAATCCAAGAAATTATGCGAGGCCGTTGCCGGATAAAACCGGCATCAATGTCAGTGAAGTACACCTTACTGCTGATCGAGACAACCCAGAGTGTTATACTTGCAGCAGGCGGTGCTTGCATGTAGCCAACGTCGTTCGCCAATAATCTCGGTCACGACACTCCGCAACGCCTTGCCGTCGTACTTCGGACCAAATAGCGACCGGCCGAAATCGAGCCACTCCGTCTTTGGCCGCGGACGACCTGAAAAGATCTCTTGACCTCGTTGGATGAAAAGATCGCGCATCTGGCGGGCCGGCACTTCAAGAGAAACGCCTGCTGCAAGTATCCCGCCCACGGGCGTACCGGCGATCAGGTCGGAGCAGCTTCCGATGGGTCTTCCGGACCTTCGTCCGTCCCCGCTAAGTGCAAGTATCTGGAATATTTTATTTTTTGTGGATTTTGCTGCCAATTCGTTCTTCAGTTTGAAATTGTCCAAATTTATCAAGCCTCAATTGCTCTATCCAGCCGAACATAAACTATTCCATCGCGACCCTGAGGCGTCCTGTGGACACGGTGAGACAAAAGGCCCTCGCAAGGGGAAACCTCGGCCGAAACCGCGCCCGGCGAAGGTAAGACGAACCTGTTTGAGCGATTTGGAATTCGTCACTGGAGCCCCCACGACGGCAGGACCACTCTCACGACTTTCCTGGAAGACCGCAGACGGGGCGGCGCCGCTAGCGCGATACTGGGCCATAAGCAACCCAACTTGGACCCGAGTCGAGCACGAAAGGCTCGCTCCCGTGACGGAGCAGCACTACAACAACTCGCAACGCATTCGATTGAAGGCTGATGGCATGGCTCTGTGGCTCAAGGCCCTCCTGAGTGCCTAGAACTGCGAGCAAAGGCGTCTTCAGAAGTCCTTGCAACGGCCGCCGTATAGCACGAAGCCCTTCGGACAAGTCGCGGTCCGCCACGCGCGATCAGACCGCGCTCACGCGGCGCTGTCCTTCTATCCAATGCCTTCCTCTCCGATTGACGGATAAAAAGGCACCCGAACAAAGGGCAGTGATAGCGACGCCGGAACGCAATGCCGGAGGGACCAAGGGCGAGTGCCTCCGGCGAGCGGCCCTAATCCGCGAGAGCCTGATCGTCACCAAAAAGCCGAAACGCCTCTGCGGTTCGGTGAGCGCCGTCTTCGGCGCGAGTAGAGCCCCGGTCACGCGAAGCGGGACGCGCCACCAACTATTCCTGTATATCATTCGAGCTGAAGGACACTTATCCGCTTGGAGCTTGATGTGTGGGCTGATGATGAGAAAGCGAATTGGTGGGGGATCTGGTGTGGGTTATCCCATTGCGGCCGGTGTCATGCCCTGAGCAGATCGGCGGCCAAATGCCCACAATGTGGTTATGAACCCGAGCCGACGCAGTGGCAAACAGAAATATTGGATGGCGTTCCGAAGGAAGTTCCGCAATTTATAACGGAAGGCGCGATTAGCTGGTCAACCAATGTTTTGTTGCAGCTCATGAAGCGTGAATGGATGCGCCCCGGAATTGAACTGGGCTATTTCGCTCACCGCCCGCTCGAAAAGCAGCCCTCTCAGCGAATGATGATTGTCATTCTCTTCTGGACCTTGTTTGAGCATTTGATGGACCGCTTCTTCGAAGCCGCCACCGCCTCGTTACCTGAAGGTGTCGGTCGGGATTTGCTCCGCCGTTATGCCAGTATTGGAAGCCGCATGGATCGGCTGTATGGCCTGCTCTTCAACGCACGACTGCAAGACGATCTGGCTACGTTGGGCTACGCGAGTGTTTACGCGCACCTGATGGAAGTGCAGCGGCGGCGCAATGAGTTCGTGCACGGCAATGCCGAGGCCATCGATGACGGACTTGTGTTTGCGACTGTCGAAAGGTTGCACGAGGTACAGGAGGCGTGGATAGCACTTTACAACAAGCGCTGCACCGGCAATGCGAAGGCACCCCCTGTGTGGAAAGGAAGCTCGCCGTTCTAGGCGTAGAAGCTTTTAAGAGGTGGCCGCGTTCCCGTGTCCTTTACCCATTTCACGTGGCCCTCGTTGATCCAGAAGTGACTATAGCAGCCATCCGTTTGCCAGACCGACGGCCTGACGGTCGGACGATTCAGCCAATCAACCGCCACCTCCCAATTCGGACGTCGCGTAGTGGCGAGCGACAACATGATGACCGCACCGCATTTGCAGGGACATTTCAAATAAGCCCATTTTTGATAGTCCTTGCCGCCGACGACATGCAGGACTCCTGGCGAGAGAGATGCTTGATCTGGATGATCTTCGCTGATCACCGCGACAAGCTCGGTTCGCGGAATCCATCTAATCGCCTCAAGAAATTGGCGAACCCAATTCTTCACGTCTAGCTCCGGTCAAGAAAGGGATCCACGTCGCCCTTGCCCCAATAGCCCGCGTCATCGCAGAGCGCGCATCCCGGGCGCGGCTTGGCTCCCGGCTTGAAATCCTCCATAAGGTGAAACTTGCGTACAAGGTTTTTCATCGGCGGTCCGCGAAACCCGTTGATTCGGTTCAGCAGTTCGTTGGCCGCCATGCACGCGAGCTCGGTCGTGAAGGTGACAACGACAGGGCTCGGGTTGCCTTCACCGAACACATAGGCTTCGGCCTTGCGCTTTTCATACTCCGCCGGATGTTCACGGCGCATGGCCTCTTCGGCGGCAATGACCGGATCGGTAACGCACCGGCATGATAAGCACGTGCTGCCAGGCAGCAGCACGGTGACACGGCCATCGAGCGCCTTCAATTCGGGAGGGTCGCCGTCGCCAACCTTTATGGCGAGGCCGAGGTCGAGAACCGGAATGATGTAGAACAGCGCGAGCCGGTTGAGGAACATGCGCCCGTCATTATCGTCCGTGCAGCCGAGCACGATGTCACATGCCCGAAGCCCGTCCCGGCATTCCGGATCGCCAACCCACGCCTCTTTGGTGACAACCCGGGTGCCGAGCCCAAGCTCGGTGATGGCGCGGGCAACGACCTCGACCTTCGGCCGCATGGCGTCGGCATCGGCCTGACGCGCGCCGTGAAGGCGATTAAGGTTCGTGGCGTCCACTATGTCGTTGTCGATCAACAGGACGTTGCCGATGCCCAAGCGCGGCAACAGCATGGCCACTGCGCTGCCGGTGCCGCCGCAGCCGACCACGCCGACGCGCAACTGGCTCAAATCCTGATTGAGCGTCTTGCCGAAGGCGAGCGCCTGCCGATGGAAGGCCGTTCGGGTATAGCCGGTTCCGCCTCCGGGATAGTGGAATTCAAACCGGTCGCCGATTACGCGGATCATGCGCAACGGCTCGTGGAACTTCGAGCTCAACCAGACTCGGCCCGCAAGGACGCCGTCGGCAGTGAGAATGAAGGACAGCAGAGGCGTGCCAGGACCGTTGCGATTGATCGCCATCTGCACGAGGTGCGGTTCGTTTTCGTCATCCTGCTCCGAGAAGAACGGGTAGCCTGCGCCGTGATTGTGCACGATCGCGACGCGCTGGTTTCTCGCCTCGGCGCGCTTCAGCACAGCCATAAGCGAGGTGGTCGCCCAAGTAATGACGGTCGGTCCGGATTCGATGACATGCTCATCGGCAACGGGGATGACCTCGGCGGAGATGAACTTACGGTGCGCCTGCCGGT
Source organism: Bradyrhizobium sp. IC3195 (assembly GCF_020193585.1). Lineage (NCBI taxonomy): Bacteria > Pseudomonadati > Pseudomonadota > Alphaproteobacteria > Hyphomicrobiales > Nitrobacteraceae > Bradyrhizobium > Bradyrhizobium sp. IC3195. Next base: position 102,663 of record NZ_JADYVG010000015.1, on the reverse strand, counting down.
CCCATGGCTCGAACGCAATGCTGGCCTCGTTGAACAAGACGTAGGCGGCATGCTCGTTCCCATCACCGGGCAGCAAGTGGCTGCGCAATTGATCCAGGTGAAGGGGCTGAAAGGTCGCGCTGTAGGTGGTCATGCGGCGGCGACCTCGAGGGCGTGATCGACCCGCTTGAGCATCGACCAGATGCCATCGACACCGGGACGCCATTCGCTGTTGTGACGGGACCAGCGCTGCCAGGTCTGCCCCGCGAAGTGGTGCGGCTGGTCGGCGCAACGCGGCAAGGCGTTGTTGCCGGACAACTTCACCCAGGGCAGCATGTAGAACATGTCTGGCGGCACGTCGGGATAACCGGTCGGGATCAAGATAAGCAGGTCCGCTTTGGCGGCGTCGAACATCCCGGCGGGCAGCGGGTACTGGCGCAAGATGACGCCGCGCTGCCCGCCGTCCACGACCTCCTCATAGGTGATGCTCTTCTCGGCCAGGTATTCCCGGTCGCGCGCCGGCAGAAACGTCGGCGCGCCCTCAGTGGACTTCTTCGGCCCGGTGATGAACTTCTCGGTGCCGCGCTTGGTGAGGTCGACCGACTTATTGTCGCCGATCTCCTCGTCTTCCGCAGGCCCCTTGATCACGAGCCAGACGCCATAGGGCGGAGGGGCGTGCACGAGGTTTTTCACCTGCGCACCGGTGATCGTGGGCTCCGGCCACTTGAAGGGCTTGTTGTCGATGATGATCTCGTATTCGCGCGGCTTGTGGTCCTTGTCCTGCTCCATGGGAGCCTCCTATCGTCTGAAAAAATAAATCAGCTGATACGCTTATTCGCGTAGTATAAGGCCGCGCCTGTTTCGGAGTCAAGCCCGCACAAAATTAGCCGAAGAGGGAGCGCGTGGCCTGCTCGGGGCCGATGAAATTGAGCACTTTCAGGCGCACAAGGGCGGCATCGCGCGATACTTGAAAGGCGTCGATCGTCGCCGCAACGAGCTTCTTTCCGTTGTCCGATTCGGCAGGCACCGGACCGAAGATCCCGAATCGCTCATGAATTTCGGCGACAACCTTGGTGACGTAGGATTTTGGCATCAACGCTGCGCCCGAGGCGTAACCGGCCTGCCACTCCATCCAGTCGGTCTTGCCTGCCGGAAGCATGTTGTCGCGATAGCAGTAGATCGCGTTGGGCTTCTGGTTCGGCCCTAGCTTCATCTGCCGTTCGGCCATGGCGAACAGGTAGCTGTGCAGCACCACATGGCCGTATTCGTGGGTCAGCGTGGTGCGAAGGCGGTTTTCGTAGCGGTGCACGGTCTCCGAAATGCGCACGATGGGCTTCTTGCCGCCGCGCTGGAACTCCGTCATGCCCTCAACGCCCGCACCATACGTCGTCAGGTCAGCATATTGATCGAGGTCGGTAACGTCCTGCTCGATCAGAGTGGTGATATCATCGGTGGAGATTGGGAAATCGGCAACGCCGTACTTTTTCTTGAGAAAGCCGGTCACCGCCCGCTCGAACATCGTGTCGAGTTCGGAAGCATCATAGTGAGGCCGTTCCTGAAAGGCATGCACGGTGTCGCGGATGTTCCTCAATTCATCCTCCAAGCTTCTTTCTGAATGCTATGAAAGCCTCGCCTACGGCATCCGGCGTCGATCGGCTCACCAACTTCCGTTCCTTCTCGGGCAACATGCCGATAATGGCGAAGAGAACATCGGCGTCGATGTCGAGAACACGCGCAAACTGCTTAACTAGGTGTGTCGAGGTCGGGCTGCGACGATTGTGCTCTATATCATTTAGATACTGAGGCGTAATCGCTGCCTGATCTTCTTCCTTCACAACTCTCGCGGCCAGTTCTTTCTGGCTCCAACCCTTCTTCTTGCGTGCGGACGCGATGGCGCTCCCGAACGACGACATGTCCAGGCTCATAGCCTCTCCCTGTAGAAATACGTGCTGCTAATCAGCTAATTAGCGAATTCGCGGGCTTTGAGCAAGAATAAAGGCTCGTTTACGATGACTTTATGAGGCGAGCAATTTCTTTAACGAGCAAGAAGAGGTGCAAGGGATCGACGGGCGACGGGTCGAAGTCAAAATGCTGATAGAACCGCTTGGCAGCCTCATCTTTGGCATGAACCAACACGGCGCGAATGCCGACGATATCGGCCGCCGCGATGATCCGCCGCAGGGCATCCAGCAGTAAAGCGGCTCCCAAACCCTTACCCTGCCAGGTATGGTCGACCGCAAGCCGGGCAATCAGGATGACTGGCACGGGATGGCGGGCCACCCCCTTCTTGGCTCGTTCAGGCGCCTGCTCGTACTCCACACTCGCCGTACTGAGGCTATAGTAGCCGATCGCTTCGCCATTAAGCACGGCAGCATACGTTTGCGCCGCACCAGCGCTTTGATTGGCGAGCGCGTAGCGCTGCAAATAAACATTGAGAGGTGCCGAGCCGCAATTGAATGCGTCGGCGGAATGGCTCTTGTCCAGCTTGTAGATATGCGGTTTGAGCGCAGCGCTTGGCGTCAATCGATAATGCTCGGTTCATTAAGAAGCCGCGCAAGGCGAGGACGCGGCTTGGGCGAGGCTTCTAGAGCGGCCATGAAGGCATTCCAGCGCTGCGCATCAAGCCGGAAAATCTGACGATCCGCTAGTACGCTATCAGCGCGCGCAAGTGCGCTTTCCAAAACAAAATCACTGAGCGTCTTGTGTGTTGCCTGGGCAGCCGTCTGCAGCGCTTGTTTTGCGTTCGGGGTCAGACGCAAATCAAGCTTCTCAGTACGATTGGTTCGGCTACGCATTCCACTCCTCCGCACATCAGCGTATAAGCATAATAGCACAGCTGCCCGACAATGTCATGACAATTCATAAATCAGCAAATCTGGCGAATTATTTAATAAAATCAAATATTTAATCGCCTTGGGCCGGGTTCTGGTTCTGTGAGCTCGGCCGACAAGGATAACAGCCCCATTTGTCCGCGATAAGCATGACGATGCCCTTTCGCACCTCGCGAACGGTTAAGGCGCTCAGCGCTGGAAGCGGCATCATTGATCTGCTTTAGCGACTATGCCGCCTTGCAATCGGGATTGGTTTTGCCAATCGACCTAAATACGTTGGTGTCGGTGAGGAACTTCATAGGTTCTCGTCGAGCACCTCATCCAGCGCTTCCCCACCGCCCCCTCGCATTGCACGCTTGATAGTCGTTGCCGTACGGCGGCCTGCTTTCGGGTGGGCTTCGGCATAGGTCTCAGCACTTACGAGCGCGGGGGTCAGCGAGGGATAGTCCCCACAAATGTCCTCGACGATCATGCCGCCATTGAGCAACGTCGCAGTCCGGTGCACTTCAATCGTTGTGCCCTATGGGGGTCCTAATTGCACACCATATTGGGGTCGGATTGCACGCAATCAAGGGCGCCGTCGCGCCAGCATCCCCTGTGGAAGTCGGTGAGAGCGACGGATTGAGGCTCCGACCGCGGCAGATCCAACTCATTGATTTCACGCGCGATTAATTGCCCCGCGCGAATCTTGACCGATCCTGATGGGGTCCGGCGGCCAACTGGATACTTGAACGGAATCAGCTGTTGTATCAAAGGATTGAACAAGGTCTTTAAATTTCAGGAATGGCAATGGGTGCCGCACCGGCCAAACTCAACTGGACGAAGCTACTGAACGGCGATCGACGGAGAAAGTCATCGACCGACAAGTCGGTTGAGCACCGGGTTGCGTTCGAGCGAGACTACGACAGGCTGTTGTTTTCGACACCTGTCCGGCGGCTCGCCGACAAAACGCAGGTGTTTCCACTCGAGCGGAACGACAGCGTGCGAACACGGCTCACGCATAGCCACGAAGTCGCCAATCTCGCTCGCAGCATCGGGACGACGATCGCTTCCGCGCCTTACGCAGAGAAACTCGGGTTAGCCAACTTTCCCGATCTGCACCGCATCATTCCATCGATCCTCGCATCTGTTGGCCTTGCCCATGACCTGGGCAACCCGCCGTTCGGGCATCAGGGCGAATACGCCATCCAATCCTGGATGTTACGCAATTCGGTGAACCAAAAGACGGACAAGTCGAGCTTCGGCATTTTCGATGATGTGCCTGAGTTAACGGATGCTCACCGCAACGATTTTCTGAAATTCGAGGGCAACGCCCAGGCGCTACGGTTGCTCACGAGGCTACAAATAATCAGCGACGACTTCGGGCTGAACATCACGTACGGCACTCTTGCAGCGTTGATGAAATACCCGGTGCCTTCGGATCGCACCGATAAAAACATTCAGGTGCGGAAGAAGTTCAATTTCTTCCAATCTGAGGCCGCCATCGTCGACGAGATATGGAAGGCCACCGGTCTGATGGAGGGTGTCAGGCATCCCCTCACGCTCATTATGGAAGCCTGCGATGACATCGCGTACTCAGTTATCGATTTGGAAGACGCCGCCAAGAAGAACCTCATTTCCATCCACGATCTCCTTGCCTCGCTAACGTACAGCAAGGATGGCAGGGATACGCTCGACCCGAGGATCAACGCGATCTGCCAGAAGTCTAAGGAACGGGAGAACGAATTCCGCCAGTTCGACCTGTCGGCTCCGGAATTGTCCGATATTTGCATGCAGATGCTGCGCGTCCAGGCGATCGGCCTCATGGTGAATGACGTCATTGAAGCGTTCGTGGACAATCAGGACGCAATCCTGTCCGGCGCCTTCAATGGCGAGCTTCTCGCAGTTTCGAAGTCCGTTGGTCTGCGGAAAGCTCTCAAAGCATTCGCAAAGAAGCACGTCTATTCGCATCGAAGCGTGATTGAAGTGGAGCTCGAAGGGCACCGCACGATTCACGCCCTGATGGACGATATCTGGAAAGCCATCACCAATCGAGGTAGCAAGGACTTCACAAAAACCAGGGATGCGCCCCCCTTCAGTGCGTATGTTTTCTCGAGGATATCTGAAAACTATCGCCGAGCGGCACAGCGGTCCACAATGCCGATGCGGTACCGCGAATTGCAGCTCATGACAGATATGATTTCTGGAATGACCGACTCTTTCGCGGTCAACTTGTGCCGTGAACTGCGCGACCTACGTTAGTTCCGGACATCGTAGAGCTGATGATGGACGCACTCGTTACCAGCCCCGACGCACTCAAGGACCGCGTCGATGACTTCCTGGCCTTAGACGAACGAGGTATGGAGGCGCGTGCCGTGATTGAGCGATTGAGCACCATCGGTCCGGTCGCCATATTCGGCGGGATGCTCCGCGACATTGCGCGATACGGTGGTGCGTCTTTCGCATCCGACGTTGATTTGGTTGTCGACGGGCCATCTGAAGCTTTGGCCACGATCTTCAACAACAAATCGGCAAAACGAAACCGGTTTGGCGGCTACCGCGTATATGGGCGGCATGCGCACTTCGATATCTGGTCGCTCCAAGACACTTGGGCCATCAAACAAGGTCTCGTCTCCGCCTCTTCGCTCGCAGATCTGACCAAAACGACATTCTTCGACTGGGACGCCGCCGTCTATTTGCCGCGCTCCGGCCAACTCCACTGCCCCGACGATTATATTGATCGGCTTCGCAGCGGCATTGTAACGATCAACTTGAAGCCAAACCCCAACCCCCTCGGGGCAGTCGCAAGAACTTTACGATTGCTGCTTGATTGGCAAGTTGGGCTGTCGGAAGAACTCACCGAATATTTGTGGCAGAACTTGTCGACCACCGACCGTGACCAGGTGGTGACCGCACAGAAGGTGACGATAGGCCGAGTGCCGTTGCCGCGGCGAAGTATCAAGCGCCTGGAGGCTGAGCTGGCGAACAGGGACTTTTTCGAGCACGTGTTCCGGCACGAGCGTGACAAACGACAGGCCGTTTTCTAGCTCCGATCACAAGCGCGATCTTCCCTGCCTATCTCGAACCCGGCGGCCCGCTCGTCACTTGACACAGGAGATCTACCGCGGCGTTCGCAGTCTCAGGCGCTGGCCAGAGCAACGGCTTTCGGACTTATTGCCGTATCGACCGCCAAGTGAATGCAGTTCCGCAACCGTCGGACATAGTCCGTTCGCTCGTGGACAGGCCTTCTCATCATGAAGGAGGGGTGCTCGAGGCGCACGAGCGTCGGCCCCGCACAATCACCGGCTTCAAGGCGCGCGCTCTGAACCTTTTGAAGAGCCTCTCCCACGATCGCGCTGAGCCCGATTACGACGTCAGACGTGGCCAGCTTCCACAAGGCGTGCCCTTCCAGTTCCTCCACAAGCTCGCCGCAAGTTGGGTAGCGCTCCCGGCCCTCCTTGTCGAAGAGCGCGCGAGGTATCACGTTATCGAAGCGGATGCCAACCTCGCTGGATGCGGCCGTCGCGTCGATTGCGTTTCTCAGGAACCTGCCCGAGCGAGAATTGGGAGAGAATGCGGGAAAGGGCTTGGACGTAGCCGGATCGAATTTGCGGCATGGTCCCAAGAACAAGATCGTCGCCCGTTTCATCGCAATCGCTGCTCCCGCATGATCATCGCCAAATCCCGGCGAATGATGTCGACCGGCACCTCACCAAACTGCAGACCGGTCGAAAAGTTGAACTCGTCCCGATCCGGCGGACAGTCCGCATCATCTATCCGGTCCGAGTAGTCCGGCATGGACTCCGGCAAGTGGCCAGCCTCAACCAGCCGCTGCCAATCCGGTGTCCCCGGATAAGGCCGGTATTCGAAGACACTGCAGCGGAAACGCCCCGGCATTCCGTCCGTCAGGTCCCAAAGCTGCCTGATCAGCGTGAGGGTCTCCTGATGCTCGTCACGCGTCTCAGTAGGCAGCCCAAGGATGAAATAACCCTTAACGTCGATCCCGACCCGGCAGAGCCTTGTCACTGCACGCACGACCTGAGCCACGGTGATCTTCTTGTCCACATGAGCCAAAACGCGGTCACTACCGCTTTCGATGCCCAGGGCAACCTCTCGGCAGCCCGCTGCAAGCATCAGATCGAGGAGGTCGTCCCGCGCGGTCGCCAACACGTTGATCCGCCCGGTCGCGTCCCAGCACATGTCCAGACGAGCGTCGACAAAGGCTCCAAGCGTCGTTCGCATCAGCCTTTGGTTGGCAAGAAACAGGTCGTCGACAAATCTGACCCTCTGCACCCCGAGCCGATTCCTGAGATCGAGGGTCTCCTCCATGATGCTGTCCGGCTTGCGCATGCGGATGGTAACGTCAGGATTGCTGCTGACGGCGGCACCGCAAAATGAGCAGTCGAAAGGACATCCACGCGAAGCTACCATCGCCGATTCTAGAATTCCGCCGTCATAATATGGGTCCTGGTCCAGGTGGTTCCTGTCCAGGAGCGGCATTGCGTCGAGATCGGGCGCGAGCAGAAGCGGGTTTTTGGTGCGCACGTTGGGCATCACCGCCGTCTGCCTCTCGCGCCAAAACACTCCCGGCAATTCACCGCGCGATGTCAGATCGCCAAGCAGGACTGGGACTCGCGTTTCGGCTTCGCCGAGGACGAGGGCATCGATCCGCGGAATGCGACAATCTTCGAGGATGGAGCGCGGCAGAGCCTTGGCCTGGTGGCCGCCCAGCATCACGGAGATCGCAGGATCGAGCAGCTGCAGCAGACGAACGCTATGTACATAGGTTGGTGCCAGCAAATTGAGTCCTACCCAACGCGGGCCGACGCGGTTGAGCAGTGCAGCGACCTGGGACAGACCAAGCCCCCTCGCCTCAGCATCCAGGACGCGGACCGAAAAGCCGCTCTGGTTGGCACAGGTCGCGATGTATGCCAGTCCTAAGGTCGGTAGCGTGAAGTCGTTGCGCCGAGGCGCTTGGTCGTAATCCTTGAGGGGCGAGTTCACCAGAACGAGGTCGATTCCGTTCTCGATCGTCCACTCCGGCTTCATCACGAGCCGGCCCTTTTCCACATGCCCGCGATTTCGGTGGCAAGTTGCCGCGATAACGTCGTCTCGTCGGGTGATGCATCCACGACCCGCACATCGTGGCCGTTCCCCCGTAGAAACGTGGTCGCCTCATCGTAGAGTTCAATCTCATCGCTCAGCCTCAACCGGTCTTTGAACCAGTCCGACTTGCCAGGACGGCTGCGGCGTCTTGCTTCCAGTGTCTCCGCCTCGAGCCGCAAGATGAAAGTGACTGACCCCGCCAACAAGGGCCGGTTCACCTCGTAGAGATAACTGACGGGCAGACCTGCGAAACGCTGATAGACCAGTGTCGAGGCAACGAAGCGATCGCAAAGCTGAAACTGGTGCGCCCCCTCCCTCAGCTCTGCGCGAGCCGCCGCAGCTGCGAGGGCCAAGGTTAATGGCCGGTCAAGCACCCTGGCCAAGTCTCGGATCACCGAGCTCCAGCGGCCGCTATCGTTGTTGCGGCACAGATCGAACGAGACGCCCGCCCGGACCAGATTGTCCGAGATCAAATCAAGCAGCGTGGACTTACCTATGCCGCTCGGTCCTTCAAGAGCGACGATCGGAAACCTTGCCACGCTCTGGCTGAAATCGTCTGCAAACATCGCTTAAATAATCCGCCATGCCTTCGACGCCCTAGCGAAGGGCCTTCTCCGTGCTGACGCCAAGCACGCAATCCCTGGATGAAAAATATATGATAGCTCTATTTCCGCGATTCGGAAACACGACTTTCCGCCTATTGGATGCCACCATGAGGCGGACGCGCTCCGCAAAAAGCGCACGGCATTTCAGGCGCCGCCGCCGGCCTGCTTCACATCGGCCTTAGTACCGATACCGCCGTGACGGTCCTTCGCCGGCTCGGTCAGGAGCCCGGCAAGCCTGAGGCCTTCGAGAATTCCTTGGAGCTGCTGTACGCGGAGCGTAGCGGCGAGCAGCGCAACGGCCTCCTCAGGGCCAACAGTGAAGCGGACATCACGCTAGCGCTGGACCACAACACCGAGCAAAGTCGGTGCGTCGACAACGTGATGACGCAGGGTCGATACGGCGTCCGACGCAACATAAGTCGCCAAGTCATAAACCGACGATGTCTCGATCTCGACTTCGACGCGCTGCCTCACCGCATGTCGCAGCACCTCACCCGCGGGAGCTGCTCGGCTTCATCTGGTCCATCGGCCAGCGCGTCCCGCTAGGCGCGTGATCGACCATGCATCCTCCGATCCGCATCAGCGAGCACGCCGAGCGCGGTAGAGGGAATCCTCGATTTTATCTTGGCAGCCGTGTCGCCTACGTCCGTGGCCAGAGCGAGGCAGCCCACTTCGACGCACCGTCATCATGGGGTAACCGATCCCCGCATAGGAGTCTGAGCGACCGTCGAGAACACTCAGCGTCCTCACCCACATGGATCGTATGCATCAAAATATCCCCGTCCTCAAAGGAGCGGTCGGGAAGCTGTGTTCAAAACGGTTGACAATGGCCATAGGAGATGAACTTGCCGCGATCCAGCCGCTTCGCGTGAAGCGACATGCCCAACCCGTCATGCCACAGAATTTTGACCGGATCGCCGCTGCGACTCTGGGAGATGTAGAGATCTCCACCGTGAGGATCGCGCTTCAGGCTATCTTGAACCGAAAGAGCCAGGCTTCGCATGCCGCGACGCATATCGCAGTGGCCAGTGGTGATCCAAACCCTGGCGCCGGCTTGGGATCGGGATCATCGCCGCCGCAGGAGCTCAAGAAGCCGCTACAGCGCCTCACCGTCGACGTCGCGGTCAACACTAACAGGACAGCCGCCGCTAAGCTTGATCTCTATGATTCCAGCCTTGCGCGTTGCGCAGGAGGACGCCAGTGGCGACGTGCTGATCGATGCCGGTGCCGCGCCGCAGGTGTGATCGCGACAGGAACCGGAGCTGGCACCGCATCACCGCCCAGGCGGCCCTGGCGCGCCTGCCGAGGCTATGTGAACAGCAAGCTATGAGCCACTCCGTGCCGGCAGGCGAAGCCGCAGCCCGTCTCGCCGGCTTGCAAGGTCCCCTTCACGAGGCGGACCTTTCGCCGTACCTCCATCGCCGCCGACGCTCGGCGCCCAACACATTGACGTGCATTCGCCACGTGACCTTAAAGGTACGCATCCGGTGAGGACCGCGGAGTGGTCACTCAGGCAGCCTGATTGGCTTGGTTGTTCTGGTCGCGCCAATTCCCGGGCAGGATTCGTCGAGCCGTTGGACCGGATGTGCAGCGATGCGCGCCAGGACGTCTGCGAGCCAGGCTTGTGGATCCACGTCGTTCATTTTGGCTGTTTATGCCGCCCGCCGAACTATGCCGAGTCGGGTCGTTTTCCCCAGATTTCTCGCTGACCGGCGTTTGGTCGGTTCGGCATAGTTCGTTCTGTGCCTCCGCTTTCAACAGCGGAGAACAGGAAGATGGAAGTTGAAGAGTACTTGGGCAGAAGCCGGCTGTGCCGGCGTCTCAGAAGCGGGCCCCACGGACAACTCATCGAGCGCTACACCGCTCGTCTCATCGAAGAGAGGCTCGTTCGGCACGGCACATGGCGTTGCCTCAACGTGGTTGGCGGGCTCCTGAGTTGGATGGCAGGCCGTCGCTATGAGCTGGTCGATCTCGATGAGCAGGTCGTTGAGCGGTACCTCCGACATCGAGGCGGGAGGCAGTCTATCCAACCCGGTGACCGGGCCGCGCTCAAGCGATGGCTGTCGGTGCTGCGCGAGGAAGGCGTGATCGCGCCGTTGGTGCTGCCGCCTCTCACCCCGCACGAACAGATCTTCAAGGAGTTCGATGCCTACCTGCGATCAGAGCGCGGCCTGGCCCCGAGGTCCATCGTCCGCCATCTCCCAGTCATCCGCAGGTTCCTGCACGAGGTGTGCTCCGGCGGCGCCGCCGCTCTGGGCAAGATCAGCCAAGAGGACGTGATCCGCTACATTGAGCGCCACGCCCAGGATTGGAGCCCGGGAACAGGCAAGGCGATGTGCTGGTCGTTACGCGCCTTTCTCCGTTATCTCCACCATCGGGGGCTGAACGCGCGCTCGTTGGCGGATTGCGTTCCATCGATGCGCCGATGGAAGCTCGCAACCCTGCCGACCTATCTGCCTGCCGCTCAGGTGCGGAAGGCTCTCGACAGTTGCGACCGAGAGACGGTGATGGGACGGCGCGACTACGCCATTCTGTTGTTGCTGGCCAAGCTCGGCCTGCGGGCCGACGAGGTCGCGACGCTCACCCTCGATGATATCGACTGGCGCGCCAGCGAGATACTCGTTCGCGCCAAGGGCCGACAGCGGGCACGGATGCCGATATCGTCAGATGTTGGCGCGGCCATCGTTGCATATCTGCGCAATGGCCGCCCAAAGTCGTCGTGCCGACGGTTGTTCGTCCGCACGCTCGCGCCACACGTCGGCTTTGCTTCCGGATGTGCGATCACCATGATCGCCAAGGCCGCTCTCGATCGCGTTGGAATCGGAGGTTGCGCACACCGCGGCGCCCATATCTTCCGACACAGTCTCGCTACCGAGCTTCTCCGATCTGGCGCGACCTTGTCGGAGATCGGACAGTTGCTGCGGCACGAGAACCACGACACCACTCGGATTTACGCGAAGATCGACATCGATGCGCTGAGAACATTAAGCCTGCCCTGGCCGGGAGGCGTGCAATGACCAATCTGCGCTCCGCACTCGATAAGTACCTGAGCATGCGCAAGGGACTGGGATACAAGTACGAGCACCAGACCCGGCGGCTCGCCGACTTCGTCGCCTTCATGGAGAAGCGCAAAGCCAGGATCATCACGACGAAGCTGGCAATGGAATGGGCAACGCTGCCGCCCGATCGTCATGCATCCTGGGCGCTGCGATTGAGCGACGTGCGCGGGTTCGCGCGGCATGTCGCCAACTTCGATCCGAGAACGGAGGTGCCGCCTGTCGGCATGCTGCCAGGATGGAGGCGCGCCAAGCCCTATATCTACAGCGACGCGGAGGTCGATACGTTGCTGACGGCAGCGCTGGCTCTGCCGCCAGAGGACGGGCTGCGCCGATGGACCTACCATACCCTGTTCGGGCTGATCGCGGTGACGGGCATGCGTATATCCGAGGCGATGGGCCTGGAGCGTGACGACGTCGACCTCGACGCCGGCGTGCTGACGGTCCGGCTGACCAAGTTCGGCAAGTCGCGGCTCGTGCCATTGCATCCGACGACGAGAACCGCGCTGCGCGACTACGCCCACCGGCGCGATGCGCTGCTCGGATCACGCTGCGGCTCGACCTTCTTCGTTGCCGAACAGGGAGGCCGCTTGCTTCACCAGTACGTTCATCGCGTCTTCTGGCGATTGTCCAAAGAGATCGGGCTGCGGCGCCCAGGTGATCGTACCGGGCCACGCGTGCACGACTTCCGTCATCGCTTCGCCATCCGGACGCTGCTCGACTGGTATCGCGAAGGCAAGAACGTCGAGCAGCAGCTCCCAGTGCTGTCCACTTACCTCGGCCACGCCTGCGTGCGCGATACTTACTGGTATCTCTCGGCCTGCCCCGAGTTGATGGAAGAAGCGGCGCGGCGTCTCGATCGGCGGTGGGAGGTGACGTCATGAAGCCCGCCTGCAATGTCGCCACGTTGATCGAGCGCTTCTTCACCGAGCGCCTCATGCGCCAGCGCAATGTTAGCGCCAACACGATCGCCTCCTACAGGGACACGTTCCGGCTGCTGTTCATGTTCGCACAGGTGCGGCTGCGGAAGCCCCCATCGGCCCTGACGCTCACCGATTTGGACGCAACGTTCATCGGCGCGTTCCTCACCGATCTCGAAGTAAAGCGCGGCGCCAGCGCGAAGACGCGTAACCCGCGTCTGACCGCCATCCGATCCTTCTTCAGGTTCGTGTCCTTCGAGGAACCGGCACACAGTGCGCTGATCCAGCGCGTGCTCGCCATACCGAGCAAGCGCCACGATAAGCGACAGGTGCACTTCCTGACGCGCCCTGAGATCGAGGCGGTTCTCGCCGCGCCCGATCGAACGACGTGGCTTGGCCGCCGCGATCACACCTTGCTGCTGGTCGCGGCCCAGACGGGCTTACGCCTCTCCGAGCTGACTGGCCTTGACCGGGATGCCGTCCACCTCGGGTCTGGCGCACACGTACGATGCGTCGGTAAAGGGCGGAAGGAGCGGACCACTCCGCTGACCACACTCGCTCGGTGCGCGCTCCAGGCATGGCTCAAGGAGCCGTTGCGGAAAGGAGCAACAGCGTTGTTCCCCAACGTGCACGGGGGCCGGCTCAGTGCCGACAGCGTCCAGTCGCTGCTGGGAAAGAATGTTCGCGTCGCTCACAAGAGTTGCCCGTCTTTGAAGGCCAAGAGCGTGTCACCGCATGTGCTGAGGCACAGCGCTGCGATGGAACTGCTGCAAGCCGGCGTCGACTGCTCCGTGATCGCGCTGTGGCTCGGTCATGAATCGGTCGAGACGACGCAGACGTACCTGCACGCCCATCTCGCCCTCAAGGAAGCTGCCCTGGCGAAGCTCAAGCCGTATGAGCGAGGCAAGCGAACCCGCTTCCAGCCGAACGACCGCCTGCTCGCCTTTCTGGAGGCGCTCTGAACGACCAAACTATGCCGAATGGAATGGGGCTGCCGTGCACGCGATCGACGATGCCACCGTGACAACGACGCGCCATACCGGACCCGTTCGGCATAGTTCGGCGGGCGGCATAAACCTGTCTATGCCGAGTGCGGCATAGTGCCGTGACGATCAGACTGTACATCATCGCGGCACGGTCGCCGCCGCGGTCGGAGCCACAGAACAGCCAAGACTCCACCCTCACGGCAGCTGAACTTCTCCCGGACGTGCTGGATCACCTTCCAGGATTTCGGGATCACCTTCAGCGTCTCGGTAATATCCTCCCCCAGCATGGACAACCGCGCTCCGCCGCAACAAGCGTACGCCACAGGTGCCGGCACGAGCACACGCTCGCGAGGCAGATGGTCCGGGAACGGCTGACGCGACGGCTTCTTGCGCGTGAACGAGGCCACCTTTGTCGCCCTGGCCGCGGCCATTCCGGCAGCGAGCTCGTCCTCAGTCGCTGAGGCCTCGAGTTCCTCAAGCGTCAGTTCGAGCTTGTCCAGCAGCCTTGCGGTACGCTCCGAGCGAGGGCCATAACGATCACGGTTCAGCTTTTCGATCTGCAGCTTCAGGTGAGCGATCAGCGCATGGTCGTCGGACTGCTGGGCGCGAACGCTGGCAAGTTCAGCGCGCGTCACCAGCAACGCCGATTGCAGCGCCTCAATATCTTCCGGCAGGTTCTCGGGACTGTCACCCATGCACGATGGAATCACAAAAGCCGCGATTTGGCGTGGGCTTTTTGCAATCCGCGGGACTATTGTGCAACCTACCCTGCGCTCTGCGGCCGCCAGCTGTGTTGGGGGCTGCGCCAGTCGATCGCCTCCAGCAAATAGCCCAACTGAGCTGCGGTCAGCGATACCACGCCGTCGACCGTCGCGGGCCAGATAAATCGGCCACGGTCCAGCCGCTTGGCATAGAGCGATAGCCCGACGCCATTGTGCCAAAGGGCTTTGATCAGGGTGCCAGCACGACCACGGAACACAAAAACGTCGCCGGCAAAAGGATCTCGCCCCAACCCCTCCTGCACCAGCAATGCCAAACCTTGCATGCCTTTGCGCATATCAGTGTGACCGGTTGCGATCCAGATTCTCGCCCCTGCTGCGATCGGGATCATCGCCGCTCCAGCAGATCCAACATGCGAGACAATGCGGTCATATTAACGCCGGCGTCCACGATCACGCGACAGGCCTTGCCGACGACGATTTCCATGCGTCCGCTCACTGGGCCCGCTGAAGCCACTGGCGGCATCGCCGTTTGGTCCGGAATCACCATCGCCGGCACAAAGGCTGGCTGAGGCTGTTCAATGTCGCTCGTTCGCGTCCCAAACGATCGTCGCCAAGTCAACAGGAGCGAGCGCGAAATGCCGTATGTCGTGCTGTCGATGAAACGGCGCGAAGTGTCCGAAAACTCTCCAGAACGATCTTGAGCTTCTCATCATCCAGCGACGGCGACGGCCAGTCTCGACAACCTCGAACCGTTCAACCTGAGCACTGAACTTATTGCTGTCCATAAGGGCTGTTACACAGCACTCCTCTTAACCTGGCAGGCGGCCTTCACCGGCTTTCAATTACCCACAAATTCTCCTTCGACCATGGCGCCCAGCGCGATGTCGGTGAGGCGTGACAGCCCGCGCCACATGACCGTATTGCCGGGCGGCGGATCGCTGGCGCGGGCGAGATAACCGCCGAGCCGGCCGATTTTGATTAGATAGTGCGAGAGCGTTTTGCGTCTTGCTCTTGCTTTGTCGTTGACGAGGCGATCGAGCACGCCGATTTCAGTCGCAGTCAACGCGAGGGTTGGCGGCGCGTCTGGGGCGGAACGAGTGAGCATCGTCATCCAGAAGACCCGCCAACTCAGGATGCAAAAGAGCGAGATCAGATTGGTCAGACGCTGGGCGGTCCTGAGCTTCGACTCCTCAGCTTTGCAGCCCGATTTGAGGATCTTGTGGAACACCTCGATCGTCCATCTCAAACCATACCATTCCAGCTTCTCAATGGCGTCGGTGCGGGAACCAACAGGCAGGTCGGTAATCAGCTTCCAATCGATCTTCTTCCTGTTTTTCGGCGTCCCGCGCTCTTCGGCATGGATCACCATCGGGGTCAGAGCGGGATAGCGCTTCTGCTTTCCAATCGGCGGTAGGACGCGAATCTTGCGATACCTGATCTCAAGAATGGCCTGGTCGGGATCGCCATTGCTGTCTCTGACTTCGATGCGATGGAGCCCTTTGACGGCGACCTCGTCCATTTCGTCGCCGATCGTGTGATCCCCGTCTCCAGCCAAGCGGTCGACGTAGGTCCTGATCAGGAAATGGGTTCCGATCCCCTGTGCTGCGCAGAAGAGCTCGTAGATGTCACTCTCGCAATCACCAATATGGATGCATCGTCCCGGATGATCCAAGAGTTGCGTAGACTGCTTGAAATTTTCCAACCACCGGACGCTTTCCTTTTTCTCGATGGGAATCCGGGTCGGATTAATCTTCTTTTAAAGCGCTGCCGTGCCCTTGAATTTCTTCCGGGTCCAGAACTTAACGACCGCCAACCCCAGCGGTACCCCCTCGATTGTAACCGCGTGGCTCGAATGCATCAGGATGCCGCAAACCGTGTGCGATCTGAGGCGACCTGCCTTATCCCGTCCACTGTTTATGCTCTTGGTGATGCCGATCGCTTCTGACTTCTCGCGTTGACAGCTGAACTCGGTTGTATCGTGCAGCACAAGAACGAGACCTTTGGCGGCGGCACGATCACGTGTCGATCGGAAATGTCCGGCCAGAATGTCCACTTCGCTGACCCGGTCGTTAGAGAAGAAGCGGTAGGCTGCCTTGGTATTCGCCCAATCCTGGCAGACGAGCGGAATGCTTTGTCCCATGGCGCTTCCAATCTGCGTGAGCAGTTTGCGGAATCTGTCGCCGAGCCGCGCGTCCCTACTCGCATCCACTACTCTCTCGATCAATCCAACATTCACCTTCCGAGGACGGCAAACAGCCTTTTGCCGATCGATCCCTTAATGTTAGCCCCATAGAGCACCCCCTCGCGAATCAGGTGCTCAGCAAGGAATCACAAGTGATTCTTTCGATTCAAGATTTTGCCGATCAGCCGATCAGCCCGAGTGGCCAAAGTTATGGGTAATTGAAAGCTTCACCGGAGGGAGACGGCAGCCCGCACGATCCAATGAATCAGCCGCAGCGCAAAGATCGACCTGACAAGACTCATGGTTTTGATTTGGATCATCAAGCTGCTTGTTTGCATGCTAGAGGGCGATCCGCTGCCTCGTACTGGGTTGCTAACGGAGCGGCAAACGGTCGTTTCCAATCGCTTCACTTGCCGGCTCAAATTCTTTCTTGCTCATAGCAATCCAGGAGAACCATCTTTCAGCAAGCAGACGAAACTATGCACCCCAGAGGCCCGCGTTCTCCGGCGCAATCCACCGGTTGGAGTCCACGGCGAAGGAGGAGAAGCTTCTGCGCAAGGCAGCATTCCTCTTGCTGTGCGAATATTGCTCTCCACCTGTAGGGTGTTCCGGGTGTGGGTCGTTCGCCGCGCGGAGAATCAACTATCACCGGGCTTTCGATGGATGATGCCTTGCGAGTGCATCAATTCAAGCCCCTCCTGGCGACCGCACATGTCGCACGTCGCGTCCTCCTTCAGATCGGTCGCAGCCGCAAAGGATTCCTGCACTGTCCGCACCGCGACACGCGCCAAGATGGCCGGGATCCGATTCACCCTCTGCCGCCAGAATTAAGACCTTCTTGGCAAGGCATGCCTTCATCGGAGGGGTCCGCCTCGGTTCGGGCACCATCCAGACGGCATCGTCCAGAACACTTCCCAGCTCAGTACACACTTTATTTTGGCACGATTTTGTAGGCCCTATGATGCTACTCTACGAAATAGAATCTTTGGTGCCGGCTCCGACTCACCCAGCCAGTGTTTCGGAAAAATGCAATCCGGCAATCCTTGGCGCGTGCCTCGGGTGAGTGTGGCAGTCGGATTGGCCATTTTGGCTCACTCAAGTCTCCAAGCGCGTCAGCTTGTCGACAGCTGATCCTAATAGAGGGAGAACAGAGAGCGGATCTGCTCAGGATTGCGAACCGACCCAAAGGGAGGGGATATGGACCCATTTAACAGCATCAACCCATTCGACCGGGCTGCTTACAACGACGCGGTGACACAACCGCAACAGCAGCAAGCGGAGTTTGAGCCGTACTTGGATGAAGTCCCGCAGCTTGATACCACTGCCGTCGCAGGGGTTCCTGTTTCTCCAGATCGCTACTATCCTCATCTGCCTGACGAAGACCGTAGACTTACCGTGGCGTTGGAACTTGGGGCCAGCGGTCCTCATCCCGAAGACGCAGTCACCAGAGGCGTCGGGCACGTCGCTGCGCAGCACAACGCGCGGGAGGCTTCGAGTTGGCCGAGCGAGCTGACTGCGGAAGGTCACGATCAGGATTCGCTGCGAGGGATGATCGGCGAAGCCGTCCTAGCATCGTCTCTCAAGCCAACCGCGCACGATCACCAAGCACCGGATCTCGGAGAAGCCGTTCGTCACTTCAACTGGAGCGACGGCTACCAGCCGGCTCCGAACGAGCTGACCGGGAGCGCCCCCCTTTCAAGTCACGCGCCCCTCATGGGTGAGGATTACAGCGGGCAGTTGAGGCCTGCGAAGAGGCAGAGGACGCTAAGCCATGCGGAACTGGATGCCATTGAGCGCCAGCTGAGCGAGCCGGGCAATTCAATGGCTCGTGTGCTGATGGAAAACGCCGGCGCACCGTCGCCTTTCGGGCCAGCGGTCGGTTCACCATTGGTCCTTCCTGAGGAAGGTTACGATCAGGATCAGCTGTGGGCGATGGTGCAAGACGCCGGCCCATCATCGTCTCTCGAGCCAACCGCGCGCCATGAGCAGACCCTGAATTTAGGAGCGGTTGTCCATCCCTTCAACTTCCGGCAGGGCAACCAGCACGCGTCGGCTGCGCTTGACGGTAGCGGCATCCCGCCGAGTCAGGACAGCCGACCAAACAGCTTTATCGTTCACAATGACCGCTACACGGCGCTATTCGTGCCCGCGGCGGCGATGAGGCCAAGCACCCCACTCAATGCGCCAGGCCCTGCCATTCCTCTCGGATCTCGACAGGAATACGTTCCGCAGCCCAGCGCACAGCCAGCGAATCGAGTCTCACCAGCGCTGCTTGGACGTTCGATGGAGCAAGCCGCCCCGGCGTCCTCCAGGGCTGACAGGACATCCCCGGCGGCCCGCGAAATTTATGCTGCATCATTCGCTGTTCCCGAGAATTTTTCGCACGGCACCCAACCCGCCTCGGACACGATGCGTTCGAAGCTCGGCCGCTGGGGCCTCTTGCCGGACGCGGCGCAGCCGGTAAAGCAATACGACATTCGCGGCGAGCTCTACACCGCCCTCCTGGGGCCGGGGGGGCCCAATGACGTTCGGCTCATCCATCACCCACGAGAGTAGACGCCGCGCACACTCCCGACGCTAGCAGCCCGTCCACATAGGTCCGGTATTGGGCTTGTTAATGGACCATAGCTTGCTCCAGCGACGATTGCGTGCTTGGCTCGGGACCGGCTGTGCGGGAGAGCGCTACTCGGCCCGATTAACTTGCGCCATCATCGCTGTGCGGCTCCTCGGCGAGCCGCATAGCCATCGCCCTTTGATCTTTGCCAAGAGCCGGGACCAAGCTGCGAAGAACACCTACGGTGTTATTGCCGTTGCGTTTTACAGCATTGCCATTAATCAGGGCCTCCTCAAGTCCCGAGACAGGGGAAGCATCCTCGGAGTAAAGAGGCTGCTTCCGGCGCCCTGTTGAACACGCGTCGGTGTGGTCGTCCATTAGCCCCAAATGCACATCCTGGTCGCGGCCTTCCGCAGAATGCTCTTTTGGCCAACGCTGCGCTGCGCAGCGGCGTCGTCGATCCGCCTCGAGTCTGTCAGTGCCGTATCTTCGGGATCAGCAATGGTCGGATACCGATCTCCATCGTTTTAGCGCCGATCGACGACTTCCACAGCTGAGCCAGTGCTGCCCGACGTTGCCGCCACCGCTCGTGTCCTGGTTATAGCTCTTGACATCTGCATTCAGCGCCTCGGCGGAAAGCCGGCCAGCAATGCCTTTCTTGTTTTTTGACGCAGATGTCGCTGAACCTTCAAGATTAGTGCATAACCGTGGCGTTGTCTGTCGCAGCTCCGGCTTTGAACTCTTTGACATCAGGATCTCGGGGACCGAAGCGAGCTATCGCCAAATTTGGTGACGGCGATGCCGGTCAGCGGCGGCGATTATGGGCTGACGGTCGGTCGGTTTGGCGATGACCTCGATCCCGTCGTTGAATGTCACAGTGCTCGGCGGCGAAGTCTTAGAAGGCGAGCAGCGTGTGTTGGTCCTTGCTCAGGCAGTCGGCCACCTTCTCGTATTTCAGCGCGTAGCTCTCGATGAAGGCGTCGAACGCCAGCTCGGCGACGACCTTCGTTTCAGCCATCCAGATTTCCTGCCAACGCGCCCTTGGCTTTCGGCTGCGGGCTCTTTGACAGCTTGGCGGGCACGTTCGCGGGACTTGTGCACCCAGGAGCGCTGCTCGCGCGTTTTCGGCCAGACCCCGCCGGCCGCCTTCCCGAGCCCGAGTGCGCCATCGGTCAAGCCAACCAGTTCCTTGCGGCCTTCCGGCGTCGCGCCGATCAACACGAGGATGCACTGCTTTTTGTACTTGAGCCGGGCCTCGAGATGAAGGCCATCAGCGCGGATGTAGACGTAGCGTTTCGCCGACGCGCTTCTGGCACGCGGTGTGCTCGTCGAGCTAGCCATCCTTAGGCGAGCGATCGCCGAGGCCGACAATCCGGCAGCATCCTTGCCGAGCAGCGCAGCCAGCCCTTCCGAGACGTCGCCAGTCGAGATCCCCTTCAGGTAAAGGATAGGCAGCAGCGTCTCGATCAACTTCGAACGGCATATGTAGGGTGGAAGGATCATCGACGGTGAGAACCGGATGCGGTCGGAAATCGGAGGCGACCCCCTGGCGATCGCGCACACGCGGCTGGCGGATAGCGACCGGACCGATACCGGTCGTCACCTCCCCCTCTGGCAGGTGACCGTGCCGGGCGATGCGCTGGTGGCCGGCCGCGGTCCTTCAAATCGGGATGCTTGCCGAGATAGTCCGCGACCTCGGCTTCGATCGCCTGAGCGAGATGGACGTGCCCAGTTGCGCAAGACTTTTGTGAGTTGATCGGCGACGGTTCCTGCCGGAATCAACTTGATGATGTCATGTGTGAACGCCTTCCACGTCGCATGATCCGAGACAAGTCGTAAGACCAAAGCTCGTTTACGCAAGCCGGCGAGGCGTTTCGGACTTCCTGCCGGCCTAAATTGACGATCGCAGCACCAAATCTATGCCTTAGCTGATCCAAGCCTTCACGGCCGATCCGGCGACCCGGCCGGGGTCATAGGCCCGTCTGGCCTCGGGCGAGGGATCAATTTCACGAGGCGTTTGCTTGTCCCCGTCTGCGGCGGTGAGGATAGATGAACGCCGCATCGAAAGATGCCTCGGCCAGTGGCACAGGGCGTGCAGTGCGTTTGTTGCGTGGGAAATTTCAGTGTCCCGGCTCAGGGATAAAGGGCGCGGCGTATTTTCGTGACGAGTCTCGTCTTTCCTTTGGACACCCGACGCGATTTCGTAACAGGTCAATGTAGGAGGAACTGTTGATCCACGAATTACCTCCGCAACAGTCCAGGTTCCTCGTTCGAAGGGGGACCACCGGCTGGATGGTTTATGATCGAGAACGCAAGGGGCCGGCGCTGTTAAAGGACCACAGCTTGGCCGAGAAGCTGTCCAAGGAACGGGCCGAACAAATAAGGCAGGCACTGGTCGATGGTTCGATTAACTGCTGGCCGTGATCCCTTGAGGTGAGCCTTATTTAGGAAAATGAAAGTCTATCCTGCGTTCAGCTCCGCTCTGGGGTCTCCACGCGGAGAACATAGCCATTCGTTCATGCCCCCCAGCCGGGCCTGGTGAGTTTGGCGATGATCTTGAGAAAATCGGCCTGCGAACAGCTGGGGCGTCGGACAAACCCACAGGCTTGTCCTTGCTTTCTGGCAGCATCAGCCGTTTTGCAAAGGCCTGTCCGTCACCCGCTAAGCACCAGACCGAGATGCTGGACCATGGAGTCCAGCCGCGCCGTGCGTCGCGCGGATGACGCCAATATCCCGTCGGCGAAACGCTCAGTGAAGATCTGGCGTCCGCACGACGGCGTCGCAGCGGAAGCGTTCGATGATCACCACGAGCTCTACGAACGCGGCGCCAGCGACAGATCGGTCACGCGTCGGCGTTTTTGGATACGCCGTGGAATCGTCCCGCACCTGCCACTCAACTTTCATCCAGCAGCGCTTACAGTCTCGGGTTTATGCAGCGAGGCCGACCTTTGGACCATCCAGAACTAGAGTTTTTCGATCACTTTGGCGAGCTGGATGCGCCGACGTGGTTTTGCAGCAGAATCGGCGGTCTGCGGCCGATGGCGCCATGGGGCCGTTCTTCGTTGTAGTCTCCACTTTTTCTTGGGCGTCCGCAAGGCTGAGGAACCGGTGCGTGTTGAGGCATTTGGCCCGGAAGGCGCAGTCTTCGATGAACGCGTTGTCGGTTGGCTTACCGGGCTGGAGAAGTCCAGCGCGACACGAACTCGCTGTCTTCATCGACGCGGATCGTTGCCGGGAACCCCAATTCCATGCAGGCGCTTTCCAGGATCGCCACGACGTCGCTGCCGCGGAAGGTGAACCGTGGCGCCAGTCCTGCAGCATCTCCTCGTGGAGCGACAGCCGAGATCCTCATCGGTAGCAGCCGCTACCGAAGCGGATGCACAGATTGAAAAAAATCGAGGTTGTGACCGAGACGCGATTAAACGACCCCACCAATTTATGCAGGAGATTGCACGGCTCAGGTTAGTTAGCTTGCAGGGTGCTAGCGACTTTGGGAGATATGTCAGTGTTGATCGTTGAAACTATTTTGAAGCCAGACCAGTTTGGCGGTATTGGACTTTTCTCTGCTACTCTTTTGCCTAAAGATGCATTGATTTGGATTCATAACCCAATCGTTGACATTGCCGTGACACCTGAACAGTACGCAACTTTACCTCGAACATTTCAAGCTTTACTTGAAAAGCATGCTTATCCAAGAGACCTCGACTTTGATGATGGTGTTCTAGAGTACAATGCTGACAACGCCCGTTTCATGAATCACAGCAATCAACCAAACACATACCAAGACGATCATTGCCGAATTTTCACAGCCCGTGACGTACAACCGGGTGAAGAACTGACTTGCGATTACTTGTCTTTCGATCCAAGGTGCGACTTATCGTGGGTTAAAGTGCTATCGCCGAATGTTGGTGCCGGAGCGGGCTAGGCGACAGTGGATTGAGTCGGGTCTGCGACTTCGATTCCCGTTGGCTAATTTAACGCGGGAGGGTTGCATCAACTGGTTGTGGCCATCGACGGGACGCAGCTTTTCTCGGCGGCCTCGGCGAGCTTGAGGATCGTAGCGAGCCTTGTTCGAAAGACATCCCGTGAACGGTGCGCCGGAACGCGCTGGCCAACGCGCTTTCAATGAGGTTGGTAGTCCCCTCATGTGGAGTCCTCTAAATGTGTAGCGCCAGTCAAAGACTTCGTTACCGGCGCGCTTTTCCGCGAATGTCGGCAACGAGTCCTGGCAGTGACAACACTGGGCTGCTGTTATGTTCTCCTGTGATTTTCCGGGGTAATTGATGAGGCGCTTCATGAAGAAGCAGATCCTGAAAAGTGAACGCTCAGCCCGAATACTTCGATGACTCCATTGACGAGAGCGGCCCTGTTCGGGTGATCGAAGTATTTCTCGATGCGCTCGGTTTGGCTGAGATGCGCTTTGAGGTTGCGGAGCCAGCGGGCGGCGTCGCGCCCCCACTTTGCTCCTCGAACTCTGCCAAGAGATGGATTTTTTGGCAACGACGAGGCGCCGCCACCGATGGCAGCAAGTTCAATGCCGTGAACAGCCGGGACAGGAACTTCACGTGCACGAAGATGGAGCGACGGCGTGCTCAGTTGGAGGAGAGCATCGCGCGCTGAGTCAATTCGACGCGACCAAGCGCCAGCAGCCGGTGGAGGCGCTGGCCGCGAAGGAGACAAGGCTTGCCCAGAAGCTGACAAAGCTGACAAGCTTGTTGGCTACGAGAAGCATGCTTCCTTCACCAGGGCGCCGGTCGCGGCCGAGGCGGTCAAGCACATTAATGTTCTGCTCGCCATTCAGGCGAGATCAACGGTCTTGCGCCGCGGGAGCGCCGGCGCGTGCGCCAGGAGCGCAGCCTCCCCGAACTGCCGGGATGGTTACGCGAACAACGCACGAAGCTCTCCAAAACCGACGAGACGACCAAAGGCGACCAATTATTGCCTCAGCCGCTGGGACGCATTTTACCCGCTTATTGAGCTACGTGTCGCCTCCGTGGACCAAAGAAATTGAACCTTCGCCGGCTCCGATGAGGGCGTGCGGCTGCGAACTATACCTTGATCGCACCACCAAGCTCCACGAGATCGATCCACAGGCTGGGCTCGCCGACGTGCTGGCCCGCCTGCCGGATCATCGCGCCAAGCGCATGTCCTGGAATTGTCGATCTCAGAACGTCACTCTCGCCCGCATAAGCGCGGACGACGTACCCCGCACGATGGACATAAGCCGACATTTCCGGACGCCCGAACCGGTGACGGCTTCTCATCCCGGGAGCGCGCACTCTCTACAACAACTCCACCCGGCACCGGACTGGATCGGTGGAGTTCTTAATGCATGCCGCAGGTTTTAGAACGGGATCTGGTCCTGGCCTAGGAAGCCATACGCCGTCAGTTTACCGAGCCGGCAGCGGTCCGGTCAGAGTCACAGACCCAACGCGGTTTGTCTACGCCCTGGGATGCAGCCATCGCGCAGCTAATCCCTACTTGATCAAATGCAAAGACGACATCTTTGGTTTCATACTTCAGTTTATCCGCCGCCCGGAGCACCCCTTCGGCACCATTTTGAAACGTGGCGTTCAACGTCCAGTAGTCTTGATTCGCGACAACAAACGTGTGGAATGCCTTCCTGATATCCCAACCAGAGCGTTTTAGGATACAAAACACCTTGTTATAAATTCCACTGGAATAGTGAACGTCGAGTCGATCAGAGTATTTGGAGACGTGGTCTATAGAGTAGCCATCCTGTGGCGGGTCGCACATATATCGCAAAGACGTCCCAGCTTTTTGGGTAACATCCGCCCCACGGTCAAGTCAGGCCCCGATCTTCCGAATGTATTGCCATACTTCTGGAGTAATAGGATTCGGCAGCTTCTCCTGCCATGTCGGAAAACGACTCATTCATAGCACCCGACTGGTACTGATATTCGAGGTTCGAATTCTGCTCTGTAAAACCATGCGACACTTCATGGGCAACAACATCCAAGCCCACGAGAGGGTAGAACATCGCTTTCCCATCGCCAAACGTCATTGAGCTGCCATCCCAAAATGCGGTGTCCTCATTCCTGGAGAAGTGCACGCGCAAATGCAGTTTCTGCTTCAAAGGACTGACGCCGTACCAGTCCCTATACATGTCCACAACAACCTGCCCGAAAAATTGGGCATCATTCAGCGGTGAGAACGCGCCATTGATATTATCCCCTGCGTTGTTGTAACACCTAAACGCAAAAGGCTTGTTCGTACCTTCTACAGAGAAGTTCATGTGCTCGGTGAAAACATCTGGGCTATCCATTTCACAGATGCTGCCCTGCTCGCTCACTTCGAAAGGCGGAACGGTTTCGCTTCCATAGGTGTACTGGCCAGCCTTGGCATTTCCGCCAGGCCCCGTTCCTCTTTGTGCGTGTTGTAGGTTTTCATAGGAACTCACAGTTTCGCCAGTAATGGCATCGATAAACAACACAGGACGTGTCGGGCTGGGCCTGCTGTGCCGTCCCGGACAGTTGTAAAGAACGACGTGCGGTACACAAGCCGGACCTCGCCCTTCTTTTGAACGAGATACACGAGATCGGCCTCTTCGTTTTCGTAGCTGCTCGCGCGAAGCGTAGGGGCAGAGGAGAGTACAATCTCCTTAGCTTTTTGAAGCGCCTGCTGCTTGGTGATCTTCGCGGTCAGGGCCGGACCTAAATCGTAGGCGGCAGTTCCGCTTATGGCAACAATTCTCGTGCCATCAGCAGATCTCTCGGCAACGATCTGCTGGCCCCACACGGGAATTCCGT
The DNA here is from genome assembly GCF_020193585.1 of Bradyrhizobium sp. IC3195. NCBI lineage: Bacteria > Pseudomonadati > Pseudomonadota > Alphaproteobacteria > Hyphomicrobiales > Nitrobacteraceae > Bradyrhizobium > Bradyrhizobium sp. IC3195. Next base: position 76,973 of record NZ_JADYVG010000015.1, on the reverse strand, counting down.
TGTGCTGCTGCTCAAGGCGGAGAGTGGCGCCGGAACGGTTAGGCAGCGCCTTAAGCGACGAAGAAGTACCGAGCTCGAGCAATCCGGCAACGGAGGCCTCAGGTGATCTTCCTTGAGCTATTTCAGCTAGGGGACTGGTTTGAGGTACAACCTTGTTCACCTCACGGATCTCGGCGGCGGTAGCTGACCCTAAAATGCTCGATCCGCGTGGTCGGAATCATGGAATTGCTCCGGAAGCATTGCTGGAGCGGAGACACCAGCGGGTGATGCAGCGGGAGAGGAAGTCACGGCCCTTATCGACGTGATGCCAAGTAAACGACCTCAATGGCGCCTAACGACAAACGCGCAGCCCCGCTGGAGTTCGGAGCCGCCGGATCGCATCCTAACCTGACATAATCCGATCATCTGAACGATGCTTGGCAGCCTTGCCGCCGCCTTACGGGAGCACCCGATCACGCCTAAGCCTGATCAACGAAAGGTGTGATCTCTCGCTTGCGCAGAGCAAGCACCGCCCCCGACCGGCCTTTCGAACCGGTTCACTGCTCCGTGGTATCTCCGCCTACGCACCTCTTGATGAAACTCCTCCTGGACTCCCCAACGACCTTCTGATCGATCGCCTGCTTCAGGCAGTCGCGTCGATCCGCGTTGCATCGAATCGTGCTTGCACTCCGAGGTAAGTCATTTCGCTTTGTGGTTGGAATTTTCGTCGCGGTCCGGCGCCCTTAAGTTGTTTGACGAGGTCTTGCTGAAACACAGTGCCGCTAAACTTCCTGTTAGGTAATTAGCCCTGTTCTTTTTTATCGCACAGACAATCAAGTCAACCAAACGGCCATTGAGCTTTGGAATTGGCGCAGTCTGTGAACGGGCTCATATCGAAGAGCCATCTGACGGGCTACGATCACCTCGAAAATCCGCGGTGGAATATCTGTCAATTCAAAGTCAATCGATGGGGGTGATCATGCCCATCATACTGGACTTGCTCTATCGCGAATATTGCCGCGCCCGTCTCGCTGAAATGCGCAAGCAGCTTCTGATCGCAGCTGAACGCTTTGAAGCACTCGAAGCGGACTACCTTATTTCGGATCAGAGTGACGACGAGAGGGCGGCGGCATACCGCAAGACCGGTCGCGGCGCGCCGCATTGAAGCAGCCAAGACCGGCAATCTCTCCCGCGTGGTAGTGGCCAAGCAATTCAACAGTCTGGGAGACAGCGATGAACACACCCGAATGCTATACCTTCACGGTGACCTGCGTCTCGTGCCTGACCATCATAGGAATGATGGTCGTTGGGGTGTGGTGAGCATGACTGTCTGCTGAAGCGGTAGCTTTAGCGAGTGCGAAACGAAGTTGGTCGGCACGCTTCGCTTTGCCCACCCGACGAGATCAGCGTCTGGAAAAACGCCGCTCGCGGGCCTTGTAGAGATGGTCGCTGATCAGTTGCCGCAGCTTGGCCCGGTCGTCGAATTCGAGCTGGACGGCGAATGGGACGATGCCGGTAGGGCACGCCATCGCTGCGATGCAGGCGCGCAAGATCATTTTCGTCGTCACCAGCGTGAGCTGCTCGCGCTGTGCCTCCGCTGCAAGCGCGGCGAGTTCCTCGCGCGAGAACATGTGATGATTGTCGAAGCGGCGCGTGCGCGCGACCTCGATGCCGCTGGCCTCCAATGTGCGGAGGAAGTGCTGGGGATCGCCGATTCCGGCGAAGGCGAAGACCCGCTCGCCGAGCAGCTGCGCGAGCGAGGCCGCATCCGGCTTCAGGCGCGCGCGCAGCTTGGGCTCGTTGCGTTTGGCGACCTCGGCGGCGACATCGTTGGCGGCGAGTCTGGCTCTCGTCTTGCCAAATTCATAAAAAGGTCAGGCCGCGCCGACGTCCTCTCGAGAGGAAGCACTGCTTGAAGCCGGAAAACTCGCTTAGGGATTCCATCAACTCGCCACGCGGGAGTGTCGTCGGGACTGCCGTGCTCTACCCAATTTCGTTCGGAAATCTCGCGAATTTTCGTGCCACAAAAGCGCTCGCTGCCGACCCTCGAGACCCCGAGTCAGCCGTCATGACGTCATCGGGCACCGTATCCCAGAATGTGCGCAGCAGTTTCTGCTTGAGTGTGCCTTCGTCGTGCTCCGGCTTGAAGAACCAGCGCGGCATCTTCAGTCCAAGTCCTGGCGTTAGGCCGAGGGGCACCGTACCCGACCAAAGACCTCGGCGAATCTTGCTCAATCTCGCAGTTACTCACCCAGCAAACGCTCGACCAACTCCCAATCCCTGCAAAGATGGCCTGCGAACTGATTCTGATATTGTCTGATCATACGCAGATTGTGCCGCTTGACGTCGGAGCCGCAGATGTGCTGTTCACCAACGCACTTGATGACGATGGCCTGCGGCTCGATCTTTGCCCCTCGGTTCACTTTCGCACGTAACGAGGAGGTAGAAAGCCGCAATGTTGTGAGACCGCGCGCCGCAGCGTAATCGAGGGGCTCGTAATAGCATAAGACGAAATATCTGTAATCCTTGAGATCGCGACTGTAGTCTGCCCCGAAGTAGCGCAAGTGAAGTGCCGTTCCAAAGCGATAGAAAACAGCAAGCCCGGTTATCTCGTTGTTGCACTCGGAAATTGCTGCGGCACCGAACTTCGACACACCCGCCTTTCTCTGCCCGGCGAGTATCCTTTCCATCCAGTCGCGACCCTGGGTGCTTCCGTGTCGAGACCTGTTTTGGGTTATGAGATCAGCGACTATGGAGTCATCGAGTTCTTCGGCTGAGGCCCATCCGATCTTCCCCCCGGCTCGCCGGAACGCCGCGACTTCAGACTTGCTTTGATTACGATCATGCGCGCACGAGGCCGCCATCATCCCGGCCACCCCTGTATCCGGCACTTCTAGATACGCTTCGGCAGAATGCAAAACGACCGTACCCCCAATGTGCTCCGCGAATTCCACCGCCGCCGGGTAGGGCATGTACGGCACTACAACGCCGGCATATCCCCGCTCCTGAGCATAGTTTAGAGCGCTGCGTCCCAACTCGCCTAAAGCCTCATACCTTCGCCTGCCCTGAATGCAGGGTATCTCGTTGTGGGTGTTGCGCCGACCACCCAGCCAGAGAAAACTTTGTTGCCAACGGCCGGGAATTCCAGCCATGCAATCTGGCAGGAAGAACAAACCAGGTGATTGGTCTCCCTCCCAAAGCGTGCACGCAGCCACGACTCCGGCCGCCCCGCGGACCGCAAGCACGTCCGTTGCGCCGAGCGAATGTTCGAGCGCTCGCAGCCACCGGTAGCTGTTATAGAAATTGTTATCACCGACGAGGGCATCCCATTCATGCTCGTCAAAGCCGCATAGACCTTCCGCGACCGCTGAGGAGAACGGGACTAACAACTTGCTCCTGAATGGTACAAACGTCATGGGTGTCGCCCCGCACGGCGTGGGACACGGACGCCTTCAATGATGATCGCGTGCGGGCTTTGGAGATATGCATGTAGCTCCGTGGGAAGCTGATCTATACGGGCGCATGTGGGCACAAACAGTTCTCTCCATTTCAATGATCGGAACCCGGCTTGTGCTAATGAACTCTCCAAAGAGGGAGCGGGCCAATGCCATGCAAATACGCCGCCTTGTTCTCCATTTTTGCAGAACTCGACCTTAATACGCCCACCTTCTAAATATGGGTTCTCAGGATCGTCTACGACGAGCCTGAAGCCACAGGGTTCGTACCAGTTTGGATGTGGATTGTAAGCTGGATGAGTGGACAACGATATCAAGCGCCCGCCAGGACGCAACAGTTCGGCCATTTCGGCGCACATGCTGTCCAGCTCACTTTTGGTGGCGGCATAGGGCAGCACATAGGATGCAAGTACCAAGTCGAATTGGGCTGCCATGTTGGCATGGAGATGAGTGACGAAGGAGAGATTGATCCCCTCTTTTTCTGCGCGACGCCGCGCGTAGTTTAGCATGCCTGGCGCCGGATCATATCCTACAACAGAGGCTGCTCCGCGTTGCTTAAGTATTCGCGAATATGCCCCCGCGCCGCACCCAAAATCGAGGATGGAGAAGCCATCAACGTCACCCATCACCTCTAGTACGCTCGGCACTTCGATGTATTTTTGAAGGGGCCATTCAGTCATATTCTCGTGCAGACTTGCAAATTCATCGAATTGGGCCGCGCTGTCGGACACGGACGCGCCTCTCGAGGCGCCGTCCCCGTGTTGGCACGAACCCAGTGTTTTTTCTTCGGGTGACGGGCAAGAACCGCCGGACAACGCAACTTTGGCTGGGAACGGTGAGGATGCGAGACTCATGCTTCGATCCGTTCTGACCAGACCGAAACTGTCTTAGATCTGTCGAGATATTTTTCGTAGAGTTCTTCGAGCATTTTCTTGCCGACGACGGCGAGCTCAGCTTGATAGGCTTTACGATCGGTCACCTCAATGCGCTCGATATAGTCCCACGGCCCGCCTGATATGCCGACGCCGGTTTCCGTGATGCGGTGCGTCGAATAGCTGACGATAGTCTTCAATTTACTGGCGACGACATAGTCGACCTCGCGTTCGAAGCGTTCATACTCCGCTGCGCTGACACCCGGCTTCAGTGCGGCAAATACAAATCGGACAACAGCCATTTTCGATCCTTCTCGTGTCGCGGCATATCAAAATCCAAGCGGCCAGCTCTGAGCCAAGAGAGTCGGCAACGATCGCCTCAGTGCATTCCAGGGCGCACTTGCGCTGGCCCCTTAGCTGATGGACATCGCTCGGCGAAAATGCTCACACCAAACGCGCAGAGCGCCTCGTGCCCTAAGGGAACACATCGGTGAGGATGCTCCGAGAACATGAGCGATGGTGGGCACGCGTTCGATGATTGCCGATTGCCGTCCGTGATGCTCGGCGCACTCCTAAGCATCGCTACCACTCTCAGGGCGTGAATAAGGGCCAAGTGCTGTACAGCACGAACGACAAAGGCAATCGCGCCGCACCCGGCGGGCTTTCAATTCACGGCCTGTCGATGGCCTTGATGTGATTAGCCGAGCAAGGGCCATATGAACTCCGGGCTGCGCTATCTGCCAGACGGCCACATTGAAACGAGTTTGCGCAGGACCTCAGCAAAGTGCGTGCCACAAACGGCTTATGCCACTTGCGTAGCAGGCGGACAAAACAACCACTTCACGCCGTACGGCGGAATACTTGCGGTCTTGTCGAATTTCGCACATGCACGTCTTGATCCACACACGGCTGAATATGATCAGCCGGCGACTGCGCGGCAGCGCCCTCTTCGCGGGCTTCCACCACGCCGATAAAATAACAAGGCGAAATGGGTGGACCGAATGTATCACACGATGAATGTGAATTCCTCTCGGCTACTCACCACACCGGAGCGATGTTAGATCGGGCAACGAGGTCGATGGGGAATGTCAGTATCTGGCCGAGTGAGCGAACATTCTGGGCCCCGCGGCTCCATTTAGGCGCCGAGCCATCGTCAGCAGAAGTCCCCCGGAATGCTTGATCAGCGTGATGATATACGTCTAGCAGCGTGTCCGGGAACCGGCCCAAATAGCTTGTAAAGCCGTTCGGTACTGGCATGCAAATTGCCAGCTCCGTGGCTAGCCAAATGGGGGGATTCATTGACCTGCCAACCCCTCTAGCTTGCCGCCTGACTCGAAAGACGATGTGGTTCAACGCTAGTTGCGGAGCATATTGACCTGCATGTGCGGAATTGTCGGCATTGTGGGACGCCGTCCGGTCTCCGAGCAATTAATCGTTTCCCTGAAGCGGCTAGAATATTGTGGCTATGACTCTGCAGGCGTCGCAACGCTGGAAGGCGGTCATTTCTACCGACAGCGTGCCGAGGGCAAGCTCAAGGCGTTAGAGAACCGCCTGCGCGCCGCGCCGGTGTGGGGGCATACCGGCATCGGGCATACCCGCTGGACCAGCCACGGAAAAGCGAGCGCGAAGAACGCCCATCTGCATGCGACTGACAATGTGTCGGTCGTTCATAACGGCGTAATCGAAAATTATCCTGAGCTGCGCGCCGAGTTGGAACGAAAGGGTGCACAATTCGCCTCCGAGACGGATACAGAGGTAGTCGCTCACATAGTCGAATCCCATTTGATCAAGGGCTATTCGCCTCAGGACGCGGTGAAGGCTTCGCTGCCCAAACTGGGTGGTCCGTTCGCGCTGGTTTTTCTGTTCAAGGGCTACGACGATTTATTGATCGGGGCCTGCAATGGGTCGCCGCTTGCTATCGGCCATGGCGACGGAGAAATGTATCTGGCGTCGGATGAGATTGCACTTGCGCCTTTCACGGAGCGCATTACCCATTTGGAAGACGGCGACTGGGCCGTTCTGACCCGCAACTCCTTCACGATCTACGACATGCAAGGCGTCATTGCCCATCGCGAGGTACTGAAATGCAGAGCCTCGCCGGCTCTCATCCGAAAGGCAAATTATCGTCCTTTCATGCTCAAGGAGATCCACAGGCAACCGGAAGTCGCCGGCCATACGCTGGCGCGCTATGTCGACGCGTCGGCCGATCGCGTCGCATTCCCTCAGACGCTGCCATTCGACTTCAATGACATTGGCCGAATATTGATCACCGGCTGCGGCACCGCACGCCATGCCGGCCACGTCGGCAAATACTGGTTCGAGCGGCTGGCCCGCATCCCCGTCGAGGTCGATGTCGCTTCCGAATTACGCTACCGGGAACCGCCCTTGCGCGAGCGCGATCTCGCCATCCTCATTTCGCAATCCGGCGAGACGGCTGATACGCTGGCTGCGCTGCGTTTTGCCAAATCTCAGGGACTGCGCACGCTCTCCGTGGTCAATGTGCCGAGCTCGACAATTGCGCGAGAGAGCGAGACCGTGCTGCAGACGCTGGCCGGCCCCGAAATGGGCGTCCCCTCGACCAAAGCCTTCTCGTGCCAGTTGATCGTGCTCGCGGCTCTTGCGATCGCCAACGGGAGAGCGCGTGGTGAATTGTCCCGGGCCACCGAGGCCACGCTCGTACAGGAGTTGCGCGAAGTTCCTCGCCTGATGACAGCTGCACTTACAACCGAACCGCAAATCGAGAAGCTCGCGCGGGAGGTCGCCAAGTCGCGTGGCGTGCTATGTCTCGGTCGCGGCAGCTCCTTTCCGCTGGCGCTGGAAGGAGCGCTGAAGCTGAAAGAAATCGCCTATATCCACGCCGACGGCTATGCTGCGGGCGAGCTTAAACACGGTCCGCTTGCGTTGATAAGCGATGGTGTGCCTGTCGTGGTGATCGCCCCTTCCGACTCGCTGTTCCAAAAGACGGTCTCAAACATGGAGGAAGTTGCAGCAAGAGGTGGCAACATCATCCTAATAACCGATCCAAAGGGCGCCGAGGCGGCCTCTGTGAACTCGCTCGCGACCATCGTATTGCCTGACATGGGGGCAAGCTTTACTCCGATAGTTTATGACATTCCGATGCAGCTCTTGGCGTATCATACCGGGTTGCTGATGGGCACAGATGTTGACCAGCCACGCAATCTCGCTAGGTCTAAGTCGGTCATTGTCGAATAGGTTGCCTTGATTTTCGCCGACCCGACGCTCACCACCAGAATATCGGCGTACTTCGAGCGGGTTGGTGACATCGGTCAAGTTGCGTCGAGCGCGCCGCAGCTTGACTCTTCCTTTGAACCTAAGCTGAACTGCAAGACGCCGGCCTTGGGCGATACCCCGCTCAGCACTTTACGTGACGCAATCAGCATCGCGCCAACCCTTCTTGGCGTGACCATCCCGCATAACGACCAACGCTTCATGGCATCGGGGCCCCGTCTTTCAAACGGCGCTCAAGATCTTCCGGTTTTCTTCCCAAATGCAGGAACTTGCCGGCGCCGCGGCTGTGGCGTGCTCATCTGGGCGGCGACGACCTCCCCGTCATTCATTGGCTGCACGATCGACCTGTTTGTAAGTGTGAGGAGCAGCCAGAGCGCAAGTCCAAGAAGACAGAATTGACGTGCCGACTGACGTCAATGAGATTGTCGATCACGTCGGCTGCGCCGGACCTCTTTCGCTTCATTCTGCGTGTGCAGTGTTTTGCGAAAAGATCATGCTCAAACAATTACCTAAAGCGCGATGACGATTTCTTCCTAATCTCATCGCCCTTTCAGGCGGTGTTCCTAAATAACCATGCAGCGAGCGTTGTGGCCGCAAGGGCCCCAATCAGTTGCGCGATGATGAAGGGAACAACGCTACTCGGAGCGATACCGGCAAAGGTGTCGGACAGCGATCGTGCGATCGTCACCGCGGGATTGGCGAACGAAGTGGATGCGGTGAACCAGTAGGCGGACGTTACGTACAAGCCAACGGCGTAAGGAACCACAGCGGGAGTTCGGCTCGCGCAGCCGAAGATCGTGACGAGCAAACCGAACGTTGCGGCGGCTTCTGCGATCCACTGTCCTGCTCCGGTTCGTTGTGTGAGCGAGACTTGCCAGAGCGGAATATCGAACATCAAATGTGCCGCAAAGACCCCCGTGAGCGAACCGGCAATCTGCGCGAGAATATAGGCCCACAGGGCTCGCCACGTCAGTTCGCCTCGCAAGGTCAAGGCCAGACTCAGCGCGGGATTGAAGTGCGCTCCCGACAGCGGCCCGAAGACCAGGATCAGGACGACCAGGATCGCACCAGTGGAGATGGTGTTGCAGAGAAGCGCGAGCGCGACGTTGCCGCCGGCGAGCCGCTGCGCCATGATACCCGGACCCGACCACGGCAGCGAGAAGGAACGCCGTGCCGAGCCCCTCCGACACAATGCGTCGTCCCATGGACGGCATCAGAATTGTCCGAGCGGCGCATTTCGTAGGACCGATCTCCTCAAGTCCGCTCTTTCGCGCCATTTCATCTCGCTGATCATCGGGTTGCATTGAGTGTTCCTGCACAAGGGACATTTTGGCTGCTCGACCGCTTGGGCCACTCACGCTCGTCGCAAGGATGCAATGAAGCGGCTCAATTCGGCGGTCAACTCAGAACTGCTCTTGGACAGCGCCTGCGCCGACTGCAGGACGCCGCTTGCCGCTGTATCCGTGGTTGCGGCGCCATGGGCGACCTGGCTCATTCCGCTCGCAACCTCCGAGGTTCGCGCGGCGGTCTGCTGGATGTTGTGCGCAATCTCGCGCGTTGCCAAGAGCTGCTGTTCAACAGACTCCGACACAGCACCCGAAATCTGCGAGATGCGGTCGATCGTTGCGCTAATGGAAACGATTTCAATCACCGATTTGCGGGCGACCGACTGCATCGCGCCGATTTGCGCAGCAATCTGCGAGGTGGCATCAGAAGTCTGATCCGCCAAAGCCTTGACTTCCTGCGCGACCACCGCAAAGCCGGTGCCGTATTCGCCCGCACGTGCGGCTTCAATCGTGGCGTTGAGCGCAAGCAAGTTGGTCTGGCGTGCCACTTGCGCAATGAGCCGAACGACGTCGCCGATCCGTTCGGCCGCATCAGTGAGCTCGGAGATCTGCCTGTCAGTCTGCGCCGCCTGGCGGACCGCCTCCAGCGCAATCTTCGAGGATTCCTGCACCTGCCGCCCAATTTCGGAGGCAGAGGTCATCATCTGTTCCGTCGCGGCAGCAATGAGCTGGATATTGGAAGAGGCGCTGTCGGATGCTGCCGAGACGTGGCTCGAAACGCCGGTCGTGTGCTTGGCCGACTGAGTGAGGCCAAGAGCCGCACTTTCAAGCTGGCGGGAGGCGTTAGCCACCGTCTGAATGACGTTACCGACGGCCGCCTCGAACGCATCAGCAAGCCGCTCTAGCTCCGCGCGGCTTCGCTCGCCCTGCAGGCGGTCGCGTTCCAACTGTTCGGCAAGGTCGCGCTCAGCCTTCAGGCGCATGCCCTGCTTGAAGTCCTCGACCGCCCGTCCCATGTCCCCGATCTCATCTTTACGATCAAGACCCGGCAGAACAATCTCGAACTGACCGGCACCAAGCTGACGCATCGCCACCGTCATCCGTGAAATGGCACCGCCAATGCGATGGCCGAACAGCAGCGCAAACGTCGCGACCAGGCCCATCGCCCCAACCACCAGCCAAAACAGGAGATCGCGGGCATTTGCCGCGCGCAAGCCAGCCGCGGCGCTTCGGCGATCGGCTTCTGCAATTGCCTGTGCCAATGCCGGTCGATGGCTGCCATAAACCTTGGCAATATCCTCCATCTCGTCGTTCAGCGACTGCTGGACCAACATGAAGGCAGAAAATGCGGCTTGATAGGACTTGAGAAGCCTCTCAAGTTCGGGGCGAATACCCGGTGAGAGATCTGAGGTGGCCAGCAGCCCGGCGAATTCGGCGCCAGACTTGTCAAAATCCTGGCCGTATTCTTCTTCGCCGTGCAGCATGAAATCCTTTTCATACCCGCGCATCCTCTCCATGAGAACGGTCAACCTTGGCTGGTCGAGCTCGGCAAGCCGCCCTTCCAGCTGAAGCTCGGCCGTGCGCAGCCCGCCCTGGAGCCCCTCCTCGGCGTTAAAACCAAGCGCGCGCTCGGCCGAGACGATGTTCTGAAAGCGAGCGGCGTAGAGGTCGATCCCGCTCCGCAGTCCGGAAGAGCTCTTGAGAGGATCGCCCTCAGGCAATCGCGCCGCAATGCCTTCGATGTCGCCGAGCATCGCCATTTCGTGCTTGAGCAGCTCGGCATGGCGCTCAATCATTGCCTCGTCGCGCCGACGCAGGAATTCGGTCGTCACATGTTGCGATTCCAGAAAGCTCTGGGAGAGCGCCGCAAACCGGTCACGGACGCGAGCGGCCTCGTCCGCATCACCCTGGACCTGCGCCGCGTGGTTCAGCCCGACCAGGCAGATCGCGCCGGTCGCAATGACCGCGATAATGCCAAGCAGGCCGATCTTTAATCGCAAGGAGGCACTGAATGTTCGGCTGGCCGGGATCTGCAGCTTGAGCAAGCGCCACAATGGGGTGCGTTTGAACGAGAGCGCGCGAAGTGTGAGAGCTGAGAACAATGCTTTCTTTCCTTAAATGGCGCATGGCTTGCCAATCCTGCGGCCGATGAAAAACTGTAAGACGTGAGACTATCACTCAACGCTAAACATGCCGCTGCCGTTTGTCGGCGACGGCCCAGCCAAGTCTAGGGCGAACTGGCAGACAGACCGATCTGCCAGTGGATTGGGTGCATTTGTGCTCGCCAAGGAGACCATCAGGACGAGCGCACAGGTCAGTTGGGGCTCATCATTCAAGTGGCTCGTTAGCGGCAGCATAGGGGGCCTACGGCGGCTCCACGCGAGGGAAGAACTAGGTTTTTACGGGAACAGGCCGCGTGTTTCCTTGGCACCGCGAACACGCTCGACGCCTATTGCCATGGCCGCGGTGCGATTGAACAGATTTTCGCCTTTGCTTCGCGCCAGGACACGCTCGAAAGCACGATCCAGGAGTTGATACTCCCGGCGCATGACTTCCTCCTCCTCCCAGAACAATCGCTGAAGGTCCTGCACCCATTCAAAGTAACTGACGACAACACCTCCCGAATTGCAGAGAATATCGGGAATGACGAACACCTCGTCCTGGCGTCCTTCCAGAATTCGGTCAGCTTCCGGCGTGGTCGGTCCGTTGGCGCCTTCGGCAAGGATCCGGCAGCGCAGTTTAGCGGCCATTCCAGCGTCGATGACCCGTTCGACGGCAGCCGGAACAAGCACGTCGCACGGCACGGTCAGGATCTCTGCAGGATCCAGAGCGAGCTCATTGGAGTAGCCATCAAGGCTTCCTTGCGAGGCTGCGTGCCGGACCAGTTGTGGTATGTCGAGCCCACGAGGGCGGTAGAGCGCGCCGGTGTGATCGCTGACCGCGATCACTTTCACTCCCATGTTATGCAGCTCAAGCGCGGCGATCGAACCGACGTTTCCAAATCCTTGAACAACGGCGGTTGAGCCATTGAGACGGATTTTGAGCTCGTCTGCAGCGCGCCTGACCAGATGAGCCACACCCCGGCCTGTCGCTTCACGACGGCCGAGCGTTCCACCAGCGCTGACGGGCTTGCCCGTCACGATCTCGGTGACGGTTTGGCCCTGGTACATCGAATAAGTATCCATGAACCAGGCCATGATCTGCTCGTTCGTACCGAGGTCAGGAGCCATAACATCGGTGTGTGGCCCAACGAAGGGGATCATTTCCTGCATATAACGGCGCGAAAGCGCCTCAAGCTCGCGCTTCGACAAGGTCGAGGGGTCGACATTGATGCCGCCCTTGGCCCCGCCATACGGCAATCCGACCAGGGCACATTTCCAGCTCATCCAAATGGCGAGCGCTGCAACTTCGCCGAGGTCGACTGTGGGCGCGAACCTGGTGCCCCCTTTTGTCGGGCCAAGCGTCAAATGATGCTGTACCCGGTAGCCCTCGAACACCGCGGTGGTGCCATCATCCCGGTGAATTGGACACGATACTGTGACAGATCGCTTCGGCAACAACAGGCGCGGTCTCGCATCATCCGGTATGCTCAGGTAATTCGCGATCACCTCGAATTGCTTTACGGCCATCTCAAACACTGGCCCACGATATGCAGTCACGCTAGCTCCTCAAGCTGGATATGAAAAATTGAACGCTCATGCGTCGGGACGCTTTGGGCCCTGAACAGGTGATGCGATTTCGGGACGTGGAGATGGTCGCCGTTATCGCAAGAGCGCAGCTTGCGCTCACGCCGAATAGAGGACCAATGCCACGAAAGCGAGATTGACGAGGGCGGCCACGATCGCCAGCAACCAAGTGGTCGCAGGCGAAATGTCTGGAGTATCTTGCGAGTCTGGGATCCAAAGGGGCGGCGGCGGCATCTCAATGTCTCCGAAAGCTTGCATTGCAGCGGATCGAGCAAGCAAGATGAAATTGCCTCATGGCCATCAGGCGAGCCAGCTGTTCAAATCTATGGCGCGGCCGTGCTGATCTTGATCAAGACTAGAGAGGCTCTGAACCATGTTTAGCTCGTGGCGTTCACATCGCCTTGACGATGTTCTCGGTGACCTTCTTGGCGTCGCCGAGCAGCATCATGGTGTTGTCGCGGTAGAACAACGGGTTGTCGATGCCCGCGTAACCCGAAGCCAGCGAGCGCTTGATGAACATCACCGTTCCGGCCTTCCAGACCTGGAGCACCGGCATGCCGTAGATCGGCGAGGTCTTGTCCTCTTCGGCCGCCGGGTTGGTGACGTCGTTGGCGCCGATCACGAAGGCGATGTCGGCCTGCGCGAATTCGGAGTTGATGTCCTCGAGCTCGAACACCTCGTCATAGGGCACGTTGGCTTCGGCCAGCAGCACGTTCATGTGGCCGGGCATGCGGCCCGCGACCGGGTGAATGGCGTATTTCACCTCGACGCCTTCCTTCTTCAGGATGTCGGCCATCTCGCGCAGCGCGTGCTGAGCCTGCGCCACCGCCATGCCGTAGCCGGGCACGATGATGACCTTGGAGGCGTTCTTCATGATGAAGGCCGCATCGTCCGCGGAGCCGAGCTTGGCGGGCTTCTGCTCGCCTGTAGCCCCGCCGGCCGCCGCGGTCTCGCCGCCAAAGCCGCCGAGGATGACCGAGATGAAGGACCGGTTCATCGCGTGGCACATGATGTAGGACAGGATCGCACCCGACGAGCCGACCAGCGCGCCGGTGATGATCAGCGCCGAATTGCCGAGCGTGAAACCGATGCCGGCGGCGGCCCACCCCGAATAGGAGTTCAGCATCGAGATCACGACCGGCATGTCGGCGCCGCCGATCGGGATGATCATGAGGACGCCGAGCAGAAGGGCCAGGATGACGTTGAGCCAGAAGAACACCGGGCTGCCGGTGACGACGAGGCCGACGATGCAGGCGACCAGCGCCACCGCGAGCGCGACGTTGATGACGTGCCGGGCCGGCAGGATGATCGGAGCGCCGCTCATCCGCGCCGACAGCTTCAGGAACGCGATCACCGAGCCGGTGAAGGTCAGCGCGCCGATGGCGACGCCGAGTGACATTTCGACCAGGCTCTGGGTGTGGATATTGCCGGGCGTGCCGATATCGAAAGCCTCGGGCGCATAGAACGCGCCGGCGGCGACTAGCACCGCGGCCATGCCGACCAGCGAGTGGAAGGCCGCGACGAGCTCCGGCATCGAGGTCATGGGCACCCGCCGCGCGATCACCGCGCCGATCGCAGCGCCGATGGCGATGCCGACAATCACCAACACCCACGCGAGACCGTCAGCCGGCGGATGGTTGGCCAGCGTGGTGGCGACCGCGATCGCCATGCCGATCATGCCGAACAGATTGCCCTGGCGCGAAGAGGCCGGGCTCGACAGCCCGCGCAGCGACAGGATGAACAGCACCCCCGCCACGAGATACAAGAATGCAGAGAGATTGGCGCTCATCTCAGGTCCCCATTGATCCCATCAGCCCGAGGTGGCCGCTCACTTCGACTTCTTTTTGTACATCGCCAGCATGCGCTGGGTGACAAGGAACCCGCCGAAGATATTGATGCAGGCAAAGATCAGCGCAACGAAGCCGAAGGCACGGGCCCAGCCCGAGCCGCTCGAGACATTGGCGACGCCGCCGGCAAGCAGCGCGCCGACCACGATCACCGAGGAGATCGCGTTGGTCACGCTCATCAGCGGCGTGTGCAGCGCCGGCGTCACCGACCACACCACGAAATAGCCGACGAAGACGGCGAGGACGAAGATCGACAGCCGGAAGATGAAGGGGTCGACGACCTGTGCAGCGTGCTCCATGGAGATCTCTCCTTACGCCCAATTAAGCTGACTTGGGCTGGAAGTTCGGGTGGATGACGGCGCCGTCTTTCGTCAGCGCCGTGGCCTTGACCAGCTCGTCGTCCCAGTTCACGGCGAGCTTCTTCTCCTTCTTGTCGACCATGGTCTCGATGAAGGCGAACAGATTGCGGGCATAGAGGCCGGAGGCCGAGGCCGCCACGCGGCCGGCGACGTTGGTGTAGCCGACGATCTTGATGCCATCGAGGTCGACGACCTCGCCCGGCTTCGCACCTTCGACATTGCCGCCGCGTTCGACCGCGAGATCGACCAGCACCGAGCCCGGCTTCATCGACCTGACCATGTCGGCACTGACCAGCTTCGGCGCCGGACGGCCCGGAATCAGCGCGGTGGTGATGACGATGTCCTGCTTCTTGATGTGCTCGGCGGTTAGCGCGGCCTGCTTGGCCTGGTATTCCCTCGACATTTCCTTGGCGTAGCCGCCAGCGGTCTGCGCGTTCTTGAACTCCTCGTCCTCGACCGCGAGGAATTTCGCACCGAGCGACTCCACTTGCTCCTTCGTCGCGGGCCGGACGTCGGTCGCGGTCACGACGGCGCCGAGGCGGCGCGCGGTCGCGATCGCCTGGAGGCCCGCAACGCCGACGCCCATCACGAACACCTTGGCAGCGGGCACGGTGCCGGCCGCAGTCATCATCATCGGAAAGGCGCGGCCGAACGCCTCGGCGCCCTCGATTACGGCGCGGTAACCGGCGAGGTTGGCCTGCGAGGACAGCACGTCCATCACCTGCGCACGGGTGATGCGCGGCATCAGTTCCATCGCGAAAGCGGCAATGCCGGCATCGGCCATCGTCTTCAGCGCGGCCTCGTTGCCGTAAGGATCCATGATGGCGATGACGAGTGCGCCGCGCTTGTACTGCGCAAGCTCGGAGGCCTCGGGACGCTTCACCTTGATGATGATGTCGGCATCCTTCAGCGCGTCAGCACTGACGGTGGCGCCCACAGCGGTGAATTCGGAATCCGGCAGGCCCGACTTGATGCCGGCGCCCGGCTCCACGGCGATTTCGGCGCCCAGCGCCCTAAACTTCTTCACCGTATCAGGCGAAGCGGCGACACGCGGCTCCGACGGATCGATTTCCTTGGCAACGGCGATCTTCATGACACCTCCCGGCGAGCGCCGCCTGTCTTCGTACAGCAGTATTCCGAGCGCACCGGCCTGCAGAACGCCCGAATTGGTTCGTAGTGATGACTTGTTCGCACTGGATATAAGGCTCGTTTGGCAGACTCTATCAGATGCCCTGCGCCGTTCTTTGGGGGGGGGCGCCGAGCCTTTCAAGCTCTCTCGACCAAGATCGACTTTGTGCCGCTCTCCCAGTCAGCCCGATCCGCCGACCGCAATCAATCCGCTGGTCCGAATGAATAGGCAATGTTGCCCGCGCGTCATTCCATGACATCCCGCCTTGCGCCGCGCTGAGATACGGTCCTTCGTGTCACCCGTGCAACGAAAGCTAGCTCACACTTGCCGCGGATGAGGCTCAAGGTCAGGCGCCAATACTGCGGCCAGCTGCCGATTGGCCTCACATAGGATCCCGCCCCATTGCATTTCCCCTCGGGTCTACGGGCAAACTAGCACCGGGAAGACGTCGTTTCTCGGCGATCTGACTGCCTTCGCTGGAAACTAGCGGTGATACTCCACGAAAGACTGGAGGTAAGTGAATGATTCCTGCAAGATACGATGGATTTTGACGCGCGAACGAATCAGCATCGGAAAGCACCCGCACCGAATGTCGCGCGCTCTGGCGCAGCCGGAGACCTAACTGGTCGTCGTGAGGTTGAGTTTCAGCGTGCGCGGCAGCGATCGTCCGCCGTCCATGACGATTGATTGTCCCGTCACCGCGGAAAACTCCGATGTACAGAGAAACGCCACCATCCGGGCGACCTCCTGTTCGGTGACCAGTCGCGCCATCGGTGTTTCCATGACGACGCTGGCCTTGTAGTCGGCCATCATATTGGTACGCTCGCTGGCGATCTGGCCGGGTACGATCGCGTTGACCGTGACGAGCGGCGCAAATTCGAGCGCGAGGCACTGCGTCAAATGGATCAAAGCCTCTTTGGCAAGCCCGTATACCGAATGCGACCTCGCATAGGCCGAGGTTGCGCTCACATTGATGATCCGGCCCCAGCCCATTCGCTCCATGCCTGTGATCGCGCTTTGAGCAAGCTGGTACGGGGTCCTTAGATTCACCGCCATGACCGTCTCCCACTCCGACAAGGATAGCGACCGAAACGGTGTATCTGAATAGGGACCCGCATTGTTGACTAGGATGCCTAAGGCTCCCAGTCGCTCTGTGACCCGGCATACAAGCGCTGCCGCCGCCTCTGGGTCTCTTAGGTCAACCGGAAACAGCATCGCTTTTCCACCGATCGCGGCGATGCGAGCGACAATGCTTTCGCCCTCGCTCAAAGCACGCCGGCAATGCACCGCGACACGCGCCCCACGCCGCGCGAGCTCGACTGCGATTGCAGCGCCGGTGCCTGATGAGGAGCCGGTGACAAGGGCGACCTTGCCGTTGAGATCACATTCGCCCGCACTCATGGATCGATTCTCCTAGACCAGATCAACTTCAGCTTCGACTCGTCCAGATATTTGTTGTGTATCAGGTCGATCAGATCCTTGGCGGATGTGGCGAGCTCCGCCTCATAGGCGGCGCGATCGGTCACCTCGATGCGCTCGATGTAATCCCAGGGGCCGCCGTCGAACGGCACCGGCTCCGTCAGGCGATGAATCCGATAGCTGATGATCGTCTTCAGCTTTGCTGTAAACGGATAGTCAACCTCGCGCTCGAAGCGTTCATATTCGTCCGGGTCGACACCGGTTTTCAAGGCGGTCAGGATATAGACGACCGTCGTCATCATTTGCTCCTTATGAATATTGCTCAGAGAGGACGAACGAGCTTTGATAGCCTGAAGGCCAAGCTTCGGCAGATCCTTATGTTTGGGATAATCGGGCGCCGATAAGTACCGCTGTCCGCCAAGCACGAGCCACTCGTCTTCACCATCCCGCTCGTCTCCGACGCCAAGCTACACGCGTCATCCGACACATCCCTGGCAGGGCTTCGATCAGCGCGGCGCAAAGAGCCCGCGAGGAGACTGCCAGTCCTCTTTTGGGAAAAAAGTTGGCTCGAGGCTTATGCCTGCCGATCGCGAGACGCCTTCGCGAAAGCCGCCTCGACGGCCGGCCAGACTTGCGTTCCGAAGCGCATGATGACGTCTTCGTAACTGACGCCAGGAGCCGGAACCGGAAAGATGTTGAAGCCGGTGACGCCGGCGCGGCGGAGGTCAATGACGTGCTGGGTCACCTCTTCGACAGTCCCGCAGAGGGTGAGAGCATCGACATGGCGGTCGGTGACGAGAGGAAATAATGCGGCGAACGGGGCGACGCCGGCAGCATAAGGGACTGGACCAATGGCATCGACGACCTCTTTTGGCAATGTAAGTCCCTGTGTCTGAAGCGTGTAGAACCGCGAAGTGGCTTGCGCAATGATCCGCGTCACTGAAGGGCGCAATATATCGCGCGCCTGCTTACCGTCATTGGCGATACAGCAATCAAGGCGCGCGACAAGCTTGATCTCGCCCGGAGAACGGCCGGCCTTTGTCGCCCCCTCAGCGACGGCCGACGCGAAGGCCTTTGCTTCGTCGACAGAGCCGCACCCTTCCATCATCACGCCATCGGCGACTGCGCCGCCCATTTTCTGACCGAGCGGACCATTGCTTGCGACGCGAACAGGGACGCGCGCGCGCGGCGGCGTGAAATTCAATCGGCCGCGGTGAAATCGAATGATCTCGCCCTGGTAGTCGACCTCCTGCCCGGCCATGAGCTGACGAATCAGATCGACGGCTTCGCGAATAGCGAGAGGCGGCTTGCGCGATTGGATCCCGAGCTCGGCGAAGCCGGAGACACCCGCGCCGATGCCGAGAATGGTGCGCCCCTTCGAGATTTCATCGAGGGTGCCCAGGGCCATGGCGGTCAAAGCCGGGTGGCGCGCGAACGGATCGGTCACGCAGGGACCAAGCTTGACGCGTGAGGTTTGCCCGGCCAGATAGGACAGACACGAGTAGGTTTCGCGGTAGAAGCGCTCATCCGCAAGCCAGACGGTTTCAAATCCGCTCTCTTCGGCAAGCCTGGTACGAGCGGCAAGGCGGGACACCGGTTGGTCGCCGAGCATCAACAGTTCTATCGACATGAACGTCTCCGACAGTTGCCTCCCTCCGCGCTCAAGCGAGCTGACCCGGCCGAGAGGTGATGAAGAAAAAGGGCTTGACTTGCCGCCTCGCCGGTCCGCGGCCAGGTCCCTAACCAGCCGAGGCATCCGATCCTTGAGGGCGAATGCGCGATGACGCCGAGCCACGTATTCGGGCGTCGCCATGGCGCCGGCCTTCACGAGGGTGGGATTACCGGGCAACAGATAGACGAAGAAAGCCGGTCACGCTGACGCCGAATAGGGTCGGCGTCAGCAAAGAGTGACTGGCGAAGCACGAAAGCGAAGAACGACATGATCTTGTCAGCGCGTCCAGGCCGCTCTCAACTCAGCTTCATCTTGTTGAAGCGCTCGAAGGAATCCCAGTACTTCGCAACGCCCGCGAGCTCGGAACGAGTCACCCTCGCCCAATTGTCATACCAAAGCAGACCCCAGGCCGCGTCATCCAGAAGAATCTTCTGCGCGTCCTTGACTGCGGCCATGCGCCTGGCTGGATCAGCCTCTCGGATATTCTCGTCGATGATCTTGTCGAGGGCAGGATTGGCGTAGCCCCCCTTGTTGGTCGCACTGGCTTTGCTGTGAAAATTCCAATAGAGGTGATAGAATGGGTCGTTGATCCAGGACTGCCACGTTTCAATCGACAGCTCGTGCCCGCCGCTCGATGACAGTTGGCGGAAGGTCGCGTCAGTCTCCTTCTCGATGCTGACCCGGAATCCGATTTTCTCCAGTTCGCGCTGAATCCATATCGCTGCTTGCTCATGCGGCGCATATCCAACACGCACCGCGAGCTTGACCGGGATCGGCTCCGAGCCGAGCCCAGCTTCCGCCATCAGTGATTTTGCTTTGGCGACATCGTAATTGTACGGCGAGAGCGAACCATCATGGCCGGGCGTTTGAGCTGCGATCGGGCTTTTCATCTGTTCGCCATAACCGTAGAGGACGTTCGGGATGATTGCGTGGATCGGCATCGCGTAATTGATCGCCTGGCGAACTTTCACGTTATCGAACGGTTTTTTCTTCAGATTCATGCAGAGAAAATTGCAATTGGTGTCGGGCAACGACACGACATTGAGACCCGGCTCGCCCTCAAGGCTCTTAAGATTCTTCGGCGACATCGAGTTGGGTCCGATCACCATGTCGATGGCTTTGCGCTTAAGCAGGAGAATCCGGTCAGCCTCATTCGCCGTTGATTTGATGACGATGCGCTTGAAATAGGGTGACGCCCCCCAATAGCCTTGTGTGGCTTCCAGGACCACCTCGACGCCTGGCTCGTTTCTGACGGCTTTATAGGGCCCGAGCCCGGCCGTGTTGCGCTTAAGCCATTGAGAGGCCCAAGGATCGTCGGCGGTCGCGTGCAGCTTGATCTCTTCGGGATCAAGAAGTGCGTTGTTGGACAAGGACAGCACGTCGAGCAACATGGCACTCGGCGCCGGCAGGTTGATCGCAAAGGTACTATCGTCGCGCACCTCGAATTGATCTGCCTCCGTCACCCCGATCATGGTTGGAAAGATGAGCCGCATGTAGCCGGAAGATTGCAGCCCACGGTCGAAGAGATATTTCACCGCGTTCGCATTCACCGGCCGGCCGCTCGGAAATTTCAGGCCACGACGGATGTTGACGACAAGGGTTTTGTTGTCGTTCTCATACGTCCAGCTTTCGCCGATGCCGCTTGCGAAAACAGCGGGCTTGGAAATCGCAAGGTTAGGCGATCCGGCGACTGGCTCTGCACCCCAGCTCAGCACCGTGTCGTAGATGTTTGCCTGAACGATATAAGCGCCGTCGGACTTGAATTGCGCCGGATCGAAGGAATCGATATCCGTGCCCCAGGCCACCGTGAGCGTCGGACCACCCTGTGCATTTGCAGACCCGGTAAAAAGGCCCGGCGTGAACATCGCACTGCCGCTCGCCGCCAGCTTGAGAAAGCTGCGGCGTGATTGATTTCCCAACATTCAAGTCCCCTGCGTAGGTTCTGGATTTGCGTGAACAAGCTCGAATGACGTGGATAGCTCTGTCTCGTGCGCACGAGTCTTCGAAGGCGCTCCCGCAAAGGAGCGACCCAGGAAGTTCCGCTTGCGTCCGCACAATCGACGATCGCGGAGATAAAGATGCGCCTGACGTGTTCAGACACACAGCTCGGGATAAGGCATGAACCGCTGCAGGATCCTCAGGCAGAGGCGTTTCCGCGCCTGCCTTTCGGAGCGGCCGCCGATCGCTTCTTTACGGGTTTGTCGATAACGCGCGAGAGGCAATTGGCCGCCTGCATGATGTCATCGGTCACAGCCGCGCGGGCGGCGGGGCCGTCGCGATGCGTCAGCGCATCAAGGATGCGGCGATGAGCATCCATGGAGCGACGCAGGTGCGCGGCGTCGGGCGCAACGAGCACGAAGCACGGGCCAATCAGAACCCAGAAATTCTCGACCGCACCAAGGATGATGGGTGCTTGAGCGATCTCATAGATCCGCCTATGAAAGGCGAAATTCGCCGATAGATAAGCGGGCACATCGACTGCATCGGCCGCCGCCTGGAGACGATCATAGAGCTCAGCGACCTCACTATCGTCAACGCCCGTCATGCGGATTGCCGCGCGCTCGGCAAGAAGCCCCTCAAGCGCCACCCGTGCATCGCGCACGTCGCGCAATTGCGCGCCTGACAGATGAACGACGCTCAGGCGCGCCGTGTCGCTGAACTCGAATGCACCTTCAGCCTGCAGGCGGCGGAGCGCCTCGCGCACCGGCATCGGGCTCGAACCCAACGCCTCGGCAAGTCCTCGAATTGTCAGCCTCTGGCCCGGCGCGAAGCGGCCGGCCATTACGCCGTCACGCAAATGCCGGTAAACCTGATCCGCCATCGAGTCCCGGGCAACGGACGGCAGTAGCGGCAGCGGTTTCTTGTCCTTCACCTTCGCGGGTCCCCCCAAGTCTTAATTTCGGATATGTGATCACAAATTTGCCCCTACGTCAAGTTTGCTCAGCCCATTCTTGATTTTGGACTTAAGGTTGCAGACTTGTCGGGTCGTTCGGTCAACGTGAGACTTCAGATGGGACGCGAGCGGCGGAGCACCGCTCGTCCCGCGGATCATGGGCCTGAAAAACCGGTTCTTAGAAAGGCCTCCGGCGGGCATGCCGGAGGCCTTCTGGAGGTCAAACTCGATTCTAAAAGCCTCTTCCTTTCTCCTTCGTGCTAGTTGCCAAAACAGATCACCAATTGCGCTGAGCTCGCAGGAGCAAGCTCACCGTGCTCTGGTCCTTCAGCTCGTAGGTCACTCCGGGCTTGGCAATACCCGTCTGCGCCGGCAACACCACAGTGCCGCCGGCCGCATACTTCTGGTCGAGCACGCTGTATGCCAGATCGGCCGAGAAGGTCAGGTTCTTGACCGGAGTCCAGCGAGTGATCACGCCTGCGACCGCATAGTTGAAGTCGGGGTTGCAGCCGGCCGCGCCGCTCGAGAGCGCAAGGCCCGCGACGAATGCACCGCAGATGTAGCCTTTCGCTGCACTATTATATCGCGCAGCAGCCCACGCACCGTAGATGCCAGTGTTCCAGTAAGGATCCCAGTTGTGGGTATAGCCGCCACGGAAGCCGTAGGTGGTGGTCAGTTCCTGACCGGAGCCCGCCACGAAGACCGAGTCGGCGAGACCGGCAAGGCCGACGCTCTGGTAGACCCCCGCAAGTCCCGCCCCCCCGTACATCGCGTAGGTGGTGGGTACGAGGTCCTGGAAATTATAGCGGCTTGCGCCATACGTATAAACGCCTTGGACGTTGATTGTGTCACCCGGACCGGTCGGGAGATTCTTGATTGACAAGGCCAGTTGACCCGCCCAGCCCCACTTGTCGCCGGGATGACCGGTCGTCTCGTCGGCGCCGTAGTAAGCGGCATGATTGTCATGCATCGCGACTGACGCCTGGAAGAGGCCCCAAGCCTGATCGACTCGAAGCATAGCGACAAGGTCAGGAGAGCTTGCACCGGCAATGTCGCTCGCGCCGTACGCGCCTGTCGCAAGACCAGCCACTGTCGCGCCGCTGATGTTCCAGATGTTGGTCGTGTAGTATTGGACCTGATCCTGCGCCGAGAATGATGCCGTGATACCCTGGCCGAAGTCAGCGGTGTACGTAAACTGATTCACACCCGTAACCGCACCGCCGCCGCCCGGCAGACCGTCAAAGTTGTTCGCGGGGTAATTGATCCAGGGCGTTGAGAACTGGGAGATGGTTTTGCCTATCGTGAACCCTGCGAACTGGATGAAGGCCAGATAGACACCAACCGATCCACCAGCGACGCCAGTTCCGCCGTAAACCGTCGAGCCGTTAACACCGCTGGTCCCAACGCCGGTATAGCCGCCCGACCCCCAGTCGAACACACCATCGAAGAAGGTGCGGAGCATACCGTATTGTGTTGCGGTGCGCGTATCGATCGTCAGATCTTCACGGGCATTGGTGGAATAGTAGTTGCGCAGGCGATTGCCCGCTCCAGGCGCACCATTCACCGCGCCCTGCGTGTAGATCGAGTTGGTGTTGAAGGCCGCATCAACGCGCAGATAACCTCCGAGCTTGATGCATGTGTCGGTGCCGGGGATATAATAGAACCCGGCGCCATAGAGAGAGCAGACCTTCACGTATTCAATCGGCCCTGCCTTGGCCGGCAGGTCGGCCGCCTGTGCACCACCCATCAAGCTGAGCGCAGCGGCCGAACCGCAGAGCATTCGGTTAAACGTCTTCATAAAAGCCCTCCAACATCTTCTGCGGCCCTTATGGGCGGTTGCCGAAGAATGATCCCAAGTTCACGACTGTTGCTTCTCGTTTCGCGCACCTCGACGTCTTCGCCACGCGCGAATGGATCGATTTGCTTGACGTGCGACCGAGGGGCCGCTCCGTCACGGGATGGACATTATATAAGTTACTTATATACGCAACTGATATAAGTTAGCGAAGTGTCGATTCGGGAAAGAGTCGTGGTATTCGAGCAACACACCACCGCACCCGCATTGTTGCTGCGTGTTGCAAACCGGGTTAGGTAAGTTGGCGAAATAATGAAGAGGAGGTCTCGGATCATGTCCCGAGATACGACCCGGCAGCAGCCCTCGCTGAGCGCGAAAGGTCACAGGACAAGCAAACAAACCGCTCCGTCGGACCGAATCATAGGAGAAGTCGGTTGGGACATTGCGGCCATCAATGTGCATCTGGAGGACATTCGGCGGACCTGGGCAAAGGCACTTGGCGTCAGCGGCCCCCAATGGCTGATCCTAATGGCGATTGCCGATCTGGATCAGGGTGCAGGCGTGTCCGTCGGAGATGTTTCGGCGAAGATCAACGTCCGCTCCCCGTTCGTGACCGCAGAGACCAAAATGCTGGAAAAGGGGGGCTTCGTATCTCGCACTGCCTCTCCGGCGGATGGCAGGGTCGTTTTGATGTCGCTGACCGAAAAGGCTCGTAAGGCAATTACGAGCCTTGCAGCCAAGCGCAGAAAACTGGATGAGACGATTTTTGCAGATCTTGGGCACGAAAGGCTGCAAGATTTCAGAGAAGTGCTTTCGACCATCAAGCGCAGAATGGAGAAAGTGGCCCTTCAGCTCGAGCTGGATGCAAGCAAGCCGGACGTGTGAGTGGCTATATTACAGGAGCCATTCGGCTCCGAAGGATTTATGAGCAGATTGTGCGCACCGGACGCCGAGCGCGAGAGCGATTGATCCCAATTGAATTCGCGCCCTAGGCCCTCGACGCCGTGCGGGTATCATTGAGCGCCAGCGGCCGAGCGTTCTTTACGCAATTCTTTCGCGTTGGAATGCTAGGCGCCTGGTCGTTTCGGTCGATGCGCAGTTTGTCTCTGAGCCAATCGAAGATAAACTGCCGCCCAATGCTCGGATTGTCGAGTTGCCGGTGCGATGAACCGGTCTCCTCGCCCTTGAAGATCTTGAGATCCATGGGTACGCCGGCGGCGCGGCAGTGCTCATGCAAGGCAGTGATATCCTCCAGGCTGACATAGTCGTGCTCTCCCACAACGACCAAGGATGGACATTTGATCTGACGGGCAAGCTTACAGAACGGGGATAGTTTTATATCTGGACCGAAGAGGCTGGCGGTGACATATCTGTGCTCGAGATCATCCCAAAATCCGCCGTCGCAAACGGCAGCAGCCCACCTCGTTTCGGTTGCCGCCACGCGTGTGGCAAGGGCCCCTCCAAGACCATCGCCTATCAAGGCGATTCGCCTCTGATCGACGTCATCGCGGCTGAGTAGATAATCCAACCAGCGACGTAGAGCCACGCATTGATAATGGTGGACCGGTCGATCCTGGAAGCGCTCGATCTCTCGCGGCAGGTCGGTAACGAGCAATGACAGGCCGTTCGCAATGGCATGAGACTGAAATCTCACCAATAGGTCTTCTTTCGTATCTCTTTCCTCGCCGATGGCCACGACCACCGGGGATTTGCGCGGCGCGGCCGATGAACGAATGAGATAGCCTTGGAGCAAATTGGTACCGAAGCGGATCTCGAGCACCTCTCCACGCGGAGACAGCACTTCCAGGAAGGCCTCGGCACATGAGTTGGCAATGCGAGACAGTTCGGGAATTCTCGGATCGCTGCGAACAAGAAAGGCGGAAGCTGTGCGATAATAGTTCAAGGCGCGCAGCCATTCGTTCCTTGCCGTCGTAAAGTGGCCTTCTGCGCTTGAGAGGCGCGCGCGCCTTGCGATCCGGTCGGCCAGGGCACGCCACTCCTCGAGCCAGCTCTCGTCGTCGCCGACAACGATCTTGCCGGCAATCATGAGGCACTCGGACACGAAGCTTGCGCCCTCTTGAGCATCTCCCAGCAGGCGTCTCAGCTGGGTGCTCTCGACCTCATGATCCGGCCAGTGGGTCCAGCCGTCAGCGTCATATCTGGGCGAGCGGTGGACACTTTTCGCCTGTTCTCGCATCATCCTGCCCTCCCTATTAAGCCGCGTAGAACGTCTCTGTTCTTTGCGGTCGATCACCTTTTTTTCGTCCAAGCGCCGAATTGACACGTGGCGATATGTCGTATGGTGCGGCGCGCGCATGCAATGCTATTTGAACTCATGCTCGAACCCGAAAACGCGACGATTAGGCCGGCTGGTCACATTGAACCGCCATCGGCTCGTCCTGCGGAACGTGAGACCATTTCGTGTTCGTCTATGCCCAGCGAAGTCTAGGCGACGACGACGCACGCGCTCACGGCAGAGAGCCGGACGCTATTCACAGCTCACCGAGCTCTCCTGTCTTCGCCCCGAACGCTGATCGGTGGCCCTTGGCTGCCTTGCTGAGCTGGCGCCGGTCTCATTCGCAAAAGGTCGCCACAAGATCGCACTCAGAAGCCGACATCGCTCGTCCCTTTCAACTTCAGCATGACACGAGCCTCGTCCGGGGTTGCTGCCTCTAATCCGAGTCCTTTCAGGATCGAGCGGGCTAGCCTCACTTGCTCGGCGCTGGAGGTGGCGAGCTTGCCAGGCCCCGCCCAAAGGCTGTCCTCGAGTCCCACGCGGATATTGCCGCCCATTGCCGCAGCCATGGCGCCTATGCGCATCTGCGCGGCGCCCGCGCCGAGTACCGACCAGACATAGTCGTCGCCGAACAGCCGCTCGGCCGTGCGGCGCATGGTGACGATGTCCTCATGATGCGCCCCGATCCCGCCGAGCAAACCGAAGACGGACTGGATGAAGAACGGCGGCCGCACCACTCCGCGGTCGACAAAGTGCTTAAGATTATAGAGGTGGCCGACATCGTAGCATTCGAATTCAAATCGCGTGCCACTGGGCGCGCACAATGCGAGGACCTGCTCGATCTCGGCAAAGGTGTTACGGAAAACGAGGTCGCGTGAGGACTCCAGGTGCTCGCGTTCCCACTGATGGGTGAACTCGTGATAACGCTCGAGCATCGGAAACAGGCCGAAGTTGAAGGAGCCCATGTTGAGCGAGGCCAGCTCAGGCCGGAAATGCCGGGCGGGCTCCACGCGTTCGGCGACTGTCATGAATGGGCTGCCGCCGGTCGTGATGTTGATCACGGCCCCCGATCTGCGGCTCAACTCCGGGAGAATCTTCGCAAATCCTTCGACCGATTGGTCCGGCTGACCAGTTTTCGGGTTGCGTGCATGCACATGCAGAATCGCAGCTCCCGCTTCCGCAGCTCGCACGCCCTCTTCGATGATCTCCTCCGGTGTCACCGGCAGGTGCGCGGACATTGAGGGCGTGTGGATCGCGCCGGTTAAGGCGCAAGTGAGAATGACCTTGCCAGACCTGGCCATGTGAAACCTCAAGAGCTAATCGGTAGCGGTAAGCGGCGGCGGCCGCGGAATTTTCGGCTTTGATGGCAGGACAGCCGGATCAGGAGTGCCCATCGCGCTTGTGCACGATGGATCTCCTCGCCTGCCAATTGATGACGAGGCAGCTTTTCGCGAGGTCAGCTGGCGAACCGCGGCTCCGGTATGCCCCGGACGCCAAGCCCCTTGATTGCAAATAGGGCCCCGCGCTGCTGTCCGTCATCGGGAAATCGCGGCAAGGGCGGCTTCGCCATGGAGGTCACATAGAGAATGTCGAGGTTGGGACCACCGAACATCACGCTCGTGACCTTGCGCACCGGCATCTGAATAACGCGCTCAACGCTGCCGTCGGGCGCGTAGCGTACGAGCTTTCCATCATAAACAAGCGCTTGCCAAAGAAATCCTTCTGCATCGACTGTGGCGCCATCGGCAGCACCGCCGTTTGAGCGATCTACTGGCGCGAAACGGCGCCGCTTGGTCGCAGCGCCAGTCTCTATGTCATAGTCGTAGGCCCAGATTTCTCCAGTCCAGGTGTCGGCGAAATAGAAGGTCTGGTCGTCCGGGCTCCAGCACGGGCCATTGGACACGATGATCTTCTCATCCAGGACGTGCAGCGAGAGATCGGGATCGAGCCGGTAGAGACGGCCGGAGGCCTGATCCTCCAGTGTATCCATGGAACCGAACACGAAACGCCCGCGGCGATCGACTTTGCCGTCATTCAATCGATTGCGCGGCAAATGTGCCTCGGGGGCCGCGATCAGCTTCAGCTCCCCGCTCTCCAGATCGAGATCATGCACGCCCGATTGCAGCGCGACGAGCGCATGCGTACCGTCGCGACGAAGCGCCATCGAGCCGATTTTCGCTCCAACATCCCAGGCGCGAAGCTCGCGTCCATCTGCGGTCGCACGAAAAACGCGACCATCGATGCTGTCTATCCAGTACAGACGCTGCTGCTCGGTGTCCCAAAGCGGGCCTTCGCCAAGCGTCGTCTTCAGATCCGCCACGATCTCGATCTGCAAAGTCATCCCCCCATTCTCACGTTTCACAGGTATTCCACATTCCCGTCAACGCTGATCGCTTGGCCAGTCACATTGCGTGCACCTGGCGAGCAGAGGAATAAGGCCATGGCCGCAACGTCCTCAGCCGTCACCATGCGACGCAGCGAGATCTTCTTGAGGTATTCCTGGCGCATCGCCTCGTAGCTGGTATGGAGCTGCTCGGCGCGCGCGCGGATTACGCCCTCCATGCGCGGGCCCTCGACGATACCGGGCAAAAGCGCATTGACGCGGATGTCGTCAGGACCGAGCTCGGCAGCAAGCGATTTGACGAGCCCAACAATAGCCCATTTCGTTGCCGCGTACGGGGTACGCCAGGCATAACCGAGGCGGCCGGCAACGGAGGCCATGCAGAGGATTTGTCCATAGCGAGATTGGCGAAGCATCGGGACCGCATGACGGGCGAAGCGGTACTGTGCATTGAGATTGATATCGATCGTTTGCTGCCAATCGAACTCTGCAATGGCATCGATTCCGCCCGTCGGTCCGGCAATGCCTGCATTGTTGATGAGCACGTCGAGCCCACCCCAACGCGCAGCCTGCGCGCGAAAGACGGCCGCGACCGCACCGCGGTCCGATACGTCGGCCTTTGTGGCAAGGACCTGCGGATGTTGATTGCAGAAGCTTGCAAGCGCATCGTCGTTGACGTCGCAGATATGCACATACGCACCAGCCTCAACGAAGGCACCCGCAAGTGCGGCGCCAATGCCGGATGCGCCCGCCGAGATCAGGACGCGCAGCTCGGGATGAGGCACAAGACGCTGCAGCACGCTCATGCCGGTGCACCTGCCCGGCCGCGTCTCGGAACGGCCACGGAGCGCCCAATGCCCGCATTGTCGAGAAAGCGGGACAGACAATTGGCGGCCTGCATGATGTCGTCTGTCACAGCGGCACGAGCGGCGGGCGCATCGCGGTTCAACAGCGCATTGAGGATCTGGCGGTGCGCGTCCATAGAACGCTGCAGGTGGGCAGCGTCGGGAGCAACGAGCACGAAGCACGGACCAATGAGCAGCCAAAAATGCTCGACGGCGCCGAGAATCGCCGGTGCCTGTGCAATTTGGTAGATCCGCCGATGAAAGGCGAAGTTGGTCCAGAGATAAGCGGGTCCATTGACTGCATCAGCGGCGCTCTGCAGCCGGCCGTAGAGTTGCGCCACCTCGGCATCGTCGACACGCGTCATACGCGAAGCCGCGCGCTCGGCCAGCAGCCCCTCGAGCGCCACGCGCGCATCGCGCACATCCCGCAGCTGCGCCTCGGACAGGCTCCCAACGCTCAGTCGCGCCGAATCGCGGAATTCGAAGGCGCCCTCGGCTTGCAGGCGGCGGAGCGCCTCCCGTACCGACGTCGGGCTTGAGCCCAGCGCCTCGGCAAGGCCCCGGATTGTCAACTTCTGACCCGGCGCAAAGCGTCCGGCCATCAGACCATCTCTCAAATGCCGGTAAACCTGATCCGCCATCGAGTCCCGGACGAGGGACGGCAACGGCAGCAGGGCAATGAGGTTGCGCGATTCCAAGTTCCCTCTCCTATATGAGATATGTGATCACATTATGAAAAACCCGTCAAGCTTCGTCGGCGGGGATTCCCGAATCGCGCGTTGAGGCAATTGCCGCCCGGCTGGCGGCGGCAGAATGCCTCGCAGAGGAGGCAAGAGGATTGAGCTTTTCACGCACCGAGGAGTTCGTTCGATGACAGCTGAAGGATGCCGACTGCGTAGAGCCCATCGACGAAGGCCCGATACTGCGGTCGCGCCGCAACGATGGCGGCAACGAGTCTCCTCCCTGAAGCGATCTCGCCGGCGCGGATCAGCAGCACGCCCTTCCAGAAGGTTGGCTCTGGATCAAAGCCGATCAATCCCTGGGCGTCCGTGAGCATGCGCAGCGCCTCTGCAAGCTGCGGACCTGTCGCTGCCGTCTCGCCCGAGAGCAGCCCGGGTGTGAAGACAGATGCGCCGAAGATCGTGTGGGCCTGAGAGAGCTTGGTGAGCCTGCGCAATTCGGCAAGCGGCTCCGGATGGTCGTCAACTCGCACATCGATGAGCCGGTTAGCCCAGGGCGCTGGAGCGATTTCGGCGGACACAATGAGGAGCGCGGCCGACATCCGGCCGCGGGCGTCACCTCCAGCGGCTTCAGCTGCATCCATCGCCGCGAGCATGCGGTCGAGAAGTGGGCCGGCAGTATCCTCGTAAGCTGCCAGCATGGCGGGAACCACGGCGTCGCTGGCCAGCATGTTTCCCAGCACCACAACGTTGCTGGCCTCGAGCTGAGCGCGGTGGGGAACGCAGCGATCGCCAGTGAACATGGCTTTGCCGCCAGCGGCATCGAGAAAGGCGACTTGGCGCAGCTCTCGGTCCTCGTCCTTCGCAAGCAGGCTCGTGAGCGCCATCGGCGCCGACACGCCGGAGGCCATGAGATCCAGCCCGTTCGGCCCGTAAGCTGGATCAACGAACGATTGGGTCGCAACAACACCAACGCCGGCTCGCGCAAACGGCACAACGCGCCCGAGGGCGAAATAATGCGATTGGCTCGCAACACCCAACTCACCCGTAACCGAATCCCGGGCGACAATCGAGTACGTCATCATCAAGACTCCACACGCTCGAGGTGCGCCTTGATCGCCGCGATCAAAGCCAGCGGATCCTCCAGCATCGGCAAATGACCGATACCTGGCAGGAGAACGTGCGGAGCATGCAGCGAGGCTGCCATTTCTGCGCCGGCTGCGGGAGGGCAAGTCAGGTCGAACTCCCCGGTCAGAACCGTCACAGGGCAATTGACGCTGGCCACATGGGCGCGGATATCGGCCGCGCAGGCGGCTCTCCACACGCGACGGATGTCGTCCTTTCCGTTTGGATTGCGCAGCGCAATGGTCTTGGCCACCACTTCGGCAGACGCGTGTGGACCCAGCGCATATTTCGGCAAGATAAGCTCAAACATTTCGGTGACGGTGTGATACTCGAGGGTGGCTAGAACAGCCGCATTGTCAGAATCTCGCGAGTAGAGCTGACTGCCTACCGCAACAACCGAGAGGACCCGTTTGGGCTCTGCAGCGGCGAGATAGACCGAAATTGCTCCACCAAGCGAACCGCCGATGGCGTGGAAGCGATCGATGCCTGCCCGGTCCACGGCATCGATGCAGTCCTGCGCCCACCGCGCAAGGTCGTACTGTTCGGCCGGCGGCGAGTCACCGAATCCACGCATGTCGGGGACAATCGTAAATCGGTCGGCGAATGCCGGAACAATTTCGGCCCACGCCGCGCCCTTGAGATTGATAGGATGCACGAACAGGATTGGCGGCCTGCTCGCGTCGGTCTCGCCATGGTAAGAAACGGCGATCGGACCGACCGGTCGCTTGATAGTGAGCCGCCTCATGAGTCCTCCACGGTCACGACGTTCCGAACGGCCGAAGGGACGCTCGATTGCGTGTGCTCTCCCTTTCCAGTGAGGCTCGCGCACTACGGTCCATCCGCTTCTCGGCGGTCACATCGGGCGGCAAGTTCAGCTGGAAAATCTTCTTTGGACGTTCTTCGCCCCGGCGGGATCAGCCTGTCCGCCGGATGTAGGCGGCGCGGCCAGCCCGGCGGGGCGCTCGCTTTGATTACAGCTTTTGGTCGTCCGTAACCGAGAAGCTCTTGCCGAAGCCTGGCGGCAGATAACCCACGCCGCGGCTGGCGTAGCTATCGCCGAACGGCTGCCGGATCTTGTCTTTGGGCGCCATCTCCGAGCAGTGGAAGTGCCAGATCTTCCACTCCGGCTTTCCCTCTCCGTCGTTGCGCACGTAAATTTCGGTGCTGCGCAGGTACTGGTCCGGTTTGTCGGCTTCCTCGAAATTGCCTTCGCAAAGCAGGTAGGCCATGTCGCCATGGAGATCCAGACGCCAGATGTGCATGACCGCAGGCTTCGATCGCGGCCTGTCCTTGAACGACTCCCAAAAAGCGGTCAGTTCCTCCCGCCCAAAGTACGGATCGCCGCTAAGGTTGAAATTCAAGAACGCGGTGCCACTCGGGAAGCAGGTTCGCATCAAGGGGATATCCCACTTGTGATTGGCAACCCACCAGTCGCGGTGCACTTTCAAAATGGCTGCTCGGTCCTCATTTAAAGTCGGCATGAATGCTCCTGATTGGTGTGATCGTTAAATTGGCCGCCGGGAAAATCCCCCTCAGATTGGCGACCTCATCGGCCTTCGGGTCAAAGACCAAGGCAGATTCTTGTGCTTACGCCTCGGCCACTAGCAGTCGCTCTGGACAGCAGTTCTGAGCGGTTCAGCTGAGCGCGCGCCAGAAACGCGAAATCTCGAGCGCTGAAGCAGGGCGTTGCCGCTGCTCGTCGTGATCCACTGACGCGGACGACGCCAAGAATGCACTTGGATGGCCTGCAACGCTGAGCCAACTCATAGGCCGCGGAATAGTTGATCCAATGACTCTTGCGGCACAGCGCATTGCGCGCCCACAACAAGCTTGAGCTGAGAGCAACACGAAGAGATGGCGCGAAGCGCCGGCCGATCGAAGCTGGATGCGCGATCAATGCCCGGCCGAAAGCGTGCGCTGGCGCGATAATGCGGCTCACTTTTAGGGGCCCTCCGTTCTCGATATGTGATCACAAATCAAATTCAGCGTCAAGCATTCCCGGCCGACGCCTTTCGGCATCGTCTCAGGCTCGCGCGGGACGCGCTCCCATTACGTCATTTCAAGCGCGCGGGACCGAGGGATGTTTCGCACCTCGCGATGGTCGTCCAGTCCCGTAACAATCGGAGTGAGCGCCGGAGGGTTCAGCGACGCGAGATAACGAGCGTCAGCAACTTCGCCATAGAGCGTCGTACGTTGGCGCGGCAGGCGTGCCATGGCCCGGATGAGCTCTTCCATTTGTTTTGGAGCCATCTCGTGGCCATGCTGAGCACCGGCTGAACGCGAGATCGTTTCGTCCATCAGCGTGCCGCCGAGATCGTTCACACCAGCCTCAAGGCAGGCGCGAATGCCTTGTTCGCCGAGTTTCACCCAAGAGGTTTGGATGTTGGAGATTTTCGTGTGGAAGACGAGCCGCCCGATCGCATGCATGAGAACGACTTCGCGGAAGGTCGGCCCCTTGCGCGAGCGCCCTTTCAAGTAGATCGGGGCCTCCATGTGCACGAACGGCAATGGGACAAATTCAGTGAAGCCGCCGGTCTCGGTCTGAAGATCCCGGATGCGCAACAGATGCTTTGCCCAATGCTCGTAACGGTCGACATGACCGAACATGATCGTTGCGGTGCTGCGCAATCCGGCTCTATGGGCCGCTGCCATGACCTGCAGCCATTGCGCGGTGTTGATCTTGTCGGGACACAGAATCGCGCGGACCTCGTCGTCCAGGATTTCTGCGGCGGTCCCGGGCAATGTACCAAGACCGGCGTCCTTCAACTCGCGCAGAAACTCATCGACCGAAACTCCGAGCGTCTTGGCCCCCTGAAACACCTCCAAGGGCGAGAAAGCATGGATATGCATTTCGGGCGTGAACTGCTTTACGGTCCGACAAATCTCAAGATACTTTGCGCCGGTGTAGGCGGGATGGATGCCGCCCTGCATGCAGACTTCGGTCGCGCCACGCTCCCAGGCTTCGCGCGCGCGCCGCCCGATCTCATCCATGGAAATATCGTACGGCCGCCCGCGCAAGTTCTCGGCGAGCTTTCCTTTCGAAAACGCGCAGAACTGGCACCTGAAGTAGCAGATATTAGTGTAGTTTATGTTGCGGTTGACGACATAACTAACGGAATCCCCATTGACGGAGCGGCGCAGCTCGTCAGCAGCGCGGCACACGGCCGTGAAGTCGCACTCCTCGGCTTCGAACAGCGACACGATCTCTGCCTCGTCGAGTCGTGCCCCAGAATGAGCCTTTGCGACGATTCTCCGAAAGCTGCCGGTTAGGACGGCGGGCGAGCTGGCATCTTCACGCAGCATCGCGAGGTCCCCGGCAGGCGGCTCGCACCTCGCTCCAGGGCACCATTCGTCTCGGCGCGGCCAGCCATGTCCGTCGACAAGACCGAGCAGGTTCTTCTGCAGCGACATGTCAGTCCAGCGAGCATATTGACGCGCATAGGGCGGATAAACTGCGAGGCGTTCGACGAGCGTCTTGCCGCATTGAACGGTGGCCTCGGAGAGACGTGCCAGATGCGGCCATGGCGCCTCCGGATTGACATGGTCCGGTGTAACCGGGGATACGCCGCCCCAGTCATTGATGCCAGCGGCCAGAATCTTGTCCAGTACGCCCGGGCTGAGATTGGGGGGAGCCTGGATGTTCATGTCGGGCCGGAACAGCAATCGCGCGAGCGCAATGGTCCACAGATGCTCTTCCATTGTTGGGGCCGCCGCGCCCCTCATGCGGGTATCCGGCTTCGGCTTGAAGTTCTGGATAATGACTTCCTGAATGTGCCCGTAGCTTTCGTCTAAATTGCGCAATGCAAGCAATGAGGAGATGCGCTCAAGCGGCGTCTCGCCGATACCGATGAGCAATCCGCTCGTGAATGGGACCGAGAGCTGGCCTGCCAGTTCAATTGTCCGCAACCGACTTCCAGGCTCCTTGTCAGGTGAGCCGAAATGTGGCCCCCCGGGCTCGCACAGTCGTGCCGAGGCGCTCTCGAGCATGATCCCTTGCGAGATGGAGACCTTGCGCAAAGCTGCGATATCGTCGGCCTCCATCAAGCCTGGATTGAGGTGCGGCAACAAGCCAGTCTCGCAGAAAACCACGCGCGCGGCTTCCTGGAGGTAGGCGAGCGTCGATGCAAAGCCCATCTCGTGCAGCTCTCGCTCGGCCTGGCGGTAGCGCAGCTCAGGCTTGTCGCCCAGCGTAAACAGCGCCTCCTTGCAGCCGGCCTCACGACCGGCACGCGCGATCGCCAGCACCTCATCGATGGTGAGGTAGGCACGCTGCCCTTTTTGGGGCGGATGGGCGAATGTGCAGTAGTGGCAGACATCCCGGCATAACTGGGTCAGCGGAATGAAGACTTTTCGCGAGTAGGAGATCTTTCTGCCGTGAGCCTCATCCCGCTTTGATGCCGCCATCCGCATGAGATCGGGAAGGGACACGTCGCTGACGAGAGACATGGCCTCGGAAGCGGAAATGTCACTTCGCCTCAAGGATTCCAGAAGCATCCGATCCACCATTCTCAGAACTCCTCACGCTCCGCGAAAAACGTCGGAGCTCTCTGCATTTTGGGCAACCAACCCCGAGCTCACTTCGGCCGCCGCATCGACGCTTGCGCGCCCCGTCCGTCCGTTCCCATCCCCAGCCGCCTTTGGCCGAGATTAATCGAACGCAAATAGCGATCGGTGGCTGTGGACGTGTTCAGGTCAAGAAAATCAAAGACATCGGCGGGAGCATCGAGATCAAGCCCAATCCTTGCATTGCGGCACACGATAGGCTGAATGCCGAGCCTATCGGCTGCGGCGATGTGGCGGGCGAAGCTATCGGGGCCGAAACACGGCTGCAAGGCTCGCGCTACGGTGAATGCAACCGCGTTGGTGCCGCCATCGCGCGGCGCCGGCACGATCACGGCGTTGCCTTGCGCGGCTTGGAGGAGCGTCGAAACGTCCTCGCTCAAGATAGCCGGCACATCGCTCGGCAGAACAAGGATGAGTTCGTCCCCACGATTTTCGACCGCGGCGAGCCCGGCTGCCACTGCCGCATTGGTTCCGTCCGCACCGCCGTCATCAATCACGACAGTCCCCAGACGAGCCGCCTCTTGAGCGACATCCTCAGCATTTGTTACCACAGCGATATGATTTAGTTTTATCACGCCACATGCCGCGCTCAGAACATCGCACAGCATAGACCGGGCCAACAGGGCGCGCTCGGATGCCGTCAGCAATGGGGAGAGCCGCTGCTTCGCGCACCAGAACGATTTTGCCGGGATGACTACCCATGCATCACGTGTCGTCATGATGCGCCTCCCTTTGAAGGGGCCCTGCCCCGCCGCTCGTGCGTTGCGCGAAGGTTTTCGCCGAAGGCAAGCGCATGCTCTGCGAGCATGAACTTCGACTGCATGTCTGTCATGAGCGTAGGCGCCGGGTGTACATCGACCCCCAGGTCGCCCGCCCCTGCCGCATCGGCAATATCTATGATTAGGCCATCGAGCAGCCCCGCATAATGCCTGGAAATCTCTGCATTTGACGGCTCAAGGCCGAGTTCGTCCATGATCTTGCGCGTCGGTCCTTTGATTGCCTGACCGCCGATAATCGGGGAAATGGCCACAACGGGAACGCTGGTCGCACGCAGTTTTTCAGCCATCCCTGGAACAGCCAGGATTGGATCGATGCTGAGATAAGGATTGGAAGGACATAGGATGATGAGGCGGAGATCCTCGGCATCGAATGACGCAAGCACCTCCTCGCTCAGGCGAGCGTTTTGCGCCCCGCTGAACCGGATCTGCTTGACAACCGGTTCGCAGCGACGCTCGACGAAATAGCGCTGGAATTCGAGCTCGCCTTCCGTGGTGTCGAGGATGGTCGAAAGCCTGTCATTGGTGACGGGCAGCACAGCTGAAGCGATCCCGAGCCGTCGTGCAATGTCGCTCGCAATCGCTGTGAGACTTTCTCCCCTTAAGCGGCGGCGGGTCCGCTCGATATGCATCGCCATATCGCGATCCCCGAGCAAGAACCAGGTCTCGCCGCCGATCTGCTTCAAGGCCTCCATGAAGTTCCAGGTCTCATCGGATCGGCCCCAGCCGCGCTCGGGATCGCTGAGACCGGCGAGCGTATAAAGGACTGTATCGAGGTCCGGCGAGATATGGAGTCCGAGATGCTCGAAATCGTCGGCCACATTGATGACCACGGTCAATCGTTCTCCGAGAACGTGCTGTAATCCAACAGCGAGCTTTGCTCCTCCGACGCCCCCGCAGAGCGCCACAACACGCCCTTTTCCCGGCAAATGTGACCGCCCGTTCATCTGAACATATCCCGTTCTTTCGCACGCACGAGCGCGGACGCCGAATTGATAGGCGCACGAGAGGAGAATCCACGAACATGGATTACTGGTTGGCCTTCGGCCGCCTGTCCCATCAAGAGCGAGGCGGCGGCCGCCAGCTCATCCGCGACCGCGATCTCTGTTACCTGCATGGGCCGGCCGAACAGATCGGGCTTGCCGATCATGCTCTGAAGGGCAGGAATTCCAGCACTTCCAAGCGCCACACCTACGACGCCGTTGCGCCATGGACGGCCGAAGCTATCGTTTATGATGACGCCGACATCGACCCCGAATTGTCGATCGAGGCCGCGCTTGAGGTGCCGGCAACTGTCATCCGGATCTTCAGGCAGCAACAACACGCGATGGCCGCGATCCTGCTCGATATTGGATTCATCTATGCCGGCGTTCGCCATCACGAAGCCGAGGCGGTGAACAACGATGATCACATTCTGTCTTGCGCGAAGGACCTCGGTGGATTCTGAGAGTACCACCTCGATGTGCCGGGAATCTTTGCCGACCGTTTTTGCAAGCTCCACAGCGCGGTCGGAAGGCCTCACATCATCGAGATAGACGTACCTGTTTTCCGCCTTCGACACGATCTTTTGTGCGACGACAAAAATATCGCCAGATGCCACGGCGATCTCTCCGGTCTTCGCGCCATCCGCGATGACACCAACCAGATCGTCGCCAGGCCCCACCAGAGGGATCCCGGGAAGGGCGCTGTATGTGATGCTCCTCGTCATCGCGACTTTTTCCTCCTTCGCCGCTGCCCACACGTCTTGTTGTTTCTGGCGCGGGGCATCTCTCCTCGAATACGATCTCTACGCGCCGTACCCGAAATCAGTTCTGTATCCTATCTGCTTCTCCCTTAAGCAGACCCTGGCACACCTCCTGGATAAGTCTTCGACGTTCGCATCCTTCAAGCGTGCTGACGCGCGTTTCCGTGCTATCTCTTGCCCTTATTCCGAACTCCGCTTCGCAACGGAGAGGCTAGCCATGAAGCGCCGCCGGAGAAATTGACCGCTTTATGACAGTGCGCATTGCGAAACTCGATTGCAGTCTTGCCACCCCCGGCAGGCGTGACAGGTGCTGCTTATGAATGCGTTCGTAGTCCTCCATGTCGCGCGCCAGTACCGAAAGCCGATAATCGTCCGTACCGGACATCAGATGGCAGGCGATCACGTCGGGGCATTTCTGAATTTCGGCTTCGAAAGCCCTGAGCGCGCCCTCGCTTTGGCGGTCAAGCGTGATGTGGACGATCACGGTGAGGGGAAAGCCAAGCGAGTTTGCATCGATCTCGGCCGAGTAGCCTTTGATGATCCCGGCTTTCTCCATTTGCAGCACGCGCCTTGCGCAAGACGTTGCCGAGAGGCCGACCCGTTCGGCCAACGCCAGCTGGCTTATGCGGGCATCCCGAATGAGTTCGCTTAGGATTTTGCGGTCTAGAGGATCGAGGGCTGTGAGCATCGTTGCGAACGCCCGTGTGGTTTTCCATTCAGGTCAGGCCGGAAATCGTGATGCCGGCACCCTTCACCTTGTATTTGCGGTTGATCGCGATCAGGACGGAGGTGAGGGCCTCGGCTGCAGCGGAGTTCGCGAGCGCACCGCCATCGATCCCGCGATTGCTCACCGCATCCGCCAGCAACATCACCTCCTTGCGGGCCTCAGGATCATCGCTGAACACCAGAACGTCGCAGTCCGCCTTTCCTCCGGCATGGAGCTTCTGTGAGCCGACATTGTGAAACGCTCCGACCACCCGCGAACTCGGATCAAGCTGCGATTGGGCGATCAGCGCAGCCGACCCGGCGCTCGGGAGTTGAACAACAGAGACCTTCGGCGGCACGAGCGGCACGACCGCGGTGACAACAATCTTGCCCTTGGCCGCGTCCTTGATCTCGGCCAGGCTTGTCTCATAACTGGAGAATGGCACCGCAACGACAACAATATCGCTCTTCGCCGCGGCGGCAGCGTTGGCCTCGCCAGTCACATTGGCGAACCCGTCGGATTTTAAGAGCGCGACTGCATCCTGAGCGCGCTCAATCGAGCGCGATCCAAGAATGACGGAATATCCGGCGCGACTCCAGCTGCGGGCAAGGCCGGATCCGAGATCTCCAGTGCCGCCGACGATCGACAAAGTCGGAAGGGGCGCGTTCGACATTTGGCTTACACTCCTTTGCTTGCGGCATGACGCCTTGACAGTGAAACTCTGCTTCGCTCGAGCGTGCTTGACCGTATTCACACCAGGCCGAACACTCAATAGATCAGTCGCACCGCTCCTTCACGTGAACGAATTAGTTCAAAGACGGCTCGATCGCGGGTCAACACTTCTCGGTCCGTCGCCGAACAAAGAAGTTCATACTAGCCGCCTTCAAGATAGGGAAAGAAATTGAGCTCGGCTCCGTCTTTGACTTCAGCTGACAACGGCACGACCATGTCACCAATCGAGGCCAGCCAGACATCATGCTCGGCGCTCAACGAGCCGATCACGTTGAGAATCGTCGCTCCCTCGGGGAGGTCAAGCTGAATGGATCCAACCCCGCCGGGCAAGAACCGACGGAGATTTCCATGCATATTGACCTCGACGCGGATCATGAGTGCGGGGCTCGCATTGTGGCGGCAATCTTTTCAGCGGTCATCGGCAGCGAGTTCGGCCAGCAGCCAGTCGCCGCCGCGATCGCATTGCCGATTGCAGCCGGTGGTTCGATGCATGGTGGCTCTCCAACGCCCTTGGCACCGTAAGGACCGGCAGCGGATCGGCATTCGACGATAATGCTCTCGATCTCCGGGACATCCATCGCCGTCGGCATCTTGTAATCTGTCAGGTTCGCATTCATGACGCGACCGTCCTGATAGACGATCTCTTCCGACAGGGCCTGGCCTATACCTTGCGCCACGCCACCCTCGATCTGTCCCTCAATATAGGTCGGATTGATCGCATATCCGACGTCCTGGGCCACGACATAGCGATTGATCGTCACTTTGCCCGTGGCTTGATCGACGGAAAGGTCGACGGCGTGGGCATGGTAGCTCGGCGTATTCCAGACCGGGAGCGGATGGTTCTTGACGCGTGTCGGATCGTAGGCTGGTGCCGGTGAAATGGCTGTGCCATGCGCAATGAGCCCGCCACCGGCAAGACGCGAGATGCGTGCCAGCTCCGCAATCGAAATCGACTTGTTGCCGACGACCACGTGCTTGTCCTGCAGCTTCATATCCTCAATCGGTGCTTCCAGCTGCTTGGCCGCGAGTTCGAACATCTGACGCCGCAGCTCTTTAGCTGCCGCAAGGCACGCATTGCCCACAGAAAAGGTCGTACGGCTGCCTTGAGCGCCGTAGTCGAACGGCGCGGCCTGAGTGTCCACCCCGGTGACGTTGATGTCCGTCAAGTCCAGAGACAGCTCCTCGGCGAGCACTTGAGCGGCTCCCGTGATCGCGCCGGTGCCGATTTCAACGGCGCCGCTGACGAGCGTCGCACTCCCATCGGGATTGATCTTGACATAGACACCAGACGAGCCACCCGTCGTCATCCACCAGCTGCAGGCGATGCCCTTGCCCCGTCCTGGCTCGGGATTACGATCTTGCCAGCCGATCGCATCGGCTGCCTTGCGCAGACATTCCTCGATGCTCACAGAGGTGTGCGTCTCGCCCGAAGGGCCCGGATCCCCCTCCTTGACGATGTTGCGCAGGCGCATTTCGAGAGGATCCAGGCCGAGATCCTTTGCGATCATGTCGATCTGGCTTTCCATCGCGAAATTCGCCATCGGTCCCGCCGGAGCACGGAAGGAGCCAGAATGGACCTTGTTCGTGTAGACAGCGATGCTTTCGAACGCGAGCGCTCCTGTCTTGTACGGACCTGCCATGACCTGAAGTGCGATAGCAGCCGTGCCTGGACCTGAGCCGGCATAAGCGCCACAATCCACGATGACCCGACCGCTTCGGGCAAGAAGATGCCCATCCTTGTCAACGGCAGTTTTGAGCAGAACCACGGAAGCCTGACGCGGAAGCGCGGCTGTAAGCTCCTCTTCGCTCGTCGACATCACTTTGACCGGGCGGGCAGTCTTGCGCGCCAGGAGAGCTGCGAAGTGCTCGACACCGATCCTCAGCTTGCCACCGAAGCCACCACCAATTCCCGGCACGGTGACGCGCACCCGCGCGGCCGGCAAATCGAGGATTTCGGCCAATGTCGTTTGCGTGTCGAACGGCAATTGGGTGTTGCACCAGACCGTCACTATCCCGTTCGCA
This sequence comes from Bradyrhizobium sp. IC3195, assembly GCF_020193585.1. Taxonomy (NCBI): domain Bacteria; kingdom Pseudomonadati; phylum Pseudomonadota; class Alphaproteobacteria; order Hyphomicrobiales; family Nitrobacteraceae; genus Bradyrhizobium; species Bradyrhizobium sp. IC3195. The sequence continues at coordinate 35,562 of NZ_JADYVG010000015.1, read as the reverse complement.
TCCCAATCCGCGGTCGCAACGCGCGGCTCGGTGTATCCTGGATGCTGAAGCGAGGTCGTGAACCGATGCTCATAGACCTTATGAGCCTTTGCGAAGGCTCCTTCGACATCGCCGACGTGAATACGGGCGTGACCTGCGATGTTGTCCTTGCGCGAAATGATCGGGAGCGCCTTGTAGGTTTCCCAATCAGGATGGATGCGGATATCGCTTGTGAGCGCCTCTTCCGGATCGTACAGTGCCGGTAGATCCTGATATTCAACCTTGATGGCTTCAATCGCGCGCTCGGCGATCTCGCATGACGTGGCAGCGACCGCGGCGATCGCATGTCCCATGAACAGGACGCGATCGGTTGCAAACACGGTCGTGTCGCGCACCGCCGTTCCATAGCGGACCTGCGGGATGTCAGCGGCGGTGATGATGCCACGCACGCCTGCGATCGCAGCCGCGCGCGAGATGTCGATGTTCTTGATCAGAGCGTGCGCGCGAGCACTGCGCAGGATCTTGCCGTAGAGCATACCGGGCAGCTTGAAATCCGCAGCGTAAACGTGCTTTCCGGTAACCTTGCCGACGCCATCCCGCCGGGGCAGGCGGTGACCGGCAACGCGATGGGTTTGAGCGTTCATTGCTTGGCTCCCGAAAGTGCGATGCGCTCTGCCGCGGTTTCCACGGCATCGATGATCTTGCGATAGCCGGTACAGCGGCAAAGGGTACCTGCGATAGCTTCCCTGATCTCGTCGCGCGAGGGGCGGCAGCCCGGATTTTCGTCCAGGAATGACTTTGCCGTCAGGATCATGCCCGGGATGCAGTAGCCGCACTGAACGGCGCCGCATTCGATGAATGCTTCCTGAAGGGGATGCAGATGCTCGGGATCGCCGATCCCCTCGATCGTGGTGATCGAGCATCCCTCAGCTTGCCCCGCGAGCAGGATGCAGGAATTGACGGCCCTTCCATCGAGCAGCACCGTGCAGACCCCGCACTCTGCTTCCAGGCAGTTCTCCTTGGTGCCCATCATGCCGATCCCGTTGCGCAGGACCTGTAGCAGCGTCCAATGAGGCTCAATGAGCAGCTGATGGCTCTCGCCATTGACAACGATATTGAGAATTTTCCGGTTCATTGATCCTGTTCCCGAATTCGTTGCAAACATGTCCCGAGCGCGCGCTCGACCATGACCGCGACAAGACCGCGGCGGTAGCCGGCCGACGCGCGAACATCAGAAATGGGACTGGAAGCCTCTGCCGCGATCCTGCCCGCCTCCACAAAGCTTTCCTTTCCGGCAGATCTGCCGATGAGATAACTCTCCGCCTGTTCGGGCCGGAACGCCTTTGGGCTTGCGGCTCCGATTGCCAGGCGCACTGAAGCGCAACGCGAGGTGGAGGCATCCAGCGTCAAGCAAGCTGCAACACAAACCACCGATATCTCCATGGCCCGCCGGCGCCCTTCTTTCAGGAAGGCGGTTGCGGATCCGGCCGGAAGCTTGGCAAATCGGATGCTGGTCACGATCTCGGCGGGCAAGAGATCAGTCTTTCCCGGGCCGACGATGAAGTCGCGCAAGGGGACGGAGCGCCGTCCATTGGGACCTGTCATGTCGAGGCTTGCATCGAGCGCGAGCAGTGGCGGCACAAAGTCGGCGGCAGGAGAAGCATTGACGATGTTGCCGCCGATGGTTGCGATGTTTCGTACTTGATGGCCACCGACGACGCTGGCAGCTTCGACCAACGCTCGCAGATTACCCCGAAACGCAGAATGCGTTTCGATCGTGCGGTACCTCGTTAACGCGCCAAGGGTGAATGCTTCGGTAGTCTCGGTGATTTCGCTCATTCCGGCCAGGCAGGCGACATCGATCAGATGTACGGGATCGATCTTCTTCCGATTGATCTGGATAACCGTATCGGTCCCGCCGGCGACATAGCGCGCGGTCGGCGCAAAGCGTTGAGCAAGGTCGATAGCTTCAGTGACCGTGGCCGGCCGATGGAGATCAAAGCTCATGGCTTGCTCCCTTCCAGCGCCTGGGCGGCAGGCCACACCTCGGAGCCCATCTTGGCGATCGTATCCTCGATCGTACCTCCTTCGGGAGCGAAGGGCATGATGATAATCCCGTCGACGCCGGCCTGGCGCAGTTCGATCACACGCGCGGTCACCTCCTCCACATTGCCGGCCAAAGTGAAGGCGTTGATATGGCGATCGGTCACGTATGGCAGCAGAGGAAGGTAAGGCGTCACCCCGGCGGCGTAATGGGCGCCCTGGACAGAGGCGAGCACGTCCTCCGGCAAGGTCAGCCCCTGCTCTTCGGCTGTTTCAAACTTGAGACGCCCTGCCCCGAGCAGTCTTGCAACCGTCGGCCGAAGCGCGTCACGGGCGGCCTGACCGTCTGAGGCAACACAGGCATTGAGCCGAACGATCAGCCTGACGGATTTGGGATCGCGGCCCGCCTTCCTGGCCCCATCGTCCAGTCTCGCGCGGAAGGCCTTGATTTCCGGAGCATTGCCGCCGGCCTCCATGAACGCGGCATCGGCGCAAGCGCCTGCCGTCCGTTGGCCGAGCGGACCATTGCTGGCCACATAGATTGGGATATCGGCGCGAACAGGGGTGAAATTCAGCTTGCCCTCCTTGAACCGAATGACCTCTCCCTCGTAGGTGACGGTCTCGCCGCGCAGGAGCATCCGAATGACCTCGATCGCTTCGCTGATAGCGCGCGCCGGCTTCTTCCGATCGATGCCAAGCTCAGCAAAACCGGAAATACCGGCGCCGAGGCCGAGAATTGCGCGCTTGTTGGAAATCTCGTCGAGCGTCGCAATCGCCATGGCCGTCAGCGCCGGATGTCTGGCGTAGGGATCTGTCACGCAGGGTCCGAGCCTGACCCGAGACGTATTTTGTGCAAAATATCCAAGACACGAATAGACCTCCCGATAGAACCGTTCATCGGCAAGCCAGACCGTGTCGTATCCGCTCGCTTCGGCGAGCTTCACGCGATCAAGCATCTTGGCCATTGGCGCGTTGCCGAGAATCAGCAGGTCGAGGGTCATCTTGTTGGTGTCCTGTTTGCGCTTACGTTCTTGGACTAGGCAGAGCTCAACGCGGAGCACAGATCATTCTATCTCGTCGCTGACGAAATAGATGTTCTTCGAGCGATCGAGAAACTTGCCATAGAGCTCCTCTCGCAGCGCAACACCAGCCGGTGAGGCAAGGTCCCTGTCGTGTTGCTCCAGGCTTTTGACCTCGATCCTTTCGATGTATTGCCACGTCGAGTTTTCGGCGCCCTGGATGGGGCGGCGAATGCGATGAACCTTGTAGCTCACGTAATTGTCGAGGCTCCGCACGAGAGCGTAGTCGCGCTCGCGGACCCAGGCCTCATATTCCGCTGGGTCGACCCCTTCCTTGAGCGTGCTGATCAGGAAACGGACTGGCATGTGACTTTCTCCTTGGCTGTTTGCCCAATTCGGGTTGATCGGATATTGCCGACGACTTTGACGCGCACGCGCATGGCATTTCCGGGCAGATAGGCGATCGGCGTATCCTCTGCCTCGACCAGGGCAAGCGATTCCGAATCCGCGCCGGCCTCCACTGCCCGGGAATCGGCAAGCTTGCGTGCTGAAGCAACCGCCTCGTCTCGCGTCAGCCCCTGGAACACCTGATCGACTTCACCACTGACCTGCGCAATGGCTGCGCCAACCGCATTCGCGCAGCCCCCGTGTTGAACCCGAACGACACGCCCGACGCCCTGCAATTCTTCCGGAACAAGAAACGCGCCGCCCCCGACCGCAATCAGCGTGACGTCTGAAGCGCTTGTCTTCATCCGGTCGACGTTCTCTTCCAGCATCTCCTTGCAGCGGCACAGAACCCTCTTCACGTCATCGGCAGTGATGTGTGCCACACGCTTGCGATCGCCAAGGTCGATCAGTCCGGCGGCAACGCCGATGTCGGTCGAGGTCACGCGATTGCCGCCAAACACCAGCGCTTCCGTGGACAGGCGATACCCAACGCTGAGCGGCCCGATGGCTGCCGCTCCAAGGTCGATATGGCTGCCGCCACCAAGTCCGATGGAAACGAGGTCCGGCATGCGGAATAGGGTCCTGACGCCTCCAATATGAACGACCGTGTTGGCTTCACGGGGAAAGCCGTTCCGCAAGTAGCCAAAGTCCGCCGTCGTTCCGCCGACGTCAACCACCACCGCATCTTTGAGCCCGGAAAGATAGGCCGCACCGCGCATCGAGTTGGTCGCACCGGAGGCGAAGCTGAACACAGGGTATGCGGCGGCACGCGAGGCCTCCGCGACGGTGCCGTCGTTTTGCGTGACAAAAAGCGGCGCGTTCAGCCCGACCTTTGACTTGGCTTGCTCAAAAGCCGTGATGGTCTCCCGAGCAAGCGCAATGAGAGAGGCATTGAGAATTGCGGCGTTCTCACGTTCGAGCAATCCGATCCCGCCGAGCAAATGTGCGCAGGTCACCGACACATCGGGGATTTCTTCGCGCAGGATGGCGGCGACCGCTTCTTCGTCGGACGGATCAAGCGGAGAGAACAGTGCGTTGACCACGACGTATTTGAGGCCGAGATTGCCGATTTCGCGCGCAATTCGCTTGGCTGCCGCGATATCCAGAGGGGCGAACCTGCGCCCGTCGTAATCGTGGCCGCCTTCGATTTGAAAGACCCCGCCATTGGCGAGCTCGGCAAGCCCAGCCGGCCAGTCGGTAAAGGGCGGCAGGGAGCTCGTGGCGGGGAGTGCAACTCGGATTACTGCCACTTTCGTCAGATGACGGCGCTGAACGACCGCATTGATGAAGTGGGTCGTACCTATCATCAGCGCGTCGAGACCGCTCGCATGCTCGGCACTCAGATCGAGCGCCCCGATGGCCGCAGCCACACCACTGGTGACGTCGGCCGTGGTGGCGACCTTCACGCCTTGAACGACTTTTCCGCCGTCGATCAGCACGGCATCCGTATTGGTGCCACCTACGTCAATCCCAATGCGTCTCATGAGCAGAATACCGACTTGAAATCGATGTCATAACCAAAAGCGCGGGGGCCGACATGGTCGAGCCCGCGCGGCGAGAGGAAGACCGGAGCCGCCGGCAGCGCGATGACGGTTGTCCGCTGGCCGTAGCGAATGGTTTCCGTTCCGATCGCTTCGCCGGATTCACTGTCGAGAACGCAAATGAGGTCGGGCGTCGAGACGAGCGCCCGCCCATCGCGCCACACGACGATCCACTCGTTCTGGAAATCGATCCGGATCTGGCTGCCGTGATCATCGCCAAGCCCCTCCACGACTGTGCGGCCGCGCAGGAAGCCCTCCGTTGTCCGCCGCTCGACTTCAACGACCTTGCCAGAGAACAGGAACCTGCCGGATTCCGCTTTCAGAATGGCTGCAATCGGGTCAGCGTGCTGCCGGTTGGCCTCGGCAACCGCCCGCCCGAGATTGATGGCTTTGGATGTGGTACGGGGAATGGCCCATTTCTTCACCTCAGCACCGGTGCGCGGCGCCTTGCAGGTCGCGACGATGGACCCGAACTCGGTACAAAGCTTTCGGCTCACACGTTCCATCCATTTCCAGGAGGAGGTTTTGCCAACGATCGCCTCATTACCGCGCGGGTCTACGGAGGTCAGCGGATAGGGAGCGAGACCGCCCACCGCAAAGCTCGTCATTTGCGCCTCAGGATAGGCACGCCCCATCGCATCGGCGTCGACAACTGGAATTTTCAGGTGGACGGCAGCGAGCAAGGACTGCATGCCGTTGCCGCCACCGATTTCGACTGCCATCACCGCCCTGAACTTGCGACCAAGATGCTCCTCCATGGCCGACACGGCGCGCGCGATGAGCCTGCTGTCGACCAGACGCTCCTGGAAAACAAGCGGCGCGCCCATAATGGAGACAACCGCGATCGCATCATCATCGTCCAGCTCGTCGGGATCGATCAGATCTACGCGAACGCCTTCATTGTAGTAACTCCGCATGCTCAAGAGCGCGTGATACGGACTCCCGCCGCCACCCGTTCCGAGAATCCAGGCGCCGACGGAGAGCGCCTCGATATCCTCCGGACTCAATTGTCTCATCTATAGCCTCCGAGCCGCGTCAGTTGCGGCGACAAAAAACCGGATCAAGCAGCAACCGGGCCGCCACCACCAAGGGCGCGCTGCGCACGCTGCATGAGAAACTGATCGCCGAAGCGGTGCGCGATACGCTCAGCGGCAGTCGTAAGCAGCGTGATCGCACGATTCCTCTCCTCATCGCTCATGTGCGAGGCTGGATAGGAAATACAGAAGCCCACCGTCTCGCGGATTTCTGGATCGGAGACGCTCACGGAGATTGAGCCGACCCCGGGGATCGCTTCATCGAGGGCCTCGGCCCAGCCGAACCGGCGCGGCTGATCCAGCGCCGCCACCAGCTCGTCGACATTTTGAGGGGCGCGCGGCGAAGGCGGCGTGACGCCTTCAGGATGAAGGGAGCGCACCACATTATCTGGAAAGCGCGAGAGCAGACTGCGCCCAATCGCAGTCGCAAATGCAGGAGCACGCTGGCCCAGCGGCGTGAATACGCGCAAGGCATGAGACCCCTGGTGCATCCGGATGACCAGAACATCCGCACCATCAAGGATCGAGACATAACCGGTATGCCCAGTCTCCCGGGTGATCTCCTTTACGGCCTCATCGACCGCGTCGATCAAGGAGGAGTTCAGCTTGTAGAGGCGCGAAATCTCAAAAAGCAAATTTCCAACCTTGTAGCGCGGAGGATTTTCCGAGCGCGACAGGAGCCCCTCAACCAGCATCGTCTTCAGCAAACGAGATGCTGAACTTTTGGGCATACTCAATAACTGCGAGACTTCTGTCACGGAGACTTCAAGCCTGCCGGGCCCAAAAAGTCTAAGGATTTGCGCGGCATTTTCAATTGCGCCCATTTTTTGATCACCTAGTTTCGTATATTGAAACTTAGTTGACAATAGCAGGACGATGACAATAATGCAAGCCATCGCGCACCGGACGACCGGCAAATCTTTCGCGCACAGTCAGGAGGGGAATGAGATGAACAGGGACACGCGCCGTCGGGATTTCTTGAAGTTCGCCGCAACCAGCGTCGCGGCGCTCACATTCACGGGCACAGCTCGTTTAGCTGCCGCACAAGAAAAGCGAACGCTGACAGTCGCCTGGGATGCCGACATCGACACGCTCGATCCGGCCTCGTTCAAGACGTCGGCCGGCTACACGGTGCAGGCAAACGTTTACGACAGTCCGCTGATGTGGAAGGTGCAGCCGGTCGAGGGAAAGCCGGGAGTGTCGCAAGCAAAGCCTGGCGAGATCGAGGGCGGCATCGCTCAGTCCTGGTCCTTCGAAAATGGCAACGCCACGCTGGTGCTGAACATCCGCAAAGGCCTGAAATTACCGAGCGGCCGCGACGTCAACGCCACGACCGTGAAGTATCTCCTCGACCGCGGGCTGCAGTCGCCGGGTTATATGCGCCTCCTGTTTCCGCGCCTTCTTGGGGTAACCAAGCCCGAGCAGTTCAAGGTGCGCGACGACTTCACGATCGAGATCAATATGCCCTCGCCAAGCCCGATGGCGCTGGACATGATGGCGCTTATGAACAACGCGCTGCTTGATCCGGATGAGGTCAAGGCGAATGCGAACGCAGACGATCCCTGGGCCGCCAACTGGTTGAAGCGAAATACGGCCGGCGTCGGGCCGTATCAACTAGTCAAGAACCAGCCGGGCGTCGAAGTCGTCCTGGAAGCGCAGGCTGATCACTGGCGTGGTCACCCCTATTTCGATCGGATCGTTCTCAAATATGTGCCGAACGAAGCCGATCGCGTGCTGCTGCTCAAGCGCAAAGCCATCGACATGGTCGTCGGCAGATCAACGCTGTCTCCGCGCAATGTGAAGAGCCTCGAGGCGGAGCCAGGTTTGAAGACAGTCTCCGTGCCGGACACCCTGTGTCACTGGCTTTGCATGAACACGCAGAAGGCTCCGCTTAACAATGTCAAAGTGAGGCAGGCCATCAACTACGCCATCCCGGTCCAGGCGATCATCCCGAGCGTGCTGTATGGTTTCGGCACCGAGATGAAGAGCCCTGTACCTAGTTTGACGCCCGGTTACGACAACACGATCAGTCCCTACAAGTACGACATCGCAAAGGCCAAGGAGTTGATGCGCGAGGCGGGCTTCGGCAAGGATCCGGTTCCGATAGACCTTGCGGTACGCGCTGGATGGCAGCCGCACGAGCAGGCCTCGATCTGGCTCCAGACCGAGCTGGAGAAGATCGGCTTCAAGGTGAACATCGTCAAGGAAACCGAAGCCACCTTCCGCCAAATCGCAACCAAAGGCGATCACCAGCTTTCGATAGAGTCCTGGCAGTCCTGGATCAACGATCCCTTCTATCACCTGTTCTTCAACTTCCACAGCACAGCGAAGGGCACGAACACCTCGTTCTATTCCAATCCAGAAGTCGACAAGCTGATCGATGAGAACATGCATGAAACCGACACCAGCAAGCGTCTGGCGGCGGCAAAACGCCTGCAGGAGATCATCATCGGCGACGCCGTTTGGGGGCACCTCTGGTACGAGAACTGGACCCGCGTCATGCGATCCGACCTCGTTGGCATTGAGAAGCGTTGGGATAGTTATGAGCGCTTTTTCAGCATGAAGCTCGCCTGAGCACGTCATCTTCGTATTAAACGGGAGAGCGCTCCAATGGGTTTCTTCAATTATGTCATGCGACGGTTTGCGCTGGCTCTGCCGACCTTGTTCGGGGTCAGCGTGATCTGCTTTACCCTCACCTACCTACTCCCGGGCAATCCGGCCATGGTCAAGGCGGGCCCGTTTGCCACGCCCGAACATCTCGCTGAAATGGAGCACCAAATGGGCCTGGATCGCCCGTTTCCAGAGCAATACTACCGCTACGTCTCGGGCATCTTCAAAGGCGATCTTGGCGAGAGTGCCTCGACGGGACGGCCGGTGTCTCAGGACTTTCTGCAGCGCCTGCCCGCCACTCTCGAGCTCAATCTGGCGAGCCTTCTCATCGCGATCGTGATCGGACTGCCTCTTGGGGTCTTGTCAGCGGTGCATCGCGACACATTGATCGACCATATCGGACGAGTGGTCGGCATCATGGGTGTCGCCATGCCGAGCTTCCTGACCGGGCTCCTGTTCGTTTACGTCTTTTTCTACATGCTCAACATGGCCCCCTCACCGCTGGGGCGCCTCGGATCCGGCATAGAACCTCCCGCACACATAACCGGACTTTATGTGATCGACTCCCTGCTTACCGGCAATTGGACCACCTTACGATCAAGTCTGCATCAGCTCATGCTGCCTGCAGCGACCCTCGGGCTCAGCGCGATCGCGCCAGTCGCACGCATGGTGCGGTCCACCATGCTTGAGATCCTCGAGTCCGACTACATCAAGGCGGCCTGGGCGGCCGGATTGCCGCGAAGAACGGTGATTTATCGGGATGCGCTGCGAAATGCGCTGATACCTGTCATCACTATTTCCGGAATCGTTTTTGGATTCTTGATGGCCGGAAATGCGGTCGTCGAAAGCGTGTTCTCATGGCCCGGCATTGGCAATTACGCGGTGACTGCATTGCTTACGAAGGACTCGGCTCCGATCCAGTCTTTCATCCTCTTCGTCGCAGTGACGTGTGTCATGGTCAATTTGGCAGTCGATATCGCGTACGGCCTCGTTGACCCCCGGATTAGGTTCAGCTGATGTCCTCATCATTCTCCTCTTCGATTTCGCAACCGGCTTCATCTCTGGTGTGGCAGCGGCTTCAGCGCAATCCTGTTTCCTTTGCGGCACTGTGCGTGATCGTGCTGATCGCGGCGGCTGCGATATTGGCGCCGATCGTGGCGCCCTACCCGCCCGATGCCACCGACCCTGCAGCTTCTTTGCAGCCGCCTTCCTGGCAGCATGCGCTTGGAACTGACGAGTTCGGCCGCGATCAACTCTCGCGAATCATTTTTGCGGCCCGGGTCGACCTGCTGGTTGCCTTTGCAGCAACGTTTGTTGCCGTTTCAATCGGAGGGTTGCTTGGAGCAGTCGTCGGATACAGCCGGGGGTGGGCTGATACGATCGCGATGCGCGTCGTCGACGCTCTGATGGCCTTCCCGGCCTTCGTACTGGCCATGGGCATCACGGCAGGGCTTGGCAATTCCACCACCAATGTCGCAATTGCCATCTCGATCACACAAATCCCGGCTTATCTGCGGCTGACCCGTGGAGAGATGCTTCGGCTCCGGGAGATGGAATATGCCGATGCTGCTCGCACGCTCGGCAATCCGACCTGGAGGATTGTGTTCATTCACCTGCTGCCGAACTGCCTTCCCCCGCTGATTGTGCAGGCGACCCTCTCGACGGGTTTTGCGCTTCTGACGATGGCCTCGCTCTCCTTCATTGGCCTTGGAATTCAGCCGCCACAGAGCGAATGGGGCGTGATGACCGCGGAAGGTGCCTCACAGATCGTCACGGGAGAATGGTGGCTGTTCCTGTTTCCTGGCCTTGCCATCATGATTTCCGTTCTCGCATTCAACCTTATCGGCGACGGACTCCGTGACTTGCTTGACCCGCGCATGAGGGGATTGAGATGACCGAGCTGCTTGAGATTTCTGATCTGACCGTCCACTTTCAGATAAACCAGGGTGCCATTGAAGCAGTCGACCACATCAACCTGACGATCCGCCGGGGCGAGGTTCTCGGGCTGGTCGGCGAGTCCGGGTCGGGAAAGTCAGTCACGTCTTTCGCCATTCTGCGCCTGATCCGTCCCCCAGGGCGCGTCGTCTCCGGAAGCGTTCACTTTGACGGAGTTGATCTGGGTACGCTCCCTGAGGAACAGATGCGGCGCATGCGCGGCGCAAAGATCGCGATGGTATCGCAGACGCCGCGAACCGCCCTCAACCCGCTTCTGACCGTTGGAAAGCAGATCTCACGCTTGCTGATGGTCCACGCCGGCTTGTCGGCACGAGAGGCGGACAAGAAAATGCTCGAGATGCTGCGCCTTGTGCGCATTCCGGCGCCGGAAAAGCGAGCCAAGCAATACCCGCATCAGCTCTCGGGAGGGATGTGCCAGCGGATCATGATCGCTATGGCTCTTGCAACCTCACCTCAGCTCCTGCTCGCGGACGAGCCAACGACCGGGCTCGACGTTTCAATCGCGGCCAAGATTCTCGATCTGCTGCGCGAATTGAGCGCGAAAACAGGTGCGGCGATCATGCTGGTCACGCACGATCTCGGCGTCGTTGCCGAGATATGCGACCGCGTTGCCGTTATGCATGCGGGCCAAGTGGTGGAATGCGCCCCCGTGCGGGAGCTGTTCCATAATCCCGCCCATCCCTATACCAAGGCGCTCGTCCGATCGATACCGAGGGTCGATCGGGACGTCGTCTTAGAGCCCATACCGGGGTCGGTTCCTTCCCTGGTCAACCCGCCGAGCGGATGCCGTTACGCAGGACGCTGTGAGTGGGTAATGGATCGCTGTCGCGCGGCACGCCCTGCGATGATCGAGGCCGCCCCCGGCCATGTTGTAGCATGTTATGGATTCGAGGAACGCCGTGGCACTTGTTGAGATACGTGATCTGCAAATGCACTTTCCGCTCGGCGGGATGGCCGGGACGCTCGCACGCCTGCGAGGTCAGGATCAGCCCGTCGTGCGGGCAGTTGACTCTGTCTCCTTCGATATAGAAGCCGGCGAGACGGTTGGATTGGTCGGCGAATCCGGCTGTGGAAAATCGACAGTCGCGCGGTGCCTGGTCCGGCTAATCGAGCCGACGGCGGGATCTGTCTGCTATGATGGCACGGACATAGCGAGGCTTGATGCGCATGCCATGAAGCCTTTGCGCCGCGACATCCAGATGGTGTTTCAGGATCCTACTGCCTCGCTCAATCCCAGACTATCGGTGAGACGGATGGTGGAGGAGGCGCTCACGCTTCATACCAAGCTTCCGGCGAAGGAGCGGCGCGACCGCATCGAGGAGCTCATGCAGGAGGTGGGGCTCGGCCGCGATCTATTGGACCGCTATCCGCACGAGCTTTCGGGCGGTCAACGCCAGCGGGTCAATATAGCCAGGGCCATTGCAACGAATCCCCGCTTCGTTGTTCTTGACGAGCCAACCTCCGCACTGGACGTATCACTACGCTCGCGGGCAATTCTTCTGTTGGAGAAGCTGCGTGAACAACTCGGGTTGTCCTACCTCTTTATTTCCCACGACCTGGCCACTGTGAAGTACCTGGCGAGCCGCGTTGCGGTGATGTATCTCGGCAGCATTGTGGAGATGTCGGGCACAAAGGATCTGTTTGCAAAGCCCTTGCATCCCTACTCGCGCGCTTTGCTGGCGGCCATTCCAGTTCCGGATCCCGACGCAAAGCGCGACGATTTCGCTTTGTCCGGGGAAATTCCAAACCCTATCGATATCGCGCCTGGATGCAAGCTGAGAGGGCGTTGTCCTTTAGCCAAGCCTGTCTGCGCGGAAAGACCGCCTTTGAAGGAGGTTGCGCCCGGCCGGTTCGTCGCCTGCCACCTGGTCTGAGACGGATGTCTTTACGTTAGAGCCGCGATACTGAGGAGCCCGTGGGACTATATCGAGCGTATCGAGGTGACTGATCGCGCGGTCTACGAAGCTGAACTCGCCCTCGCCGGCAAGGAACTGATCGACCAGCGATAAGTATCGGGGTAAATCGAAGACGATATCGCTCTGGTCGGAACGTATCGAGCCGTAACACCCCCGGCGAAGCGTGGGCTTGGTCTGAGTGCGTCTCCTTCGGATCTTTGGGTTGTAATGCACTTACTAGTCATCCACGCGAGTTCGCTCAGGGGATGATTCACGTTGATTCGATCCCGTGGGGGATTTCATAGCTATCCAAAAGTAGAGGGCTTCCACCTCCAAGCTGCCGAACATGCCGGGCACAAAAAAAGGGCCACTCCAAGGAGCGGCCCTTAAGTGAGGGAGGAAACGTCCCATAGGGACTTCTGGGATCAGGCCGCAGCCTGTTCGATCGGGGAGAATGGCAGGCCGAGGCTCTCGGCTACAGCCTTGTAAGTAAGCCGGCCGCGATACGCATTGAGGCCTGCCCGCAGATGCGGATTCTCGAGCACCGCCGCGAAACCCTTGTTGGCGAGCGCCAGCCCGAAGGGCAGTGTGGCATTGTTCAGTGCCTGGCTCGATGTGAGCGGGACGGCTCCGGGCATATTGGCGACGCAATAGTGAATGACGCCATCCACCTCGTAAGTTGGATCGGCGTGCGTGGTCGGGCGCGATGTCTCGAAGCAGCCGCCTTGATCGATGGCGACGTCAACGATGACGGATCCCTTGCGCATTGAGCCTAGCATGCTGCGGCTCACGAGTTTCGGTGCGCTTGCACCGGGGACGAGGACCGCGCCGATGACAACGTCGGCTGCAAAGACCTCCTCTTCGAGGGCATCTATGGTCGAGAATCTGGTACGAACGCGGCTTTCGAACAGTTCATCCAGCTCGCGAAGGCGGGGGATCGAACGGTCGAGGATCGTGACCTCGGCGCCCAGGCCAGCGGCCATTCGGGCCGCATGTGTCCCAACAACGCCGCCTCCGATCACGACGATGCGGGCCGGCTGCACGCCAGGAACGCCGCCGATCAACAGCCCTCGCCCGCCGCTATAGCGCTTCAGGGCGCTGCCTGCCGCTTCGACCGCAAGCCTTCCCGCGACTTCGCTCATCGGCGCAAGCAGCGGAAGCCCGCTATGCGCATCCGTCACGGTCTCATAGGCGATAGCGGTGCATCCAGACTTGAGGAGTCCCCGCGCCTGTTCCGGGTCTGGCGCCAGATGCAGGTACGTGAAAAGGATCTGCTCCTCGCGCAGCTGAGTCCATTCAGAAGGTTGCGGCTCCTTCACCTTTACGATCATCTCGCTGGATGCGAAGACCTCACGAGCTGAGCCGACAATCGTCGCGCCGGCCTTGCGATAAGTGTCATCGCTCGCGCCAATGCCGGCACCCGCATTGGTCTCGACCAGTACATTGTGACCGGCAGCCACATATTCGCGGACGGCGCCAGGGGTCAGACCCACGCGGTATTCGTGCGTCTTGATTTCCTTAGGGACCCCGACCTTCATATGCAATCTCCTGTTTGGCCCCTCCTTTTAATCGAAAGGCCAGGTTGTTTCTCTGCAAAATCGCGAAGAATGGGCGACATAACGGCGACAATATGCGCTGACCGAGATCGTTCTGCAGAATTCCAAACAAACGCGGCCAGCCCGGCAAAGTCACACGATCCACTGCACGGGGGCGACACGATCAGTAAAAGCTCTCTCATCATTGTTGGAAGGCGTCCTGCAAGCGGACCGCTGGGCGTCCGCTCGGCTGGCGGAGGTTCCATGTATGGAGACAGCGGTCAACCTCATGCGGCTGGGTCTCGTCACTGAGAACGGTTTAACCTCGGCCGGGCTTGAGGTCTTCGTCGTCGCTTTCAAAGCGCAACGTGACGCGCCTCAGCGGGAGTTGCTGCCGTAAATCACGCAGCGTTACCAGAACGCCAAGCCGGCTGAGAGATCTATGTTCGGTTAGACGGGTCGGTGCGCTGCTGCGCCGGACCCGATGCCAAGCCAAAAGTGGTTGGCGGCTTGCAAGCCCAGCAGCATGGTGCCTGATTCGGCAAATATCGCGATCATTTTGAGCAAGCTTTCGCACGGCGACGGAAACTGTCGCGGCATTGCGCGGTGACGAAGTCGGATTAGACTTTGCTTAAGTCAGATCGGCTGCCTGCACTGGATCTGGTACTGTCTGTCAGCGCGAAGCGGTCGCTGGCCATGGAATTGCTACCATTGAACTAGACGCCTTCCGTGCCGGTAACTCTACTCAGGCGCTATAGGTGATTGAATCATCGTCCCTTCGGCCGCTGGCCGCAAACGCGCCACCTAATTGCCTCGTCGCCCATCCCGCATCCTCCGCAACGTCAAACTATTTTTCAAATCGCTCGAGATCATACTCAGAAAATAAAAGCCCTATTTTATATCACGATGCTAGCTTCCGCGCGCTGGCGATATGCCGGTCACTCTGGAGAAAGTGGATGAATACAACCGCTATCAATGAAACCGCTATCAATGACACGGTGCAGGACCTCGGGGACGCCACCGAGCTCACAAAAGGCTTTGGGGGCTCGTGGCGCGCAGAACACACGACCGGCGATTATTATTTCGTGGATGAGTCCGATTGACGCGGACCGTCTTGATGGGATGGGCTTCGGCCCATCCCATCAGTTTGAGGCGGTGGCCAAGGGATCGCTGCTGTGAGCGACATATTTCATGCGTGGTCTAACGGGCGTTGGATCAGCCTCGACCTGCAATCCAATCGTTACAGCATGGCGAGCACTTCTGCAGCTTGTCCGGAGGAGCGTGAACGGCTAACCGAGACGACGGCCAAGTTGCGCGATTGCCTGAGTTCACCGCCAGCCTTTCTCCCACCCCTCCATCTGGTGTGGCACTATGCGCGTGCGGCTCATGCTGCTCGCTTCGTTCGCAGCCAGACCATCGCTCGTCAACTCGACTTTTTACGTGCCTCGCGTCGGGGAACAGCACCGGCGTCAATGGGAGTCGAAACAATCGATTACTACGCCAGCGTATTCCAACATCTGCGCAATCTTCGGTTCCGCCGCCCGCGCTGCCTTGAGGATTCCGTAGGGGGGTATCTGTTTTTCTATCCCTACATCGCATCGCTCGAGCTCCTCGTTGGTGTGAAGCAGCCCCCGTTCAGAGCCCACGCCTGGCTGCAATCTGGTGACCTCATTTTGAACGACGCGAAGCGTGCTGTGGAGGACTACAGCGTCATCTTGAGCTTCGCGAAATGAGACTCAATGTAGATGGGCTCTTGGATTCAGCGAAGGAGCTTGCCACCATCATTGTAGACGGCCGCGTGGAAATCACGGTGCTCAACGATATTGTTGACGCCGAGACCGGCATGCCGACTGAATTGGAACCAACACAGTTCAAAGACACGTCTCTGCCGGAGATTGTCGCCTTGCTGCAGGAGCGGTACGCTGGCGATGCGGCGTTCATTGTTCGCGCGCCAAGTGGCATCGCGATCGTACGCCCACCTTTCTCGGAGATCTCCATCTTCTACCAGGTCAGAAATGATGAGATTGAGTGCTGGGCAGGACTGAAGCTGCCAGATGCCGCCTTGGCGCAACGCCACGCCTTCAACTTTGGCTATTTGACTGGCCTGATACGCAACGCGTCTTGGTTGACCCCGGAAACAGGGTTGTGTGGGATTTTTGAGCTACTGAGTGGCGCGGCGCTCATCGTCTCAAGGGGGACTTTTCGGCAAGTCGATTTTCTGGCGGGCGCCGTAGCCAGGCTCAACACCTCGGCGTTCTCTTTCAAGGATGACGTGGCCAGTTTTCGCCAATTGATCTCAGCGAGCGTCGCTCACAAAACCCGCCACTATGGCGGTGCTTTCAGTATTCAATGTTCCGGGGGCCTTGATTCGTCGGTAGTGGCGCTGGCTGCGGCCGACCTCCATCGAGGCAGGTCCCTTTCCCTCCTGAACAGCTACTCAGAGACGGACGTCAATGGTGACGAACGCTTCTTTTTTGCCGCGCTAGCCGAGCAGGTGGGCGGCGCGCCAACCTATGTCGAAACGAATGCTCGCTCGTCGATGACCCATCTATCGTCAGAATTGCTGGCTCCAACGCCGCGACCTTGTAAGCTAGCGGCCACGATCGCCACAACGGCTCAACTTCACGAGGCTGCGCAGGCCGCAGGATCGCGCCTGGTGCTCACAGGAGACGGAGGCGATCAACTATTTCTCAGAATGCGCCGCTTGACGATGGCCAGAGAGCTGCTTGCCGAATCCCGATCGCCACAAGATGCATTGCGCGAGCTCGCCGGCCTTGCGATTCAGGCTCGAACGTCTGTCTGGCGTGTTCTTCGCGAGGTGATCACCGGTCGGAGCGGCCGGGACTTACGCCGCCATATGCTCGGTGATCATCGGCCGCAGTCGCCTGTCGCGTCAGTGCGGCCGGATTTCGGTGCAGAGCTCGTACCAGGCGCCAGGTCCCTACGCCACCTGCCGACGACGCGACTGTTTCAGTTCTTCGGCATGCGTCATGCGGAGCTCAATCGCATCGCACTACGAGACATTGCGGTAGAAGAGCGAAAGGCGTTTGTGTTCTGGCCGCTCATCAAGGCAAGTCTCGTCACGGCTCGCCGACATCATCACTCAAATGGAATTGATCGTGCACTTGAGCGCGAGGCCTTCCGGGAACATTTGCCCGACGTGATCTACTATCGGGTTGGCAAAGGTGCCGGGCGCGACATGCTAATGCGGTACGAATATGGTGCCTTAGTGTCACGTGTCGAGCGTAGTGCATTGTATCGGCAAGGCTTGATCTCCCGCGATCTCCTCCGTTCAGCTATCGACAATTTGTCATACGACTCAGCGTTTGCACTCGTTCGTCTCTGCGCTGTTGCCGATTGGATGGACCTTCATGAACTGGGGTAAGCCGCTCTTGCCCCCGCTCCAATGGGACATCATCAAGACGAGCCTGCAATCTTCCCGCGTTCTTGTCGCGGGCTTCTTGCTCACGACCATTGCAGCGTCTGCCTGCACGGTCGCCGGGCCGCTCTTGTTCTCACGGGCCGTCGCCCGGCTGGCCAGCGCGCCGCCGCTTCTTACGCTCAGTTTGTTGTTGCTGTTTGCCGTTACGACCGCACTTGCTCGGTGCTTGCAGGAGGTCAAGGCGGTTCTGTCGAACAGGCTGGAACAGGACGTTCGTAATCTCTCCAGCAAGAAGATCATGGCCGCTCTGGTGAGCGCCGAGGGCTCGCTGTTTGCTCAAAACAATCCGAGCAAGATTTCGGCAATGGTAGAGAGTTGGCACCAGTCCAATAAGATCTACATTCAGCTCTATTTGATGGTGCTGATGGGCGGGGTCGCCGATGTTGCGTTCTCGTTCCTTGCCGTCGGTGGAGCAGCAAATTGGTTTGTGGCGCTGTTCGTTCTAGCCTACGGCGCCGTCCTCGTGTTGATAACGTGGAAGAGCAATAGAGTTACAAAAGTGTATCAGGCTGAGGCGCAGGCCTCAAGTAACGAGGGCTCGAACGTTTTAGGAAATGCAATCGAGAACATCATTTCGATCAGGGTGTTCCGCGCTCAACCCTGGATAGCTGAGTTGTATGACCGCCAGGCCGCCGCCACGCGCCGAGCCTGGCTCTCGTTCTATGGCGCCCGGTTGCGCTATGGCGCTTTGCAAGCGACCCTCTTGTTCGTTCAGTATGCCTCGATCTTGGGGCTTTCGCTGTGGCTCTATGACCGATCAGGCGAGATAGGTGGGCTCGTCATGGTGAGCATGATCCTGGTTCAACTGAACCGGCCCTTCGAGCTTATTGGCATGTCAATTCGAGACATCATCATTGCGCGTGGCATGGCCCGGCCGCTGCAGGCGCTGCTTGATGCCCATGCCCCAGCGGCACGACCCGCTATGCTCAAGCGTACTATGCCGATATCGGGCTCACTCGCCATTTCCATCAGCGCGCTTTCGTTTGGTTATGAGCGCGCCGCCTCGCCGCTTCTCTCTGGGATAACGGGCGAGTTCAAGCCCGGCGTCATCAACTTCATCATCGGACGCTCGGGCGCTGGCAAATCGACGCTTATGCAGCTCCTGCTAAAAATGCATCAAGGCTACAGCGGCCTGGTACGCGTTGGCTCTCTGGACCTGGCCACGATCGATCCGGAAGATTACTTGGCGCACGTAGGTTACGTGCCCCAAGAGCCTATGATGATGAATCTGAGTATCCGCGAAAACGTTCTGCTGGGCCGCCCGTTTCCCGATGCGGACGTGTTCCACGCCCTAGAATGCGTCCATCTGGCTGATAAGGTGACCTCCTTGCGGGACGGTTTGGACTACCGCGTCGGCGAGCGGGGCCAATTGCTAAGCGGCGGCGAGAGGCAGCGCCTTGCGATCGCCCGTGCCCTCATCGCAAGGCCTCGGCTGTTGCTCCTCGACGAGGCCAGTTCCGGGTTGGACGAGCAGACCGAGCGCGGAATCTTCGACGAACTTCGGCAACTCGCGTCGGACACGACGATCATAGCAATCACGCATCGCCGGGGCGTGATAAGTCCACGTGACTACGTGCTAGATTTGTCGTGGTCGGCATCCGCGAGAGCCTCGCTTGTGCTCGCATAACTTCCGTGACCCGGCGCCTGAAAAAGTCTTGGATGGCACGGGCTGCGCCTTTGTGCTGCCCTTCGACCATCAACGCACTGATACTTTGACTTTCGACAAGCAACTCGCTGTAGTACGTACGTGTTCCCATTGCGCGTGAAAGGTAGACATAAACGACGTCCGCGACGTGATCCGCAATGTGGCGATGCTGTTTGACCAGCAACGCGCGCCGATAGCACTCGCCTGCTTTCAAGAAGAGTTTGGCGGGATCCTCATTGCTTGCGTAGATGGGCTTAATTTCACCGCAGAAGCTTGCCGCCACTTCATCAATCAGCTTCGCCTTGGTGAAATCGCTGATGCTATCGACATACATTTGCGACAGCATGTTGCAGAACAGGATGGCTTGATGTGGGTCGATCGGCCTGGCGTTGAACCCCTTGTGGTCGACATTTTGCACCACATCGCGCTCAGTCAGCCGTATCAAAGCCTCTCGTACGGGCGAAATTCCGACGCGAAGCTCATCGGCAATGTCGGCAGGCTTCAAGGCTGTGCCGGGTAGCCAATGGCCCAGTAATAGACGCTCGCGCAAGGCCTGGAATACTGGATGCTGTGTCTCAAAAGCCATGATTACTCGCCCGTTCAAGCGGCCTGACTGAGGCGGTCAAGGGAGCCTCACCTCTTGGCATAGCTCATGCCGCCCCGGAAACCATGCGCGGTCCGGTCCGCGGCGAAATGGCTGCTAGCATAGGCCGCCATGGCAGGCCGTCCGCTAGGGCCACGAAGCTCTGCTGCCGAGTAGGAGGTGGGTATGTCCAAAGCGGAATAGGCGGTCGCAACGGGTAGAGGCGATGATCGAGCGGCATTTCTGCCATTGTGCAACCCGCCCAAGAAGCAACGTCGCTGCCACTGGTGCCGACGTCGGCGCCAACATGTTGGTTTCGCTGTTCACGATATTGCGTCCGCACTCGCGGTCCGCCGCCCAAAATCAGGATAGATTCGCCGGTCATCATGGCTCCCATTTCGTTCATCAAAATGTTAGTCGTTTGTTGGATCGGTGGAGAGCTCCAGCTCCGCTCGTCGCGCAGCCGCGTTCGTAACGAGATCAGCATCGGCGATTCGTAAGCCGCCACTTGCGCAATGGCGTGTTGGTGCTCCGAGGTGCATCCGAAGGGGAACGGGCCTGCATCGGGTGAACAACACCGCCACCATCGCTAAAGAAGAGCGTGCCGTTCAAACCGCCCTGCTTTCGCTGATCACGGAAGTCCTGCGGCGTGAGTCTAAGAATTGAAACATTCGCAATCCTTTTCGCTCGTTGGATAGCCTTGGCGTGGTCGGGGGCCGTCCCACCCATCTGAGATACAACTTGACGCTACGTACGATTCAAGGGATCTGAGGCCGTCAAACTGGACCATTTTTGGCTAGAGTTTTCGCCGCCGAATCCTCTCGGCTCGGAGCTTAACAACGGACTTAATCCCTCGATTTTCGAAATTTGCACTCGGCACGAATGCAGGTCGTCCCCGTGATGCCGTGTCTTTCGTTCTACCCGGAGACGTAGATTTTCCTTACGGCGTGCATGCCGCTTGGCCTCGCGGTAGTTGAGTACACACAATCGAAACAGAGCGCCCACAGCCGGGAATATCGCTCCGAAGGCGTCTTTGCGTTCTCAGACTGCAAGCCGCAAATTCCGGCTGCCTATCTTGCCTCACTATGAGCGACACGACACTGAAGGGCGGTCGGATTTCAGATCATAAGCCACGGATGTAGCTTCCTCATGATCGGTCTCTCTTATCCTTGGCTTGAGCTCGAGTGCTCGCCAAGACTAGGCGCGACGTCGACCTCGCCGCGCTGCGCCACCCGCGCACGACGTTCGACGGCTTTGCCTTCATCGCAATCGCAGCGATATAGACCGATACATAGCGACTCGCTCTTGCACATCACACTTAATTTTGGAGCCATCCCGTCGCCGGCCATGCAGGCTTAAATGCCGGCTCCGATGATCAGATCAAAGAGCACTTTCGATTCCAGGCTGAATGTGTCGGCCGCATCGCCTGAGCTCAACGAACTGACGGCGCATGATAAACAGTGCAATCATCCCGGCGCCTAGCTCCGCGATGGCTTGACTGGCCAATACTCCGCTGAAGCCAGAGATGGCAGGGAAGAACAGTACAGCCGGAATGAAGAGATAATGTCTCGCGAAACACACAACCGCGCTGAGACGCGCTCTCCCGAGCGACTGAAGCATCGCCGTGACGACAGTCTCAATACCATACAGTCCAAAAAAGAGATGGAAGACGGTGCAGGCAGAAACGGCAATTTCCCTGACGCTATCGCTATCGCTGAACAGCCCGACCAAAGGACGGACAAAAACCATAACGGTCGCGGAATACGCAAAGGAAAGCGCAACCGTGATAGAGAGCATGACCTTTGCAGCCCTCAGTACGCGAGCAAAATCGCGTGCGCCCCAGCCAAAACCCAGGATAGCTTGAGACCCCATACAGAAACCGCTGATAAGCAGTGCGCCAATCGTTAAGAGTCGCACGGCTATTCCCACGGCCGCGATGGACTCTTCGCCGAAGGGCGCAGCTGCTCCGTACAAGAGCACGACAGTAATAGCAGATAAGATGCTGGTCATGGTCGCTGGCGCCCCCACGAACGCTATCTGTCTGATGCGATCTGCTCGCAACGAGATGTGAGACATCCTGACGACGACCATTCCGCGTCGCTTGGTAAAATACGCGATATAGAGGCTAATAGCCGCAGTCTGAGACACAAGCGTTGCGAGAGCGGCGCCTCGCACACCGAGGTCCAGCACGGATATGAGCACTGGATCAAGGCCAGCGTTCAGTATGAAGGCGGTCATCATCGTCCACATGCTAAATCGTGTATCGCCTTCGGCTCGGACGATGAAGCCGTTGACGATATTCAGAAGCATCAGGGTGCATCCGAACAAAAGTGTGGTCGCGTAGTCGAGCGCCAGGGGCATGATGGTTGGAGTTGCGCCGAGCGCTAGGAAGATCTCTCGCATGTTTAGAAACAGAGCGACTGTGACCGTGATGCCGACTGGCGCGGCGAGCGCGAGAGCAGTACTGGCGCCTCGACTCGCCTCTAGGTACTCACCAGCACCAAGATGACGAGATATGAACGACGCTGCTCCAACTCCTATCCCCTGTCCGGCCGCCGCGAGCAGGACCACGATCGGCAAGGTCATGCTGACGGCTGCGATCGCCGGCGCGCCGAGTGCGCCAACAAAGATTGCGTTGACGACCTGCTGCAACGCGTTGATCGACAAGCCAACAACAGACGGAATGGCGAGCCGTAGGATAAGTCTGAACAGACCGGGGTCTGATAGATCGATGCGCACGTTCTTGTTCGGCATCACATCGTGATCGGCCTCGGCGGCGAATTCCGCATCGGGCTCATTCATGGATGAAGGTGTCCCGAGATCTTCCGAATTTCATTGATCGTCTGCAACAGCTCCTGTTGCAAGACCGTGCAAAGATGGCGGGTCACCTCATAATCGACCATGCTCGGATCATACGTGGTGTCAATCTGTAGATCGCCCGATTGATATCCGACATCGAACCAGAAGACGTGGATCGCCGCCGCTTGATGCATGTGTTCGCCGATCCAAAGTGGAGAAGGTTCTGTGTCTAGAAAACGGCGTGGGAAATGGCGCTGCAAGCGGGCGCGATAATTCACCCCAATTCTGGGCAGTGGCAGGCGATCGAGCCGACGCCGCACGGCTGGATCTCGGTTTAGGAATTTCAGGGCCCGAAAGCCTATTCCCCCGCGCGGCAGCGCATTGCGCTGCCGGTATATCAAACGAGCACGGTCGGAACGCGACTCCCTTCCTGTGACATTCAGTGAAAGCGGAACGAGCTCGCTGAGAAGACCAATGATCTGAGATGAATCGAAATCGTCAAACAGCCGGCCTCGTGTCGAGGTCAGGCTATCAATCCAGAGCGAATAGTTGCCGAACAGGGCTCCACACGCACCCGACAGGGCAGCAAGAAACACATCAAAGTCCTGACAATTCGCTGATCTGGCTCCAATACTGAGGAGACTCGCTGTCGCTTCCCGGTCGATCTCAAGATGATACTTGGCCCGATCTACCCGAAGCGAACGGCCGTCCGCATCCTCGCGACGACCTTTAAGACTTGCATCGTGAAGCTCTCTCGCGCTTCCTTCGGCAACACTCGTGCGGCCCGATGACGCGTCGCTGACACGGAAGTTGAATTGATCGTAGTCAATGCCTTCCCAGTGCTTGAGTTCGTCTGGTGCTTCGCTGTTCGCGTAGTGCTCGAGCCGCTTCAACCAGGGAGAGAGCCTTTGTACGGCCTCGGCACCATTCACATCATGGCCTGCAGCAAGAGCGTTGTATGCGTCCTCCAATGCTTCCAGGAATAGCCGATAGCCCATCCCATCCACTACGAAATGATGCACCAGTACCAGCAGATAATAATCGCCGCTTTCCGAAGCACGGAAGGCCACGACGTGAACAAGAGGCGTGTGGCCGTCAAACCGAAACATGTGTTGACGTCTTGCCGAGACGCTCTCGATTGTCCTGCGCTGGTCTGGGCCGGTCATCCGGACGAGATCGATCTCCTCCACGATGCGCTCGGCCGGACAAGGGCCAATCCCCAGCCGTAGTCCATCTTGGGTTCGGGCAACGCGGAGCCTGAGGCCTTCGTGCCTCTCGATGACATGGGCCAGAGCGCGGTCCAGGATCTTGATGTCCAGGATGCCGCCGCGCAAGAAGAACAGATCGCCTAGGTTAAAATGCTCGTCAAAGCCGACAAGAGAATTCCAAAACGATATTACGGGGGGCACAGGCAGTAAGCCGTCCGCGGAAGCCGCGTTGTGGGGTGCCGCCTCCGCTTCCCCGGCCGCCAACTCCCTGATGGTCGGTGTTCGATAGAGCAGGTTGACGGTGAGATTCAGCCCGGCTTTGCGCGCCAGCGTGACGCAACGTACGCTCAGAAGAGAATCGCCGCCGATATCAAAGAAACTGCTGTCGATTCCCACCCCCTCGGCGCCTAATAGATCCTCCCAGATCCGAGCAAGAACCCGCTCGTTCCTGGTGCGGGGCTCAGCAGATGGACGAGTTTCTATCTCGCGGTAAGGAACGGAGGAAAGGCGAGCACGGTCTATCTTTCCGCTTGTCGTCAGGGGAACACTGTCAACCAATCTGAAGGCTGTGGGAACCATGGGAGATGGCAATCTGTTGCGCAGGTGGGCGAGAATCTCTCGAGAGCTTAGATTCTCCCGAGCGGGCTCCAGGCTCGCCGTCAAGCGGCGATCCTCATCGATGCCTTCTGCGAAGACCGCGGCCTTTGCGATTGCCGGATGAGACTCAAGGGCAACTTCGACCTCCTCCGGCTCGATGCGAAAGCCCCTCACCTTGATCTGGTTGTCCGATCGGCCGCAAATCTCGAGAAGGCCGCTGGTTGAGATGCGTGCGATGTCCCCACTTCGATAAAGCACATCGTATTGTCCGCCATCATACGGATTCGGCAGGAAACAGCGGTCAGTCCGATCTTGATCCTGCCAATACCCAGCGCTCAGACAGCGGCCCGCGATGCACAGTTCGCCGGAGGCTCCAACAGGCACTCTCTTCAATCGTGCATCGAGCACGTAGAGTTTTACGTTGTCGATTGGCCGTCCCACTGGGATAAGCGCCGAGTTGCCATCCGCATCCGATGTTTCGTGCACGGCTGCATTGGACGCACATTCCGTCGCACCATAGAAGTTCCACAAGGGCACGCCCGGAAAAGACCCGCGCCAGCGAGCAGGCAGCGAGGAAGGCATCGGTTCGGCGCTGCTTGTGACCAATCTCAAGGCGGTCCTTTGCGGTTGCCGTTCCTGGGACCCAATGATACCGGACAGGAGTGGCGGAGAGGCAAAAAAGCGTGTCACACGATGTTTTGCCAAACTGCACAACAACAGATCCGGATCTAGCACCTGCCCTTGGGTGAGGATCAGCGTGGGCACACCTCTCAGAAGCCCACCAAAATACTCCCAAGCGGACGCAACAAGGGAAGCGGACTTCTGGACAACCATCACGTCGGTACTATTGAAGGGAAAGCGTCGCCACATCCAGTTCAGCCGATTGAGAATGGCCGATTCCGGAATAAGAACCCCCTTCGCCCGCCCTGTTGAGGACGACGTGTATATAAGATTCGCAATTTGGTGATCTGAGGGTGAGTCGCTGGATTCGAAATTATCCGTCAGCGCCCTGCACCTGTCTAACGTCAATAGAGAAATCGAAGGTATGTCAAAGCCAGTCTCCGTGGTATTTGCGTGAACCAACACCTTTGCCTGACTATCTCGCAGGATATGTTGGATCCGATCAGGGGGATAATCTGGCGGTATCGGCACGACAATAGAGTGCAAAGCTCGCGCCGCCAGCATAACAGCGGCAACGTCAGGCGACCGGTCGACAAGCATGGCGACCATATCGCCAGCGCCCACGTCCAAATCCAGCAGGAAGGACCTGATAGCTGCTACGCGCTCACGCAGCTGGCTGAATGTGACTTCCCCGAACTCGCCAAAATATGCTACCTTGCTGTGATTGGAGACACTGATCTGCTCGAAGGCTTCTACAAGCAGACATTCAGACTCATATGGCTGCCTGGATCCCTCCAGTGAGTTCAGTAGAGTGACGTCTGACGCGCTGAGGCAGCTCAGCTCCTCAATGGGCGCAAGCGGTTCGTCAACGCAGGCGGCAATCAGACACCGCAGATTGTTGGCCATGCGGACAGCCAGATCACTCGAGATTATGTCTTCCGCATACGCGAGCTGGAGCGCAATCTCGTCGCCGTCATCTTGCGCGTACAGTGTTAAGTCGAATTTGACATAGCCTGTGTCGTATTCGCGGAATGTCAGATCCAACTCGTCCCGACCAACGGGTTCGGCGGCTTCGGAGTACATGTTGAACATGACCTGGAAGATCGGTGATCGCCCCGGTTCGCGACATAACCTTGTATCCCTGACCATCCATCCGAATGGATAGGCCGAATTTGCGATGGCATCGCTGACCAGGCCCTGGATGCGCGTGGCATGAGCAGAAAAGGACTGACCGGCATCGATCGCGGCACGGATCGGTAGCATATTCAGGAAAAAGCCGACGATGTCGGCGCTGCCAGGTTGATCCCGTACAGCGTGTGGTATGCCGACGACAATGTCGTCCTGACCGCTATACATTCGTAGCAGCAGCTTGAAGCACGCCAGCAGTGTTGTCGACGTGGTGCAGCTGTTTCGGCGCGCAAATTCTCTTACACGACTGGAAAGATCGCCGCCAAGCAGCACTGGATGCGAGGCGCCGCGGTATGAATTTGTCTGCGGGCGCGCTCGTCCCGTTCCAAGCGAAAGCACCGGCGGATCATCACCAATCTGACGACGCCAATAGTGACGTTGGCTCTCCAGCGCCTCTGGAGAAACGTGTCGTTTTTCCCACGCCGCGTAGCCCGAGAGTGACGCACGGTTCTCTGGGCAAAACGCCACGGCATCTACGTACCTTTGCTGAAGATCTCTGAGCAGCACAGAGATGGACCAGGCATCGACGATGATTTCATGAGCGGTGATCAATATGAGATGATTGTCAGGACCAAGCCGGACCATGCGCGCGCGAAACAAGTGGCCCTGTCCGAGATCGAAATTGTCTTTCAGCTCCGTTCGCCGAAACTGTGCGATGAGCTCCTCAGCCTCGGAGGAGGTGAGATGAGATACATCGATCAATTCAAGATTGGTGCATGGCGGAGCATCAAAGCATTGAACCGGACCGTCTTTGTCGATAAAGCGCGCCGAAAGTGCCTGGTGGGAATGAATGACCTCGGTCCAGGCGCGATTGAACCGAGCTAAACTGATGTTTCCCTTAATGCGCAGCCCGCCTTGAATGATGTAGTTCCTGGCAGATGGATCGAGCTGCGCCAAAAACCAAAGGTGCTCCTGGAGGTGCGTCAGAGGTGATCGGTTTAGCTTTCGGCATGTCAAAGCCGTACACGGATTGAGCTCAGTGCGCCCCTCGATCGAAGCGGCAAGAGATCGAATTGTGCCATTCAGGACCAGTCTGAAATCCGCTCTCACTCCTAGCAAGGTCTGCAACTGTCCCAATATAAGCATTGCGCGGAGCGAGTCTCCGCCAAGGCTTATGAATTGGTCATTTACACCTATGTTCTCGATACGCAAAATGCCGGACCAGATTTGACGTAGCCGGACTTCGAGGTCTGATTGCGGCTCCGCGAAGGGCGTTGACAATAACGGCCGAACACTGGCCGGGTCAGGCAACGCTGCAAAATCCACCTTTCCGTTCCTGGTCAGTGGAATATCGTCCACATGGACGATTCTTTCCGGAAGCATGTAGCTGGGGAGTGCCTCAGCAAGAAACTTCCGAAGATCGCTTTCCGCCAGTTCAGCTGGAGCCGACACATACGCGACCAGACGCCGCGATTCGGCTTGCGCCTCCGACCCAGCTATATCTCGCGCCGTAAGCTTTACACCTGCGCAGACAGAGGCGACTGCGACGGCGCCATGCACCGAGGGATGAGCGGACAAACGAGCTTCGATTTCTCCCAGCTCGATTCTGTGCCCGCGAATTTTAACCTGACGATCCCGTCGACCGAGACATTCTAGAAGCCCGTCGGAACGAACGCGCCCAAGATCACCTGTCCGGTATAGGCGCCCGAACGACGGGTCGTTTGAGAACGGGTTCGGCCCAAACGCATTCTTGGTGCGGACATGGTCATTGACGTAACCGGCAGCGACACCGACGCCGCTAACACAGATTTCGCCGACTTCTCCTACACTGCAGAGCCGTGGTCCGTCCGCGACATAAACCTCAACGTTTTGAATTGGCCTGCCGATCGGCACATAAGGCTCAGCCAGCGCAGGCGGAACGGAAACCAGATGATGCGTCACGCCGTCGGCGCACTCGGTCGGCCCGTAATGATTGAGAATGGAAACGCGGGGATACAAGGCCAGCCACGCACGCGCCAATCCGGGCGTTAGAGGTTCTCCGACCGTAGAAATAATCCGCAAGCCGTCCATGGCTCGCTCTGCCGCGGCAAGCGATTGCAGATATTCAACAAACACTGCCAGCATCGACGGAACGAGTTGGACGATCGTAGCGCCGCATCGTTGAATTGCTTGAAGGAGCGATGAGGGCGATCTCAGTGTCGAATCATCGATGATTGATGTAGAGGCTCCGACGCAAAGCCCAGAAAGAAGCTGCCAAAGCGAGATGTCAAAGCAGTGCGATGCCGTTTGCGCGACGCAATCCGTCCGAGTGAGACTTAGGGCATCGATCTTTGCCGCCAAATGATTGTTTAGGCCGTCGCGCTCGATCATTGCGCCCTTAGGCTGGCCCGTCGAACCAGACGTAAACAGAATATAGGCAAGTCCATCCGCGTTCGGGGATGGCACAACAGACGAGGTCTGCACCCGGCGCAGTGCCGCCTCTATAGCTACGAATTGCGGAGCTGCTTTGCTGCTCTTCTGGAATAGGCTGAGCGAATCCGGCCGGTCTCGGCCCATCAACAAAGCGCAGCGGCTCTGCTCGATCATGAATGATGTACGGGAAGCCGGCAGCGATGGATCGAGCGGTAGGTACGTTGATCCAGCTTTCAAAATTGCGATGACCGCCGTCGCCCAGTCGAGGTCCCGCCCTCCCCAATAGCCGACAACCGCGCCGCGAGCACCCTGCTCTCGTAAGGTCCTTGCAAGGGCATCCGATCTTGATCGTAGCGCCTCATATGTGAGTTCGTCTGCGCCGTGCCTCAGCGCAACTCTCTCCGGATCCGAATCTGCAAGCCGATCGATCGCCGTGACCGCGTCAACCGGTTGACGTTCCATAGACTGCTTCTTGCCTGATTGATTTTCCGTAGGCACGCGCCCCGCCATTCGTCGCCTTCTTCGGCGCCCAAATCGGAACGCCGGAGCTCGTCATCGAGGTGACATGCGCAGCCACCCTGATTCCGCACGTCGGTTTTGTCCGTATGACCTTCTCGCTGTTCGCTTCTGGCTCGATGATCGGCAGAGGAACACGAGGACGCTAGGACCCCGCGTCCACTTTGGCACCTACCCACTCTTGTAGTGGACCTGCCATCGTCTGCATGGCACTCGCGATCGACGCGCCCACAGGCTCGTTACGGCTTGTGATTAGCGTAATTGTCCGATTTCGCGGCACTTGAGCCGGCACCACCAACCCATCGAGAGCGTGTAGGCCACCCCGGCGATACAGCTTGTACGGACGAAAGGCTTCTTACCGTAACCACCGCCAGACCGATGGTGTTCAAGCCGGTGATCGTCGCCACAGGGACCCGGCGGCGCCTCAACATTCCAACGAGTTATCGAAGCTCGCAGCAGCAGTCCCAAGCACGGCCTTGAGGTCATCCAAGTGCTGGCACCGGCAAACAAAGCGCCCGATCACCTCGTCACCTAAATCCGAATAGCTCCGCTTATTTGGCCGTTAGTCAACGGAGATTTATTTATGACGATGACAACGCGAGCTGGAAATTGAGGCGTCGTGTCATCGCCCAAACTGGTGTGGATAGGCGCCGAGGGCACATTTTCCGGGCGGCGAACGGTTGAACGGCTGGCCGTCCGCAGCGACGAATGGCTCACAGAGACTTCGATCGACAGAGACGCAGCCTGCCCACGGGCCCTCTGCGTGAGGATTAATCCATCGCAATGCGCTCGCCAGACTTGCTTGATGAGCTACTCGACCATTTTCCACGACCTTTGCGGTTTCGGGCGCGGCAAATTCCTTCTTAAGATCATCTGGTGAAATGCGAGCGTCGCGTCCTTGCTCCCGATCGGCAGACTTTACCAATCAAGCACTCCGATTTTGCGCTCTCCGCTCAGCTATTCGGGCCCGTCAATTGACGATGTTGGGCTGCATGAGCAGCATCATCCACGCCACAAATCTCATCCTGCTGATGCTGCTAACGGCGAGCACTAGTTCGGCTTGTGCGGTCTGCTCAGCGTATTTCCAGGCGCCATTTGTGCCCCCCGGGCAGTCCGCGGTACTAGATGTGATTGCGACCTTAGTGGCCTGGGGGAGACTTGAGACGTTTGGCGTTAGACTGAGATTTTTTGTCCGCCAGCCAACACAACGTGGTGGCAGGTTTGGTGGGGCAGTGCCAGCGCTCGCATGAACGGTGACCGATGTCACGAGGCCTAAATGCCGCAGCGGGACCTCTCCTGAGCGATCGTGACCGCGGCAAGGCCGAACATCACGTCGCGGTTGATGCCGAAATGGAGGCGATGGAGCCACCAGATTGCGCAGCACCGGTCGAGATCGGAGAGTGCCCGAGCGCGGTTTATTGCTGCTGCGACCCGCGCTATTGGCTTCATGACACGTCTCGTCTGGAAACCTGAACGTCTCGGGACCAGTGCTCTAAATTTGGTGAGTTCTTGATCGGTGACGGTCGGCTGTCGCGCGCATGCGTCGGCAAAGGATTGGAAGCTGAGATTCATGTTTGCCATGGCATTGCGCGTCTCGAAGCTTGATGGGAACACGCATATGCGTATCCGGCCTTTCCGTAACCTTACGAGGCAAGTACTACTTCCCCCAACACCCAAATCTGGTAGCGACAATTGACAGCACTCTTATGCGGTAGTTACGCGGTGGCGCGCGTTAGTTCGCAGACCCGATGCTGTCGCATCGAAGCGATCGGAGTCGATGGCGTTGGCTGCACCTCGGAAAACGGGGCGGCGCGGCCCGGAGCCATGTGATATTGCCTCGACTCATCGATGGCAGGTAGAGCTCCTGAGAGAGACGGTGATGCACTGCGACTTCCTGCCGCTGTGGAGATGCAGTCAACGAATGTGAATTCGTCATTTGAACAACTCGCCAGCCGACCACCTAACGGATTGACACGCGACATAGCCAGGGTAGCAAAGCTACCCGCCCACAACACTAGTTCGGTACGGTCGACAGCACGTTGCGCAGCCTGTTGCGGCCTTCTCGAATATGAGGCCGAGCGAATACAAATTTGGCGCGCACCACCCACTCTCTGAGGACGATCCTTCAACTGAACAGACTACCAATGCATTATCATGCTGTGGGCACACGCATGCTCTAAGACCAATTTCCCGGTCGCGATGACCGGGTCTGTTGAAGTCTGTACTTGCCCGCCTACTTCATTCTTCTCCATGTCAGCCAGCTCGAAGAAGCCCCGCCGCGCATGGGCAATGCAAAACGCCAGTGTAATCGGCCGCACCTTCTTCTGCGGGTCGAACAGCGGTTCGAACCCGCTGAAGCACCGGCGTACAGCATGCCGGCGAACGCGGCCAGCTTCTTCTGGAGATGCTCGCCTCGTCGGTTGCTCGAGGCGTACTAGACTGCCGCCGCCGGCGCAGGCCCGGTGGCCGGCCACCACACACAAGTGCAGAACCGCCCGGTTGTACCTTGCCCTTCGCCGGGATACGGATGGTGTGGTGAAAAGGCCGGCGGGATTTCACCTCCAGCCTCTCGCAGAACCGGGCGTATTGGACGGAATGCGCGCCGTTTCTAATCCGCAAGCAGACGCTGCTGAGCACGGTTCTGACCGAGCTTTTGTAGATGGTAACCGCTTGCTGCTGGGTTAGCTACCCACAACGAGCTTTCATCCCGCTCGACTGAGCGCTTGTTATGTTCGAGACCAATGTCGGAAAGTTGACGATACGCACGCTCAGACAAAGCGCAAAAGCAGCGATGTCAGTTTGGTATGCGGATTGCTTTGTTAAGGTGTCATCACCGATCGCTTCCAAGGCGACGGCTAGGTAGAAACATTTAGCAGAGGCCGGGCTATGTCGCAGGCTGAGGTAGAACGGTTTGTCAAGAATCTAGCGAAAGAGGGTAGTCTGCTCGAACACGTTAAGCAGAGTGCTACAGGTCTTCGCGATCGGAAAGAGCCACGGCTACGATTTCACGCTTGATGAGGTTAGGAGCAGCATCCGAGTGCCACGCCGACATGCGTTGATGCAGCTCGACGCGATTGTCGGCGGCAAGCAGGATTTGAGCGGTGTAGGCTTGAGGAGGATTGTGCATACCACTGCGTTGGCTAGTTCCACGTCGGAGGCACCTACGAGCGCCGTGCAAGCCGCGGAAGCGGGCCGTGACCTAGTCGCTATCGTTTTGCTTATTGTAGTTGTTGTCGCTGTCACGGCCTGACGTATTTTCACTCTGATCGCATTGGCTCGTCCTGAAGGAAACGATCCGGTGCGAACAGAACTGAAAGCACGCCTCGTCAGGAGTGAGATCATTGCTTTCAGGCCTAGAGATGCGGCTTCAGGGCGTACCCGTACCGTATGACGCACACTGCCACCGAACACTGCCGACGGATTTTTGACCGGCGTACCCCCGAGCAACTGCGCACGTTGTCACACGTCAAGCGCTTCATGGAGCGGCTGGCCGGTGACTTGGAGTTCCGCAGGGCGCTTTCGGAGAACGTTCATTCTCCTCGAGCGGTAACAGAGCGCTACGGCATCGAAGTTGCCCCAATGAAGATGCTTCCTCTCTGGCGCGGCGGCTACCTGAAATATCGCTTCAAGCCGGAGTCTACGCCCTGGCCCCTGGCTATGATGTGGGACGAGTTTATCTGCGACATGTTGCGCGATCGCGACCTCCTGCGCGAAGAGGGCGAAATGTCGACGATCAACCCTCGCTTTCATGCCTGGCGTGAGCGCCACATCCGGCGCTGCAACGACGAATTGGGCGGAACGGCGGCCTCGGTCACGTACCCCATCATCGCTTTCGAGCTGAGCGACGGCTGCACCATCGGTTGCTGGTTCTGCGGCCTCTCGGCCGACCGCTTCAAAGGCTATTACGAATATAGCGAAGAGCATGCAGCGCTTTGGCGCGCCGTGGTCGGTATTGCGAGCGAGATGTTTGGTTCGGCAGCCCGTACTGGTTTCTGCTACTGGGCCACAGAGCCTATGGACAACCCCCATTACGACCGCTTTCTATTCGACTATTATCAGATCACGGGCGCATTGCCACAAACAACGACGGCGGCCCCGCTCAGGGATCGCGCACTCACCACGCGCGTGCTCGAACTGTTCCAGCGCTATCGCACCGTGACGAACCGTTTCTCGGTGCTGAGCACAACACATCTCGACCAGATTCACATGGCGTTTTCGCCTGAGGAGCTGATCGGTGTCGAACTCGTCCTGCAGGGCAAGGAGGCGCTGACTGCAAAGGCTTTTGCCGGGCGCGCGCCCGGAGCGAGAAACTTAGGGCTGGCAACAAAGATGATGCAATCGCCTTGCTGGAGAGCGATCACACGACCATCGCCTTTGTTTCCGGCTTTCTCGTAAATATGCTGCAGGGACGTTTACAATTGGTGACGCCGGTGCCCGGTAGCGAACGCTGGCCTCTTGGCTACCGCGTCTTGAGTGAACGCTTCTTTAGGAGGTCTGACGAGTTCCGCGAGGGGCTGCAGCGCATGATCGACCAGCATGTGCTCGAGATTCCAGCTCCCAAATTGCCGATCCGCTTCCGCAGGGACTTGCAATACGAGGCTGGGAACCGATGCTTTCATCTCCGGTCACGCAACATGGAACACCGGGTGCTGGACGACATCGCTCCGACTTCCGTTGGCCATCTAATCGCCTATGGCAACTGCACAGCGTCGGAGCTGGTTAGGCAGGTCACGACTGACGGAACGAGCGTGCTCGCAGTAGCCGACCTGCTCGATCAGTTATGCACGGCCGGGGGTGATTGAAGAGGACTTAGACGACAGCTTCGCCTGGCAGACCAGCTCACCTGTTACTGCGCTTTCATCGGGCAGCGGTTAGAGTTTCGGATTTTGTACGCCAGTGAGTCCGCCGGAAGAATTTCATTCTCGAGTTGCCCAGGCGAACGGTGCGTGATGCCCCTGCAGTTCCACCGCGCTGTCGAAAACATGGAAATTTGGAGTGCGCGCAGCGGCGGCTACTCGTTCGTTATAAGCTTGCAGAGCCCGACCGGTCCTGGCTTCCGCGGAAGGTTCGGCTACGTCGCTTCGTGGCGTCCGCTTGACCAGAGCCGTGGCGCGATCAGGGTGCTCGGCTCGCCGCTGCAGAGCTTGGCTGAGGCCGAGGACGCCTGCAATAGTATGCTCAATTACCTGAGAGACTGAACTGATTCCTGGTCGCGGAAAATGGAAGCATCTTAAAGATGCTGCAGTCGCGTCGGGTGCTACCCAGGATGTTCACGGGGTCGAGACGTACTTTGTAGCGGCTGAGATTATCGCGCCCGATTTGAGCGGGCGCTACACGTTCTATCCGTCGGACGGGCTTGCTTCCAAATCGAGCTCATCTGGATTATCTTGAAGATCATCTGCCGTCCCTCACGCCGGTCGGAGCAAACATGTTCGTCGAAGGCTCGACAGATTTGTTCGCGTTTCCCAATCCGGTAGTTAAGCCGTACATCAGGATCGTGATCCACAAGACGCCCCTAGCGAACGGCTGCGCCCTACCGGATCTATTCACGAAATGATCATCACGATCCGTACACGGATGCGAGCCAGAACAGCTTGATGACAAGGGCGGGACAGGTCGTAACACCGTAGTCTCAATGACTTCACTGATTTTGCCGTCCTGCCACGCCTGTTTGCAGCGGCTGCGGTAGTCGCTCCTCAATCGCGGTAGCGCTGACAATGCTGCTAAAAAATACCGTCGCGCTTAAAAATGCTTTCAGCACAGCCAGGACCCTTTAGATTAGGAATAATCAAGCGGTACAAAGGCGATATTACCCTCGGGCCCAGACGATCGCCGTAAAGCGCCCCGGCCATTTCCGGAAACCGCGAAGTGAAGATTGAGCCACCCATTCATTTCTTGCACAGAAAATGTCAAATTCGGGTGTGAGCCTGAACGAACATCAAAGATCGTACTGAGTTGAGTGGTGACATCGTGGAAGACGACATAGCCAACTTTCACGCCGGTGTGAAAAGACGGTAGGTTATCCTGGTCAGCTAGTATCTTCTGAACGATTTCTTTTCGCTCTAAACCAAAGTTTGAGGCAAAGCCGGTTGCAAAACAGTCGACTCTATCGTCGTTGAGATTATTGCGAACAACCAACACATCATGTCGTGTGCAGGTCGTAATGTTCGAAAGAAGATCGTTCGACGGCTGATAGTTCTGTCCTCTGAGTATCACGTGCAGCGTGTCAGGGGACCATCGAAACCCTTCCTTACTTATCGAGCAACCAGCCACAACGCCGCCAATACCGTGCGTCTCCAGTCCGTTTAAAAAGATAGCGAGGCGTTGTGAGATACAAACTGTACAGACAAGACGGCCCGTCACGTCAGCTCTGTTTGGGGGGTATTGTAGCACCGAGTGAATATAGTCTTTGTCTTCTGGACTGTCGCGCGCCATGGAAAACTGCCCCCTCATATTGCCTCAGATGACAATGTTACCGAGCGCCCCCAGCTGTCGCGCGAATTGGACCCCGCGGGTCCGAGCAAGCCGCTCGCGAAGCGCGCCCTCCAGAGC
>NZ_JADYVG010000014.1:0-185753 GCF_020193585.1 Bradyrhizobium sp. IC3195 | reverse complement strand
GCCTCGCGCACCCAGGCGTGCTCGCAAAGCCGCGCGACGATCTCGCCCGGCTCGATGCGATAGCCGCGGATCTTCACCTGATCGTCGTTGCGGCCCAGGAACTCAAGATTGCCGTCCGGCAGATAACGTGCCAAGTCGCCGGTCCGGTACAGCCGATCGCCCTCGACAAAGGGACTGGCGATGAACCGCTCCGCGGTCAGCTCAGGGCGGCTGAGGTAGCCCCGTGCCACCCCCGCCCCGCCAATGTAAAGCTCGCCCACCGCGCCGAACGGCACAGGCGCGCCATAGCCATCCAGCAAGTACACCCGCGTGTTGGCGATTGGGCGCCCGACGTGAGGCATCTGGGGCCAACATGACGGATCAGCTGCAAGGTGGTGCTCGGAAATGACGCTGATTTCCGTGGACCCATATTGATTGATCAATCTCGCGTTCGGATGTGCTTCGAAGAACGCCCTAAGCAGTGGAGTGGCCTGTAATCGCTCGCCGGCTGTATAAAGTTCTCTTAAAGCGCGCAGCTGCACCCGCTGCGTGCTCCAGACTTCCGCAAAATGATTCAACGCCACGAACGGGAGGAAAAGCCGCTCGATCGCCTCCCGCTCTACAAATTCCAGCAGGTCGGAGAAGCGCCTCCGGGTCTGTTCCCGCACGAGCACAAGCACTCCGCCGTCCTTCCAACAGATGAACAATTCCTGACAGGACACATCGAAGTTCAGGGTCGCGAATTGAAGTGTGCGCAGTTTTGACGTGCCAATCCCCGCAAGCGAATTCACAAGCGCGCCATGGGACATTTCAACGCCCTTGGGGATTCCGGTTGAGCCGGAGGTATAGATGACATAGGCGAGATGGCGCGATGTGAGGCCAAGCGTGCCCGGGTCCGGGTTCGAAGGCGGCCGCTCGCCCCAAGCCGGGGTCGTCGTCTCCAGATCGACCACCGTCACATCGGCCACGGCATCGGCGCCCAATGCGGTTCGACCGGCGACATCGCAAAGCAGCAGTTTCGGTTTTGCATCGTCGACAATCTGCCGCAGCCGCGCTGACGGATAAGCCGGATCTAGCGGCAGATAGGCGCCGCCAGCCTTCATGATCGCCAAGACACCAACCACCATCGCTAGGCTGCGTTCCAGGCATATCGCCACCGGCTGGTCCGGCTTGACCCCGAGCTCGATCAGATGATGCGCCAGGCGGTTGGCCCGCGCATTGAGTTCGCCATAGCTCAGTCTCTCCCTCTCATGGACCACTGCAATCGCTTCCGGCGCCCTTTGCACCTGCGCCTCGAACAACTCATGGATACATCGCTCAAACGAATAAGGCGCCGCCGTCCGATTCAAATCCTGAAGTAGATACGCGCGTTCGTCGGTTGGCAGAATGCCGATTCGGCCGACAGACTGCCCCGCATCGTCCATCACGCCGCGTAACAAAGCTTGCAAATGCTGCGTCATGCGGCCGATCTGCTTGGGCGCTAATCGAGCGGCATCAAAATGGCAGCGGAAGCTCCCATCCAGAGCGCGAACCTCAAAGGTCAGCAAATCGCCGCATAAGGCTTGGTCAGTCTTGTTGCTTGTCGACAGATCGTCGGCGACGGAACAGCTCTCTGTCGCGATTGCAATACCAATCGGCCAAGGCTGGCGCGCCCGTAGCGCCTCCACTCCTCGCAAGGTCGGGCAGCGCGCGATAAGATCTCGGGCAAAGCTGGCGTGCGCCCTCAGCTGAGCGACTTCGGCCGCTACGGTTTTGCGCACTTCTTCAAAATCATGAGCAAGCTCAATGCAAACCTCCATCGGCACGACGGAGGCGATTACGAGTTTGGAGCCAGTTTGCAATCCGTCCCATGCAGGCTTCCATCCCAGTTGAAACTCTTTTTGCCCGGTGATCCGAGCGAGATAGATCAGCCAAGCCGTCACCAAATATTCCGAGCGATCTTGTGGGGAAAGTTTAGCCAAACCGCTTGGGCTAAACCACGAACTCGACTGCCATCGGGAAGGCGCCGCAGCCACGGACGATGACAGAAAAGGAAGATGCAATCTGCTAAACTGCTCGAGCCGCCGTCGCCAAAACTCCTCCCCACGCGCCAGCAGTTCATGCGCGGCAGATATGCTCTGCACCTGTTCATCGCTCAAGCTCGGAAGGCGACTTTCTTGATTCACGCAAATCGCTCACATCGGTTCGGATCTGCTCGGGCTTAGGCTGGTCTGCATTGATGTGACGAAACCCTTCGCCGAAGCAGATCACTCAATCTTCGTGCCAACCTTCCGCATCACCAAATATGGTGCCGGCAGCATCGCAGCTGCCACTCAACCGCGTCAGAGTTTCTGGTAAGCGTCCTCATCGAACGACTTCTCCTCTATGGCGCCCTTTAGACGATTACGCATCTATCGTGCCAAAGGTGAAATCGAATGCAATCAATGCGAAAGCCACAGCAGTGCTATGTCAGCTGTCCAACAGCGTCGCCAGACATCGTACAATTGAGCGCGTTATCAATCGGCACAAACCTCCGCCCGCCTGGTCTTCCGGACAAGGGAAAATGGACCTGGAATGCCAAAGTATTTTGTCAGCTCCGCCGAAGCGCATCGCGTGCGCCTTTCGTAAAACCGGGACAAAGACTTTTTCTGAGGTCCGCGTGCGATACGAGGCAGCGCTGGATTGCTCGAGTAAAATGTATCTCGCAATTAGCGACAGTTCATGTTGGATTGGCGTTTCTTCGCATCACTCAATATGTGGAGCCCGCCGGGTCGTCGAGCTTGTGGCGCTCGGTTCCGGTAAGGGGCGGGTTGAAGATGCTTACGAGGATCATGTCGTTGTTCCGTCCCCCGCGCAGGAAATGCTTTTCATGCTTGTCAAGCACATACATGTCACCCCTGCGAATGGGAAAGACATTGCCGTCCATGTCCTCGACCTCGCCCTCTCCGCCGATGCAGTAGCAGGCTTCGAGATGATTCCGGTATTGCAGAAGCGAAACGGTGTTAGCGCGCACCACGGTGTGGCAGATGCTAAAACCCATGCCGTCCTTATCGGTCAGAAGGCGGTGGCTAGTACCATTGCCCCAATCGACGAAGTGATCGGTTGCTTCGACGTCGCGCAGGCTACGCACAATCATAGTGTTCGATCGCCCGGTGCAGGTTGAAGTGATTGATCCAAAAGCTGGAGGCCGTTGTTCTGCCCCGGAACTGCGACTTCCCTGTCGCGCTGCCGATTGCGGTCCGTCGAGACAACCAAGCGTCGGTCGCGAAGAGCCCGTGCAGCAGTCCTATGGGATCGGCTACACGCAAAAGGCCTGCCATTTGCCCGACGGCGACTAGTGAAAATATCGGCGCGAGGGTATTTCGCAGCCGATCCCGATCGGCGCGTACCAATTTGATGTTCCACCTTTGGCGTGGTGCCGCCGCTTACCTTTGGATTCCCCAGAATGCTGCTGGAGATATTGCCGGCGACATAAACTGTCTCCAATCGCAGATTTGGCAAGTCGTTTCCTTCCTCGCTGTGCCTCTCGCCGCGAATACGGTTCCGCAGCGTCTCAGCCAGTAGAGCAAATCTCATGCCGTGGTCGCAGGCCGACGAAAGATGAAGTTGTGGCTGTCTCAGCTGGCTAGTGAGTGAGAACGATTTGGCTGGGCGTGTAGCCAATCTAACAAACTGCCGAGATATGGCCGGATACAAACAGGTCCGGAGCGAGAACCGGTCGAACAGTGCGGCTTTCTAATCCGCTATGGGCAAATGCCGATATAGATTGAGCACCTGACACCCGAGCCGAATGAACTCACGTGCAGGTCAGCAGATCAGGTCCTGGGGCTAGTCCAACAGCGGGCGGATTATCGATTATTTGCCGGGTCGCGAGCTCATGATGATGCCGTCGGCGAGAAATCGCGTGGCCCCGAATGCGCGCGTCGTTCGCGGCTCCGCGCCTAGCTTGCCGACATGTCCCTCCCCTTCGGAAGGCTGAACGCGAGCGGGAAGGTCTCGGCCGAAAGAGACTCGCGGGCGGTCTGCTCTTCGGTGAGGCGTCTTTCCATGAACTGACGTTCGACACCCGACAGGTTCGACTTCAGCAGGCGAGGATAACGGTAGATGTTGTTACGGTGAGCGCGAATGCGGGCCAAATATTCATCGAGCATCCTGGACGCTCCTGAGGTCGTCGCAATCTCTACGAAGAGATATTCAGGCGAGCATGTCGTCGATCAAGGCGCCGCATGCCATCGCATCCCGGAAGTCGTTCGGCAGGCGGACAAGGACCATGCTAGTTCGTAATTATCATTCCTTCCCCTCGCTAGCATTTCCATCGCGACGATCCGCAGCGTTTTTGGCTCGCCGTAGCCGTCTTTCTGCTCGGCTAGTCGCTCAACCAGAACTGGACGCTTGTAAGGCGCAAGGAATAGGGGGTCACGCCCCCGGCGCCGGACGCTTGTCGCTAACAAGCTCGCCCGTCAGTATTCTCTCCCGACGAGCTGAACATCGTTTGCTGATGTGCTATACGCATCTTCGTTGAGAACGGCTTTGTTTGAGAGTTTCGATGTCTCTTTCGATTGGATTGATCGTCGACGGCTATGTGAAACTAAACAACCGCAGCGCGCTGGAGAACCTTCTGGCGCATCGGCGGGAGCTACTGCAGCAGTTGAACTGCGTTACCGGAGTTGATCCGAAGCCAGCGATCGCTCAGGTCAGTCAAGACATCACGGTGATCGAAAGGGCACTTGCGGCGCTCGCACAGGAGTAAACAGCAATGGCGCACCGGCTCGCTTAAGTGATGGCGCTCCGGCGCCGAACACTGAGTTCGCCCTCGTTTCCGGACGAAGGGTATTAGCGCGACGCCTCACCCGCATCGTGGCGCGCAAGGGTGCGTGCGCCAAGGCTTTGATGCGCTGCCTGTTGTGCGAGCTGCTCTCTCATTTCAACGATCGGCCTCGCAGCGAGCAACGCGCCAACCGATTCACATCGGATAACGCCGCGTCTTGGGTGACGTTAGGCCGCCATCGATCTGCAACCACGATGCACCTCTGCGAGCTGGCCGGATCGCTATGCCGCAGGCGACGCGACGGCGCTCGCGAACCTGGGTAGCAGGCCAGGATCTTCAGCACTGTGCCTTGGAAATTCACCTCAATGACAAGCCATGTCCTAGATCTATCGCCACATCGTTGGTGCTCCGGAAAGAGCTTCCTGACCGATCTGTTTAAGCAGATCGGGGCGCGTCTCACCTCTGGTGGCGACCTCCAGGATTTTGGAGGCAACGTCGGCGCGGACGCCGGCGTCATACGGTGAGACGCTTTCGCAAACCTCATCCAGGATCGTACGCAGAAGCGCGGTCGTGGCACCGCCCAACATTGGGGGATCTCCCTCGTACCATCGAGGAAGATAATGGGCATTTGCTGGACCGGAACTCAAGTACATTAGATCTTATGAGCCTCCGCGACTGCCGGGCAGCAGATTTCCAGCGCGGTGCAATGTCCAGCACCTCTGCGATCGCTGACCCATTGCGGCAGCTCGCTTGATCGGCCTGCTGTTGTCCTCTCGACGGCCGTCTCGGCTTAACAGACAAGCTTGCTAGAGCTCAGAGGCCAATGAGCGCCCTGCGATCATGCTCTGCGATTATGTACGGCATGCTCGCGCCGGACTGACTGGGCGGCTGCGGCAGGCCAATGCTCGGACGGTGCTAGTTCGTTGCCGAGCCTCATCAGGTTCAATTGCGGCGAGAGGATTTGCCGTTTAACGCGCCTGCTGCGTCCAACCAATGCTTTGGCATACCTGCCCGATGGAGATGGTAGAAATAGCTTGCCACTGCCCTGCTCCGATGTCGTTTCACGACACGGCTCCTATCGGCTCCAAACCCGAGCGCTTGGCATCTCGCACTGTAGAGGGACTTCAATTCATGCGGTGAAGTGCGTCAAAAACCAGCGCCCGCCCTACGTCTGGCGACGAAATCGGGCCGGGATCCGGCGCCCGCGCTTAGTGCCCCCTTGACTCGCCCCTGGGCGCCCTTCAGGGAACTTCGGCTTTATGCAGCTTTGGAGCGCTATCGTGAAGTTGGTCATGGGCGGGCGTGCGGTTATTGATCCATAATCGCACGTATTGGCAGCACACGATTTTGAGCGAATCTCCTTTGGCAATGCCCGCTTGCAAGCGGATGATCTCGGTAGCGACTTGCGTTTTGGATATATAAGCCTGGTGTAGCTGAAGGACCCCAGCACGGACACGCGAACGTCGCATGAAAATTCATCGGAGGCCCTGCCGTAATGCAGGATTTGAGCGCGAGAGCGCGGCTCGTTGCATTAATCGATATTGCCATTTTGTTACAGTCTCCGTCCAGCGCAATCACATGCAGCCGGAAGGCGGCATATTCCGCGGCCACATTGTTGGGGGCCATTACTGCAACTGAGCATGAGCGACGAGCGAGATGGCGTCGCCGAAAGTGCCGGCGCGTCTGCGAGCTGGGCGCAAGCCCTTTGCAGGGAGTGGCGGGCTGCATGTGAAACGCTCCGATCTGACGCCGAGGCGCCTCGTTCAGAGAAGAGAAGCGGCTGGGCTGTTCAGATTATCTGTTGTGTTTGTCGAGTCGGAAAGGGAGCTACATGAATCATCTCGGCAGCAGCCATCGTCGCACACCATCTGTGATGACAGACGAACAGCACGAGCTGGAGCGCTGCAAGCAGGAGATTGCGCGCCTCAAAGAGCTGGTTGTACGACTTTCTGAAATTGCTTTGCGCGACGTCGTAAAAAGCACGCAAAGCGGTCGGAACGTTCCTGAGTGTCTGAGCGAGCCGCCGAAGTCATAAAACGGAAAGCGAACTCGCACTTGGCTGCTCTCGGCAGCGCGGGAGCGGCCCCGCCTCACTCCACCCCGTCAGCCGGCAGAGCCAATCTCCAGCCGACATCATGAGGTTGAGCGGGGGGCAGTTGTTCAGCACGCAAAGGGCAGTTCCGGATCGCCTTCGAGAGATGTTGAGGATTTCAGGGCCAATCCATCCGGTTCGACTGTTTCTGAGCGCAATCACTTGCGGATCTAGCTACGATGGCGACCGGGATAGGACTACATTGTCGATCAACCGAGTGGAGCCGACGTACGCTGCGACACAGAGTGCCGCCGGGTAGCGCAGAGGGCTCTCGGCAATCCTTAGGGTCCCAGTGTCGACAAGCTCAAGGTACTGCAGTCGATCGACCATTTCCAAATGCTTTCTTGCAAGCGCAATCAGCGTTGCCGCATCGCGCTCCCCTGAGGCAAACTCATGCGCTGCGGCGAACAAGCCACGGCTGATCGCAAGGCTCCGACCACGTTCTTCCGAGCTGAGATAACGGTTGCGACTGCTCATTGCCAGCCCATCTGGCTCCCGCACGGTTGGCACAGTGACAATCTCGATCGGAAGATTCAGATCAACCGTCACGCGGCGTATCACAGCGCATTGCTGAAAATCCTTCTGTCCAAAGTACGCGACGTTCGGCTGCACCATGTTGAATAGCTTGCAGACGACAGTCGCTACACCACGAAAATGTCCAGGCCTGAAAGCTCCGCAGAGCGGTTTTGCGAGTTCGCCCGGCTCGACAAAGCTCTCAAATTGAGCCGGATAGATCTCCTCTGCACTTGGCGCGAAGATGATGGTGACCCCGGCACTGCGGCACAACGCTTCATCGCGCGCGAAGTCGCGAGGGTACCTGCTGAGATCCTCATTTGGGCCGAACTGAGTGGGGTTGACGAAGATGCTGACGACAGTGACGTCGCAGTGTCCCCGGCTAGCCGAGATCAGGGCCAGGTGGCCGTCGTGCAAGTATCCCATCGTCGGAACGAATCCGATGCGCTTATCGGCATTGCGAACGTCTGCAAGGGCGCGACGCAGCTCAGCGACCTTCGTAATGACTTGCATTTCTTACCTTGAGGTTGAATTGGAGGGCACCCAGTTGGCGACGGCATGCCGAAGCTGATCAGGAAGCCGATAGCACTCCTCCGAGCCCGGGAATGCACCTTTGCGGATATCGGCAGCCCAGCGCGACAGCGCCTCCTGGAACAGCTGGAATCCATTTGTATAGGAACGAACGAATTTGGGGCGATGACCTTCGGTTAGCCCCAAGACATCATGAAACACGAGCACTTGGCCCGAGCAATCAGGTCCTGCTCCGATCCCGATGGTGGGTATCGTGAGACATTCGGTCGCTCGCGCCGCGAGCTCGGCAGGAATGCCCTCCAAGACCAGCGCGAAGCAGCCGGCTTCCTGCAGACTGTGGGCGTCATCGAGCAGCCGCAAGGCGGTATCCGTTGTCCGTCCCTGCACCTTGAATCCACCCATGACGTTGACGCTCTGCGGGGTCAGACCGAGATGTCCCATCACAGGAATTTCGCAATCGACCAGGGCGCGTACCATCTCGATGCGTTTGGCACCACCCTCGAGTTTCACAGCATCGGCGCCACGCTGCAGAAAACCTCCTGCATTGCGAATCGTATCCTCAGAACCGACATGAAAGCTCAGAAAGGGCATGTCGGCCACAAGCAGGGCATGAGGCCTCGTGCGCGCAACGGCCTCCAGGTGGTGATTCATCATGGCCACGCTGACGGGCAGCGTGTTGTCGAATCCCAGGCAGACGTTTCCAACGCTATCGCCGACCAGGATGACATCGACAATGGGATCCGCGATGCGCGCTGCAACCGCATCGTAGGCGGTGGTCATCACGACACGCCGTCCTTTATCCTTCCACTGCTGCAGTGCCGGAATCGTGACACGCTCTAGAGGCTGCTCTGAACTGTGGCTCATATTGAATCCGCTCCCCAAACCGTCGGCGCTTCCTAGAGATCGCCGGACAAACCTGTCAATGGCATGGAGGATGGAGATCCCAGTTCTCTAGAACTGGAGAACAGCGC
Organism: Bradyrhizobium sp. IC3195; assembly: GCF_020193585.1. Classification (NCBI taxonomy): domain Bacteria; kingdom Pseudomonadati; phylum Pseudomonadota; class Alphaproteobacteria; order Hyphomicrobiales; family Nitrobacteraceae; genus Bradyrhizobium; species Bradyrhizobium sp. IC3195. Next base: position 176,920 of record NZ_JADYVG010000014.1, on the reverse strand, counting down.
AAAAATAGCCCAATGGTCGCGCAACCATGAGACGAGACCTTTCTCATCGCGATTTCACCACCCGATGGCTCGTCTTCCCGTGCAGTTTCAGCGGCTATGCCAGCGGCGTCCTCAATCGAGGAGCGGCGCTCGCGACGAGCCACCATCTGCACGCGTTTCTGGGCTGATTGCAGTCTCTCCAAACGGTGACGGCTCGACCGGACCGAGCTGCAGATGCACGCAGCGGGGACTTCGTCTTTAGGGCACATCTCCGTGTCTGCCCCCTAGGGGTACTCGTTAGACTCCTGCTTTCGCGCTGGCGCACCGAGCAAAGCAAACGGATGGCAGGCCCGGAACGTCCGAAGGTCACAGGCCGCGGTAAGCGCAGCGAGAGTCGCGGTCGAGTAGATGTCGTCGCGAAGGCGCTCAGACCGAGCCAGCCTGCTGGCCCTGTAGGCCCTGAAGTCGTTTATTTTTGCCGATGTTTCTGTCACTTGATTTCCACGCGCTCTAGAGGGCCACTTGAATTCTCTGACCAGGGTCGTACCGGCACAACTCAGTCCATTCCTAAGCGGCTCGCCCCCGTCGCAACCAATTCTGATCGGCCTCCCGCCGCGCCTTGAAGCGGTTGACGCATTTCTTGGAGCAAAGGGCCGTTCGCCAGCAGTAATGGCGGATCAGCCCAAACTTTCCGCCGCATATCGCGCAGCATGTGGCTGAATGGTCGGGGGAATTACGGAACCCAATGTGCATTCTCGCCTCCTGTCAGACGTTTACTTGGGGAAGCCCCGCTGCCCTCTGACCACAGCACCACGCGCGCACCAAAGGTGCGGTCGCCCGGCGGTCCATTTCCCTGGTTCTTGCAGCCATCAAGAGTCTTGACTCTGATGTGCGGCTGCCTCGCGAAGCAGTACTTTCCGCAGAAAGCCTCGCCGAGAATTTGCTCAAGATAATGGATTTCTCTATCGTGGTTAACGCAATTCGCCCGACATTTCGGCCAAATGCTGCGCCTTTCATGGCTAGCCCGCAGGATTGCTGCGGCAGCGGGGTCGGGAGCGCTTAAGTGCTTAAAGCACGATCAGCCTGCGAGCCTTGGGTGCTGCATTCTCGTTGCACTATCAAGCGGCAGCAATACGGACACTTTCGCCTTCCAAGATGCTGTCGCTGCAGATGATTGCACAGCCTCGTGCATCTCACATCAGCAAGTCAGCAGCGTCGCGGATGGCAGTATAGATTTCATCAAGGTCGGCCGCCGTAACGCAGTAAGGCGGCATCACGTAGATCGTATTACCGAGTGGGCGTAACAGCAGATTCCGCGCTTGAAAGAAATCCAAAAGCCTCGGACCGATGTCCGCCAGATAGCCGGCATCGCTCGTGTTGAGTTCAAGCGCCGTGACTGTTCCTGTGCGTCGGACGTTTGCGAACCGTGAATCGGCGCGGAATGGCGCGAGTGCCTGTTCTTGCATCCTGGCCAGGGATGCCAGCCGCCGGCGATATTCCTGATCCTGCCATAGATCCAGATTAGCCTTGGCGGCGGCACAGGCTACTGGATTGGCCGTATATGAGCTCGAATGAAAAAACGTACGCGTGCGATCTTCGGAATAATGCGCATCGAAAATATCGGCACGACAGAGTGTGACGGCGAGCGGCAGCGCCCCACCCGTGAGGCCTTTCGAATAGCAGGCAATATCGGGCATGACATCGGCCTGCTCACACGCAAACAAGGTACCCGTCCGGCCCCAGCCGGTCATGACCTCGTCCGCAATGAACAAGACGTCGAAGGCTTCGCAGATCCGCTTCATCTCTCTTAGGATCGAGGGAGAATACATCAGCATTCCACCGGCACCCAATATCAGGGGCTCCACGATAAAGGCTGCGGGATGTTCGTTTCGACACGCGTTTTCAAGCGCATCGAGCGCTCTTTGCTCACGATCTCTTGCCGGGAACGGAATCGAGGTCACCTCGAACATCAGCGCCCCGTAGGCCGCATTGAAGACGCCTCGGCTACCTACCGACATCGCCCCGATCGTGTCGCCATGGTACGAGTGCTGCATCACCACAATTTGGGTTCGCTGTCTTCCGGTATTGCGCCAGTAGCCGAGCGCCATTTTCAGCGCGACTTCGACGCTGGTTGACCCGCTATCGGAGAAGAACACATGCTCGAGCGCCGGGGAGGTGACCTTCAATAGTTCCGTCGCAACTTGCTCAGCCGGGTCGTGAGTGTATCCGGCGAAGATGACCTGGTTGAGCTTGCCTGCCTGGTCTCGGATCGCGTTCACGATGCATGGATGGCAATGGCCGTGGGTCACGACCCACCAGGAGGAGATTGCATCGATAAGGCGTCGGCCATCTTCGGTGTAGAGATAAGCCCCCTCTCCCCGCAGCACCTTCGTCATGTCCTGCTGTAGAGCATGCTGCGTGAACGGGTGCCAGATCGGCGACCTCCTGGCTATCTTCATAGGTTCAGGAAATCGCTGCTAACAAAGGAGTCTTTGAAAGCGGCCTGCAGCCTATCGTCCGTGAGGGGAACAAGCCACGGTAGCCGTCCCAACCAACGCACTCTCCCGATCTCGCAAATCGCGCTTTCAGTTTCGGCGTTTCTTTCGCCAATGAACGCAATTCCAAGGATTCGAATCTGACGCTTCCGCAGAGCCTCTATGGAGAGCAGGGAGTGATTGATTGTGCCCAGTCCCGTCCTTGCGCAAAGCACGACGGGGAGCTGCCAGCGCTCGAAGATGTCGATGTAAAGAGTGCGCGCTGTCAGCGGCACCATGAGTCCGCCGGCGCCCTCGATCACGAGTTGCCGCTCGCCGCTGTCCGGCAGTCGAAGCGTCTCTGTATCTATGCGAACACCGTCGATCTCCGCGGAGTAATGGGGCGACGCAGGCGTCCGAAGTCGGTAGAGCTCCGGGACAATCCGATCGGACGAGAGGCCACCGAGGCGGCGGATGCACTCGGAGTCGGTCTCTTGTTCGAGTCCAGCCTGGACCGGCTTCCAGTACTTCGCGCCGAGAAGGCCGGCCAGCCCTGCGGAAAATACCGTTTTGCCGACCCCGGTGTCCGTACCAGCCACGACGATCCGCTTATTCATCAAAACGAGCCCTCGTCACCTCAACCAGCGCATCGAGCATTGCGCGCACGTCCGCTTCCCCAACATTGAGTGTCAACGAAATTCGCAACCGGGCGGTGCCTGCAGGGACGGTTGGCGGCCGAATTCCGCGGATGTCGAAGCCGCGCGCCTGCAGAGCAGAGGCAAGTCGCATTGCATGAGCATTATCACCTACGATGTACGGCACGATCTGAGAGGTCGATGGTGTGCGCAAACTAAGCGAGGTGATCTGCCGATGCGCGAACGCAACGAGATTGGCCAGCCGTTGCTGCCGCTCCGGCTCTTTCTGCAGGGTGAGAAGTGCCTCTCGAACGGCAACGGCCATCAATGGTGATGGGGCGGTGGCAAAAATGAACGGACGGCAGCGGTTGACCATGAAATCGCGCAAGATGCCGGAGGCCGTAACCAGTGCACCCGCCGCACCGAGCGCTTTGCCGCAGGTATGAACGACGATGAGATTTTCGCGCCTGTCATAAGGGGCCGTGAGCCCTCGTCCCTGATGCCCGTAAGCGCCTGTGGCATGAGCCTCATCCACGATCAGAAACGCGTCGTGGCGATCGGCGATTGCCACCAGCTCTTCGAGTGGAGCGAAGTCGCCGTCCATACTGTAGAGACTTTCGGCCACAATCCAGACGCGGCCCGCCCCACCTTTGTTTCGCCAGTCGCGAATTTCGTCTTCGAGTGACTGGGGATCATTGTGCGCGTGAATTCGACACTCTGCGCGGCCGGCCCGTGCCCCCTCGTGAATACTGGCGTGCACGAGCGAATCGAGAACGAGCAGATCGCCGTGCTGCGGCAGCGTTGTCAGGAGGGCAAAATTTGCGATGTAGCCGCCTCCAAAGAAAAGCGCTGCCTCCGCGCCAAAGAACTGAGCCGCTTCCGTTTCGAGCCGTTCATGCTCCTCGCAATTGCCGCGCAGAAGCCGCGACCCGCCGGCTCCAACCGGAGTGCCCGCCTCGAGCGCGGCGACCATCGCCTTTTTGATGTGCGAGGCGTTGCCGAGCGCCAGATAGTCGTTCGATGCGAAATCGATCCCCACGCGGGGCTTGAGGCAGCGCAGCCGTTTATCATCGTTCAAGGCATTCAACGCTGCGACGTAGGGACCAAGTCTAGCTGTTTGGATTGACCGCATTCATGACTCCGAGGCTCGCATCAAATCACGCAAAAAATGCGTTGGCCGTTTAAGAAGGAAGGATGGCCCGTTAGGTTCAACTTGCCAGGATGCGATTGTCTCTGTCCACACGCACAATGCGTGGCTTGAATATCTTTGCTTCGGCCTCGTCGAATGAGGCATATGCAACGATAATGATCTTGTCTCCGGGCATCGCCAGTCGGGCGGCCGCACCGTTCAGGCTTATCGTGCCAGACATCGGCGGCGCCTCGATCACGTAGGTGGCAAAGCGCATCCCTGTTTCGACATTGTAGATTTCGACGCGCTCGTTGATCACCATTCCTGCCGCGTCCAGGAGCGTACGATCTATCGAGATCGAGCCTTCATAGTGAAGATCAGCTTCGGTCACTGAGGCGCGATGGATTTTGCCCTTCATCAAAGTTATCTGCATTTCTCACCTAGGCTGGATGTAGGGGGCAACATATTGCGCGCACTGCTTCCGTCAGGAGAGCCCGGACGTGATGCCGAGCCGGGCCAGCAGATCCGCGTCGCGATCAACTTTCGGGTTTTTGGTGGTCAAGAGCACGTCGCCGACGAAGATTGAATTTGCGCCGGCCAAGAAGCAAAGCGCCTGCAATTCATCGGTCATGTATTGCCGCCCGGCGGACAAGCGAACCACACTCCTCGGCATCATGATCCGCGCGGTCGCCAGCAGCCGGACCAGCGCGATCGGATCGGGAGGCCCCGCGGTGTCTTCCACCGGCACGCCCTCGATCTTGTTCCACAGGTTGATCGGCACGCTTTCGGGATGGTTGGGAAGATTGGCGAGCAGCACGAGCATACCCAGGCGGTCCTCGACGCGCTCGCCCATGCCGATAATCCCGCCGCAGCAGATCTTGATGCCGGCATCGCGCACATGCGCCAGCGTATCGATGCGGTCCTGCAGGCTGCGGGTGGTGATGATCTTGCTGTAAAACTCGGGCGATGTGTCGACGTTGTGATTGTAGAAGTCAAGGCCGGCCTCGGCGAGGCGCGCGGCCTGCTTCGGTGTCAGCATGCCGAGCGTGACGCACGTTTCCATGCCGAGTCCCTTGACCGCCTTGACCATGTCGCAGACGGAATCAAGATCGCGATCTTTTGGCGTGCGCCAGGCCGCGGCCATGCAGAAGCGCGTGGCGCCGGCATCCTTCGCGCGCTGCGCGGTCGCAACCACATCGGCGCAATGCATCAGACGAGTGGCTTTCAGGCCGGTCTCGTAATGCGCGCTTTGCGAGCAGTAGCCGCAGTCTTCCGGACAGCCGCCGGTCTTGATGCTGAGCAGGCTCGCAGTTTCGACGTGGTTTGGATCGAAGTTCTTGCGATGAGCGTGCTGCGCCTGAAGCATCAGGTCGGCAAAAGGACGGTCGTAGAGCGCCTTAGCCTCTTCGACGTTCCAATGATAACGAACCTGCGTCCCGTTGCCTGCTTCCTTCCGCTGGACTTGCGCAGCAGCATCCATAAGCCAATCCCGCTCAATTGTAGATAATCGCGTCAATTATCTATAGTCATTGCCCTCGAAGAGATGCTAATCGAGCTGTCTCGCAAATGCACCGGTTATTGCGGTAGATAATCTATGATCACTCGTGACAACATGACGACGGTCGCGCGCATCGCGGACTCAATTGCTGAGCGCATTATCAGCGGCGCCTTAGAACCAGGCGCGCCACTCCGTCAGGATCACGTGGCACGAGAATTCAATTCCAGCCACGTCCCCGTGCGCGAGGCCTTTCGGCAGTTGCAGGCACAACATCTTGTTGTCGCGGTGCCGCGTCGCGGTGTTCGGGTTTCCCCGCTCGATACCCGTTCAGTGAAGGAGATCGCCGAAATGCGCGCCGCGCTCGAAGTGGTGGCATTGCGCCATTCGGGGCCAAGGCTCACAACAGCTCATTTGGCTCAGATCGAGCTCGCCCTGATCGAAGGAGACAATGCAAAGACGATCGAGGAGTTTGAGACAGCCAACCGCGCCTTTCACCAAGCCTTGGTCGCGCCGTGCGGAATGCCGCGTCTGCTCGCGAGCCTCGATGGACTGCAGCTTGCCAATTCTCGATTGGTGTTCGCGATGGCGCGATCGGTGGGCTGGCGACCGCGCTCCAATCAAGATCACCGCCTGATTCTGCAAGCCTTGCGAACGCGCAACGTCGATCAAGCCTGTAATCTGCTCACGCGGCACATTCAAACCATTGAGCGCCTTGCCCTTCCGGCGCCCTGAGCAAATCTGGCAAGCTTCATTGCGGATCGCCGACGATCGCAAGCGACGATCATGCGGCAAGCGACTAGCCTCATTGCAACGGGCTCTATTCCCAGATAGTTGTGGCACCCACTAGCGACATCTCCACGGACGGCCATGATTCGTCACATAGTCTTCTTCAGCGCCAAGGACGAGGCGCATATCGACCATATCATCGAAGGTCTTTCGCTTCTCACCACGATACCACATGCGCGCCGGCTTGAGGTTGCCCGCAACCGCAAGACCGATCAGCTCGGCAACGATATCGATGTCGTGGTCTATGGTGAGTTCGACAGCGAGGCGGAGCTCGCAGCGTACAAGGCGCACGATCTCTACCGGGAGTCGATTAAGCGGGTCCGACCGCTCCGCGAGCTGCGGTTCGCGGCCGACTACGATGCATAGATACCCCTTGCGCCTCCACGGCAGGATGATCCAGGTGCTGTCGCAGCAAAAAGTCCACCGCCTGGTTAACTTGGCAATGGGCCTCAAGTTTCGGCCCATCGCAGGCAAGCGTCGTTCTCATCGGGTGGGCCAACAGATGGAACGGCACTTTCACGACGTCAGCCGCCGGTGACCGATAACCACGATGTACGTTCGCGAGTTGCAGTGGGTTGACCCTGTCATAGCGATGCGACGTCTCGGGCATCGATCGCATCTCACGTTTCTCGATAGCGTAGCAAGGCACGAGCTGCTTGGGCGCTACTCATATCTAACGTGCGACCCGTTCAGCACCTATAGGGTCGCGAACGGCCAAGTCAGTTGGAACGGACTGACTCTCGAGGCCGATCCATGGAAGGTCCTTCGCACGCTACTCGCGAAGTACCCGCAAGAGCATCGTCCCGATCTCCCGCCGTTCCAGGGAGGAGCGGCAGGCTACCTTGCCTACGACATGAACAGGACATTGGAGCGATTGTCTGCGCCGGCAATTGCCGGTCTGGGTGTGCCCCAATCCATCCTGCATTTCTATGATGTGGTCATCAGCTTCGATCACCGGGATAACAAATGCTGGATCGTCTCGACCGGATGGCCGGAGCAGGATCGGGTGCGACGGAGCGAACGAGCGCGTCGTCGAGCCGACGAGTTTGCAGCATTGCTTGCCGGCCCAAAGGCGCCACAGAAGGGTTGTCCCAGCAAAGCGTGCGCATGGCGCTCGAACTTCAGCCGCGAGGGCTACATTGCGGCGGTACAACGCGTGATCGACTTGATCCTGGCGGGTGACGTGTTCCAGACGAATATTGCGCAGCGTTTCAGCACCCGCCTGTCGACCTCGTTTGATCCGCTCGCCTACTATTGCCAACTACGATCATTGAATCCAGCGCCTTTTGCGGCCCTGCTGCGATGGGGAAAGCTGACCATCGCATCAAGTTCGCCGGAACGATTCCTGAAGCTTGAGGGGCGACAAGTCGAGACACGACCTATCAAGGGTACGATCGCGCGTTCTCCTGATTTCAAGGAAGACCAGCGCCGTGCGGCTGTTCTCCTCGCTTCCGAAAAGGATCATGCCGAGAACACGATGATTGTCGACCTTTTGCGCAACGATCTGTCACGCGTTTGCACCGCGCATTCGGTCGAGGTTCCGGCCCTGTGCAATCTCGAGTCATATGCCTCAGTGCACCATCTCGTGTCGATCGTTACGGGGAAACTTGCCGGAGGCGAAGACGCCGTTAGCCTGCTCCGTGCTTGCTTCCCCGGCGGCTCCATTACGGGAGCGCCAAAGCTGCGGTCGATGGAAATTATTACAGAAATCGAGCGCATAGCGCGAGAGGTCTATTGTGGGGCGATCGGCTTCATCGGCTTCAACGGGCACATGGACACAAGTATTGCGATCCGCACGGTCACGATCGACGGCGACCTGGCTGTGTTTCATGCGGGCAGCGGTATAACGGCCCTGTCGGAGCCCGAGGCCGAATACGAGGAAACGCTCGCCAAGGCAGAGCGAATCTTTGATGCATTTGGTTCTGAACCAGCTGGTGCATTTTGATTGTCATCATCGATAATTACGATTCCTTCGTGTTCAACATTGCCCGCTATTTCCACAAGCTCAGTGAAGCAACGGAAGTGATCCGAAACGATGCTATCAGCATCAGCGAGCTCGTTGGTCTCAACCCGCGCGCGGTGGTCATATCGCCCGGCCCCTGCACCCCAAATGAGGCAGGAATATCGACAGCAGTGGTTCGCGAACTTTCAGGACGCGTACCAATTCTCGGCATCTGCCTTGGACATCAATGTATTGGAAGCGTTTTCGGAGGACGGGTGGCGCGTGCGCATCGGCCCATGCACGGTCGGCGCTCGTACATTGCGCATGACGGCCGAGGGTTATTCAAGGGGCTGCCAACCCCGCTTGACGTCGGACGCTACCATTCTCTTATCGTCGAGCTTGATCAGTCATGTGCGCAGAATCTCATAGTGACAGCGCGTTCGGAGGAAGGCGAGATCATGGCCTTCACGCACGGCTATTATCCCACCTATGGGGTCCAGTTCCATCCCGAGTCGATACTTACCTCACAGGGGCACGTCCTGCTTATGAACTTCTTGCGACTCACAGAGGATTTTCGAAACCACGCGGAGCAATGAGAGGCGGCTCGCCTGCCGATCAAGATGGTGGACTGTTGGTTTCCCCTCCAGCTCGGTGAACTCCGGCAGCAGCACCTTGTCGACGAAGCCCAGTGACGCACGGATCATCACCGTGTTGCGTCGCTGGCGGTGATAACGAAATGGCCGGAGCCCGTATCGACGGCAAAGCGCTAAAACAAGCGTAAGCGCGTAGGTCACCCCATGTAGCGGATGATGTTCGATTGTCAGAGAATCTCCTGGCGATTTGTCCCAGGAGTTCATGTGAGCGAACATATGTCTGATACCAAGAATTTCGAAGTTATCACGGCTGCAGCCGAGCGGCTTAAATAGAACTGCTGTGTCTATCATTTTGCGGACAATAGCGCGCTCTTGGATCGAGAGACGGCTCGGCAATATGGTCATGTTCACGAGGAATGTCTAGCCAGCTAGACCGCTACTGTGTAAGCGGTGCGACGTATTTGGTCCGGACGCGCCTGATGCGTGATCCAGATGGTAAACTCTCCTCCTCGAGGACCCGCCCGAAGCCGGATGTCGTAACCGGCGATCAGTCATAAAGCTTGCAGTGGACTAGCTGACCGCCCCTCCGGTCCGTCGCGCCGCTGTAGCGGCCGCTGATCGTAAGCGCGCCGAACGGCCTTTTGTCTGGACCTGAACGTCCTGACGTCTAGTGGCAAGCTGCCCTGGGGCCCCTTCCATTTGTGATTTGCCGCGCAGGTCTGTCAGCTTTCAGTAAGCTCCCCCGGATACAGAGCCGTTGAGGTTGGCGGGATGTGGCAGGGACAGTGCTAGCGTACCAGAACGGTCGGCGCCGAGTCATGTTTCTCGTCAGCCTCATCAGCAGTGCGGATGCGGCAGGAACCTTTCGTCAACTCAGCCCCCCGCCGGTAGGGTCCGGACCGCGCCCGCACTGCTTCATTGGGCGGCTCGGCGTACAAATCAAGCACATCCTCGATGCGCCGGAGGCAGACAGGCGGTGCGCAAGCTAAAGGCGCAGATGCCGCCGATGCCGGGATGAGTGGTGACGATATCGCCAGCAGCGTGGACGTCGGCCACTCGATGGTCTATCGAACCCGTCGGCGTTTTGTCGGAAGGCAACCCGGTGGCCGCCCAGAGCGAAGAGCCCGTGCAGGGGCAGAGCGCGAGCTCAACGACAAAGAAGAGGTCCTTCTGGTGGCCACCTCCTGCTTCAGCCCTCCGACCGCGCGCGCTGGACACTGGAGCTGCTGGCCGACGAGACGGTCAGACTGACGTCGCAGGAGAGCCTGTCGCGCAAGACGGCGCCTGGCCGAGAACGATCTCAAGCCATGGCGCAGAAGCATGTGGTGCACTCCAAAGGTACAAATGGGGTATGTGGCCAGTGAAGGCCATCTAGCACCGGCCGCCGTCGACTTTGCCGAGCGCATGCGCGAATTCCATTCCCCCCCGAAGCATGCCAATTGGCTCAACATCATCGAGATCGAGATTAGCGCGCTCGCCCGTCAGTGTCTCGACCGGCGCATCGACAGTTATGCCCATCTCGTCAGAGAGACCGCTGCATGGGAGAACGCCGCAACGCCGAGCGCGCACCCATCAATTGGATGTTCGCGATCGAGAAGGCGCGCACCAAATTAGGCCGCTCTCTATTCTAAAATATCTACCAGAGTGCCGAAAGCACAAAGACTCAAAATCTCTGTGCCGAAACACTAGGTGCCCACGAGCCCCGTTCAGCCAAGTTGCGGCCGATGGAAGAGAAGAACGCGGCCTCCCGGTAGGCTCTCGGCCGTGTAGGGCTGACCGTGGACTAAGAAACGGGTCATTGGGACATCCCGGCTCGGCAGAAGACCTAGGCTCTGCAATATGTCGATCACGACAGGCGAAGCCTCTTTGGGGGCCGTGCGTCCAGTGATCGCCGAACAACTCTCTCAGTTCAGGCACTTGCGGGAGTGGCTGATGGCCTGATGCCGGTGCGGCAGACGGCAGGGAAAGGTTTGGCGCCAGCGCCGAAGGAGCGTCCTCACGCCATTCGAAAAGTCCCGGCGAATCAAACCCTGGCGCAAGACCGCCATAGATATCTGAGGAAGTCCTTGGTGCCGCAGCTTCACTCGGCAAAGTTGGCCGAGGGTGATGAATGAGTTGAACGTCGTTGGGGCCTTTCGGTCCCAAGATGGCCGTGTAGCGTTCGCCGCCATCGCTCTCTCATGAACTTAATGGACCCAAGGTGACTGGGACCTCTTCCCTGATGGGAATTCAGAGCGCCGCGCCAAGCGCGTACTAGTCAGCACCGATCAACGCCAGCCTCGTTGTGGCCGGCGGCGGCTAAGCCATCGTCTGGTCGCGCTGCCCCCATTAATGGTGAGCCTCGCGTCCTGCGTGGCTCCGCGGCTCGGCTACAGCGTCGCGCATCACGGGCCTCTTCGGCTCGTGCTCTGAGCATAATCGACCATGCCTTCCCGCTTGAAGAAGTCGAGAACGTCTTCATTGATGCGAACGGAAATGGTGTTGTTCGTTGCTAGAATTACCTAGCATCGCAAACGGAGCAATCGCGGTTGCTGCCATAGAGCAGATAATAGCAGACCTCCTCACCGTTCCCAAGGTCCTCACTTAACGAGTAACGCACAATTGCTCTGTATGAAGCTCAACATCAGCGGCACAGACAGCCGCGATGGTCGCGCCGGCACCGGTCAACGGAAGGAGGTTCAGAACTAGCGAAGAGCTCAAGCTAAATGATCTCGAAGTATCTCCGACGTTCAAAGTCGGTGACCCGATGTTGAACGGATTCCCACTCCCAACGGCGCGAGCAAGCGAACGCTTCAACAAACCTTTCTCCGAAGACATCACTGGCCGCTGCAGACTCTGCAAACCGAGATGTTGCCTCTGATAGGCTTTGAGGCAGCCTCGCGGACGGACGACACATTTCCAGGCTTGCATCACCGACGATCGAAGCCGGTAGTTCCGGACCTGTCTCGACGCCCAATATTCCTGAACCAATCGCACATGCGAGCGCGAGATACGGGTTCACGTCTGCGCCAGGCAGCCTATATTCCAGGCGATGCGCAGATGGCTCTCCCGGAATGGCGCGAACCGCGCAGGAGCGGTTGTCAAGGCCCCAGCTTGGACAGATTGGTGCCCAGCAGCCAGGTACCAATCTCTTGTAGCTGTTGACGTTCGGCGCAGCGAGCACACAGAACTCATTCATGTATTCTAGTTGTCCGGCGATGAATTGCCTCATAAGATCGGAGACGTTGCCTAACGCATCACCGTCGTAAAATACATTTTTACTATCCGAGGACATCGAGATGTGAATATGGCCGGACTGGCCGGGCCATTTCTCGGAAACCTTGGCCATGAATGTAGCCATCATGCCTCGCGTTTGCGCCCAGGCTTTTATCATCGACTTGAATATGATTGCTCGATCGGCGGCTTCCAGCGCATCACAATGACGAAGTGACGCTTCGACAACGGCAGGTCCCGTTTCAAAGTGTAGTCCGCTGAGAGGTATTCTAGCCTTCTCACAAATCGCCAAGATCTCATCGAACAGCTCATGTTGTGCGACAGAGCGCGCAATCGAGTAGCCGAACGGGCCGCGCGTTAAAGGAGCCCATTCGCCGAACGGCTTGTCTTCAATCGTGTCTGCGTTCTCCTTAAACAGCATAAATTCAAACTCGAACCCGGCAGTGCAGTCGTATCCGTGGTCAGCAGTCCTTCGCAGGACCTTACGCAGAACACCGCGCGGACAGATGTTCTCATGTGCGCCCGCGAACTCCGCGAGATAGAGATATTGATCGCCGAGATGAGACACCGAACGGCCGGTGCCTGACAAAATCCGCAGGTCAGCATCTCCGAACGCCGATAGCGGCTTTTGCGTGAAACTGGCCGGAATGACCCGGTCCATACAATCCCACGCCAGCACCGCTTCAGAGAACTTGATAACTTTATCTTCACCCGCGAGATCTTCACCTAAGACGTGTTTGCCTCGCAGAACGCCATCGAAGTCGCTTAAGCCGACCATCGCCGCGCGGGCTGGATTCGCTCCGGTCAACCTGGGATCAGTTGGCATCAGTCGCGATCCTGCATCACTAAATCGAACACCTGGTCCATCCGCATTGCTCGCAACTTGCGATAGTCATTCTCAAGCTGAGTCAAGTCGCTATTCACGAGATAAACGATGCCTGGTGTCGACACTAAGTCGATCGTGGGAACTAGCTCTTGACCAATCGGGACGAATGCAATGGCATCCGCGAAGCTCGGGAGCTTGCGGATTGCTTCGAGTCCCGGGTAACCGGCAACGACACCGCTCATATCTGAGATCAGCGAGACGCAAAGTGCGTGAGCCTGCCGCTTGTAGGGCCCGCGCAGCCTCATATATTCACCAAAGCCCTTGGGATCTGCGTAACGCCAGGCCGTCAAGGTCATATGGTTGTGCCCCAACGCCATCGTTCGTGCTTTTGCCGACATGGTCCCTTGAAGCCTCGCTCCGAAGTCCACCAGAACCGGTCCCCGATGATCGACGATGATCTCAGCATGAGCCGGTCCGTCGACGATCTGTAGTGCCTGCAACGCACGCACCAAGTAGTCGGACAGTTCCTGAACGATTGGTTCGTTGCCCCCCAACAATCTCTCAAGTGAGCAGACCGATGATGCCCTCTCAATCGGAACCGTGTCATAGGTCCACGCCTCCGTAACGAAGGCTTCCCCGTCGATCGAGACGGCATTTACGGTATATTGCTGGCCGTTTATTTTTTCTTGCCCAAGGGCAAAACGATTCAACGCTCCGACACGGTTCGTCTTCCCGACAATTGCGCTCACAGCCCGCTGAATATCAGCATCTGTCGAGCAAAAGAATACATCCTCGGTACCCGTACTGTTCAGCGGCTTGATCACGATCTGATCGAACTTCGCTTCACGCTTCCAGCTCGCGATCTCTACAGGACTGTCGGACACGACTTGTCTGATCGATCGCACGCCTGCAAAGGTCAGCGCGCAAGACAATCGCGCTTTGTCACGCCGAGCAGCGGATAGCGCAGTCCCATTTGATGGTAAGCCAAGCCGCTCCGACAGAGAATCGGCGAGTTCAACTCCGGTCTCGCAGCCCGCGATAACGAACTCCAATTCCCGGCCATGGAGAGCCTGAAGATGATAATCAACGATGTCGTCATATCCCATGCGCTCGGTGGGGCGAATGACTTCATCATAAAGATCCGCATTGAAATGCGATTGGAATATGGACGGAATCTGTGCAGCCGACATCACATGCACCGTTCCAATTCCATAGCGCTTGAATTCTTCCGGTAGGTATCGGCCGGTAGAATATGCGTCTACGATTACACAACTCCGTTCTTTCATGCGGATCTCCGATACTGCAAGTAGATGTTTCCGACAGCGACAGCCGTAATGAGAGCATTTCCTACGAACGTATGTAACGAAGGCACGATGCGAGAATCGAAGTACTGGAACAGGAAGGTGATGATAGGGGCGGTGGACAGGACCATGTTGACGGTGAAGGGCTCTACCCGGCGAATGCCCTGCTGGATCAAGAGCAAAGGAACAATGATCGTCGACAGCCCAATTGCCGCGATCGCAAACCAATGCTGCGAGATCTCAGGCACGATAGATGAATGGTCGACCAGTCCCAGCAGCAAGAAAATCGTTCCATAAAAGCGATGCGCCAGGACTTGTCGGCCAGAAAACCCACGATCGAACAGCAGTTTGACAAGTATATTTGTAAGGGCCAGCGATAGGCCGGCCACGATCGCCAAGACGATGCCGAAGGACGATCGAGCCCCCCACTCCACGCCTGCGTTGCCGCTGGCCGAGATCCAAATCATGTAACTCCCGATCGTTGCGATCGTAACGCTCACGACAATATCGGATGCTGGAGGGGCACCCTGGCGCCTGATCAGTGCGTTTAACCACACTGTTGCGGTGGGCCCCAGCGCCACCATGAAGGCGATGACGATCGCAGGTTCAGCGTATTTCAGTCCGATAAATAGGCCGATCCAGCTGATTGCTGTCACGACATTGAGCGCGACGAAGACGAGGAGCGACCATTTCGCCACCGTTGCCTCGCGTCCTTCCTGGCGAGCCAGGAGATTGAACATCAGACAAACCACAGCGAAGGTCAGCAGGAGCGCGACGAACACATCCGCTTGCTGAAAATACGACGCCGCATAAACCTCGCCTGCCGCGCTCACGACGACATAAAGCGCCACAAATAGGACTCCCAGAACGAAGCGATTCGCCAATCCTCCAGTCTTCCTGTGCCCGCGAGGCGGCGCACGGCCCTCGCAGGACCGGACGCGTGCTTCGGCTCCGAGGGAGTGTCCTTTCGACGTGCACGGACCACGTTTGGTTTGAAATGTCACAACCTGCCTCTAGTTCTTCTTAGTTCGGTAGTACCCAACACACGCCTCTCCAAATGCCTTGAACAGTTGCTTGCTGAGGAGATCGGTTGAGACGTGCCATTCGGGGTGCCATTGCACACCGATTTGGAGCGTCGGGGCGCCAATGACCGAAGCCGCCTCGACCAAACCGTCAGGCGCCCACGCCTCGCGCCTCAGTGCCGGGGCAAGCGCCTCGATGCCTTGATTGTGCAGCGAGTTGACTTGCGCTTCGATCGTCCGCGCGATTGGAAAGAGCGCGCCATCGGAGCATATCCTGACGCTGTGCGCGGCGTCGTACTGACGGTCTCTTGGACGATCTGGCTTCTCGGCATGCATCGCGCCACTTTTCGGCCTCCACTCCGCAAGCGATGAGCGGAGCGTGCCGCCGAAATAGACGTTGAGTTCCTGAAGCCCACGGCAGATGCCCAGAATAGGCATTCCGAGCGCGATGGCGCTCTCTATAGTTACGGCAGAGAGCCTGTCCCGCGGACGGTCAAGGATCCCAAGCTCAACGTCCTGCCGATCAGCCTGCGTCAAGGACGCAGGCGCTCTCAGGACGGCGGGGTCGATGTTCGATTCATCACCTGTCAACACTAAGCCGTCGAGCCGGCGCATGGTCGCCGGGGAGATCTCCTCCCTCGCATCTTCGGCGTCGATCGTCGGCAATATGACGCAAGCCACTCCCGCATGACGATGGAGTGCCTGCAAGTACTTGCGCCGCAACCAGTCGCGATGCACACCATCGACCCGAAGACGGTTCGAAGTGACGCCGACCACGGCTCGGGTGCTCTCTGGCCGTAGAAACGTCACGCGAGCTGCCCTCGCGCGCGAACCTCGGCAACGGCCTGCTCATACAAGCGTCGATTTCGCTCTTTTAACTGAGCTATGACGCTAGGTTGACCTTGAGGTCCCTTGACAAAGAGCCCACCCCAGGTCGCGGCAACCTTCGCATAGTTCGGATCCTGCATTCGGATTTTCTGAGCTTTGCGCAACAGCCAAAACGGGATGCCCGGCGAAAGATGATGCTCAAGGTGGTACTCATCCAGATTCTGTCCGAGGATGGCTCGTTCGAGGAAGTTTCCTTTCCGATTCCTGGTGAGATAGACGTTCTGCGTCTCGGTTTCGCACATAGGTGAGTGCTCGGCTAGCTCGATAAACCATCCGAGGACCTGAAACGTGGTGAGATAGGGCACGATCCAAAACAGGACGACGATATGGAGCAGCCCAACAGCATATGACCCGGCCAGGATGCTGATCCAGAAGAGATAGAAGCCATACTTGTCGATAAGTATGCCTGAGCGGCTCTGCTCCTCGACATCTGTGATCGAAAATCGATTGGCCCAAAGATACTTCAGATACGCTACTGTCGCGCCGCCGAAGATCGGCTTCCAGATCATGTTGAAAGCGTACCGCTCCGGAGGCTGCACGTTGTAAACGCCGCTGGCCAGGAAGAACTTCAGGTCGGGATCCTTGTCCGGATCTCCGAGATAGGGATGATGCAAATAGACGTGCGAGATCCGGTAAGCCCAGTGGCGCTGGAACAAGGGATAGGAAGCGAACAGAATGCCCAGGACGTAGTTCCAGGTCGTGTTCTTCGCGAGCGTGCGGTGAGCCGCATCATGAGCAATGGTTGTCAATCCGCGCTGATAGGCGCCAATCAGAAGGACGGCCAGCGGGTAGAGCCACCATGAGACCGACACAGTCGCGAGCGTACACGCTGTGATGACGGCGTAATCTTTGGCAATATAAGCCGCTCCCGTTATGTTGTCGGGCCTGAGCTCGGAGAGCTGCTTATTGATTTCTCGGCTGAATTGAACGGCCTCATAGCGTGATGACCTCAATTTCCAAGCGTCTGCCTGATTCATGAGAACCTCCTCCTGATCGCCTTGCAGGTTGTCAAATTGCGGAAAGCGCCTTGTCCAGATCGCGCAGGATGTCGTTGACATCTTCGATGCCGACGCAAAGCCGGATCGAGCCGCCAAATATGCCGGCGGCTTCGCGCTTTTCCCGCGGGACGGTGGTGTGGGTCGTGGAGACAGGATGGGTCACGAGCGTGCGGGCATCGCCTACATTCGAAACGTGATACATCAAGTCGACGTTCTGGATGAACTTGCGCCCGGCTTGTTCGTCCTCCACCTCGAACATGACCATCGCCCCGTGTCCGTATGCAGCATTGAGTGTCTGTTCAACGGTTTCCCGATCGGCGCCTTCGAAGAGCCCGGGGTAGAAGACACGGCGCACTTTTGGATGCTCCTTGAGAACGTCGGCCACGATCCTGGCATTCGCGCAGTGCTGCTTCATGCGAAGTGGCAGCGTTTCAAGCCCTTGGATCAGTTGAAAGCTCGCAAACGGGGCGATGGCTGCGCCTGTATCGCGCAACCAGGTCATGCGAGCCTTGAGAAGAAACTCGCTCCTTCCAAGATCGTCGACATCGCGCACCGCATTATGCCAAACAACTCCGCCATGCGCGTCGTCGGGACGGTTGAACAAGGGAAAGCGAGAGGCTCCCCGGTAGCTAAACTCGCCGTTGTCAACGATCAGTCCACCGAGCGTCGTACCGTGGCCGCATATATATTTCGTTGCGGAGTACGTCGTAATAGCAGCGCCGAGATCTGACGGCCGGCATACCAGCGGCGTCGTCGTATTGTCCACGACCAAAGGCACGCCGTACTTTCGGCCGATCTCGGCCAGCTGTTTGACGGGGAGCGGAATCAGACAAGGATTCGACATCACCTCTCCGAACAGGCATATCGTGCGATCATCAATGGCACGTTCAAACGTCTCGGGCTTTCGAGGATCGGCCGTCCTCACGCTGATCCCAAGACGCTTTAATGTGTTGTGGAGCAGGTTCCAGGTATTGCCATATAGATACGGAGAGGCGACGACATTGTCCCCCACTTCGCCACTTGACAGGTTGACGATCGCAAGGAACGTCGCTGCTTGACCTGACGCAACGGCGAGCGAGTCGCTCCCCATATCGACGGCGGCGTAGCGCCTTTCCAGCGCGCGGGTCGTTGGATTGATGATCCTTGTGTAGGTGAACCCATCGGCCTTGACGTTGTAGACGTCAGCGATGTGGTTTAGATCGCCATCGAGTTCATAAGCCGTATTCTGGTAAATCGGCACTGCGACGGCTTTCGTCGCCGGGTCTCGCCGATAGCCCGCATGCAGAACAGCAGTCTCGGCCGAAAACGGCAGCCGCGGGTCCCCAGCCACTCGAGCCGGCATCTTTATGCGAGCCCCGCATGCCTCTTGGCCCGACATCGGCTTTGCTAACCGAGCCTGACCGGACCGGAAATATGTACGAAAAGCACACCCCAACTGCTCGATCCAGCTGAATTGGATTTCCCCAATGCAACCGACGCGAAAACTCCGCGTGGCAAGATGCAGCTTTGAGTAGATGTAAAGGTTGTGGGCCGCCAAGTGGCGATAAAGCCCATCGAATCCTGCCTGGTCCACGATTCCCGACGGCGCACTGAACGCGACGCAGACCGGCGACTGCAAGTCCGCGGACAGCAGCGGAGACACCAGTCCTTCGAGTTCCTTGACGAGATCGTCCCTGACCTTCTCGTACCTGCAGCGTCTGGCATCGATGCCCTCCTCGTGCAGAATCTTCAGGGCCTTTGTCGTTGCCTGAACGATGTGGGTGGGAGGGGTCGACCGCCACTCACCGGTGCGCTCGAGCGAGAGCCATTGATCTCTCACGTCGAGGACAAACGACCTCGGTTCTTGAACCGCATTCTCCAGCAGCTCGCGGGACGCGATGACAAACGCCACTCCCGGCGGCCCTTCTATGCACTTGTTGCTCGACGTGACCAGGACGTCAGGTCCACGCTGGCTCAGGTCGATATTAAGGCCGCCGAAGGAACTCATCCCATCGACGATGGTCTTTACGCCACGTCTTCTCGCCTCCTCCACGATCGCGTCCAGCGGATTGACGATTCCGGTTGTCGTCTCACAATGCACGAAGCACAGGTGCGTAACGCCAGGATTTCGGCTCAGATGCTCGCCAATTTCTTGAGGATCCAAAGGATCGGTCGCTCGCTTCACAAGCTTCAGTGCTTCGACGCCCCACAGCCGCAAGATTTGCAAAATACGCTCGCCATAGATGCCGTTTATGCAAACGAGCGGCCTGTGGGCTCGGGACACAAATGAAGAGAGAGCGGCCTCCATCGCAAAGGAGCCCCCTCCCTGAATAGGCACGACCGAATAGTCGTCAGCATTTCCCAGCAAGTTGAGCATCAGCCGCCTCATGCAGGCGGTCACTTCCTTGAACTCGCAATCGCGCGATGCGAGATCAAGCTGCATCTGGCTCCTGACCGCCAGCGATAACGACAATGGACCAGGCGTCAGCAAAGAGCGCTGTCTTATCAAACCATTCCTCCTCAAGTTGTATTCTTCAATAGACCTGGAGTACGCCCACCCCACCAGGGAGCCCCTGTGGCGAGTGTCGACTTCCTCCGTTCAACAGCTTCGGGTCAGATGCCCATAGATTGCGGGCGCGCTTCGCGTCTGTGTCCGAAACCCTGCCGGATGACAACCTCCACATCTCATCGCAGATGCAGAGCGATCTTTCACAAAGCTGCTCACCGATACCATTCATCACCTCCAAGATATTGGCCTTGCGACCGCGCCCTCGAACGCAACCGGCGGCGACGCGCGCTGTCATCTAGCCATCACGCATGCGCAGGCGTGAGCGCGGTCGCCTTCTTGCGTCGCGAAGCGGCAGGTCGACCGACCGACTTACGTGCGAACCTGCGTCATTCAGGCAAACCTGACATTAGGAAAGCGATGCAGCCGGATCATCGCGCCGGGATGCAGATTAAGGCATGGCACACTTGATGACGTCGCAGGCAGCGGGAGTCTGATGCATGGGCTTGAGACTTGATGCATTCGCACTTCGTAGCTCGTTGGAGGTTTGGGACGCTGATGACTGTCGCTGTCCATTTCGAGATCGTACAACTTGACGTTAGGGGCGTTTCAACCCTCTCCGGGGATTTTCTCGTGAGATTTTTTTCCTGACGTACTCCCATCTGGCGGCGACAAGCCGACGTAGGCAGCGGAGTGCGGAGGTTCACAGCGAGCTGAAGTATTTTGAGAGTTCGACATCAGGACATTCGGCATTCCGCCTGCGGCCGCATACCAGCAGGTAAGGATGGCCAGCCTTTCCGTTCACGTATTCCTCGCCATACCGCAGATGGAGGTACCGAGCTTCTCCGCCATGCCGCCGAGATCCTCCTGGATAGCTGGCACCTGGAAAGTGTACGCCTCGTCGCACATGACCGCCGCTGTCAGGTGTCGTTGCGCTGAATGAAGCGCCCTTGGCAGGCTGTGGTCGAATCCGGCTTGAAGGTAATCTGAGCGACCTTGCGATTGCTGTCGCTTTAGCAACGAACAGTTCGACCTTTCGGCGAGGCGCCGTGACGCAGAACCTGTCGTCCTGCTTTGCTAGGACCAGGTCGACTCGACTCCAGATGAGTGGCACGTGTCCCTCTGTGAGCGCGATCGTTAGGCTGGCAGCATCTCTCGGGCCTGCACTCCGCTTCGTGGCGAGAAAGTCTCACGAACGATCATCGCCGTGGCGAGCGTGCCGCGGTTGACGGGCTGGTCCAAATCGTAAGGCCCAAAGTGAAAGGAGTTCCATCGCGTCCAACACTCAATGGAGCGCAAGTACCTCGGCGGTAAGGCGTTCTGATTCGACGGATCGCATCTCGCAGCCGTTCTGCTCGCGTTGGCCCCTCTGCAGCGCCTGCTCGTTGATGGCGAGCTCGCGTTCGACGCGGTCTACCGCGCGGTCGAACAGGTTGACGGTTGACCAGAGCAGATCATCAAGAGATCGTCCTTGTCGCTTGCCATGGATGAGCTCCCTTGCCTTTTCGGCCGCGCCATGGCCGCCTTCATGACGATCAACGACGGCAGGCGGTACGGAGCAGAACCCGAAGCGCGGAAGTCCGTAGCGCAGCACGGGATGGCTAAGGTTCGCGGCTGCTTTGTCTCGCAATGCCAAGGCGCGGGTGTAGGCAGGCGTTGTCCGCCGTCGAGCGGCGGGCCACCGAAGCAAGCTTGCCGAAAGCCGGCATGGCCGCGACAGGAGGGAGTCGTGGTCGACTGCCAAATTCGGGTCCTGAAAACAAGTGCCCGCTCGCCGGATGCGGCCAAGCCCGGAAACCGAGGCCCCTCATACTGCGCGAGAGATCGAAGCCGGCCGAGACGCTGTCCGGCTCGGCTTTAACGGGAGCTCGGCGTGTCGCTGGCCGTACGCGCAGCAAGAAGCGCCAAGCGAAAAGTCAACTTACTGGAAGTCGGACTTCCTCTCTGGACTTTGTTGTCACATCGTAGATTCTGATCTGGAGCATGGGACGGCGTTTCTTGAGCTCCTCCGCTCCCGCCCATGCTCCATCTCTGCTCGCGTACTCGGTTTTGAGTTGGCCATCCACTTCGAGCACATAACCGGAAGCGGGCAATCGACGAGTGGGTGCGACCATTTTGTTCCTTTAGAGCCAAAAGTCCGATCGCAGGCTCGCCAGAGCTGGATCGCCTTGGCCGGCTTGCGGGATATCGTGCGAATCGATGGTGCGACGCGAGGGACCTCTAACCATCAAGAATTGACCGCGCCATCAAGACATCCACTACCGCTTCCGCTGAATGCTCTAGGGTCTGCTCCATGGTCCTGAGATGAACCTCCGGTGTCGTTGGTGCTTCGTAGCACGAATCGATCCCGGTGAAGTTCTTGATCTTGCCGGATCTCACCTTTGAATACAGGCCTTTTGGGTCTCGCCGCGCGCATTCCTCGAGCGGCGTATCGACAAAGACTTCTATGAACTCATCCTTGCCAACCAGGCTGCGCACCCTGTCCCGTTCGGCCCTAGTGGGCGAGATGAACGAGCAGATCACGATCAAGCCGCTGTCCGCCATCAACTTGGCAACTTCGCCGACACGCCGGATGTTCGCCACGCGATCCGTCTCCGAGAAACCGAGGTCCGCGTTCAATCCGTGCCGGAGGTTGTCGCCATCCAGCAGCATGGTATGCCGCGACATCGCAAACAGCTTTTGATCAACAAGGTTGGCAATCGTCGACTTTCCCGCGCCAGACAAGCCAGTGAACCAGATGACGCAAGGCTTCTGATTCTTGAGCGCGGCGCGCTCCCTCCTGTCCACGGATAGCGCTTGCCTAGCAATATTGGTGGCCCGCCGTAGCGGAAAGGCAATCATGCCGGCCCCGACCGTACGATTCGTGTAACGATCGATGACGATAAATGATCCGGTCTTTCGATTGAGGTCGTAAGGATCGAATACGGCGGGCGTTGCGGTCACAACATCGCAGAAGGCGATCTCGTTGAGGGAAAGCGTCCCGGCGGCCAGATGCTCACAAGTGTTGACGTCGATTCGATGCCTAATTGTGGTAATGCTGCCAGAAATCGTCTGCGATCCAATCCGCAGGACGTAATTGCGTCCGGGAGCGAGCGGCTCCTTGTCCATCCAGATCACATAAGCAGCAAGCTGGTCGGCCACCTTCGGTCGGTCGTCCGGTCGCGACAGAATGTCGCCACGACTGATATCGATTTCGTCTTCCAGTGTAATGGTAACCGCATCCCCGGCTTCGGCGGCGACGAGGTCACCATCGTGGGTCACGATCCGCTTGACGCGCGTGGTCCGCCCCGACGCAGCGACAACGATCTCGTCTCCTGTCGAGATCCTCCCGGAAGCCACCGACCCGGCATAGCCCCGAAAATCCGGGTTTGGCCGGTTTACCCATTGGACCGGAAAGCGGAAAGCCTGGCTTGCGGTGCCGGACTGGATGTCAATGCTCTCCAAATGCTCGAGCAGGCAGGGACCATGATACCAGTTGGCATGAGCGGAGCGGTCCACGACGTTGTCGCCGTAGCGGGCCGAGATCGGGATCGGAACAATCGAGGTGAAGCTGAGACCGGCGGCAAAGGCCAGATAGTCACGGGCGATCCGATCGAAGCACTCCTTGTTATATGCCACAAGATCGATCTTGTTCACTGCCAGCACGACATGGCGAATACCGAGCAGCGAGCAGATAAAGGAGTGGCGGCGGGTCTGAACCATCACGCCTTTGCGGGCATCGATCAGGATGATGGCGAGCTGGGCATGCGAGGCGCCGGTAGCCATATTGCGGGTATACTGCTCGTGGCCGGGAGTGTCGGCCACCATGAAGGAGCGCCGCGGCGTCGTGAAGAAGCGGTAGGCGACATCGATTGTGATGCCCTGCTCCCGTTCGGCCTCCAGCCCGTCCACGAGCAGCGCGAAGTCGATGTCATTGCCGGTGCTACCATGCTTGATGCTGTCGCGTTCCAGCGCCGTGAGCTGATCGTGGTAGATCATCTTGCTGTCGTGCAGCAATCGGCCGATCAGCGTCGATTTGCCGTCGTCCACCGAGCCACATGTGATGAATCGCAGCTGATCCTTCGTCCTGGCCGGGACCAGTTCTGTTGCCGGATTCGTAAACATCAAAAGTAGCCTTCCCGCTTCTTCTTCTCCATTGAAGCGGCTTCGTCGGCATCAATTAGGCGTCCCTGGCGCTCCGACACAGTCGTAGTCTGCATTTCCGCGACGATATCTTCGATCGTCGTCGCATCGGATTCAATAGCTCCGCTCAAAGGATAACATCCAAGCGTGCGAAAGCGGATCATGCGCATTTCCGGCGTCTCGTCGCCGTTAAGCGGCAATCGCTGGTCATCGACCATGATCATCGCACCATTTCGACGCACTATCGGTCTTTGGTTCGCGAAGTAGAGCGGAACCACCGGAATCTTCTCGAGCATGATGTATTCCCACACCTCGAGCTCGGTCCAGTTTGACATCGCAAACACGCGCATGGTTTCGCCCTGGCGGATCCGTGTGTTGAACAGGTTCCAGAGCTCCGGCCGCTGATTACGGGGGTCCCATACGTGTCCGGCCGAACGGAAGGAGAGTATCCGTTCTTTTGCGCGACTCTTTTCCTCATCGCGCCGCGCTCCGCCAAAGGCAGCATCAAATCCGTGGAGGTCGAGCGCCTGCTTCAGCGCGTCGGTCTTCATCACCTGGGTATGGAGCGCGGAGCCGGAATCGATCGGATTGGTCCCGCGCGCGAGGCCCTCCTTGTTGACATGGACGATCAGGTCGAGGCCGAGCCGCCTGGCTGTCGCGTCCCGGAAGCTGATCATCTCGCGGAACTTCCAGGTCGTGTCAACGTGAAGCAGGGGAAACGGCAATTTTGCCGGATAGAACGCCTTGATTGCAATGTGCAGCATTACGCTTGAGTCTTTTCCGATCGAGTAAAGCATGACCGGCCTTTTGAACTCGGCGACCACATCACGCATGATTTCAATCGATTCAGCTTCGAGGCGGCGCAGATGTTTCGGTAGCATGTGCCTTCTTTTCGATGCAGGATCTCTGTTCTTCGCCGTTCTATGGCTCCAGCCTAGAGTGGGAATATCCGCCGCGGAAACGGCTGGCCAAGACGCATGGCTCGTCGATGAGCTCAAGCCCCACTGGAGAGGAGACTTGCAGACGCGGGAGCATATCGCATTCCGCCGCTGGTGCGGTCGGCGCCTGGGTCACACCTGATCGGGAGATCAGCTCGTGCGGGTTAAGGATAATGGCTAAATCAGCCAGCGTGTTTTATTCGCAAGCATTCAGATCCGTTAGCGGATATTGAGGATCCGCTCAAGCCGCGCGACTTCGCCTCGCAGCATCTCGATAGCCGCTTCGCTGTTGCGAATGCCATCCAGCCCCGCAGCTCGATCAGCTTCTGACGCCAACAGCGTCTGTTGCAACTGGGCAGCCATCGTGTGGACCGGCTCTCCAGCGTGAGGTGGGCCGGATAATGCTCCCGCCTTGGAGCTTCGCAAATCCCACCAGGTTCGGAATACCTGACGATAAAGTTCAGTTACCTCCCCTCCCCTATCCAGGACTCCGGCTTGCTTTGCATGTACCAGTTCCTGCTCATATCCGAGTTCTAGCAAAAGCTCGGCGCCGACCAGATCGGTCACGGTTTGCATCTCTTCGGCGCTCAATTGAGATTGCCATGCCTTGACAGAGCTTTTGTCGACGGCGTTTCGTTCCAAGATTTTTCGGTCTCCGAAGCTACTCGATCGAAGATAATCTGCTTGTCTCATCCCCGCCGATGCGACGGCCGCTGGATCACAGCCGAGCCCCGTCAACAGACGCCGGATTTCCTCGTCCGGATGCGCCACGAACAGTTCGTATTGCACGAACTGTGTGCGCGGGCGAGTGCGGTGGGCGGCGAGCTTGGGAAGGCCCAGAACCAAATCGGCGAGTGACGTTATGATGCCGTCGGGCAGACGGAGCATGAGATCGACGAGACTGGAGACGCTGACCGGATGCGAGCTTTCTGCCCGCAGTGGGACCCCCCACGTCGATTTCAGTGAAGCCGCGATGGCATAGGGATTGCGCATTAGAAGGATGTGTGGCGCCTCTGGATAGACAGATTCAAGAAACTCAAGCGCCATCCAATAGCGTGGTGTCTTGTCTAGGATGATGCGCTTGCCCGCTTGTGCCAGATACTGATCATAGGCTGCATCGGCAAAAGCGCGGCTAGGGATCGTGCTGTCTATTCGACCCAAGAATTCAGAGGTCGCGGCCTCAATCAGCGAGCCACCCGCCGGATGGCGCTGATCCACCCTGCCAAATGCTTCAACCGCCAACATCAACCAGGGTTCAGGCGGAGCCACAATGTCTGGATGGTGCTGCAGCAAATGCGCCAGGAGTGTCGTCCCGGATCGTGGAAGACCGAGGAGAAAGCACACCGCAGGCGAACGGCCAAAACGTCCGCTCATCGTTCAGACGCCCCGTCCTTGAAAAGCGAACCCTGTCGGCGCTCGCTTGATCGACAGAAAGCCAGCCGCAAAGCGCTAAAACGACCAGAATTTTGTCTGCCACTCATGACTTGAGAACCGTTCAGTTCGATCGATCGGCTGGATACAGAAAGACACCGCAATCGCGTCCTCGATTACTCGACAGTTGAAACGAAGTCACGAGCCAGCTCAATTACACGAAGATTGATTGCGGATATGGGAAGGTTGGAACGAACTATACAGACGTTTGCCGAAGACCGCCCACGGCACATGGGAAGGTTATTACGTATGATCACAGCTTCCTGTTGCTGAGGTATTGAAGACGTAAATGCGACATGCAACCTCGCTGATGCTCGGCATACACCAAAGAAGTTTGGCAAAAGAGCGGACAGCTCGGCGAGCTCAGCAAAGAAGCAGACCATGTCGCGGACATCTCACGTGGCAAGGTGCAGCAATCTTGTCAGCGCGCATCGCTGCCGACGCAACCGTGAATGCTGCCCATGGTCCGCCAAGACACTCCATAGTCCGGCCAGCCTGTTGTTCGCCAGCCCATCCTTCCGAGTTATACCAAGTAATTGATTTTCCTGCTCTTGGAGAGTTGCCCCTCCCTTAATCGGCGCAAGGAGACTTGTAAACGATGGAACCTGACTTAAGATGCCTCCGGATCTACCTGATCCAGCAAGCGCGCTTGGCCGCATCTCTACTGACGGAGACGAGATTGTCCGGTCATTTATGTGGGAGATCAGATCGATTCGTGCGTCGAAGAACTTGCCAAATTATATGTGCTGGGCATCACTCGGCCACGGTGGACGATCCTGATGGCTGTGAACTATTTGGGCAAAGAAATGCGTGTACCGGTCAACCTGGTGTCACGATTGATGCTCGTCGACCCCTCCTTCGTGACAACCCACTCAAAGCTGCTAGAGAAAAACGGTTTGCTGCGGCATAAGTCCTCCGCAGACGATGCCCGGATCGGGCAGATGTCGCTGACGGCCAAAACGCGCAAGCATCTCCGACTTTGGAGCCACGACAGGCAGTCCTGGTGAGCTCGCTTTTGATGAAAGCGGCGTTGACCGATCAAGCGAGTTCATTGCCAAGGCTGCTACAGTGAGGCTTCGCCTGGAAAGGGCCCGCTCTGGCGTTCAGAAGATCAAACGCACGACCGTCAGAAATGGAGCTCGCTAACATGAGTCTCCCATCCTTCGAATATGTCTTGAAGCAGCGCGGTCGAAGATGGTTGTGGTCCGTTCACAACGCCTAGGGCGCTCAGGTGATGACGGGTTCAGGACCTAACCGCCCCGCCGCCATCTATCAAGCTAACAGAGCGCTTTTTCAATTGCTGTTGAGCGCGCCATATTGCCTCGGAGCTCGAGCTAGCCAACAGGCTCGGCGAGGTTCGCTTACGCCCACACTTTAGTCTGGCACAAGCTTCGAGGATGCCCCATTCGCGAGTTGTTTCCATTTCGCTAAAGCGATCAGCCGATGTGTTCGGCCCAGCGCGGCCAAGACTGCCTCGCCGAAGCTGAAGAAGCTGCTGGCCGAACGGATGCTAGATTCGGCCCCTACAGGAGTTCCTCTGAGACTGGTCAGCTTCTCGAACTAACGCGCGTAGGACTGGGCGTAGTGGCACCATCGCATGCGTTCCGGGGTCGAGTGTCTTGGGGTTTTATCTTCGAGACAGGGCTATGGCTAAGACTATCTCTTCACTCGCGATCATACATCGCAAGCGGCTGTCGAAACCGCCTTCCAAGAAACTTGATCAAAGCGCTGGAGCACGTTCCGCGACATTGAAGGCATCCAGTACGTGCCTGAAAACTTCTCTCAGCGCGGGTCGGCCACGCTAATGTGCGACAAAGTCTGTATGGCCAAAGAGGGCGGCCCGCGAGCCGCCCTACCGGCCACTAGCCAGCGTTGCTCACAATTACCGCTGATGTCCGAGTCCGATTCCGAGATTTAAGGCCTTCTGGCGTAGCGCACCTTCGCTGCGTTTGGTCATTTTTGCTATTTTTATGACCGGGGTCCGAGCCTTCGAATGGACTTTGAGCTCTTTGATATCTGCCTTCGTCCACTCGCGCCGCTTAACGCGTTTCTTGGTTGCTTTTTTCACGATGAATGCTCCTTCTGAGAGGAGCGCCTGTAACACATTTTTTTCGGAGCGACGACCGTAAAAAAGAGGCACTCATCGGAACTCGCGCCAGCGTATAAGTTCGGTCATGCTTTCTGCCCATAGTGTTTCGAAGAAAGGGTCAGCGGAGATAGCCGCCTTGGCTACGTTTGTGACGAGGTCTCAACTGCCGTCTCCGACCGATTTGAGGTCAAACTACGTCGGTGGTAACCGCGCCGTTGGACATCTTGGCGAATGGCATCGCTCACTAAACGCACCGCCCGCTTCTTTCGCTTCCAATTGCCGTCCAACCCCGCGGGGATCGCAAAGCCTCGCGGAACGACCAAAAGATCGCGCCTTCCGTTCAAATAAACATCAAACATGTCGTCCCTCGTCAGACACGAGCGTAGATCGCGGGTTCATACATTTGGTGACATCGAAGCAACAGTCGCGATTAAGAACTCTACGCGAGTTTTCTCCGGATGTTGCCGCACTTGAGGGTGCATGGCGCAATCCCGCTTCTCCTTCAGGTGCTCCGCATCGCCGAGAACACAGGAGGCTTCTCACGCCTTATTGTCGCTAACAGATCCACTTATCGGGGCTTCGTCAGATCGACACGATAATGACCATCCGCGTTTTTAAGAATATTGCCGCCCTTGTCACGAATATACGCCCGAGCAGGTGGAGCGCACTCTTTTGTGTTGAGCGTCTGGATGCAACACGCCTTGCCCTTTGAGACTGATTTCCCTTATCCAGCGGCCACCTCGCCGTCGCTGAGGCGAATTTGATCGGACCGAGTTGTAGTTCGGCCGAACTTTGATCTCCGCCGGGGGTAGTCGCGCCGGCGGTTCATAGCGGCGATTGAGGACGACGACGGCGGCGGCGGCCAGGCTGGCGACGAAAGCCAGCAATACGCAGAACGTAAACGCCGGATCGTGTCCCATCGCTGCGGCAAAGAAGAAGACGTAGGCAGAAACAGCGAATATAGACATAAGGGCTGCTTCACTATGTCGTGGATTTCGAGGCGGCGATGGGCTTGTCCTGTATCGGCCTTCTTTGAATGCGGGCATGCTCAGGAGTCAAGATCTTCGGTGAGGAACTGATTGAGCGAGATGATCGCGAAAGAGCAGCCGGAGGATATCTCACGACCGATCGCGCCGGGTCTGTTCGTTCGGGCAGTCTTTGAGCGGACTTGCATGGTGTTGGCTCTCGAGGTCGGCGGCGCAGCGGACTTTGGTCTGACACAGGCCACACACGCGTTGCAGATCGCAGTCTCGATTGCGGCAGCAAGCGCATTCTCGGAAACACCGCCAAGTGCGAGGCGCTTGCTCAAGAGTTCAGGAGAGCCCGGTCTTTGCGCCATGGTTCGAAAGGCGGATACGGACAGACTAAGGTCACGTGCGATCGCATCGATGTCCTGCGAGCTCAACTAAGCCGGTTCGGATGTCTGGGACAGGCCCGCGCGTAACCGGCTGAGGAGATGTCTAAACCGTCAAGGGTATGTGTGCAGATTGGACAACCAAGCCTAACCCTTCGAAACAGCCATAGCTGCCGGAGGCAGACTTGTTTTTGACATTGGATCAAACAAGACCGACTTGTGGGAGCAGGTCCTTCGATCCGGATTGCCCTGCCGGTACGATGCTTGGCCGAGCGCTGCAGACCCCATTGAACGGCAGGCGGCAAACCGTCCAGCGAGGTCCGCTTAGGTGTGGTGAGACAACAGGGTGCCCGCCGAATTGACGAAAGCATCACCAGTTGTTCTCTCGAATCGACGGTCGACACGACCCTGTCCGGGATCACGCTTAGATTACAGATTGACCCCACAACTCAATTCGCAGACTTCTCGCCAAACTCAAGCTAACCAGCCTATGCCGACGGCAATGCAGGCGGGGTTCGAAGCTCGATCACATCGGCGAAGACTGTCCAATCGCGGACACTCTTTTGCTTGCAGAAATCGGTCTCCGCCTGCTGTGCAGCAGCACTTAGCGAGGCGGCATCGATCTTAAACGCTGCCTGACAGGCACGATGTTCGTGACCGGTATCGTCACAAACGGTCTTAATGAACCGAACGTTAAATGAAGGCATGGCCCCCTCTTCTTGTGGGTTTGCTTATCCACCATCCTGCCATTGGCGCCTCAAGAGTATTTGATCTGCCTCAAGCAGCACCCCCAAGAGGTTTGGTTGTCCGCTGCTCCGTCGAGATAAAGTCGAGACTTTGGCAGCGCGGCCCGCGCGCTCCTGTTGTCCCGCAAGCCGCGCTATCTCTATCTGTCTAGCTTTGCAGATCGCACTCTGTTTGAGCCGAGGGACAGCGTCTTCTGGTCTGCTCAAGCCCTCGACCAACAAATTGGGGTGACGATGAATTGGGGAATGTCTCGAAGAGAGGATCGAGAGCAGCATGCGCCGTCACGCCCGAGATGCCGGCTATTGATCTCTATCGATCGCGATCTCGGGGGAGCGTTACAATTTTGCACCTTGAACTCCCATACTCAACCGCTGGCAATATGGAGGCTCGAGACGCCGCGAACCTTACACGCGATATTTGGTGGTCTCACGAGGCATTGCCGCAAACACCAGGTCATTGCGCCAATGACCGGGCAGAGGCATTTCTGAGGCGTGCCGGCGGCCAGGACTATCGACGGCGAGACTACGCGCACGTGATCGCGGGCCAATGAGGCGAACCGCCCCGACCTTCTGACGGTCCGCCCTGCCGCCCCGACAGCAAAGCCGATGATCAGGCTTGTCGCAGCCAACGTTTGATAAGGCCAAGATTCCGGACTTCAGCGCCAAAGATTATCTGGGATCAGCGCCGGCAAGGCTGCCGACAATGCGAAGCGAGCGATCAATTGACTATCTGCTTGCTGGCTATCGCAGCATTGAGGACAGATGCTGTCGTGGCCCATCGCGAGGGATGCGCCTCAAATCAACTCGGCTACACGCTGGCGTGTTGCAGACCAACGCGGGACCCTGGCGGATCGCCCGAGTTGAGACATGTCGCCTGCCAACGCGGGCCTGTCGGGCTCGCAGCAGCCGCTCGAGCTTGGCCGTTTTGGACGCGCATCAGCTCTTTTTGACCTGTATCAATTCTGCGGCGACTGCCTACTGATAGAAGTGAGCTTCCAGTCCAAGGTCACACACATGGCAGACAGAAAGACTTGGCGCCCCATCATCTTTTCATGTCCAGATACCGGCGACCGAGTTCAAGGACTGCTGCCGGACGCACCCGAACCGCGTGCCGATGACCTGCACAGAATAACCTGCGCTGCGTGCGATGGCGTCCACTTCATCGACCTGCGGACGGGCGCGATGATCAGCGCCGAGCGCAACTAGGCCCATCCGAATGGTGTCAAGAAAATTCCCGCGCCTTCCCGTTCTCGATTGGGGATGCCGCTCCGCTCGTAAGGGCGCGGCTGACGTCATCACAACCCAACGCCCCGCGCTGACGTCGTGGGACAAGGAGATTTTCACCAACGGAGGATGTTTCGGCATGACAGACTACGGCGACATTTGTCGCGGCGCCGGCCAGATCGTCGCAGCGCAGTCCAGTTTAACTTCTGCAGAACAGCGATGAATACCAACCGCCGCGGGCTTGAGCTGATTCAGATCGATTCGACCGAAGCCCGGGAGTTGTTTCGCAGCGCCAATCCTAATATTTCGGTTAGCGAGCGGATCATGTCCCGGCACGATAGGTTCAACGGCGCCACGGCCGATAAAATCCCGGCCGCGGCCGACCCCATCGAGAGCACGCGCCGCCTAGGTTATACCGAGTTGAGCCTGTTCGCGCGGCACACCAAGCGATCTCGTCCGTAGTGTTCAGAAGGTTGCCTGAATTTGTCAGCCCGCAGCGATGAACTCCGTCCAGGATCTAGTGGCGACCTGACCTGGGAGCGGCTCGAAACTGCGCCGCCCTTTGATCGGGATCTGGAGATTGCCGTGATCGAGGGTAACACCATTCACCGGGTGGTCTTTCCTTGCCGCCGGATCTTCGACGGCTGGATTAAGGCAAAGACCGGAGAACGCGTCGCCGTGCAGCCGACGCACTGGCGCATCTGGCCCGGATAGCGGCGACCATCCTGCGCAATAGATTGGCGTGAGTTGAGGCCGGGACTGCCTCGGGGTGGCCTCTCGTGGTAAACAATTTAGAGTTGATCAATGAGAGGGCCTGCCAGAAACATGTCGGACCACATCAGGTACGGCTATGGGCCTGGCGCGGCAGACGCCGCGTTGGCTCTCGTGCTGCGACGGGCGTTAGTCCGCATCTTCAGGACCGCACGGGCACGATCATCTACCTTCCGGTCGTTTTTCCCGCTTTCGCCGCGGCCGCGGACTGGGGGAGCTTCGCTACCCTGCTCTGCATCAGCGACGGCCGGTTCCAGCCCATTGTCACGTCTAACACGCATGGCATGGGTGTGGGGCTATCGATCTGCTGGACGATCATCGAGCCACGAGGAATCCGGGCGGCGACAGGATCTTTCAGTTCACCGCGCGATTGCGGAGCTTAGTGAAGACACATGACTGGGCGGCGCATTCTCGTGATCGACGATGACGCCGCTATGCGGGACTCGCTCGCGTTTCTGCTTGATGTTAATGGTTTCTACGTAGCAACCTATGAGACGGCGACCGCGTTTCTCAATGACGTCGCAAGCGGTCCGGTTGACTGCATTGTGTCAGACATCTGTCTGCCGGCTATGAGCGGTCTCGAACTCGTCAGAAAAGTGAAAGCCGATCGCGCCGACTGCCCCGTCCTCTTAATAACTGGTCATGGCGACGTATCGCTCGCAGTCGAAGCGATGAAAGCGGGTGCGGTCGACTTCATCGAGAAGCCGTTCGAGGAGGAGGTGCTATTGCGTGCGATCAATAGTGCTTTGGAAGCGCGGCCAACAAAGCCAGCCGACGCAGCGAAACTGCAGGCGGAAGCCCGCCTCGCGGATCTCTCGTCGCGCGAACGCGACGTCCTGCAGGGACTATTAGCCGGCAAGATTAACAAAGTGATAGCCCATGATCTCGGCATCAGTCCGCGGACAGTCGAGGTTTACCGTGCGAACCTGATGGCCAAGACTAATGTCCGCAGCATGTCCGAGTTGATGCGGATCGCCATTACCGCGGGACTCTAGCAGCAGCGCAAAATAGCGTGAATGGCTTATTCATGCATCAAGCTGACGAACGGCAGGTTTCGCGCGCACCGAGCCGATCATGTTTTCGGTGACGCCTGCCGATGCAACACACCCAGGCCGGCCGTTGCGCCAGGTCAATATGTCACGCGAGCCGAGACCTATGATCCGGGCTAGACCCCAACTCGGTCCACATGCGTACTTATCGCATGATCATCAAGCACGTCACCACGCCAGCGTACATCGATCAGGATGCCGTCAACATCGGCCCCGTCACCTCCGCGGCCGACCGATGCTGACGAGGATCAAAGTCAAGGCGCCGAACAAGACTTCCTGCGGCGAGCCGAAAGTGGCGATGGACGACAACGTTTCGGCTGGCTGGAGCTCTTCAGGGGTACGGCAGTGCGCGGCCGACGAAGCCAGCATGCAGCTTCGTAATCCGATTTGAGCATGTTTGAGCAACCAAGTGACCGCGTCGCCCCATACACGCCCCGCTCATGGACTTACGTGTAAATACTTAGGGGCTTCTACCTAGGGAAAACATCCAAATTTCCAATTCGTCAGGAGCAGCCAATCTGCGTCGAATCGACGTTGGTAAGATAGGGTCCGCCATGCACGCCCAGGCCGCCAGTTCTAGCGAGACGAGACGCCATCCGACCAGCGTCTTGCGTGGGCGACCTCATCGTCGTGAACCATTTGGCATAATTCCGAGACCGAAGCGTCTCACTCCCAATAGCGAGATCTACCGCGAAGACCAGGCAGCCCAATACCTCTATCAGGTGGTTTCGTGCGCTGTGCGGTCGTGCTGCGTAACGACGGACTGCCCAGGAGCTTTGTGCAACACTTCAGCTAAGTTGATTTACGCCAGCTCAAATTGAAGCGCGCTACTTTTTGCGTCGAATGGCGCGGACAAATCGCAGCCCCGCGAAGGACACCGAATTCGGCTTGGGCAGTCTTGCAAATGGCAGAAATCGCTTCCAGCCTAGATTGTGCCTCCAGGAACACCGCAATGATCATCGATCTTCTGCTTCGAGAGCATCGCAACATTGATCTTCTTCTGGTCGCTCTTCAACGCGAATTGGAGATTTTTGAGAAGGGGATCCGGCCCGATTATGAGGTCATTCGCGCGATTATCAGCTATTTCGAGGTTTACCCCGAGGTGTACCATCATCCACAGGAAGACTTGATTTTTTTCAAGCTCAAGTCTCGCGATCCGGAGGCAGCTGCAATCGTCGGCGATCTCGCGCTTGAACACCAGGAAGTCGTCGACCGTTTGCACCACTTCGCGCGAGCTATTGACGCTATCCTCGCGGATCGTGACCTCTTTCGGCAAGACGTCGGCAATATCATACGCGACTTTATAGTACGCGAGCGGCACCACATGATGTGGGAAGAACGAGATTTCTTTCCCGCCGCTCTGAAGGCTCTCTCGGCTAAGGATTGGACCGAAATCGCTTCCGCCCTCACCAATGATGGAGATCCGCTGTTCAGCGAGACAGCGGCAGCGACTTCCGATGCGCTAAGAGCGCATATTCTGCAATTGGAGCAAGAAGCTGAGGCCGAACGGAGCTCGGTCGCGTTGTCGTCCGCCAAGGCCGGCAATCCGTGACACAGCGCCGAGACGGACGGGCCGTATTGACGCGGCCGTTTGACAGCAGGAAGTGGACCTCATGCTCATTCTGTCGAAAGAAAATGGGGGGTGCTCGCGGGCACGTAGGCTGCCGCCCCCCCCCCAAAATGGCTTCTGCGCAACGTGATCGCTTCCTCGACCACCGGCGCAAACAGCATGGCGGAGCCTAGCTGAGCTCTGGTTCCGGCACCACAATGTAAACCTCGCAGGTCTGTCAGTTGCGCAGTGATATCGCGCGAAACGGACGCCTCTCGTGTCCGCCGACCGATGAGGACGGACGATTGCCGCCGCGCGGGTGCGGCGAAGCACTCCCACTCCTTGAGCCCCGCCCCATACGCTCTGAGACATCCGGCCGCAGCCGGTCCTACTCACTGCACGCGAATGCGAGGCACTGCCAGTCCCGGGTACGTTCAGCACCAACAGCAAGGCGCTGGACGTGGATCGCCACGACCAGTTCTGGCGCAATTGGATTTCAACAACCTATGGGGATCCGCATCGTAAATGATGCTCGTTCCTGACGCGTGACCGCTTCATCGCGATCCTACATACGTGTATGCGGCGTGCAGCATGCCCTCCCATTGGCCTTGGAGCGGCCATAGGCATCGGCGACACTCCGTAATCAGGTCCAGAAACCTCTGTTTGAGATCTATGAGCGGACCATGCGGAGGGTGTCACGAGCTTGATGATGCCGCGGTGCCGATAGGGTGCTCCTCAGCGCCCAAGCCGAAACCCGACTATCGGGTGGAACCGGTCGACCAAGGACTGCCTTAAGCAAGGTTCAAATTTAGCAACCGCTTATGCATTGGATAAGCTTGCGAGATCCATGGAGCCGGGCTTACGTCGCCCTGATCGAACATAAGGCTCCAGGCAGGAAAGCGCACCGAGTTTGCTGTCCTGCGGCGACCGCCCGGCATGCCCCCTCGCTGCTGTCGTAATCGTGCCGACGTGCTCATGAGCGACAAACCTTGGTGTAGATTCTAACTCTCAGGCTATACGGTCGCATACCACGGCATAATTGAGCTACGCTGATCTTGTGCTTCAACTCGGCTCAGATTTTCGGCGAATGTCCTCGCCGTGATCGAACTGGCGGCTTCGCCGATGGAAGTCCGCGCGAATGCGTCAGCTTCGCTCCTCCCAGACTTTCGCCCGGCCCGCTAAGCGGGGCGGGGCATTTTTTATGTTCCTAAGGCTCCCGCGCAAATGACCACAAGCGGATCAGCTTTGTCGAAAAGAGACCGAAGCCCGGATCAACGGCCTCGCGGATCGAATGCAGCGCGCAGTTCGCGGGCGGCAGTGACCATGTTCGCTAGCGCTGGCCGAACCTCCTCCCATTTGCGCGTCTTCAGGCCGCAGTCTGGATTGATCCAGAGCTGCGAATCCTGCAGCCGCGTCCGAGCCAACACCATCAGCTCCTTCATTTCGCTCGTCTCGGGAACGCGTGGAGAGTGGATGTCGTACACGCCCGGCCCGATCTGATTTGGATATTCGTAGTTCCTGAACGCGTCGAGTAGTTCCATTTTCGAGCGCGATGTCTCGATCGAGATGACATCCGCGTCCATTGCAGCGATCGCACCAATGATGTCGTTGAACTCCGAGTAGCACATATGCGTATGAATTTGCGTTTGATCGGCGACGCCCGATGAACAGATGCGGAAGCAATCGACGGCCCAGTCGAGATAAGCCGCCCACTCCGATCGACGCAACGGCAATCCTTCGCGGACTGCAGCTTCGTCGATCTGGATCATGGTCGCACCAGCATTCTCGAGATCGCGGACTTCGTCTCGGATCGCGAGCGCAATCTGGCGGCAGACCTCGCTTCTGGGAATATCATCCCGAACAAAGGACCAGTTCAAGATCGTCACCGGTCCGGTCAACATCGCTTTCATCGGCTTCCTTGTTAGTGATTGCGCGTAGCGCCACCAGTCCACGGTGATAGGCTTCGGCCGTGCTACATCGCCAAACAGGATCGGTGGCCTGACGCAGCGCGAGCCGTAGGACTGCACCCATCCGCTCTTGGTAAATACGAAGCCGGCGAGTTGCTCGCCGAAGTACTGCACCATGTCATTGCGCTCAAACTCGCCGTGCACGAGGACGTCAAGACCGATGTCCTCCTGCCAACGTACGGCGCGCGCAGTCTCCTCCTTGAGGAACTTGTCGTATTGCTCGTCGCTTATCGCACCTCGCGCATGCGCCGCACGGGCATTCCGGATCTCTGTGGTCTGCGGAAATGATCCGATCGTCGTGGTAGGAAAAGCCGGTAGTCCGAATCGATTGCTTTGGATCTCGGCCCGACGGGCAAATGGGCTCGCGCGCCGACACATGGTCTGGTCGATCGCTCTCATCCGGACAGCGACATTGGCATCACGGATTTTCGGCGAAGTCCGGCGGACAGTCGCGGCACCTTCCGACTCGGCAAGAGCTAACGCAACATTCTGGTCGCCTGCGAGTGCACGCGCTAGGATCGCAAGCTCCCGCATCTTCTGGACCGAGAAAGCAAGCCAGCTCTTGACGTCGGAAGCGAGCCCGGTCTCGAGTTCAACATCGACCGGCACATGAAGCAGCGAGCAGGATGGGGCGATCTGTACACGATCCTTGCCGAGCTTCGCAATCGCGGGTTCGAGCCGCTGGCGCAGCGACGACAAATTCGACCGCCATACATTCCGACCGTCGACGACACCGAGCGACATGACGAGATCACTTCGGCCGCCAGCGATGATCTGGTGCAACAACTGTGGCGCTCGAACCAGATCGAGGTGCAGCCCGGCAACTGGCAGGCTCAAGGCGGTGTCCAGATTGTCGCCGAGGTCGCCGAAATAGCTGGCAACCATGATCTTGATCGCCGGCCCCTCCTTGGCGAGCCGGTCATAGGCATGTCGCAAAGATTTTCGCGTCCCCTCATCCAGATCAAGAACTAGGCTGGGCTCGTCGAACTGAACCCAATTTGCCCCACGTTTGGCCAATTCCTGCATAACCTCGATATAGGGCGGTATCAGTTCATCCAGCAGTGAGAGTGGCTGGAACGTGGGATCGGGACTCTTGCCGAGCTTTAGGAATGTGACCGGCCCGATCAGGACGGGGCGGGTCTGAAAGCCAAGGGCCTTGGCTTCCTCATACTCCTCGATCGGCTTGCGAGAGCATAGCCTGAAAGTCTGTCCCCTGTGAAACTCGGGGACCATATAGTGATAGTTGGTGTCGAACCACTTGGTCATCTCCTGCGCGGGTGCGCCAAATCCGCGCGGTCCGTGACCGCAACTCGCTTCCTGGTCGTCGCATTGTGAACCGCGGGCCATGGCGAAGTATGTCTTGAGCGAAACGGATTCGGCTTTCGAGGCGTAGATCTCCGGGATGGCGCCAACCATGACACTTGTGTCGAGCACCTGGTCATACAGCGAGAAATCGTTCGATGGAATGACCGTGACGCCGATAGATTTCTGACGGGCCCAATTCGCGGCACGCAGGCCAGCTGCGTCCTCGAGCAGCTGCTGTTCGCTGCTTTTTCCGGCCCAGTAGCTTTCTAGAGCGACTTTGAGCTCGCGCCTTGGACCGATGCGTGGCGTTCCGAGCGTGGCAACAGGGAGGGAGAGAAGAGACATAGCGTTAACCCATGTTGGGGGCAAAGGCCATGGCGGACGCAGGCAGGGGAAGTCGCGGTGCGACGGCTGCTTGGCGCACCACCGGGACACCCCGCCCGTGGACGAATATAGTGTCGGGGCAGGTCTCCTGGCTCGCAGGTCATCGCTGCTGTCCGGCCTTCCCGAAGCCGCGCAGGCTTCAGTGACGTCGTTGGACAGCGGCTCGCCGCTCACAGTTGCGGGGGCAGCGCCGGCATTTTCACCGGCTTCCCTCTTAGCTCCGGATCAAATGGAAACCGGAGAACCTCGACGACTTGGATTATCGGCAAGAGCAGTCTTCCGTCAACCTCTCAGATCATGTCTCAAGCTGATGCTGCGACATCTGCTACGCGAATGACCGTGCATCTCTAGCATTGAGATGATGTAGCAGTGCTCTCCAATCAGCGATACCGCAATGAGCATCGCAGTTGCCCGCGGGTTGCACGCCAGATCGGTGGAAAGGACAAATGCGGCTTGCGCGGTCGGGGCCGCTGCCTCGAGCAGAACGCATTTGTCGCCAGTCCCAGCTTCCCAGCGGTTTTTCGAGCACGCGCGCCATCCAGCCACCTTCTCGACCAACAGGATCAGTGTTGAATAGGCCAAGACACTTGGCTAAGCCAGCAACTTACAACTTACCCGGGCAGCACGTTTGATTTGCGGTGCCAGCCACACCCCAAATGCTCGGCGAAGATCGGCTTGCCGTCGTTCGCCATCGAGTACAAAGCGCGCCTGACTGAGGCTGTTCTCGACTTCCGGAGCGCCGGACGTCGCGAAAGGAGCGCCAAACGCGCCATGGCCCCTTGGCCGAAAGTGCCCGAAGGCATGGCAGCGATCAAAAGCCCACATTCCGGCAACGATAACCGAACCACACGGTTCAATGACGGCAAACGTGCTGCCACTTCTCATCAGGAACTTGGCACCGAGGCGTTCCGCTGTGCCGTCGAACATCCGGTGCGTGACGGGGATGCATAAGCCGTGCTGGAGAGGTTGAACGGAAACATCGAGACATGCGCCAGTCGGAAAGTCGACAAAGAGGACACAAAACCGGTGCGAATTGCCGTCTATTATCTGGCACGAAGAATGCACGTCCTCTGCCTGCCCAGTCCTCCTGCTGGGCATGTCCAGCACAGCAAATTGAGGCTGTCGGTGGCAGTGAAGTTAGCGGCGCGTGACATAGAGGGGAGCGCCTGCTCGCACGGGAAAACCAGTGGTCGCCCCGTCGCGTCGCCGCTAACTTCTTGCGCTCGCGCATAACAGGTTGAAGGTTGCCTGCTCTGGAATGACGTGTGGATGAGACCGGATAGGCCGACGGTTATGAAGAAAACGTCAGGAAGACGCGCGCTATGGCTTTGGCTCGGTCGATCCCTGATCTGCCTGGCCGGGCTGGCTGCGACGAGCAACACTGTTCGCGCTAACGACAGCCCCCTTGTCGAAAGAGTCAAGTCAACGTGGCGAGCGCAAGACGGTGAGACAATAGAACAAGTTATCTCCAACGTCTCGAAGGTGGCACAGTTCGTCCCTCGGATGTGGGGCGTCGCTGAACTT
Source organism: Bradyrhizobium sp. IC3195 (assembly GCF_020193585.1). Taxonomy (NCBI): domain Bacteria; kingdom Pseudomonadati; phylum Pseudomonadota; class Alphaproteobacteria; order Hyphomicrobiales; family Nitrobacteraceae; genus Bradyrhizobium; species Bradyrhizobium sp. IC3195. The sequence continues at coordinate 136,698 of NZ_JADYVG010000014.1, read as the reverse complement.
GACCAAAATGAATATGTTTTTGTTTCTTGGACCAGGCACCGGGATGATAAATCAGACGAAGAGTACGTTATCACCTGGAAGGTCGCGCTCGACGGGACGATTGAACTTGCGTCGACCTATGCGAAGCCAATGGAATTGGGCTGGCGCGCCTTCGCGCTCTCGTTGATCGCCAGTGAAGTCAAGGATGGCGAAAGGGACGCAAATCTTGGCTTTCTGCATGACCCGGCCAACTTCAACTTTGTGACGACCATGCAAGGTCGGCTCGGTGATCTTCTGCGGCAGGGCAGCTGCACTATCGTTGATCCTGTTGGAGTGGACTACTTGCCGAAGCAGAATGACAAGCCGACCGAGAAAGGTGATCTGTGGCGCGTTTTGCTTGTGGTGAACTGTAATATCCCAGGGCCCCGCTATTTTACATACAACGGGGTCATCACTTTCGAGAAGAGCGAAGGACAAGATTGGGAGCCGCAATCCTCCTTTGCCAAGCGTATCGCGGCTTTTCCTCCTGGCTCCTGGTTCGCTCGCATGGAGCCAAAGGAACGGGAGGATTAGAAGGGAGCTAAAGGCCTCGGTAAATGATCGCGCAGAGCAAGATCGCGCCGTAGCTCCTGCAGGGCCGAACGCCTCAGAGCAACGGCAAGACTATCAGCTCTAAACTCTCCGGTGTTTACACCTTGAACAGTCGCGAGCTTTCCCGCGGCCTTCAGCCGGCCATCGAGAAAATGGGGCAGCACGATTACCTCCGATTCTTTCTGCGAGGAGTCGAGCTCAGCGGCGCGTGCCGCCTTGCGAGAGGCGGCTTGACCTCGGCGCACCCCACGCAGTGGAAGGACACCATTTGCGAGAGAACCAGCTCTCCATGCCATTCTTCACGGGACTGGGCCTGCAGATGCCTCGGGCCCAAGCCCGATCCGGCGTGCGAACCGCGCATCGCGCGACTGACTGGCACCCGCAAGAGCGTGACCATTCCGAGGCCGAGGTGGCACGCGGGATCGACTGCTGCGACGAAACCGGTTAATAGGGTAATGGGGCAGTGTTAGCGGCCCCGGCTTGACCACCGGTCCTTCAAGTGCCCCCAACGAGGAGCCGGAGCCGTGCGCGAGGCATCGAAGACCGGACTGAGTCGCCCGCTAGATTTCCTCGCACGCATTCGTCTGCGCATCGTAGATCCGGATTTGAAGCATGGGAAAGCGCTTCTTTAGTTCTGCTCCACCTGCCCTGGCGCCGTCTTTGGTTGCGAATTCAGCTCTGAGTCGGCCATCCACTTCAAGCGCGTAAGAAGAGACGGGCAATTCCCGGGGGGCTGAAACCATTTCATTTCCATTGGGTAGTGAGGTGGCTCAGAATGATGTGTAGCTTGAGTCGGCCATACCACACCAGAGCTACCTGCTCGGATGCCGCGATGGGCCTTGTGGATTGACGCCTCGCACCGAATGGCATCAGGACGGCACTCGCGATCGTCCGAACACGCGGGCGGCTTACCCCTCGCCGGTGCGTATACGAAGTAGCCACGGCTCCACATGGTTGTCCTTAAATTTTCCCGGCGCAAACGCATGCCCTCATGCCGTGCTGGGTAACTCTCAACACGTGAGTACGGGGAAGCGCACAACGAAAGAGCGGCCGCCAGTCGCGCCGACCGGGTCATGAAAAATCCTGGCCTTCTCCGAACGGGGCCGCGGCACCACCCGACCATCCCGGCTGGCTCTCAAGAGAGCTCCTGGTTTTCCGCGGTTTGCGCAAACGATACCGATTCACTTGCGCTGCGAGCGTTGAGCTGGACTCCGTGGCGCCTTTCGTCCAAATCTCTGATAGGACGCGAGACCAGATTTCTTTCGAACGTCGGTCTTTCCGTGGCAAGAACTTAAAATGTCATCGCTCTCGCCGAAACCGTCGGCAGCCTTCTGTGTGCCGATGGGGGTTGGCACAAAGCATAGCCAGGTTGCTGTCCTCCACGCCTGACTTCCACTCGACTGTCACAATTCACAGGCGCTTTTCTTCTTCAATCGCGTGAGAAACAGCGTTCCGAGGCTCGGCTTTCTCCCGCATGCCGAGTTGGCGGCTGAGCGATGGGGATCTCCTCCTCAGGCCGAGAGAGGGTGCTGTGCGCGCCCACTGAGTGAGACCGGTGAGGCTCGAAGGATACCGCGATACGCACACCGGAAGAAATCGCTTGAACCTCACGCAGCGTCAGGTCGTAGCTTGGAAATGAGGGCCAAGCTTTCATAAAGCAAACGTCGAAAGATGCGGCCCGATAACGGACATAGTGCGTTTAAGCGTCGAACGCGGCGCCGGATCGCACGTGAACATGAATCAAGACGAAAGGCTATTGTCGGAATGAAACACCGCGTAATGATGGTCGCATTGTTGGCTGTCATCACATCTCCGGTCTGCGCGGCGAAGCTCAGCGGCCCTCCGCGCATCCTCGACGGCAATACGATCGAGCTCGAGAAAACCACGCTTCGGCTCTCAGGCATCGACGCTCCTGAGACTGACCAGATTTGCCTCGACGCCCACGGCCGGAAATGGGCTTGCGGCGTGGCTGCTCGCGACGAGCTTATCAAGCATTCGAACGGACGAACGTGGGATTGTCATACCACAGGAGTTGATGAATACGGCAGGTCGCGTGGCCGTTGCTTCATCGAAGGCGAGGACGTGAACGCCTGGATGGTACGCTCCGGCTGGGCACTATCGTCGCCTTCTGCCAATACGTACGTTATCTATGAGGTTGTGGCGAGCAAAGCCTATGCGGGGCTGTGGTCGGGGGCGTTCATCGCGCCCTGGGACTGGCGTCGCCGCAACAAGGGGACGATCATCATCGGCGCGAGCTCGGTTCCGATCGACGCTCAGGAGCTCCTGCTCGGATCCGCTTTGCTATCGGACCCGCCCTCGTCAGAGTGTCTGATAAAAGGCACCGTGGGCCACAACGGCGAGCGACTTTATCACTTGCCCGGGCAATTCGGTTACGAACAAATCGACATGACGAAGAAGCCCGGTGAACGCTGGCTCTGCAGCGAATCGGAAGCCGAAGCGACCGGGTGGCGCAAAGCCGCGCGATGAGGTGAGATGCATGCATGCAGGCCATTATCCGAATATGTCCTATCTGACCAAGATCGCGCCTTCGCGCCGCTCGCTGTTGCTGTTCGCTGTTTCGGCGGCTTGCCTGCGGCTTGACAACAACATTGTCGATGCGAAGGAAGCAAAAACGCCGCCCAAGCCGGATAACCTGCTCTCGCCGGATGCTGCCCTGAAGCGGCTGATGGAAGGTAACGATCGTTATGTCCATGGCGTATCACGAGGCGACGATTTCAAGCGCGAGCGCTCTGTTTTGGTGGATGGGCAAAATCCATATGCCGCGGTTCTGAGCTGCGCCGATTCTCGCGTGGCGCCTGAACTTGTCTTCGGCAGCGGACTCGGTGATCTGTTTGTCTGCCGCCTCGCCGGCAACTTCGCCAACGATGACACGCTCGCCAGTATGGAATATGCGGTCGCCGTGCTGAATACGCCGCTGATCCTGGTACTTGGCCACGATCATTGCGGTGCGATAGACGCCACGATCAAGTCGCTCCACGACGATAAGCCGCCGCCGGGGCACATTTCATCCCTCATCGCTGCGCTTGCGCCTGCAGTAACAGCATCTCGCCAGCAAACAGGTGACACGTTCGCAGAAGCAACCCGACAAAATGTAGTCGATAATGTCAACAAACTTAAATCGACGGGGCCGATTCTCAACGCGGCAGTTGAGCAGAACAGACTGAAGGTCGTCGGGGGGCTATATCGGCTCGACACCGGCAGGGTCGAATTGCTGAGCTGACGCTGGCACCTTCGCGCGGCCAGCTGGTCGTTTGCCGCCTGATACAGGGCTTCGTCGAGTTCCGCGCAATTCGCTCGTGCATCGGCTGCATCAACTGCACCGAGTACAATCAGCTCCACAATTGTTATAGCTTCGGGAAGCTTTATGTTATGCGCGGCCTCTTAATCCTCCTTGTGTTCTACGCGCTCATGTTGGCAACGCGAGGCCAGCACCAAGAAACACTCATATCGCGGCCAACAGTATTCAAGCCTGCACCTTAATGCGCGAGGGGGGTCAAGCGGCAGATCGCGGTGCGAGGCATGCAGGGTCTGAGCTCTCGGCCCCCGGAACAAGCGACAATTCCGGCAGACTCTCACTCCCGATCCGGCAAGCCATCTATGGTCCTGCTTATGATCACCAGGCTCAGCCAGGGCCGAAGATCAAATAGAGCAGGATTACGACCGACATGACTAACCAGCCGACCGACGTAAAGAAAATAGCTACTCGCGTAGGCATCGGACGTCTCTCTGCATCAGCCATTTGGGAGACCACAAGTGTCGGAAAGCAGCCTTGTTGCATCTGTCTTGGGCCTAGCTTGGATCAGCATAAACAGAAACTTGTCGCGCGCACGACGATGGCGACCATCGGCTCGAGCGGAGAACAATCTTTTATGCCCGCGCCGGAGTTCGTGAAGCCTGACGGTCAACTATCGACAGACGCGTTGACGTGCCATCTAAAAGGCACTCGTGGCTCTGCGCAGGCGGGTCTTGTCATTGGAAGTTCCGAAGTGGCGCATCGGAAAGGAGCATCTTCGCGGCCGGCGTGCACCTTTGAAGTGCGTTTTTCCAATGCGGACATCAGCTTGATGATCGCGACTCGCGCGGTCATCGCACGTCGTCCATAGTCTCTTCAACCAACGCATCGTCGACCAGACTGATCAGGCGTTGCTGCCGCTCAGGCTCCGCGACCACGGTAAATTGCGCTGTTGGTAGTCCCAGGAGATCGCAGCGGGGCTGAAACTCCAGCAGGCAAGCCGAGCCCGACTGGTCCGCGGCCGAGGTCCACTTCAGTCGTTCTCCTCCCGTCTTGTTCGGTTGATGACTTCTTGTGCCTGGTATCAGACACGGGAGGCGCGAGCATCCTCCTGGCGCGGCACGGGTCACGTGATCTCGCTCGATTCAGCCACGACCGGCAGACATGATTGGTGGCACGTCGATTGCTGGGGATATGGAAACGAGCCGCAGGCTTGGGGTACCGGTCGCCAAGTCAGGTATTCACAACGTGGTTCGCGCCGGCCGAGCCCCAATTGTGACAACCTGTCCGTTGGATAAGACATGACAAAACGAGCGCTGCCGTCAGCCGTCCGAAACATAGTGCAGCAGAGGCGGATCGATCTCGCCGCCTCATATCGGTTGCCTTGCCAGTTCAGCCTCAATGGCAACATCGAGGCCACATCTCGATCAGCCTTCCTGGCCCTCAACACCTTTTCTTTGAGCCAATCCGCTCGGGGTGCGGTTTGGACTGGCAACCGCCTGCAATCGCATCACAGCCGATTATCAACTGCGACAGTTTCGACGATCCCTCCGGCTGGGTATCAATCCGGCCGGCTTCGCCATGCGCGGGCAATCCATATCAATGACACGCGCCGTCGATCGGCTAAACTCCCGAGGAAAGTTTATGAACGCTCCACCAGAGAAGATCACTGCAGAAGCCGACGCTACGGCTGCGACCTGGGATAATCTGTCGCCGCTACTGGTCGATATCCGCGCGCGTCGAGACGAGTTCGCCCGAGCGCAGCAGATTCCCGACGAGATCATCGAGGGCTTCAAGCGCGTTGGCGTCTATCGGGCTATGGCGGCCAGGCGATTCGGCGGTGAGGAGCGAACGCCGGCCGAGTTTTGTCGCCTGATCGAGCGCATTTCTGAAGCCGACGGCTCCGCCGGTTGGGTCGCCAGCTTCGGCGATGGGGCTCGCTACCTCGCTGCTCTTCCGGACGACACGCTTCGCAAGGTATACGCGAATGGACCTGATGTGGTGTTGGCAGGTGCGGTTTTCCCACTCCAGCCCGCCAGGCGAAGCACCGACGGATTTGTCGTGAACGGCGTGTGGCCATTCGCCAGCGGCTCACCGGGCGCGGACCTGATAGGCGTTGGCATCACTGTGGAAGACGATTCGACCGGTGACCTTGTGCGTGTAGCCGTAATGCCGGCCGAGAAGGTGACAATCCGCCCCAATTGGGACGTCATCGGCCTGCAAGGCACCGGCAGCCACGACGTCGTTGTCAACGATGTCATTGTGCCGGAGGAATGGACCTTGATCCGCGGCGGTCCGCCGACACTCGACGGGCCGGTCTATCGTTATCCGTCCGTGGCTTTCGCTGCGCAGGTGCATGCAATTGTCGGCATCGGTATTGCGCGCTCGGCGCTAGACGAGGTGGTCGCCATGGCCGGAAGCCGCGCCTCGATCACTGGAGCGCCCGTGATGGCGGAGCGCGGCTATGTCCAACTGGAGATGGCCAGAGCCGAAGCCATGCTGCGTTCCGCCCGTTCCTTCTTCTATGAGGCCACCGAGGAGCTGTGGAAGGAAGCGCTCAAGGGTGCGGTAAACCGGAGCACGGCGACGCTGATGCGACTCGCCGCAACGAACGCCGCGCGGCAGAGCGCTGAGGTCTGTAGGATTGCGAGCGGTCTCGCTGGAAGTACGTCGCTCTATACCACCAGCAATCTGGCGCGCGCCATGTGCGACAGCTTCGTGGTTGCCCAACACGCAGCTCTAAACGAGGGAACGCTCCAGAGCGCCGGCCGACTCCTGCTCGGAAGTGCAGCACAGCCGGGCTTTCCATGAAGTGGTTCACCCAGGTCCCCCCACGCTCTGCAGCTACGAATTGCAGAGCCTGCGATATGATGCGGCCTGCGGTTGCAAGGACTTGGCGGCCTGCCGGCCTTGTTTAAAGGACAAGAAAGAGAGAGAGACTCTTGCGGTCAGGCGCTTCTCAAAAACACCACCGCATCTCCATAGAGCATCCCCTCCCCGCCGCACTTGCCCCATTTCCTCATACGACCGCTCGGCGGCTATCGGCCCGGAGATCAACCGGCCCGCACATTCCGGACACGCGCCAGCACGCTCCAGAACATCTGCATCGTCGGGCTAAAAGGCCTTGAATCGCACGCGACGTCACGGTGTACCATGAGAAATAGATGACGAGGATGCCCGGAAAATCGGAGCGGCCGGCGGCTTCCTGCCATCGGTGAGACGATGATGCCAATGCGGTCGTTGTGTGCAGCAGAGGGCCCTCGCGTGCGGGATCGCGCGAACGGGCAACGAGTGCTCGCATGCGAAAAATAACGTACTTCGTCCCAGCCCAGGGGAAGCTGGGTTGCTGCGCTCTGCGGACGACACATTGACGCCATTCAGCTGCGGATCGTCTCTGTTCGGCAACGCTCACTTTATCACCATGGCTTCGACGATCCTCAGGATAACGGACAATACACCCTTCAAGGTTTGTGCGAGCCAGCGTTGAGCCGCATTCGGTCAATATCGTCTGATAGAAAGGAAAAGGCGCGAGATTTCTCCGGTCATTAATCCTTTCGTAATTAGAATTTGCGGTGAACGTTTTGCCGCAAATAACCGTCGACAGTTCTCCCTCTGTCGACGACTGACTTCGGCCCGGCTATCGAAATGAGGCCGGGCTTTTTTTTGCCACCGATCGACGACAGTTTGGACTGTTCTGGCCCGTGGTATCTGATGATTGCGAAGCTTGGGGAGACAGAGACAAACGTCAGAATGATCGAGGGGATAGTTCATCACATCCTGAAGCCGATTGATCCGATCCTAGTGCCCGAGCTGCTCTGGCTGCTCGCCTCCATGGGCCATGGCGACCACCCTCGCGGCCCGGGCACCCACGACTCTGCTCGGAGCGCCTGATCCAGCTCCCGGGCATGAGTATGGAGAAGACTGTCCACGCCATCCTAACCTTCTACCCGCTTGAGATTTCGCCGATCCGCGCGCGTGATGATGCCGGTCGACGATCTCGACCGTGTGCCCGGACGCACGCACGGTGCAGACCGAGATCGAGCGCTGGGTCGGTCGCCCCATCAGTCGCAGCAAACTCTCATGTCCGGATCTTCTCGCGCTAAGGCTTAGGGCTGGCGCGGTGCAGGTGGGTGACAGCACCGGATATGCGTGCTTTCTGATCAGGAAGGGCGTGATCAGCTGAGAGAACAATTCTGCGCAAGATTGCGCAGGACTCTGCACCCAAATTTGAATAGCCTCCGCGCAACAGACCGACTATTGTCGATCCATGTCGCGCGCCTTGTGTGTCTAACTGCTACTATCATCCTGTCGCTGCTGTCGGTCGTCGCGAACGCTGCGCCAATTCAAAAGCGGCCCAAGCCGGTCTGGCAAGGTTACGGCTTCCTGCCCGGCTATCGCCAGCCGCTCAGCAACAGCATTCCGCTCTACGGGCATAAGGACGCGATGCGCCGGCTCTCGTGCGCCGACCGGCGCCACTGGTATCTTGACCCGGTTCATCAGTACCACGGTTGGGATGGCGAATGGCACTATTTCGGCCGCCCCGGCTTCCGCCGGCGGCCGCTACAATGGCGGCGGTTTCGGGCCGTGCTGGACGCGGACGCCGATCGGGCCGATCTGGAATTGCGGGTGATCGGGCGGCGCGGCTAGGAGAATCTTCGGCCATTGCGCCAGCATTACGTCAAGGCGTTTCCTGACATGCTCGCCGATCTTCGTCATCGCGCCGCAGCCGCACGGGCCGAGCGTGCTCGCAGATTCGATGATCAACTCCGCTTGCGACACATGAGCAGCAAGTAACCGCGATTACGATGGCGGTCTTGATCCGATCCGGCACGAGATTGGCCGCTGATGATCGCGGCCCCCTTCTCCTGCGCCGCACGCTTTGCTGGACAATCGGCTGCTGCAGTTATGCTGGACGCCTCACGGCGACCTTCATATGGCATAAACACATGCTTCAGCTCGCTTTCCGATTGAGACAAGGAACTACGAGAACCAGTTGCTTCGAAGCAGTGCACCAGCTTACCAGAGGTTCAGACCATCAGCAGCCGTTCAGATGATTCCACGCTTCGAGCCCCAGCTGGCAGTGTTGATTCAAACATATGAAACGGCTCGGCCTGCTGGCTGCAAAGTCCTCGGTCGTGCCGGCTCGCCAAATAAATGATTGTCAGAGACCCACCACCCGCCCGACGCCGACGTGATGCGTGTGGTCTGCAATGGCAGCCGGAAACCGGAGTGCCCGCTCGGCTACTGACATCCCCTCGCCTTCATGACGCCAATTGTGCAGCTTTGGGTGGCATGGAGCGCGCTGGTCAGGTCTCCCAGCAATGAATGAGGCGCTCGATACGAGCAGCCACTAGAAGCGCGTATTTTTGAGCAATACATCACCTTCCACTGTGCGCGGATAATGGGCCGCCACTTCGAATGATGGTAGCAAGTCCAGAATGGCTTGCAGGGACAACTGCCCTTCGTAGAGCTCACGGTCGCTATATTCCGTGTAGATGAAGCGCGTGTTGCTCAAGGTCCGCATGCCGCCGGCAATAACATCGGCTTCGGCTCCCTGGACATCCATCCAGATGAAATCGACCGTGTTCAGCTCCGCCTCGCCGCACCAGTCATCCAGCCGCCGCGTTTCAACCGAGACAGGGCGATCGAATCGGACCCAATCATACTCAGTGAGATGATTCTTTGGGCGGCGTATTGAGCCGGAGAGGTCCCATTCCTTCACATCACCATCTGCATTGCTTGGATGGAAGTCGATCATCCCGTTTCGATCACTGATCGCGATTTCAAGCAGCTTCACCTTATTGAGGGACGAGCCCAGCTTTTTCTTGAAGCGCGCGATCGCTCTGGGGTCCGGCTCAAAGCAGTAGAGCTGAGCTTGCGGGCAGAGGTTGAGAAACTGTTGCGTATCGGTCCCGTCATTGCAGCCGATATCCAGGATGACTGGATTCGGCTTCTGAAGAAGTGAGACGATGTACTGGTGGACTTCTACAGAGGACACAGGTGCTTTTCCCATTGGGCGCGGAGATCGCGTGAATTTCGAACTTCGAAGCTGCAATCACACGCCAGATGCGCCGGCACAACGTATATCAACGTATATTATTCGTAAGCCCCTCAGTCCCCTTGATCCATGACGGCTATTTGGATGCCATGGACATAAAAAGGGAAACCTCTCGGACCGACAGGTGCAGCGACTGCCCTGCAACCTCTCGCTGTCTGGAGACACGTGCGCCTTCCTCATGGCGGGCCTCTGCTGGGTTTGTACCAGCGTGCAATGACCTTATCGAGCTCGGTCCAGATCAATTCTTGAAGGTCCCGCGCTCAAGATAGTTGGCATAATCGTTATTATGCGCGAGGATCTCATATTGTTCGAACCCGCCCTTCGATGAATCTTGTGCGCCGCACGTTTCCCCGGCTCCTAGATGCTGCTGTAAGACGAACCAATTATGTGCAGCCAGGCCGCCGCCGTCGAAATACGCCGGCGCTTCGATCGGTGTAAGGGCCGCCAAGTTGAGGAACCCTGGGATCAACCGGGTGTTCCGACGCAACGCAATGTCATTTTCGCAACAGCTTGGCGGACTGTGTACCTGAGGGCGCTTGCTTCCGGACAAAGACACGCGCAGACCAGGCAACGATTCAGCAGAACTGCAGGCATGATCGTTCAGCTCATTTTTGGCCTGACTCTTGCTGTAATTGGGCTCGTCACAATGTGACTATCTCCAACTTGTTCAGACGCTCAGGAGACTTGTATGAATTTCCGTCCGCTTCACGACCGCGTCGTGGTCAAGCGCATCGACGCCGATGAGAAGACCGCTGGCGGCATTATCATTCCCGACACAGCCAAGGAAAAGCCTTCGCAGGGCGAAGTCATTGCAATCGGCCCGGGCGGCCGCGATGAGACCGGCAAGCTGATTCCGATCGACATCGAGGTCGGCGACCGCGTGCTGTTCGGCAAGTGGTCCGGCACCGAGGTCAAAATCGACGGCCAGGACCTGCTGATCATGAAGGAGAGCGACGTGATGGGCGTTCTCACCGATGTGTTTTCCACGAAGAAAGCCGCCTAACCCAGCGCTCGCACAGCCCACCCCCTGGCGAGCGCCCGACGGGCGCGCTGAAGGAAGAGAAAATAAGAACTGAGGAATTCTTTATGTCAGCCAAAGAAGTCAAATTCGGAGTAGACGCGCGGGACCGCATGCTGCGCGGCGTCGACATCCTCGCCAATGCCGTGCAGGTCACGCTCGGTCCGAAGGGCCGCAACGTCGTGCTCGACAAGTCGTTCGGCGCGCCTCGCATCACCAAGGACGGCGTTGCCGTCGCCAAGGACATCGAACTCGACGACAAGTTCGAGAACATGGGCGCCCAAATGGTGCGCGAGGTGGCTTCGAAGGCGGCGGATGCTGCCGGCGACGGCACCACCACCGCGACCGTCCTGGCCGCCGCGATTGTCCGCGAGGGCGCCAAGTCGGTTGCCGCCGGCATGAACCCGATGGACCTCAAGCGCGGTATCGATCTCGCGGTCGAGGCCGTCGTTGCGGACCTGCAGAAGAACTCCAAGAAGGTCACCTCGAACGAGGAGATCGCCCAGGTCGGCACCATTTCGGCCAACGGCGACCAGGAGATCGGCAAGTTCCTCGCCGACGCCATGAAGAAGGTCGGCAACGAAGGCGTGATCACGGTCGAAGAGGCCAAGTCGCTGGAGACCGAGCTCGACGTCGTCGAGGGCATGCAGTTCGACCGCGGCTACATCTCGCCCTACTTCGTCACCAACGCCGACAAGATGCGGGTCGAAATGGAGGACCCTTACATCCTGATATACGAGAAGAAGCTCTCCTCGCTGAACGAGCTGCTGCCGCTGCTCGAGGCCGTGGTGCAGAGTGGCAAGCCGCTGGTCATCGTCGCCGAGGACGTCGAAGGCGAGGCCTTGGCCACGCTTGTGGTGAACCGTCTCCGTGGTGGTCTGAAGGTCGCGGCCGTCAAGGCTCCGGGCTTCGGCGATCGCCGCAAGGCCATGCTGCAGGACATCGCGATCCTGACCGGCGGCCAGGCGATCTCGGAAGATCTCGGCATCAAGCTCGAGAACGTCACGCTCAACATGCTCGGTCGCGCCAAGAAGGTGACGATCGACAAGGAGAACACCACGATCGTCAACGGCGCCGGCAAGAAGGCCGACATCGAGGCGCGCGTGGCCCAGATCAAGGCGCAGATCGAGGAGACCACCTCGGAATACGACCGTGAGAAGCTCCAGGAGCGTCTCGCCAAGCTGGCCGGCGGCGTCGCGGTGATCCGCGTCGGCGGCGCGACCGAGGTCGAGGTAAAGGAGCGCAAGGATCGCGTTGATGACGCGATGCACGCGACCCGCGCGGCAGTCGAGGAAGGCATCCTGCCGGGCGGCGGCGTCGCCCTGCTCCGGGCTTCCGAGCAGCTCAAGGGTCTGCGCACCAAGAACGACGACCAGAAGACCGGCGTCGAGATCGTCCGCAAGGCGCTGTCCTGGCCGGCCCGCCAGATCGCGATCAACGCCGGTGAAGACGGTTCGATCGTGGTCGGCAAAGTCCTCGACAACGAGCAGTACTCTTATGGCTTCGATGCGCAGACAGGCGAGTATAGCAACCTTGTCTCCAAAGGCATTATTGACCCGACCAAGGTCGTGCGCATCGCAGTCCAGAACGCCTCCTCGGTGGCGGCGCTGCTGATTACGACGGAAGCGATGGTTGCCGAGCTGCCGAAGAAGGCCGGGGCTGGTCCAGCAATGCCTCCAGGCGCCGGCATGGGCGGTATGGACTTCTGATCCACTCTCTCAAAGTATCGATGACATGAAAAACCCTGGCACGAATGCCAGGGTTTTGCTCGGGCGAGCTTGCAACGTAGCCCTTGCAAGCCGCGCCAAAGGCCCAACCCATCCGCCTATCCGTATGAACGGCGGTAGGGCCCAGACTTAATTTGCTTGTGACTTTTCCTTCGGCGGGGACATGGCCTCGGTCCACGTTAAACGGGTCCAGCACTGCGATGGAAGTGGGCCTGTCGCTATTTCAGTCTCACGAACCTACCTCTGCTGAGTGTTTGAACTCTTCGTCTGGGGCTTATCCGGCGCCGCCTACCCGCTTTCGACCTTCTTGCCTACTTTCCTGTCCTGACGCGTGGTCCCAAGCGCCCAAATACCCTTTCCTGCAGTTTCGCACTTACATCTCATGGCGAGAGCGCTTGTTTGAAACCCCTCAGCGAGAATGCTCATTGTCAAGAGCCACAAGATGTCCCGTGGAAGTGCCATGATTTAGCGTGCGCTTCATTTTTGTCCTCGCGGATGGGCTCCGCTTCGCCTACCGGGCCCTGAACTCCGCCGCAGGGTCCTACCATGATATCTGTTTTAGAGAGAGTGTGTGTCAGCAGGTTGCGCAATTGAGGCTGTTGAGCATACGGCCAGGCAAATCACGGGGAATGACTTTTGAGGATGCAGCGGGACCGAAACTATGGACTACCCAGAAGTCGAGTTTTACGACTCTGAACACTTTGGCGGGCTGGTTGCGCCACGTGGGTTCGCAGCAAAATCGGCGATCTATTGCCGATTGCCCTCCGGGAGCATTCTTTGTTGTAGAATTTGCGCCAAATCCCCACGTTTCCTGGGCGTCTGCATGGCTGAGGAACTGATCGGCGCTGAGATCGGCCGGGAAGCGGTAGGCGCAATAAACCCCCGTCCCCGACAACGTGCTTATACTGCGCTTGCATCCACACTATACCAATGTGTAGCCAAGCTAGCCACGCGGATGAATTGGCCCGAAGCGGGGCCGGGATCATTATGGGCCTTATGGCTATGTATACTCAGGTTAACGCCCAATTCGGTGAGGCGCAGGAACGCACAGCTGAGGGCCGTGCAGCTGCACTTTTCTCCAGTTTGATCGCTGACCTCAGTCAGCTGAATTTCGCAGACGCTGATGACCGCCGAGCATTCCCTCCAACCCTACACAGCATCTTGGCAAGGCATGGACTGTTCGGGCTCACCACACCAGGAGAGCACGGCGGATTAGCTCTTTCCTTGCAAGAGGCCATCGACCTCATCTCCGCCACTGCATCCTTCGACGTCTCCGCTGCCTCCACCCTCGTCATCCATAACTTCCTAGCCTTGCCCTGCATCGAAGCGGCACCGCACATCCCCGAACAAAAGCATATCATTCGGGGTGCAACACGCGGCGATCTCTGCGCTTTCGCTTTGACCGAGCCTGGAGCTGGCTCTGCCCCGAGGCATATAGAAGCTTCGGCTCTCATGCGCGAAGATAAAGTTCGGATCTCTGGCCGCAAGATCTGGATCGGCCTCGCTGACTGGGCTCGCTGGATCGTTTGCTTTGCTCGCGCGTCTGGTCCCGATGCGAAAGGTCGGCTCGTTGGTGTACTCGTTGACAGGCAGGCTCCAGGGCTAAAGGTCACGCACGAGCATCGCACACTCGGTCTACGTGGCATTATTCAGAATACTCTGGAGTTTCAGGATGTCGAGGTGCCGCGTGCTTACGTGCTCTCTCGCGATCAAGACGGCTGGGGCGCGGCGTCATCTAGTATGAACCGCGGCCGCATCGGTGTGGCTGCTATGGGTCTTGGAGCGCTTGAGCGCGCTATCCAGCTCGCAGCCTCTTATGCAAGCCATCGTCGACTCGGTAAACTGCGTATGATCGAGAACAGCTACATCGAGCAGTTATTTGGGCAGATGGTGCTGCGGCGGGAAGTCGTGAAGGCGATGCTGGCAGCATCCTGCCGACTTGTTTCAGCGCAGGGCGCGCCCAACGTCCACCTTGCGTCGGCAACGAAGGTTTTGTCCTCGGAATGGTGCGGTCTTGTCGCTGATCAATGCGTCCAGCTGTTAGGTGGCCGTGGTTACGATGAGGGAACGCCTTTAGCTAAAATCTATCGAGACGCTCGCATCCTCCGCATCTTCGAAGGTCCGACTGAGGCGCTCTTATCACACCTCGGCCGCTGCCTCCTCTCTAAAGCCACCCGTGATGAAATAGCCGATCTGTTTCGGTCAGTTGGTGCGGCTTCAGTCCATGCTGCTGCAATTGAGGAACTCTCTGGGCTCCATGAGACAGACGGTGCCGTGCTGATCTATGCGGGTTGGCTCACCACATTGGGCTTGGCAAAAGCTGTCATGTCTGCTGGTTGCTTCTCTATCTCAGATTGCGCCGCAGCAGCGGCTGACCTGGTCAGTTCCGAGCTAGCAACTCTCCGTACTCGCGCGCCGGCACGGCAATCTGTCGAAGTCCGCAATCGGGCCAGTCGGACTCTGACCACCTTCCTTCAAGACGCGGCTTGTTCTATTCGCTCACCTGTTCTCACTGACGATTACCTTAAGCTAGTGCAGTATGTCTGAGAACTAGCGGATGCCGGACCTCTTTCCACCTGGTGGTCCCGCGCGCGACTATGCAACTCCGGAAAGCCGAAGACTCAACGGCGAGATCAATCGGCGGACCGAGGTGGTCGGCATCTTCCCCAACGAGGACGCCATCGTCCGCCTCATCGGTGCAATTCCTGCCCGATCAGAACCACGAATGGGCCGTCCAGCGCGCCCATTACATGACGCTGGAAGCCATCGCAACGTTGAGCGATGATCCCACCGTCAAGCCTACCGGCGATCGCCAACTGACCTCCCGGCTCCAGCCGCTGGACGCCGTGACCCGCCGCCCGTTGCACTATGACATGGGACACGATCGCATCGTATCATCTACGTGACACCCGACCACAATGTCGAGAAAGAGGGGTCCGTGAAAGGCAAGCGTAGATCGGATCCCGTTTTGACTGGCGCTTCACGGCTATTTTCGCCCGCGTGAAGCGCTTATGCGCCTTCCATTTTCCGGACAATGCGGAGACAGCGGCCTCGAGCGCTATCCGGTCGATGAAGCGGCGATCGAATTTCTCTGGGCCGCACGGACGCATATGTCCGTGCTCGGGACGAGAGGGGTCACCTATGACATCGAGGTATTCCGACATAGTCCGGCACACCGCCGACATCCGGCGGCATCGAGTAAGAGTGGAAGGCCGTTCGTTCGCCTGTTGTCGGATCACTTTTCGCGCTTGATCGGATGGGCCCAGCTGTCGTCGAAGTCGCAGAGATAATGGATCGTCTTTCGTGAATGATGTCGCAGAGCCGCGCCTTGCACACATCGATGGGCTTCTGATGACACTTTCTGCGGCACATGGCACATGCGAGTTTCACGACCTCTTTGAAGAGATCGGCTTGTGTCTATGCTTGACCATACCCTTAAGTCGGACGTCCGCTGGACAGACGCGTGGGTTCCAGACAGGAGCATCGACCCACCCACACCGGCCGCTTTCGTTTTATAGATCGCGTCGGGTTCGTCAGCTTTCGGAAAGCTAGTCCGTGTACAATGCCGTTGAAGTTAGCGGCGCGTGGTAGGGACAGCGCTTGCTCCGTGTATGCGTGGGGCTTTTGGGCGCCGAGTCACGTTTCTGCTAACTTCAACCAGTGCGGGCGTGGCAGGGACAGCGTCTGATCCATCCAGCCCGACCAGCGCCGAGTCGCGCCCGCGCTGCTTCCGGTGTGAGACTGGAATCATATCTAAACCACGGGGCGACGTCTTCCAGATCAAGCTAATAGCCAGCTTGCGCGCATTCCGCGGAGAGGGCTCCGGGTCGCATGTCACCTGGCATTGTTCGGGAAGTGTCAAATGACCTTCTAGCCCAGCTCGATGCAAAGTTTGACCGTCAGGCTTGGAACGAACCTGCGTCGGTTCCGGGGCTGAGGTCTTCTCCAGAGCTGAACGTCAGCGGAAGTGCAGCGACGAGGACAAGGCGCGGATTGTTGCGGAGCTCGTGGCGAACGTCGACTCGGTCGTGCGCTGGTGCGACGGCATGCATTGTCGTCCACAGCAGCTGTTTGGCTGGCGAGGTCAGTAGAGAAGTGGCCGGCGACGATTCCGAAGCCGACGAAATACAGCTTGTGCCGCCTGTGTTGGATCCGTGATGCTCGCCCTTGGCCCTGAGCGCAAGGACGAAAAGCGCCGAACCCCATGCGAGGAGCTTAACCAGCTTTCATGCAAGCTCTAACGGGCCAACGGTCCTGCTTCAGTGCAAGCGAAGCCCATTGAGTCTTTGACGCGCGAGGGCACGAGCTCATGAACCCGAGTGACCGGCCAGCCTCTCTCTGAATATTCTCCCCCTCGCTGCACTACTTCCAGAGAGCTTCCGTCGAGCGTGCCCCTCCAACGTCCGAAGGGCGCCGGTGAGCTCCGCTACCACGTCGGGCGCACGTTCAGGGTGCCACAATCCGTCTTCCGTGCCGTGGTGTTGCACTGTCGGACGCGACGCGGCTGTCCGGCATTAATCGCGAAAGCATCCGCGCGTGGGATCGGCAAGGCCCGTTTTGGAACCTCCGCAACACTCACGTCATCCTCTGTGTGACGACCATCGATATATCAAGTCCGTTCGGCGGGTTGCGGTAGCGGTCGGCAAGACTTTTGAACAAATCACCCATCTGATCTGACCGAACTGTAAACTCTCCATAGTTAGGATCAAAGAGGGTCGTCATTCCGTTCGATGTAGACGTTGCGATCATGTGGGCGTCACCTTCGGCGAATCGCAAGCTGACCAAATAGATCGATGGATCGTGGGTGACCTCGCTCACGATCTGGTCAATGCGCGAAGATGTACCAAACCTATATCGCTTTTGCTCGGCGGACGGCTCTAGGCCAGCTTCGCGTAACATCGTGCTTCTTGCCTGAGGATTGTGAGAACTTTCCGCCGACTTGAGGCGTTCATACCGCTGCTGCAGCACTGCGGCTGAGCTGTGAGTTTCAGTACCCGGGCGGAGCGCCCTCATCCGGGATGAAGGACTGCTTGGGAGATTGCGGATCCACTCCGCTGCCAATCCAACGCAGATGCCGTTGACATTGGCCTCGGACAATTCAGCAGTCCTGTAACCGAACAGAGGAGGGATAGGCCTCGCTGGAGAGGATGGACTTGAGCTGGAGGACAAAGAGGTTATGCTGGAATCTGAGGTGCTTGGACTGTAAATGTTTGCATCGGAGGTATGTGGCCTGCTGCAGCAGAGCCCCATTTTGTCGGGCAATTCCCCAGGTGACGAGCTCTCCCGTCGAGCGAGATCCATCAGTGTTTGCGCAAATTCGCTGCTGTCTGCCGGCTGACTCGGTTCGTTAGTTTGATTAGGGCGTGTGGATTGACCACTAACTCGATTATACATGGCGGCTCGCCTGCCTCTTCAGCGTACGTTGCCTCAGAGCGAGGGCGGGCTGCTTACGCCCTGCCTGCGAATGCTATTGCGGCAAGCTGACGACGAGCTGACAACCAAATAGGCTTGGAGAAGCTACCGCCCGAGTTGGCTATTTGGCGACTCGACCGTCTCTGCTCATCAGCCCCGCTTCAGATGAGGAGTAGTGCCGACGAGCTACCGGCTCTTGCAGAGCGACCGGTAGGCCTAGCTTGAGCAATTCCGCATGCCGTCAGGGTGACCGGACCCCGGCTCGTGGCGTAGGCGGCGCCTGGACAGCGCCTTCGTCAAACTGAATTCGGCCTTCGCTTTGGCTTCGGTCTCAGCATTTCGCGTTATGCCATTCGGTCGGCACATGCTTTTCGCTTCGTCGGATCGTCCAGTGATTGACTCGTGACAAGTCGTCTGCCCGGTGAGACGTCGTTGTTGCTGCCGAACCGGCGTTCAGCACGGTACTGCAAACACTGGTTTGAATGCCACCAAGACCCGAACTTCAATTCGTTCCTTCGATAATAATTGGTCCCAACCGCATACGAGGCTCTTGAACCGGATCAGTGCACCATCAGCAGCTCCTTTGAAAACAGCGATTTCAGGCTCAGCACCCCTGCACAGTGCAACAGGCGATCGGCGACTATATCCGCTTGCGACGCCGCGTTCCGGCGGCGCCGAACCGGTGCTTCTGCACCCGCTCGGCCTCATCTTCCGCTCAGATATCCTTTTAACTCAGCTCATCATGCTGTCGCGCTCATCTGGGCGAACAACATTGCGGCTTCTGATGGCCCTAGCCCAACGATGCCCACAAAGCTCGGCGGCGGCATTGGGATGCCGCGATGAGTGGGTCTCCACAGGTGCAGGCAATATCGGCTGTTATTCACATACTGCGAATGTGGCGGATGCAGTTGCATGACACACTCCTCTTCATCCCAGAACAGGTCTTTGACAAAGCACATTTCGTCCCAATTCGGACAGCGCCGCGGCGTCGAGACAGCGACATGCTCCCAGCCAGGACGGACGAATCCACTTATCTTTAGTTCACACCCGCAAGGCCCCTGCACGAGGAACACGCCGCAAGGGCCTGATCCCGGAACGGTAGCGAACCGGCCGTGTTGCACGCGGCCGGCCTCCAGCTTCTCTATCATCTGCGCCCGCACGCCCGCTCCTTTGCCTCTCGGATGGCCTTGAACTCAACGCAGATGACGTTGTCTCGCAACTCGTCAACCGGCTCGATCCTCGGCCCAGCGCTCCTATACTCCTCTTCAGCGCACCATCTGAGAAAGCCGCAGATGTTCATCATCACTCGTTCTCCTGTTATAGTCTTCTAACACTCGCATTGTGGGCGAAGGTCGCTCTCAAGGGCCACTGATTGCCTGAGCATGCGCGATAGCACGATCTGCGCGATGGCGAATCAGTCCGCCGATTGCACCTTCCCGCTCGTAAGGCAGCTGTGCCATCAAGCCCCTCTCATGCGAATCATCCTACTTATCGATGCCAGCCAGTATTGGTCGCACGTCGCCGAACAGATCGCGCATCAGCAACAGCAATGTCCGCCATCGCTCTTGCCCGCTTCAAGCAAGCGTTAGCGCCCATTCATGTTTCATGGTGACCTTCTTCACAAGAACTTGTCAGCTCTTGGCCGTCACCTCCTCTTCAATGAATTGGTCGTCATCATGGCATGCTCCCTATGGTGGCGTTTGACATCCACATTCTATGATGCGCAAAACCACTGCTGGCACCAGTTGATGCTTCGCGGCGATCTTACTGCTTGGTGAGATCGTAGTACTTGACCATTCGCAGCTTTCGGTCGAGTCTGAACGGTGCCAATGCGCCATCTACGTAAGCTCGATTGAATTGTACGGGACCAAATCAAAACGGGCCTGCACCAGAGCCGCTGACGCCGAGCACGAACTGTTTTCGAGCTGATAGCATCCAGCGGATCGCCTGCCATCTCGGTGTCTCCTCGTAAGGTGATGGTCAGAAACAATGATTAATCGATCTCTATGAGTGCGACCGCCGGCCGTCTTCCCGCACTACTACGATACAGCTCTTACGCATTTCTCACGGTATGACGCTCGCGAAGCGCTCACGCTTTTGCTGCTAATGCGGGTGTTGTCTTTCAGACATGGACGTCGCGAATCCGACCTTGGACAGCGGTTCCGTGTCGCCAACGCCCGACAGAGGCGTTTTTGCTTACATCAAAGCGGTGCCGACACTTCTCCGTCGTGGCATGTAGATTGCTGTGGCAACGGAACGCCGACCTTAAATGCACCGACGATACGACGAGCATACCATCGGCCGGATGCTCGCCGCGCTCAGACAAACGATTCTGACACTCTCCTTATGAAAGAGGACCGCGAACTTATGAGTAGTACGAGGCATGCAAAACCCGGCATTTTTCCGTGGACCAGCGCGACGTCTGATGAAATGACGCATTGGCGCGCACCAAAGCAACAACCGATCAAGCATTACGGCGCCGATTGTCGCTCCCGGCAGGTGCAAAGGAGGTGGAACCTTTGGCTGCTGGCTGCACTCCTCATAAATGCGCTGCTTTGGGCCGGTATCTACTGGATCATCGCAGCGCTCTTCTGAAATAATCTCGCGGATGCCAAAGGCGCGAGGAGCTTACCGACACCTCTCGCATGCCGCGGCCGCACCGTATGCGCACCATCAATCGGACGTGGAGACCTCTTCACAGACTTGGTTCCAGTGACACACTTCGCGCGACTACCTGGAAATCCGTCCCTCCGACCAGCGCAAAGTAAATATTGAGCGATGCCGCAGAACTCTCGAATTTGCCAAACTGATATGCCATTGCAGCCGCGACGAAGTGCCAAACACTGACCTGTAACAGCTCAACATGTCCCCGCGCGGATGTCATCCGGGCTTCCGCTTTAACTGGGACGCATTGACTCAAATTGAGGTCTGTATCCCGCATTTTTCGTCATATGAGAATTAGCTTTCGAGAAGCTGACTAAACAAGTAGACTTGAAGGAGCGTTGGGCAGGCGGCCTGCTCCGCCTTCACCTACGTGTCGCGATCAGGAGCGCGCCACAGGACCGTCAGGATGCCTTGGCCCACGGTGCCCCTCAACGTCCCTTCCAGGCACTGACTTGCAGCTGAGCGACATTTTGCGCGGACCATTAGGTCGGGTAGCGATCAACGGGCTGGGGGCCTTTTTGATGATCCGCAGCGACGCTTTACAGCTCTTCCTCAGGCCACGTATCGTCCTCGTTTTTGTGCATCCGCCACACGTGGGCACGCCGAGCCAGCTTGTCGTATTCCACGGCAATTTTAAGCAGCCTGTCTTTGGCTTTTCCGTCAGCGAGCGCTTCCGCTTTCTTTCGCGTTGCTTCCGCACGGCCTCGCCAGTGGTCGGGCTGGTAGAGTTTACTTTTCGGATTCATGCCGAGAGCATGCAATTGGCAGATCAAAGAAATGCGACACCGGCGCTCCGTATAATCACGTAACAGCGACGCTCGTGGCCTCGGTTGCCGAAGCGGGCAGTCGCCATGCACAGCTGCTATTCTGAAACACCAAAGTGCGCCTTGCAGCCGAGGCTCGTACGAAGAATCCACAGCCCCGACATGCTCAGACGATGGGATGCACAAGGGGCTTGAATCGGACCTAGCGTTAGATTGTACGATCCTTGACAAGTGGGAACCACCTCCGACAATCCAGCGGTCCGGACAATCATGAGAATTGCGAATGTTTCAAACATCTAAACTCACCTGGCGCGACTCGATCAGGACGATAAGATCTTCCAGGCGCATCGTTGTCCGCGCTTCGTCGGAGCTGTTCCTGTCGCGGCTGGACGAAGTCGCGCGTTTCGAGATCTGCACGGCAGGCGCTTCCATCACCGTAGCCTCACCGGAACGGACGCAAGACGGAGGCTCCGCCTCAGATACCCCACCCAACGAACACGGGCGCGACTACACCAAACACAGTCTCGGCCCGCGCCATCATGGTTCGCTCTGAACGATCGAATGCATCATCAACCGTGGCTTGAGCGCACCTGGCTTTTGCCCGATCTCTCTGCCTCGCGATAGTTGGCCCGGGCCCTTCCCGTCGCCGGCTACCGCGTCAATAGTCGCCTGGCGGATAGGCTCAGCCAGAGTACCTGAGCACATGTCACGCCCAAGCAATGCCTCGCGACATCCAAGCATGCACAACCGCACAATCACCGGAAGCTCCGAAATGATCACTTGTTTGGCCAGCTCACCCGCCAGTGCTTCCCCTCTTCGCGGAGCTCCACCACTAGGGCAGGTGCCGTTTCGTCGTGCCGGACAGATGACCAGCACCGTACAGTCAGACCGCAAAAGTGAAAGGACGAGCTTGCCGGCACCGCACTTAAGCAGTTCCGGCTTGTTTCGCGGTTGACAGGTCATGTTGGCGCTTCGCGCAGGAAGAACAATACCGCAGCCCGACCGACCTAAAGGGATATCATGACTCAAAATCAACGAACTCAGCTGCCTTCGCGCCTCACACTCTACTACTGCGCCGTCGCTCTTGCCGTCGCAATGACAGCTCTAATACCCAGGCTGGTCAACGCGCGCGATCAAGCGCCGACCGCAGAGGAGAAAGAGGCTTGCATGGAGGACGTGTTCCGCCTTTGTAGCAGCCACATACCAGATCGCACCGCTATCACTGCCTGCCTCAGATCCAAGCAGGCGAGCCTCAGTCAGCAATGTCGCTACGTGATCTCCGTGCGCGACACTGGCAAAAAAAGCAGCGACTCGAAGTGAAGATGTGCTGCCTGTTCGTTTGCCTCATCCACAGAAGTGGTCCAAGCCTGACCTGCAGGACGGTCACCCGAGGTCAGATGACGAGCATGGCCCCCTACAATTGACCGACGCTCTGGTTCAATCGCGCTTGTCCGGATAGGCGAATGCATAAATTACCCTTCGATACCGTTCTGATCGCCAATAGGGGTGAGATAGCCGCACGTATCATCAAAACCTTGAACAAGCTTGGGCTTCGGTCTGCAATTGCCTACCATGAGGTTGACGCGGGAACCCCGGCCGTCTCAATGGCCGACCTGGCTATTCCGATCAGCGGCCGCACGCCGATCGCAAGCTATCTGGATATCGAGCAGATCATCGCTGCCGCCCGCAAGGCGAACGCCGGCGCGATACATCCCGGTTATGGAATGCTTTCCGAGAATGCGGAATTCGCGAGTAGAGTGACAAAGGCCGGTATTGTATTCATCGGACCCGCTCCAGAAACGATCGAGCTAATGGGCGATAAGATCCGCGCCCGTGAGTTCGTTCAAAGCAACGGCTTTCCAGTCGCACCCTGCGCCATCGAGGAAGATGATCCGGCCACATTCGTTTCGAGAGCGCGGGCTATTGGAGTTCCTTTGCTCGTGAAGCCATCATCTGGCGGTGGCGGCAAGGGAATGCGGATTGTACGCGACCTCGCTACGTTAGAGGCAGCCATTGAGCAGGCGAGCAGTGAAGCGCGTCGCTACTTTGGAGATGGCCGACTTTATGTTGAACGATATATCGAAAGACCGCGACACATTGAAGTACAGGTGCTCGGTGACGCCTTCGGTAACTTGGTCCATCTCTTCGAGCGCGAATGCTCGGTGCAGCGCCGTTTCCAGAAGATCATCGAGGAAACGCCCTCGCCAGCGCTATCACCAGAATTGCGGACCCGGATTTGCGAAACCGCCGTCGGCATCGCCCGTGCAGCGAACTATCAGAATGCAGGAACGGTCGAGTTCATTTTCAGCGGCGGAGAGTTTTACTTTCTAGAAATGAATACACGCCTTCAGGTCGAACATCCGGTGACCGAGATGATCACCGGCGTCGATCTGATCGCCGAACAAGTCTATGCGGCAGCGGGCCGAAAACTTGCACTTTCGCAGTCCGACATTCTTTCAAATGGGCATGCAATCGAGCTCAGGCTTTGCGCCGAGGCTCCCGAACGCGGATACGTCCCGACCACCGGCAAAGTACTTCTTCTCGAGTATCCGGATGGCGCACGAATCGACAGCGGCATCATGCAAGGCCAGCACATCACGGCGGCATTCGATCCCATGCTCGCCAAGATCATTGTGCATTCACCGAGCCGCATAGAGGCTGCTCTGAAAGCCTACCGCGCCGTTCGCGAACTGGTTCTACTTGGGTGCGAGACCAACGCGAGCTTGCTCGCACGGATTCTTTGCGACGAGGCATTTCTTGGCGGTCAGTTCCATACGGGATACCTAGAAGAAAATCCACATCTCGCCGCCGACAACTTTGCTGCCGAAATGTCTGCGTTCCTGGCATCTGCGGCTCTCCTGACAAGACCGGTCCGCGAGTCGGCCGATGCCGTGCCCGAGTTTCACGCAGCGCTCGGTAGTTGGAGAAATTGACGTGTATCACTCATTCGAGGTCGACGGCGTATATCATGAATTGTGGCTTTCACCCAACCAGCAAGACTACAGGCTCCATCTTCGAGACCAGGTGATTACCCCTGTCGCGTTCAGCCATTGCAATGACAGTAGCGGCATCTTGACCATTGCGGGCCAGAGCGAACCGGTCAGATTCGCCATCGAGGGGGAGCTAATTCACCTCCACATCCGCGGCAGGACGCGCATTTTGCGCTACAACGACCCGTTGCGAGCGTGCGCATCCGGCAATAACGAGACTCACGCTTTGGAGGCCCGGGCGCCGATGCCCGGCTTTGTTGTTGCGATCACAGTTTCGTCCGGTCAATCGGTCTCGGCGGGAATGGCACTGATGACGATTGAAAGCATGAAGCTGGAAACGATCATACGCTCACCACAGGATGGCATCGTCCATCGAATTCACGTCAAGGAAGGTGAGAGCTTCGAGCACGACGCTGTGCTGGTCACGCTCTCTAAAGAAGGGCGCTGAAATGCAGCGGATCGGTTCCGTGGCGAACGTGAACTCGCAGGAATTTCGTCGCAACGACCTGCACAACAGACAACTTGCCGCCGAATTGAAAGAGCGCCAACGCGTTGCCCGCTTCCACAGGCCTGAGCGGGACTTCGAGCGGCTGCGTCGGCAGAATAAACTTTTTGTTCGTGAGCGGCTCGCGGCCTTGCTCGATCCGGAAACTCCGTTCCTAGAGCTTTCGACGCTGGCCGCTAACAAGGCATACGACGGCGAGGTGCCCGGCGCCGCCCAGGTTGTCGGCATCGGCATTGTGGCGGGGCGAGAGGTTATTGTTCATGCCGACGATGCCAGCGTGAAGAGCGGCGCATGGTATCCACTCTCGGTCAAGAAGATCGTGCGGACACTGGATATAGCCATCGAAAACCGTCTGCCGGTGGTTCACCTGTGCGACTGTGCCGGCGGATTTCTGCCTTTGCAGGCGGAATTCTTTGCTGATCGCTACCATGCCGGTCGAATTCTCCGCAATCAATCCGTTCTCTCGAAGATGGGGGTGCCGCAGGTCGCCATCGTCATGGGCCACTGCACCGCGGCAGGGGCCTACGTCCCTGCGCTTAGTGAATACAACATTATCGTCGAAGGCACTGGAGCGATTTTTCTCGGCGGCCCTCCGGTCGTGAAGGCTGCCACCGGCGAACAAGTGTCCGCCGACGAACTTGGCGGCGCTCTCATGCATACCAGCGTGTCGGGCACCTGTGATTACTTCGCAAGCTCCGAAATCCATGCGATTGCGATTGCCCGCGACGTCGTTGCTCGCTTCCACCAACCGGCGAAGACCTCGATCGATCGAGTGGCCCCCGAGCCGCCCGCCTATAGTGCGTCCGAACTCTACGGTATCATTCCAAAGGACGCGCGAGCGCAGTTCGACATGCGAGAGATCATCGCTCGTCTGGTCGATGGCAGCCGATTTCAAGAATACCAGCCGCGGTATGCGACATCACTCGTGTGCGGCTTTGCGCGGCTTTATGGATATCAAATCGGGATCATTGCCAATAATGGCGTGCTGTTCGGCGACAGCGCGCTAAAGGGGGCTCATTTCATTCAACTGTGCGACAAGAACCGGACGCCCCTGCTCTTCCTGCAGAACGTAACTGGCTTTATGGTTGGCCGCGAATATGAACGGCGTGGGATCACCAAGGACGGCGCCAAGCTGATCATGGCGGTGTCCGGAGCGTCCGTGCCGAAGTTTACGATCGTTTGCAATAGCTCGCACGGCGCAGGAACTTACGCTATGTCGGGACGCGCGTTTGATCCTCGATTCGTGTTCAGCTGGCCGAATTCTCAGATATCTGCGATGGGCGCCGAGCAGGCCGCCGGAGTTCTCACACACGTCAAGGCCAGACAATTGGCTCGCGCCGGAGGGCGCCTCTCGGAGCAGGAATTGGCAGCCATTCGAGCACCAATTTTTGAAGAATATCGCGAGCGGTCAAGTGCCTATTATGCGACCTCGGAAATCTGGGACGACGGCATTCTTGATCCTGTCGATACCAGAACTGCCCTCGCAATCGCATTGAGCGCTTCGCTCAATGCGCCGATCGATGCGCCGCAATACGGCGTATTCCGACTGTAAGGCAGGACCGAACACGGCTGGCTCACCGCTTCATGCGGGCGGATCAACGGGACGCGTCGATCGCTCTATGAAGGCTGTCCTGCGCACCTTCATTTACAATCAGGTGGCGTTATTTTGTAGAGCCCAGCTGAGATCGGGCTCCATCTCCCCAGCACCAATACTCGCGAAGCAGGTAGAGGAAGCCGCTTCAATGCTCCACGACGGCGGCGCCCGACGCTAAAAGGCTTTGGCGGTGATCCGGTCGGAACACCGCGGTAAAGAGGCCGCTGCGGGCGTGGCAAGCGGGCGCGAGAGAGTGCCATCGGTCCTGGCATCAAGAAACTACAGTGTTCTACTGGCCGACGATCTCCTCTCGACGGCACGAAATGGAGAGCTTGACCCTCACGTAGCGTCAGGTTGTAGCCTCGCCGAGGGCGCCCACACTCAACCGACTGCCGCCTCAAACGTCGCGGAAGAGATCGAGGTTTGAACAAGGAACGTGTAAAGTTCGATGGAAGAGCTTAGATCGATCATTGGCAAAGTTGCCAGCGGCGCCACTCTGACGCGCGAGGAAACTGCGTCAGCCTTCGACAGCGTGATGTCGGGTTACGCGACTCCCTCGCAAATCGGTGGCTTGTTGATGGGGATGCGGGTCCGGGGCGAGACGGTCGAAGAAGTCACCGGGGCCGCCTCCGCGATGCGGAATAGAATGCTGCGCGTGGAGGCGGCATGCGACCCCGTCGGTATCGCTGGCACGAACGACACCCCTATATATTCGGTCAACGTGTCGACGTGTGCTTCCTTCATCGTCGCCGGGGTCGGCATTCCTGTCGCCAAGCATGCCAACCGCGCTGCGTCTTCGGGTTCAAGCACCGCAGACGTGTTGGCGCGCCTCGGCGTGAAGGTCGATCTCAAGCCTGAAGCTATTGCACGTTGTGTACAGGAAGCCAACATCGGCTTCATGTTTGCCTCGGCCCATTATCCGGCGATGCAGCGCGTCGGCCAGATCCGGACAGCACTTGGAATCCACACGATCTTCAATCTAATCGAGCCTCTGTCCAATCCGGCCAGGGTCAAGCGGCAGATCGTTGGGGTATTATCTCCCGAATGGGTCCAGCCTCTGGCGTACGTCTTGAAGAACCTCGGTGCCGAGTCGGTATGGGTTGTTCATGGCTCGGACGGGCTCGACGAAATAACCCTTACCGGTCCAACCTTTGTTGCTGCGCTTGAGGCGGGTATAGTCCGCACCTTCGAAGTGACGCCGGAAGAAGCCGGGCTCCCCCGCTGCCGCGACGCGCTGGAGAGCGGCGATGCAGAGGCTAATGCCGTTGCGCTGCAAAATGTGCTTGATGGCGTACCAGGTCGATTTCGCGACGCTGCGCTTTTGAACGCGGCGGCGGCATTGGTCGTGGCCGGGCGGGCCTCGACCCTGCGGGAAGGCGTAGCACTTGGACAAGAATCACTTGATGGCGGCGCCGCAGCCGCTCGACTGAAGCGCCTGATCGCGGTTTCGAACGCGTGACAGCCGAGCTGGCCGATGTTCCAGTATTCCGACCAAGACTGTTGCTCACGAGCGCGAAAGTATTGCAGGCGCGAATGCGCGTCACTTCTGCGGGATTTCAAGGAGCGTGCGCCGCCTGCGCTCGCCCTCATCAAAGCAAGTCGCGCTGAGCACGCGGCCCGAGCGCCAACTTTTTTCGACGAGAGTCTGTTGCAGCCAGAGTTGCCGAGGTGAGGACCCACGAGGAAGCGCGCTGCGCGCCAAAGGAGAGAATCGATGATGTCCTGGCTGAAGGTTGAAGTACAAGGATCTATTGCAGTGTTAGAACACATCATTCGGAAGTTCCGAGAATTGATCGATACAGATGGCTCGATCCCGCCGGAGTTGCGGGGAGCGCTGCACGCGACGCTGGATAAGCATCTTCTCGAGGCAAAAAAACGTATTCTCCTAAAGGCGCTTTAGGTACGCAGATACCGTCTACATGCGGAGAAACTCTGGTAGGCGCGCGCCGGTACCGAAATCGGCATCATCCCCTCCGCCCGGCGGCCCAGCGAGGTTCCAGCCCAGCTGGTCGGATCGCGACCACAACTCTGTGTGCACTGGCGCGTCGGCGGCCGCTCAGCGCGGTTCTGCTTGAGAAGGGTCCTATTGAAACTCCTGGCGGCGGCAATTCTCAGTTCTGCCGCTGCAATCGCCGATCCCGATAACAAGGTGAGATACTGCACGTCCGTCTGGTCATGACTTCAGCTAATCCAGAGGACATCGAAGTCATAGCCGAGCTCGACCTGAGCTTGCTCGTCACGTAATTCCGACACCGGATACCTTATTAGGGGCCGCCCAATACGGATAAAAGTCGGAATCGGGTACAAGTCCAGAGGCAGATCATGAGCCACCAGTTTGAAATGCCGTCTATCCGACCGACAGAGTTCCGTCAGACCATGCGCAATCTGGCCAGCGGGTGTCGCCATCGTGACGAGCGGAACGGCAGCCGGACGACGTGGACTGGCGGTGAGTTCTTTGACGTCCATCTGCATGGAGCCGCCGTGCCTGGTCGTTGGCATCAATGCCCGCTGCGAGGCACATGATCAGATCCTCGCCAGCGGCAGCTTTGGAGTCAGTCTTCTCCGCAGTGACCAGGAAGACCTTGCCCTGCATTTTGGCGGTCGGGAGGGGCCCAAGGGTGTTCACCGCTTCGATACAGCGCCCACCGCTATTGCCGAACGCATTTTGCGCGCTCGAATGCGTTTTGTATGACCACAAGGTGCTTGGCACCACATACCATCTTTATCGGATGAATTTATCGCGACCCGACAAGGCCGTGGCAATCCATTGATCAACTTCCGGGGCGCGGAACCCTACTGCTTGACTGAGCGCGGTGGCATCGATCCCTGGCCGCTTCCAGCGACAGTCGTCGAACAATCGACCGGGCTGCAACTGTTTCACTGATTAGAGCTCGTATTGAGAGGTCCGTCCCCTCAGCTCCGGCGATTTCGGCGCTTCGCCGCTCGTACGATGCTGCCGCTGGCCGGCGACCTTCCGCGTTGAGAGGCGTGGGGGTCACCTGGTCAGGACAATGCGATTTGCGCGGATCTCGCAGGAAGGTCCTGATCAGAATAATTACAGCTCACCAGAACGACCAACTCCAGAAGGGCCTTCTTCTTAGGTCCGCATAATCCCGTCGAAAACTACCAGCTTTGGTAGCTCAAGTTAAGATCGACAGGCGCGTACATCGTTGCCGCAGCAAGATCGGCCAGAGGCACGCCTGGGTCACAACGGCTGGCGACCCTTTAGATGTTCGGCCTCGATTCTGATGTGAGTACATGGTTGATGTCATGATCTTGCAGAACGATAACAATCGAATTCAAAAGCGTCAGACAACTATGTCCAGCAACGCGTTCGAAATCGCCCCGATTCTCGAGGGCATTCGCCGCTGGGTCATGATCGAATCTCCGACGGAGCGGCCGGATCAGATCAACAAACTGGCTGATGTCGTCGCAGCAGGCTATCGCGACCTGCCCGCCAGCGTCGAGCGCGTTGCGGGGCATGACGGCTGCGGCGATCATTTGGTTATCCGCTCTTCTTGGGGGCAGGGCGTACCGGGCCTTCTAATCTTGAGCCATCTCGACACCGTCCATCCGATGGGATCCATCGAACGGCTACCCTTCAAGATCGACGGCGACAGTGCGTTCGGCCCCGGCATCTACGACATGAAGGGCGGCGCCTACCTCGCCTATCACGCATTCCGGCAGATCTGCGCCGATGACGCACGCCCGCCGCTCGGCATCACCCAGCTCTACGTCTCGGACGAAGAGATTGGCAGCCCAACCTCGCGCGCGCTGATCGAGGCCGAGGGCCGCAAGGCCAAATACGTGCTCGTGACCGAGCCGGCGCGCGACGGCGGCAAGGTCATCACAGGGCGCAAGGGCGTTGCGCGCTTCGAGGTATTCATAAAGGGTGCGGCCGCGCATGCCGCCACGCGCCCCGAGGACGGCCGCAGCGCGATTCGGGAACTCGGCCATGTGATCCAGACGCTGGAGGCGATGAACGATCTCACGCGCGGTATCACCGTCAATGTCGGCGTCGTCCGCGGCGGCACCAGGCCAAACGTGATCGCGGAACTGGCCTATGCGCAAGTCGACATGCGCGTCCCGACCATGGCCCATGCCGACGAGCTGGTGCCGAAGATTCTGGGCATCAGCTCGCGCACCGAGGGCGTCAAGGTGAAGGTATCAGGCGAATTGAACCGTCCGCCATATGAGAAGACCAGCGCCGGCGCCGCGGTTTACGCACACGCCAAACAGCTTGCTGCCGAGCTTGGATTCGAGCTGCTCGACGCGTTCAGCGGCGGCGGCTCCGATAGCAATTTCACCGCGCCGCATACCGCGACCCTTGACGGCCTTGGCGTCGATGGCAAGGGCGCGCATACGCATTATGAGCAACTCTACATCTCGTCGATTGAACCTCGCGCTCGGCTGCTGTACCGCCTCTATCAGACGCTGCGATAATCCCAGCACCAGGCGAAGTCAGTGACCGCGAGGTACGTTGGATGACGCCCGCCGGCACATTCGCGGGATCGTTTCTCCAACGCCGCAAGGGCTATAGGCTGGTGCCCCTATCAGGCCGACCTCATCGAAAACTATCGGTCGGCCGCATTTGGCCTCGCACGGTCGGCGCCAGATAGACGTGACTGAGCTATTCAATGACGGCGCAGCGGACTTCAGGCGCGCAATCGGCTGCAAGGGCAGCGAGCGCCTGGTCGAAGGGCAAGCGTTTCCGGCAATGGGCTCATCGGCAGGCGACCCTGATCTCGACGGGAGACGAACTTTCTTGGCTCACATCGCAGCGCTGAATGCTTGCGACAGCACACCGGCCGGCGGCCCTTTTCCGGCAGCCTGAGAGCTTGGCCATGTTGTCACAGGCCCCAAAAAAGGGCTTGAATCTCACGTAACGTTAAGTTGTACGGTCTTGAGGTTAGCACCTATCTCGGTCTGTCGCCGGGATTGTGAAGGATTGAGAATGTCTCAGCTGGTCAGATCCAAGCCCCCATGGTCGGTCGTAATCCTCATCCCCGATGCTGGGTCGGTCGGAAGGGCTATGCAGCGAGTGCCGGTTGCGGAGCTACTGCTCGCACGTAGCTTTGAATGGTTCGGCATTCCGGAACCGAGACTATGTGACTGTGCTGGGCCGGGCCACCGGACAGGCGTTGAGGTCAGAATTGATGGACGTAGACCTCCATCCGAAGCCCCTGCGGAGGGTCGCTGCTTCCTGAATCTGAACCAAACCCCTCCTCTGGCGCGACACCGCGCCAAAATCAGTTGGCCGAACCGGCTTTCCGCTCTGTTCAAACTGCTTTCCCATGGCTGGCAAGGCAGACGGCGGGCCTGCGCAGGTTTTCAAAGAGCCTGAGCTGCAAGTGCCGCTCCGCGCAACCACCCGGCATCGCAGATATTGCTTGGCATTCTGGAGCAGCAAGTTGAAAGCGCCCGACGACGTCAAGAAGGTCCTGTTAATCGACCATATTGAAGGCCAATGCCGTTGCATCATCGGCTTCAAAGATGGAGATGCCAGAGCGGCCTATATGTGCGGCGAGCCTGTATATCAAAGACGCGGCAAGAAACTGTCTTCGTGGTGTGCCTATCACTACCGACAGATGCACACGACCGCCGCCGAGCAGAGAGTGAGTGATCAATCGCCCGAGATCCCTCAAGCAATATCCATTGTTCGCAACCCATGACATCCATCAAGAAGGCCTAGGCCGTGTGATCATAGCCTGTACAAGGGCCAACCGAAGCATGTGATCGGAGCCTCGCCAAGCAATTCCGGGTTGCGGCTGAAGCGCGTCGGGACAAACGTAATTTGCGAGCCTGAGGCGCATGGATAACAAGTTGGATCTCTGCACACTGATCGAGCGAAACGCTGCGTATACTCCCGGCAAAACCGCGATCCATTTCGAAGGGCAGAGTCTCAGCTACGCCAGCCTCAATCGACGGATCGAGCGGATCGCTCGCGCCTTCAAGAGCCAGCTCGGCGTCCAAAGGGGAGACCGGATCGCGATCCTCAGCCTCAACAGGCCTGATTATCTGGCGCTGCTCTATGCGTGCGCGAGGCTCGGCGCAATCCTCGTACCATTGAATTGGCGTCTTGCGGCCGCCGAGCACGCTTTCATTTTGTCGGACCCCGGGGCAAAACTGCTCGTTCTTGAGCAGTGCTTCGGCGCAGCTTTGCCTGTCCTGACGAAGCAAGTGCCCCATGCCTCTCTTGTCGGGTTGGACTTTACGCCTCTCGGCGGCTGCAAGTTGGACGATCTCCTGGACGGAGATTGTGGCGACGGACGCAATCCTCGCGCGGAGCCGTCTTGCCCGCTTCTGATCGTCTATACTTCGGGCACCACAGGGCGACCGAAAGGCGCCGTGCTGCGTCAGGAAGCGTTGCTCTGGAACGGCATCATGAGTCAGCACATGCATGACCTCACCTCGGCCGATCACACGCTGGCTGTTTTGCCGTTCTTCCACGTTGGTGGCTTGAACATCCAGACGACGCCGACTTTGCATCACGGCGCGACGGTGAGTATCCAAACCCGCGTTGGGGCGGAGACCATGCTTGATGCGTTCGAGCGTGACCGGCCGAGCCTGGCAGCCCTGGTGCCAGCCATGATGCAAGCCCTGGCCAGCAATGGTCGATGGGAAAGCACCGACCTATCCTCGCTCAGAGCAATCTGTACCGGATCGACGATGGTGCCTCAGCACCTTGTCGAGCGCTTTGTCGCGCGCGGCGTTCCAGTCCTGCAGGTTTACGGTTCAACGGAGACCTGCCCGATCGCTGTGTATACGAAGCTCGGCGGAAATCTCGTGCCTGAGGGCTCAAGCGGCTTGGCAGGTCTCTGCTGCGAAGCGGCGATCCTGGATGATTCGGGCCGCAAGTTGCCGCCCGGTAACCCAGGCGAAATCGCAGTCCGTGGACCCAACGTTTTCTGCGGATATTGGGGCAATCAACAGGCAACGCGTGAGGCTCTGAGCAATGGTTGGTATCGCACTGGGGACATTGGCCGCTGCGACGCAGATGGATATATTTGGGTCCACGACCGCAAGAAAAACCTGATCATTTCGGGCGGAGAGAATATCTATCCGGCAGAAGTAGAGCGTGTGCTTGCGGACCATCCGGATGTCGCGGAATGCGCCGTGGTCGATCGACCCGATGCGCGCTGGGAAGAAGTACCGGTCGCTTATGTGATCAAGCGACCGGGCGCCCGGATCGAGGCGGAAGCGCTGACGGCACATGTCCAGTCACAGCTCGCCCGTTTTAAGGTGCCGCGCGAAATCATTTTCACACAAGAACTACCGAAAACCGCGTTGGGCAAGATCCAGCATTTTTTGCTGAAGGATCGCCACGTGATCAGCCCGAAAGGAGCTATCAATTGAGATCGGCAGATTGGAGGCGCGCCGTACTCTCCCGCTACATCGCAGGTGATATCGAGACGGCGCAAAATCAACCTTCGCTCAGTGCCTCACCACGGCGCAGCAAGTTCAACATTGTGGCCTGACGATCCCTGTCTGATCGCGTCCAGATGCCCGGAGGTCGCGGATGCCGCGGATCTTGATCATGAATGCCGGTACGGCTCAAATGTCGGGCGCCGATCTGACACCAGCTCAACTTTCGCTGGCCGCCAACTCGGCATACCGTTCAGCGTGGTTTGCCCAGCACGGCGACCTAATAGTCTCCCCGGTAGTCATCCCGGCGGATCTGCTATCCTTCATTGGCGCGACGCTCGATTTCGACGCATCGAGTCTTTTTCTCCTTGTACCTGAAGGCGGCCGCCAATCGCCGGTCCTTGATGACTGCACATTGCTGTCCAAGACTGTCGTTGAGCGGATCAACCGACATATTCGTCAGAAATCAAACTGGCGATTGCATCCCTGCTACTCTACTGAAGGCGTCGCACGCCTGGCGACCATGCTGGGCATACCGCAGACCGGCGACGACTTCGCTCTGCAGCGAGGGCCTGATCTGTTGAACCGCAAGAGCCACTTCCGTCAATTGGCGACAAGCGTCGCACTTCCGCTGCCCAATGGATCTGTCACGACGGACTCAAACGAACTATTCAGAGCGGTCACTTCCCTCAGATCCGAGACCGGCAGAGTCATTGTAAAGCTGGACAATGGAGCCGGTGGGGTCGGAAATGTCATCCTGACCGGCAAAGAAAGCGATCCACTACCTGGGGCAAGAGATACCCGGCGAATTTCATGGCCGTCGTTTGATCCTGACGCGCTTTGGTCTGAGATGACAACAGCGTCGTGTAGGACGCTGGTCGTGGAGTCGTACCACCTGGCCCGGTCTTTGTTCTATCTCGAGTATGAAATCGAGGATGATGGTTCAATCGTTTTCATCAACAGTGGAAACATACGTCTGCGTAAAAGCACAGATCGATCCGAAAGAGCTCTGATCTGGACAGGACTTGAGCTTCCAAGTGACCTGACGAACGAGCAATGGTTGACCGCCCAGGCACACGCCTACCGATTTGTGGCACTTGCGCGAGACCTGGGATATCGCGGAATGATCAACATTGACGCCATTTTCGCGAATCACGGTCGGTTGCTGTTTAATGAAGCGAACGGCCGCTGGGGTGGCGGCTCGGTGTTACACAGTATTGCGGTCCGGCTGCTGGGCTTCGACTATTCCGGTTGCAAGGTTATTTTATCCGTGAGAAATGTTCGATCACGATCCCTCCAAACAGCGCATGATCGTTTCGGCAAGGAAGGATTTCTATTCGACCGCACACGCAAGGAGGGCGTGATCCCGCTTGCTGCCGACGAAGAGGCTGGCACGGTGGAGTGCCTTGTGATCGCGCGCGACAGGCCCGCGGCCCGCGATCTGCAGCACCGCCTACTGAGAATTGCTTGATTGAGACCATCGACCATATCTTGGACCGTTCAATTGATCCGAACTTGCCCCTGCTTTCGATCGCGCCTTGAAACCCGTACCTGAGGATGTGACGTGAATGTCTGCTCCGTCTCGCTCTGGCTCTGTCAGCCCTAATCGCGGCTACCCTTAAGTCGCTCGTGAAGTGCGTGCCGATCGGCGGTAAGCCTCCGAGAAGAGACGCCTTGCAGCGGACTGGCCTGATAGCTGAGAAGATCAGTGCGCTGAATCGACTTGAGGTGGTGGAAACAGGCCGGCGGCGGCGCTGGTCTGAGAGGATAAGGCTCGGATTGCTTTGGAAAGCATGTCCGAGCCACGCCTGGTTGCGGCGACAGCGCGGCGATATGGCTTGTCGCGTTCTCTGCTGGTGACTTGGCGAAGGGCCGCCGCGGCAGACCGGACCAAATCCGAGGCTGGCTTTGTCAGGGCAGTTGTGGCCGAGGGTGAGGCATCGCCCCGGTGGCGGCCTCATCGGAGAGCGCGACAGCACATTGGACGGAGCATCGGATTGAGATAGAGCTGGCTGGCGAGCGGCGCGTCATTGTCGATGCGGGGCTCGACGTTGAGGCGCTTCGTCGGACTATCGAGGCTCCGGATCCGGGATGATTCCAATCCCTACGGGAGTTCGGGTGTGGCTGGCGACGGGCCACACCGACATGCGCAAAGGCTTCGTCTCAATTTCGTTGCAGGTCCAAGAGGTGCTGCGCCGTGATCCCCTGAGCGGTCGTTTGTTCTGCTTCCGCGGGCGCCGGGGCGATCTATTGAAGGTGATCTGGCATAATGGCCAGGGAGCATGCCTGTTTACAAAGAAGTTGGAGAGAGGTCGTCTTATATGGCCGTCGCTGGCGGACGGCGTGGTGTCGATCTCGCAGGCACAGATGAGCTATCTTTTGTCCGGCATCGATTGGCGCAATCCCCAGGAGTCCTTGTGTCCAACCAGCGTGGGCTGAGAGTTTGTCGTTTGAATCTGGCGGCGAACATGATTCCATTTGGTCATGGACTCCGCCGGCGACGGACTGCCGCCCGATCTCGCTGCCGCGCATGCAATGATCCTGGCCGAGCGTGCGGCCAGGCTTGCGGCGGGGGGCCAAACTTGCTGAAGCGGCCAATGCCCAAGCAAAGCAATCGAGCAGCAAGCGCTGATCTCCCACCTCAAGCTCGAGATTGAGAAGCTGCGGCGGACATTTTATGGGACGCGCTCGGAGCGGTCGGCGCGACTGCTCGATCAATTGGAGCTGGAACTTGAGGAGCTCAGGCGGCCGCAACTGAAGATCTACAAAGGAAGCGCCAATCAGATCATGGCCTTCAAGATGGACGTTTCGGTGCTGTCCAGGCCAACGAAACCGCTGACCCGCTCTACTCTCCGAACTACCTGAACCTTAAGCTTGCGGAGTGATCCGCTCAAAACGCGCGGCCCTGAGAGCGGGCCGCGAGTTAGACCACCGCACCCGTATAGCTTTCGAGCAGTCCGCACCCGTTTGTTCGGGCGGCATTCGCACACAATCAACATCCACAACAGCACGACCGCTAGGGGGTCCGTCAGGCCAATCCAAGTGGGACCGCACAGAAGTTCAACGAGAAGGGGCGGCATGGTAGCAAACGCTTTTCTCCATCGGCCTCATTCATCAATGATACTCAGCCACCCCGGGCTCCAAGCGCCCACAGGCAAGCGACCGTGATTGCGGTGAAAACGAACACAGCGCCAATTGCTAGCGCAATTTCCATCGTCGGCTTCCTTCTATTGCGCGGACCACCCACCAGACGGTGTATGTGAAGGAATTCCTCCGCCAATCGACTATCTGGGCACCATTGTCCGTCACTCTCACGGAGAAGTGGGTTGAGGTGCAATAATCAAGGCCGCTGTAGAGTCGTGGGCACTTGGGCGCCGGTAGCCAATGCGGCTCCGCACCGAAGTGATATATAGTCGGTAGCGCACCGGCCATGGGACATTCACTTTCGAAGTCGTAACCGTTTGTTATGCTCCCGGTTACGCGGACTCTGATTCTGTTGTACCTGCGGCCTTCATGTTCGTACACGCTGAGGACTTCACGACCGAACGCATGAGCGAACGCGATAGCCGCTGAAGCCGCTCGAATACGCTGCTCCATGTTGCCTCGCGAGCAATAGCGGGGCGGACCCGAAATGGCACTGAAACATGTCAGGCCCGCCCCAGCATCACAGCCCCTGCAAGACCGGTGACGCTCACTGCACCCAAGCAAGCAACGTGCCTTTTTTCAAAAGGCTGCTTTACCTCGCCTGGCTGTGTGTACTTGTCGAGTTTGTCCTATTTTGTTCTGTCCCATAGTCCATTAGGACGCAAAATGTTTGCAACCCGACATTCGCGTGTCAACATTGAACTCAAGCGCAGGTAAGCTCGCAATCGCACAGAAGGGCGATCGCATCGCTCCGGAAGTAGCGCTGACGCTTGCAATCTACACCCTGCCGATCCCAAGCAGCGATGGGAATTACTCAAGAGTCCAGGTTTTATTCTGAGTATCGCCGACAATAAGCTGTGCATCGACAACAAAATCGCGTCACGAAAGATGGCAATCCTACTTGGCTCTACCAATTCAACGGGGCAGTTGCTCAGCAGTGGAATTTTGTACCCTAATGGAGCTTAGGGTTCCAGAGTGACTGCCTCAAGGGGCGCGACGATTCGCGGCGCGCACAAACCGAATTCCGCTGATTACTCGCAAAGTGCGTCTGGTACGATCATCCTGCAGGCGCAAATCCGAGTCGTAAGGCAAGCACGAAAATGAGTTCATGGGACGGACTTAGCCCTGGCCAGTTCTTGGCGCGAGTAGCGTTTTCACTCGCTGTAACGTCCGCCGTCGTCGCCGTGACTTTCTTCGTAATCCGCTACATGGCGGGCTTTCATCGATGATCACAGCAGGCGCAGTGATCAAACATCGCGCTCTGCCGGACAAACCGATAATACGCGCAGCAAAACCGCGAAAGAAGGCGATGGAATGCCGAATTTAGGCGCCCATGCGGGATTTGTTGCATTAGTCGGTTTTCATTGAGCATTGAGCGCTACGATTTCATCGCTGAACGAGTGGCCTCACGAGGCAATCTAGGCGGCCTGGAAGGAACACAACGGGAGTCTTTTGGCTATTTGCTGCACAGGAGCAGAACATCGGTAACCATTTGTACCGTATGGGCAGGTTCGGCGGATGAGGTGCTCGATGTGCAGCGGCTTCGTCTGGCCGCTCGCCCCTCGCGACAATCGTCTAATCAGCGCTCGCTTCGCGTCTACCACAAAGTACTCCGCAATTAGGCCGTTCTGCTGCCGGGCCATGCCGGCCGCTTGCAGACGGGAGCCGAGACGTGCTGCGAGCTGCTCTGCGACGGTGTTGTTGTGAGACCCAGCGGAGTCATAGTGATAGGCAACAGGGGCGGCGGGCACGCGGCGATCAACCAGCAGCAGCGACCAGTCGGCGCCGCCGCCAGTAACACCACCATCGTTCACAGTCACGAACAGGAAGTTGGCGGTACCTTTGTCATCCTGATCATTGACAATCTGCCGGAAGGTTTGTGCGTCGTCGCTCCGGCTCCGGATTAAGCGCACCAGCTGGGCTTGCTCGGGTTGAACGAATCGGGTCTGGGCGATGAGATCCGGATCGTTCCTGTGCAACTCGTCCACGAGGGCGTGGTCGGCCGGGCGTCTGCCGACGGGGAGACCGACAAGTTCTCTTTGCTGGCCCGCGCTGCCCGACTCATGGAGCTTCCCTCGAGTTGAGGTAAAGTCCATCCGTTCTCTCTTTCGAAATGAATACTCAGGACTCGGCTAATGCAGGACGATCGAGCAAAACACCGCGCGCGATTAGGGGCTTCAGACGAGACTTCTCTTCTGATGGACCCTGCAAAGGCCCAGTCCCCGCACATCCGTCGCAAATTAGCCCGAGCATTCGGCTGTTTGCTAGGTGTGTAGCTGTCGAGAACCTGACGACAACAGGGCCTTCCCGCGCGCGGCGCGATTACACCATCACGCGCCGACACGCCTCTCGGTTCGAGGCAGCGACGATGACTTACCACAACTACCCTGAGCAAACCTTTGCTCGGATTACGCGTGGTGGCCTTTATACAGGCAGCAAAGCTAGCTGTGGCTTCTGACCTGCATTGTGGCAGCCTTTGCGAGCGACAGTCTGACCACAAGATGGCCAAGCTACCAATCTCTCCTGAGAGCTCACCCGTTACCCAACTCATTCGAAGCCATTTCAGCCACCTCATTCAAGGGCCCTTGGTAGAGCTTTCGATGATCCGGCGGTTCGCGCCGCTGCGCTTTGAACAGAAGTAGACCAGCGATCGGCGCTCGCCGGTCAGCACAGGCATCACCTCATGCCGGAGCTTACATGTGGTGACAAGTACCGTACCAAATGGCGGTTGGAACACCTGCTGTTCGTACCCGCTTGGATATACCACGAACTCACCCCCCTCAAAGTCTCTCGCCAGCTGCACAATCACCGAGTACTCGAAATCCGGGTCGCTCGCAGCATCCAGATGAATGCCAACAAAGGAGCCAGGGGGCATCCGATGCATTTGGCATCGGCGAATCACGTAATCTGACGTGGCTCCCAAAATCTTTCTTAGCGCGAAGGTGCGGTCTTTCCTTTCAAGTAGTTCCATGATCTCCCTTGGAGCTGCACCACTCGCGTCGCTAGGAGCGCGGCCGGGCGGGTCTATCCTCACGCGTTTGACGAAAACATTGTGCGAGTCGCCGGCATCTCCCTCCCTCACTTCTTCTTCGGGAATCTCAGCCTGCAGCTGATCGATCTTGGCCAAGTCATCTTGGGTGAACAATACCTGGGGGCCAATCACGACCGTACCCTTCACCAACAGCTCTATGCGGTATTTTGTCAAAGCCTCTTCTGAAAGCAGACGGGATTTATGATTCATTGCGCGCGCCATTCGAGTTCACTCCAGGGTTTTATCTTCGACGCAGGGCTCCAGGTCCTGGTGCATCGAGCGGAATGCTTGGTCCCAATGCTCGCCATCGAAGTCGCTTATTGTTATGCGTTCGATGGTCCTGTTATCCAGACATCGAATATTTACGCTGAATCCGGACGGGTTCGACCGCGGCCTATAGAATGGCTTTACGCCACAAACCCGGCAAAACGTGTGCCGAGCGATGTTCTTGTTGAACTGGTACGCCGTGAGGAATTCTTCGCCGCACTCAATGCCAAGCTTTTTGCCAGGTACGAGCAAGTGCAGAAATCCAGACATTTGACAGATTGAGCAATTGCATCGAACTGCAGAGAGCTCTCGCGGCGCTTGGACGTAGAACTTGACAGAACCACAATGACAACGGCCATGGTGTTCGATCTCCGACCGATCATCATGAAGTGAGACAATTCGGAGCAGATCGCGGCACCACTGTAAGCTGAGCCGATAGGCTCGATCGAATTCATCCAAAAAGCGATCGTTACGGTCAGCCGGGACAAGTTCGCCAATCAGCCGGCTTGTCATTTCTCCGTGATACTTCTCCGCGGGATCTTCTCCGCCGACATGGCTGCGGAAGTACTCAAGATCGTCAGGCCGCGCCTTAAAGGTTTTGACCAGAGTGGTCCATAGCGACTGGATCATATCTGCAGCGTGTAGCTCAAAAGCGACCATGTAGGCGCAACGCACCAAAGGATCTTTGGATGACAATCCGGCATAGAGAGAATGCAGGTACCGCTTCGTCGTGGCGCTGTAGTTGGGCCGTATTGCTCTGCCGAGTAGTTGCGACGCATCCTTTCTAAACAGGTTCGAGTGGAAGTTTTCAGTCACCAGAATATCGGGTAGCGCCGCCTTTCCGCCCTGGAGAATTTGGCCATAACCACCCGTCTCATCCCAACAGATGAAATTTGCGACCACGCTGGTCAGTTCAACGTCCCTCGCAAGATCTCGATTGTGATTCATTGCATCGAATATGAGATCCTTTTGCGACCCCGCCTGCAGGTACGGGAACGCCTGTGACATCGCCAGATATTCAGGCAGCAGGCTAGTGACCTGGTCCTGGGACATCTCCGCAGCGAACGGGTGCGGGCCGAACAGGGCTCGCGCTTGCTCAGTCAAATACTCGCAGCATATCCGTGGCGGAGGCTGATCGGGTGAAAATCGAGACGCTTGAGATGTCATTTGACCCCACGCGATGAGAAGAGAAAGGTCCTTGACGGAGCAACTTGGTATCGCGGCCAACCATTGGCCATCGCGATTTCCTTGGTTTCGATGGGCTTGTGATCGCGTTTACCATCCATGCGAAATTCTCGGTGGCCACCTTCGCGGTAGCAGACATCGGCATGCTCAGTCCTGCTCACGCGCTTCGAAGGGAACGCGTTCATCAACTGAGCGGCGGGGATCGAGACGGATTCCGGTCCGCGAAAAATCCGATGCCGCGAATTCCCGGCACGGCCAGCATTCGCTTGCAGAGCCAAGATGAGATTTGCGCCGCGCAGGCCCTCTCGGTTTCTGCTCCTGCCATGGTCGAACCGCTATGATCTTCGTTCAGCATTACAAGGACTATCGCATCTACCTGGCTCTTGGGGCCTTCGGCCGCAAGCTGCGCGAATGCCGGCTGCTGGCCGGCACGAGCTTCTCAAAGAGACCGCCGCTAGGTTTCACGTTTCGCGAGCACCACCCCGCCGTTTTCTTGCGTGTTTACAGCAATCACCGTGCCAACTCGTTCACTCGCCCACAGATTCTGAATACATTGACAAAACGCTAGCGACCGATTCCTCATTACAAGTGCATTGAACCTCACAGCGCTTTGCACGGCCTTCAAAACCCAAACGGGGAAGAGCCAGCCGCCACTCACAATGGGTATAGGGCTGTTGAATCGCGGAGATTGGTCCAAAGGTGCCACATAGGTGGGCTTCGCGCCCTCAACAGCGCGACAGTGCTTTGGGCGCTCGGGCGTTAGTATGGTGATCCCGGTCGCGGACGTAATCCGTCTTTGCCCGTGACAACTACGCGCGAAACAGTCGCCTCAACGCCGTCGAACGCGACCATGCAGTGGGATCTGAACGCCTGCCTGACAATCGCGTCCAACTCCGGACATCGATCGAGCCCATAACGTGCTCTACGGAACATGCGGTCCCAGGTGATCGCGAGCAATCGAGAAAGTCATGCACCGAATGCGCTGGTCGCGGGCTGAGGTGCCTAGCTATGTCTTCCGCGCTCACTTGAGCGCGGTGCCTCTTGGCGTTGGTACATCCTTGGACCGTTTCAATCTGTCGTTTGCTAGAACTCTCCAGATCACGCGTCACGGACGAGTGCCGTAAGCTCAGCTTCGAGCTTCGGTCGACGCTTGAAAATGGCGTCTATCAGCGCTTGCGCCGGTTGCTCGGCGGCCTCAACCAGCGCCGCCTTCTCGGCCCGCGCAGAGGGAGCGAACACTCGCTTGACAACGGTCGGCGATCCCTTGAGGCCACATTTGGACACGTCTTCGATACCGGCATCGTGCGCGCTCCATTTGACGATTTGGGCCCGCGCGGCGCGCAAGGCATCCGCCATCGCGCCACGCCGAATCTGATTCGTTGCCTCCAGCATGGTGATGAGACAGGGCAGCCTCGTGTGCAGCACCTGGACACCGCCTTCGGAGCGACGTTCCGCTTCGATTGTATGGTTGGCGAGATCTAAGGATCTGACCTTCGCAACGTAAGTTAGCTGCAGTACGCCCAGCCGCCTTGCGATGCCGGGCCCAACCTGCGCCGTATCGCCGTCGATGGTCTGCTTTCCCGTGAAGATGACGTTTGTCGGGCCATATTCCTTATCAATTTTTCGGATGGCTGTTGCAAGTGCATACGTTGTTGCCAGGGTATCGGAGCCCGCAAAGCAGCGATCGGTGAGTAGGACGGCGCGATCGGCACCATAAGTCAGCGCCTTTCGCAAGGAATCTTCGGCCGATGGCGGTCCCATTGTAAGCACGGTAATTTCACCGCCGAACCGATCGCGCAGCTCCAGGGCGGCCTCGAGCGCGAAGAGGTCATACGGGTTGATGATGGTCGGCACTCCCTGACGCATGATTGTGTTGGTCACGGGATGCACGCGGATCTGCGCCGAGTCCGGAACTTGTTTGATGCAGACGACATTGTGCACGGTGTTGCTCCAACAATTGCGACAGCTGCGAAGAGCAGAGCAAGTGTTGTACCATCACCCGCCTCTTTGGCATCGGCTTGCTATCACATAGGCTTAGATCGGGTGATGCGCCCCTCTAGCTCGCTCTTCCCAACGAACAATGCCAACATAAGTCAGGGCTGCGACAGCGCTGTTCCGCACGGCGCGCCAGCTGAGTGAGGCCAGCCTTTTGACAGATTACCGTCGCTAATCACCAGCGGGCGGCGGACCGATTGACGTTTATTGAG
The DNA here is from genome assembly GCF_020193585.1 of Bradyrhizobium sp. IC3195. Taxonomy (NCBI): domain Bacteria; kingdom Pseudomonadati; phylum Pseudomonadota; class Alphaproteobacteria; order Hyphomicrobiales; family Nitrobacteraceae; genus Bradyrhizobium; species Bradyrhizobium sp. IC3195. The sequence continues at coordinate 92,944 of NZ_JADYVG010000014.1, read as the reverse complement.
CATTGCCGCTCACTAAAGCGCGATGAGATTAAGATGAATCGTCATCGCGCTTTAGATCTTTGTTTGAGCATGATCTTTTCGGAAAACGCTTCACACTTTTCCGGGGATCGGCGGATAGGCATCATAGCTTGTTAGAGGTGAGCAACCGACGATTCGCGATTGCATGGCCCACAGGTGACGCTCGGTATGTCATGGCGCGCGAGTCCATCTCTCACCGAACCAGGTAAACCCGCCTTTCGACAGCAGTCCCGCAAGCGGGCGGGTGGTTTCGCTCGGGGCCAAGTTGCCGCCCAGGGCGGACCATTCCGTTCAGATTGCGATGAGATTGCCTATCGGAGATCGTCCTCATATAGCTATTTGGGAGTAGCAGTTCCGGCCGATGTCGTCGTTCAGAACCGCTTTATCTCGATCCCATATTTCCTCAGCGCGTAGCCAATCTGGCGCGGCGTTAGTCCGAGCAGGCGCGCTGCTTTTGCCTGCACCCAGCCAGATTTTTCCATGGCCGCAACGACCCGTTCGCGATCGGCCATCTTCGCGCCACTAACGAGAACTGTGCCGGGAGGCCCCAGTGAGGCCAGTTCGTCGCCGACAGACTGGACCGGCTGGCTCGCTTCAGCTAGCGGAATGATGGGCTTTGCCGGCACCGCTGGCATGGGCACGGGCTGCTCTTTCCTCTCGTCCGACGTGCTTTTCCACAGCATCGCGGAAAGGCACTGGCCGTGGCAGCATGCAAAGTCACTTCTCACGATCGATGATCCGGCGCACAGCGTCGCTGTTCGCTCGATGCAGTTTTCGAGTTCGCGGACATTTCCCGGAAAGCCGCAGTTCATCAGTACATCGATCGCACTCGGCTCCAAAGTCAGAGTACGGCCATTCTCGTTATTGAAATTTCTGAGGAACTCCCTGGCAAGCGGAGGAATATCACTGCGTCTTTCGCGTAGCGGTGGCAACAGTAAGGGAACTACGCTGATGCGATAGTAAAGGTCCGCCCGGAACTCGCTCTTTGCGACAGCCTCTTCGAGGTTCTTGTTGGTCGCAGCTATCACTCGAACATCGACCTTAATAGTCTGGTTGCTCCCGACGCGCTCGAACTCCTGCTCTTGCAAAACGCGCAGCAACTTCGCCTGGAACGGAGCTGAGATCTCGCCGATCTCGTCAAGAAAAAGCGTTCCCTTGTCAGCAAGTTCGAAGCGTCCCTTGCGCGAGCTAAACGCACCGGTAAAGGCGCCTTTCTCATGACCAAATAATTCGGATTCCAGGACGGTCTCAGGAAGCGCCGCGCAATTCAGCTTAACGAACGGGCGCTTGGCGCGGGACGATGATTCGTGAATGGCCTTGGCTACGAGTTCCTTTCCGGTGCCGGATTCACCACGCAGCAGAACCGTGCTGTTCGATCTGGCTACAACGGCAATCTTCTCGAGCAGCCCGCGCAGCGCCGGACTGTCGCCAATGATCCCATGGGCGTGTAGCTTCTTGCGCTCCCGAGAGGGTTGCCTGAGCTCTAATACCTCCTTTTGTAGCCGGTCTTTCTCCGCCATCAGTCGTTCGCGATCGCAGGCGAACAAGCGGTGTAACTTCACTGTTTGACCCACCAGGTTGGCGATCATGGCGAGCAGTCGCGCATCGTACTCGAGCCGGAGACTCGACCTATCGTCCCGGATGCGGTCGACCGTCAGCGTGCCCACGACCTTACGGTCAATGCGAATGGGAACCCCGATGAACGACACTGGCATACTATCGGAGGCGCCGAGCACTTCCCGGTCGGCAGCGCTGAATACCAGCTCGGCGGCCACGTTCTCGGCGACAAGAGGCCTGTCCGTCGCGATGATCTGGTCGATTGCGTTCCGCGGCAGTCGCATCCGGTAACTTTCGTCGCTGCCTTCGTTCCAGCCGGCGCCCACCGTAATATCCGGCATGCCGTCCTCGTCGAACAGTGAGACGATGCCGTGTCGCATCTGCACAAACGATTGCAAAAGACCAACAACGTTGGCCAACGTGACTTCGAGCCGACAAGGAGCGGCAAGAATTTTCGATATTTCGAAGATGCCGGTGAGCGCGCTCTCACGCAACGGCTCCCCCGGGGGCTTACCCTCCGGCTCAGGTTGCGAGGCAGATCTTTCGTGTGAGAAAGGGATATCCAGCATGAGGCGGCCTCCGTTGTCTTGATCGTCCTCCCTGGTACCTTGTCCTGGTTGGCGAGCTTCGTTTTGCATGTCACTCTCGATCTAACGCCAAGTGTTGACGAGATGACATAGAACCGTGACACCTTTTCATGGCACGACGATAAACTTACAGTGTGCCTTCATTCATTTTTGCGGATTGCGTGCGCATCGTCAGCGGAGACCATAAGCGCCGCTGCTGCAGCTCAAGTTAGCTGTGTCGCCAAGGCCGGCCGATTCACAGATGTTGCCCACCATTGACCGGCACCTCGGCCCCCGTGACATAGCTCGCCGCATCCGAGCACAGGAAGAAGATGACCTTGGCCACTTCATCCGGGGTTCCCACTCTGCGCAGCGGGATGCTTGGCACGAGACGCGCTTCTGTGTCGGGCGATAACATGTCCGTCCTGATTTCGCCGGGCGCAATTGCATTCACACGAATGCCATGCGGCGCATAATCGTGCGCCATTTCGCGTGTGAGGCTCGCAAGCGCAGCTTTCGACGTCGCATAGGCACTGCCGGCAAACGGGTGCACCCGCGAGCCCGCGATCGAAGTCACGTTCACGATCGATCCTGACGCGGCTCTTAGCTCGTCAAACAAACCCTGCGCCAGCAGGATCGGGGCCACCAAATTGAGATGGAACACCCTCATCCAGGTCTCGGTTGACGTCGTCAACGACGTCATCCGATCGCCAGCGGGCGTTTTCGGCGAGACACCAGCATTGTTCACTAGTGCGTGCAAAGGTGCACCGGCCAAGCGCTTCTTGACCTCAGTGATCGCGCGCGGCAGCATTCGATGATTACTGAGGTCGATCTGGACATGATCCTCGTCCCCTGCGTGCCAGGGACATCGCTCGCCGTCGAACGGTTGACGCGCGCAAGAAATGATGCGCCAGCCCGCCTCCGAGAACAGCTTGGCAGTGGCATGACCAATTCCGCGCGATGCTCCGGTGAGCAGCATCGCCTTCTGTTCTCCGCCATGAACGCGGGCTTTATCGGCGTGAAAGGGGCAACCCAAATGTGTTTCGGGCAGCGAGCCTGTGATCAGATCGTCATTTGGCAGATCGAGATCCACGCCCGCCTCCCCTCCTGTTGCGCGCCGCACGCGTAGCAGGATTTGGGCCACCGCGATGCAGGTAAATCCGCTTCCGTTTTGCGTCCTAATGTCGCGCACGCGGAATGCTTGGCGTATTCAAGACACGGTGCGTTTGCTTTGTGACAGCGATGGTGCATCGGCTACGTAACGTCACGAGCACACTCGCCTGCGCCAAGACCCGGCGGCAAGACGCACGTTATCTCCTGACTGCACAGGAGGAAGAGCCAGCGGAGGCCAGTGCTCTCGTCGAAGCAACGATCGATCAGGATCGCGGCCACGGCCAGTAGCCGCGTCAACTCGAAAACTGACGTCACCAGCTTCGTACGTTAGATTCTGTGGCAGCTGATGCTGACTTCATCGCGCCCTTGTTCTGCTGTGTCCAGCACCGGCACATCGCCGGGCGGATTGATTCCAGACCACGACCTGGCGTGATTGTTTCGCCAAAATAGTGGATCTCGAGAGCGCCCGACCGCCACGACGGAACTCGCCGGCTGAACGGCGAACCTTTCGATATGTTCATCCGCGATCGACCGCCGATCAGCTTCGACTTGCGGGTCCGCCCGAGGAAGACGAAGACGTGTTCCACTTGTTTAACGCGGCTGCAGCGCATTGCCGCCATTGTTGTCGACGTCGAGCTTCTGCGGAAGGCATTCGCCCGCCACATCGTTCTGTTCTCCGCTGGAAGTTCGCGGCAGCGCATCCCTTTGGACAGACAATTGCCGCCCCGAAAAGAACTGCCAGTACTGCTGGATGCAAAGAGCGGCTATCAGATCGATCAATCGAGCTACGACTTTCATGAAGCTACGAGATCTTTCGATTCTTCTTCAATCAAGATCAATCGGCTCGGATCATTCAAATCGAATTCTATAACGCGTGGGGCAAAGAGACGCGCATAGCGCGTGAAGGCGCTCGTCGGGGGAAAACGGATCACGGTGTCGCAGCACGCAAGGAGATACATTTCGATGAGAGCGGAAAAGCCGCCCTCGGCTCCGAGCGCCGAGTTGTGCAATGGGCCAGCCTGAGGCGCCTGGAATCGTTTTGGGATCGTGAAAACATCAGGGAATATAGTCGAAACCTTCTCAAGGACGAGCGCGCTGTCCGTGCACAGGAAAGCCCTCACGGGTTTTGCGTGGGGTAACCCCATGGCCTTATCAATGGCGTTACAGACCTGTCGCAAGGCGCGCTCCGGGTCAGCCCAGTAGGGAGCATGCCCCATGATATCCTCGCCGTTGCCATGCCGGACATGGATGCCGATTACGCTGTACGATTCAAAGTTCTCGCGGTAGATAGCATCAATCCGAGCCTGAATTTCAGGTCGTGGCTTGATGCTTCGAAAGATTTCTCGTTCGGCCTCCTGATCACAGCGCCACATCAGGCAGGCGTCACACACAACCGTGTTAGCCTCACTATCTTTCTGACTTTGGAACAGTTGATCGAGTTCGTCGCGTTCCCGGAAAATCTGCTCGTCCGGGCGATAGACGCAATCGATGGATGGCTTGTTCCACCATGCCGGGAAGAATGGTCCCGGAAATGAACACTGGTTAATCTCGTCACCGCAAATCACCCGCACGCCAGCAATGTCTTGAACCGGTTCGAAGAAGACTGGAAAGGCATTGGTGAATGGCTCATCGAGATAACAAGACCCCCGCCAATCAATGGCTAGCGTCCGTCCCGTCTGCTTTGCAAAACGCCAGGCTGCCGCCAGTGACCACAGGCAATCGCCGAACCCCGTACGTCGCCGGGAAACTACGAACCGGTCATTCCTCGAACCGCTAAGCATCTGCATTTCCTCTTCCCGGGCTCCTGGTTGGACAATAGACGTCATCGCAGACATCTCACGTATCATCTCGTCCGAGGCCATGGCCTGATTTCGCGGTGCCGGCGAGCTGCGTCGGTAGAACTTCATAGCAGCGCTATCCCTGGTGAGCCGCGTTCTTTCAACAGTTTGCGTATTTTCTTCAGCGGTGTTGCGTCGACGTACCCGATTTCAGGCGGATGCCCGATGCCACCCTCTGCGCTGGATAGCCTTGCCCCCTCACATGCAGGTATAGCCATGGCCATTGCTCATGAGTTCGGGCTATGTTTCGTTTTGCACTTTATTGTGCCCTCGAGCGCGCGGAGGATGCAGGCGAACGCCCCGCACCTCCCACACGAGCCGCAATTCCTTCACGAGATCTTCACGCTTGGCCTGGTCCAGCATGGTTGCGTCGAAAAGACAGCTGAGCGACGCCTCGCCCTCGATCCGCATCAAGATCTCGAAAAGCTCATGTGAGATACGCATACTATGGTGGGCGGAATGTCCCGTGCGGATCTCGCACACCGTTTCCTGGCGATCTGGCGCTGTGTAGGATCGAACACGATGAAGGGATGCATACGGCGGCAATGACACGCCCAGTGCACACCAATCCTGCAGTGAAGCTGGCCGCTTCCTGACGAGGAAAGGGCCAACAACAAGTCCGTCCAGGTCAGTCGTCAAGAATGTGGTGATCGCATCTGACACGGACTGCACGATCGGCTCGGCATTGTTGTTAAACGAGGTATTTAGAAGTATCGGAATGCCCGTTCGCTTCTTGAACGCACTAATTACATCCCAATAGGTGGGGTTTGTCCTTCGCGATACTGTCTGCAGCCGAGCGGTCCCATCAACGTGGGTAACCGCACCGAGCACGTTACGCTTGGCTTCACGCACACGAACCACGAAATTCATGAAGGGGAGCTGCCGCGTGCCGTCCGGCAGCTCAAAGAACTCGCTCGCATCCTCTTCCAGTACAGATGGCGCAAAGGGGCGATAGCCCTCGCGCTTCTTGACCATCGCGTTGATGCGGTCCTTGTTTTCCGCAGGCCTCGGATCCGCAAGAATGCTGCGGTTACCAAGCGCACGTGGGCCGAACTCAGAGCGGCCCTGCACCCAGCCGATTACAGCACCATTTGCCATCCAGTCTGCCGCACTGGATGCTATGTCATCACTTCGTTGAATGTCGAGGTGGCCTGACCATGCGTTGAGCTCATGCTCTACGGCTTGCTCGCTCCCGAGATCAGGCCCCCAATAAACGTCCGGCAGTCGCTCGCGCGGCGCTGGCCTCCCCAGTTCGTTTGAGACCATCAATGCAGCGCCGAGCGCGCAACCGGCGTCGTGCGCCGCGGGTTGAACAAAGATGTCATCAAATAGCCCGGAATAAAGCAGCTTACCGTTCAGCGTGCAATTATGGGCTACCCCGCCAGCCAGGCACAAGCGTCTCATGCCCGTCGCTTCACGATGGTGCCGCAGGATGTGAAACACGATCCGCTCAAGCGCTTCCTGCAGCGAAGCGCTGACATCTCGATGCTGTTGGGTGAATGGCATTCCTTTTCGCCGAACATCGATGTTGCGGACCAGGGCCGGACCGATTCGATCCAGGTGAACGCGATAGCCACCGTTGTCCAACAATTCGTAGAACTGCGCGAAGAGTTCGCGATAGGGAGTGGGATCACCGTATGGGGCAAGTCCCATCACTTTGTACTCATCGAACAACCCGTAGCCGAGATATCGAATCGTCTCGAGATAGAACAGTCCCAGGGAGTTATGTTCCGGGAAGCTTGCAAGTTGCGCAATTTCAGTGCCAGACCCCGCCGCCAATAAGCCCGAGAGAAAATCGCCACCGCCGTCGATCGTAAAAACGAGACTTTGCTCGAACCCGGACATGGAAAACGCGCTCACGGCATGTGCCTCGTGGTGATTCACGAAGGAAAGCCGAGACGGATCGATCTCGGCGCCGAACTCCCGTGCCAGCAGCTGCCGCAGCAACAGTTTGGGGTCCAAGGGAACGGGCTGAGAAACAGAAAGACGCTCGAGCATGGTTTTGCAGTAGGCTTCAGTCGCGTAGAACGCGATACGGTCGATCTCGCCGAGCGAGACTCCTGCGGTAGAAAGGCAGTATCGGATCGAATTGCTCGGGAACTTGTTAGAGTGCTTGACGCGGTTGAGGCGCTCCTCTTCGACAGCAGCAATTACGCGGCCATCCTGCACAAGAACCGCAGCGCCATCGTGAAGAAATGTAGTCGGCAGCTCCGGAGAGCTCTCATAGACTTTATCAAGACCGCCACTCACTCCCAGGCACAACATCCCGTTCTCCATTTGAACATGACAGGAAGGCTAACTGCCGCCCCACCGATCTAATCTGTACAGTCGCGCCTCGCCGGGCGCGCGTGCCAGACAGCACAACACAACTTTGCTGGGTCCATCTCGGCGCCTAGCGACAGGCGCTCAGAAGCAAGGCTGCTAGCCCCCGACACCGATCGACCGAACAGGCGGCCGTAGAACCGGCTCGATTGCGGCCTCTTAAGGCCATTGCAGAAGCTGCTCTAATAGACGAGGTCACCCCCGAGCTACCGCAGAAGCATCGTGACACTGCATCGATTTGACTTTGTCCGTTTCGCTCAACTCACGTCAACGCAGCAGGCGGCGCCGAAATAGTGCTGTCGACGCGAAAAAGGGCAAAACCGCGTAAACGCAGAGCGCACCTACGTGCAGGGCAGCACTGTCGGCACCGCGCTCAAGCATCGCTGGGCGAATAAGGTCGACCGAATGTGCGAGAGGCAATAAGCCGACGAAGTGCCGAAATGAGTCGGGCAGTTGGCTTGACGGAAAGACCACGCCGCACAGAAACACCATAGGAGTGAGGACAAGTGTCTGGTAAAACACGAAGTAATCGTAACTTGGCGCAAGGGATATGACGACCATCGCCAAGCTGGCGAAGACAAGGCCAGTAAGGGCGATTGTTGGCATCGCATAGAGAATGGATAGCCATGATGCGTAACCGAGAGCGGCGGCGACGATCGCGATCGCTGTTCCGGCCAGAACGGACTTACTGGCCGCCCACACCAGTTCACCTAGGACGATATCGCCAAGCGTTAGCTGAGTAGAGAGAATTGCTTCCCAGGTGCGCTTGGCGTCCATGCGTGCAAAGGCTGCATACATGGTTTCAAAGGTCGCCGACGTCATGGCGCTGGTCGCGACCATGCCTGCCGCCAGGAAGGCGATGTACGACGTCCCCTCAACGCGCCCCAGGATCAGTCCAAGGCCAAAGCCGAGGCCAAACAGATTGGTTAGAGGATCTGCGAGGTTGCCGAGAATCGATGCAAGTGCGACTTTCTTCCATGCGAGGAAGTTCCGACGCCATACCGCGATCCAGTTGTACGCGTTAGCGGGCATCACCGCCGCATAACTTTCACCCATCGCTCACTTCTCCATCTCGCGCCCGGTCAGCCGCAAAAACACGTCTTCGAGATTCGGGGGGCGCTGCAGAATACGAAGGCTCGCATGCCCATGCAGTTGCACGCGCACCTGCTCCGGATATGGCGCATAACAAAAGAGCGTTTCTCCACTCACTTCAACGCGCCGGGCATACGGCCTGATCAGCTCGCGGAGCTGATGTGGATCACCCCCATAGATTTCGATCACATTGCAGCCAATATGCTCGTCGATCAGGTCGTCTGGCTTGCCTTCAGCGATCTTGCGTCCACCCTCGAGGACACACAGCCGATCGCACAAGCGCTCGGCCTCTTCCATGAAGTGAGTGGTCAAGAGAATCGTCTTGCCCCGCGCAAGTAGAACTCGCAGACGTTCCCAAATCAGGTGGCGGGCGTGCGGATCCAAACCAGTCGTCGGCTCATCCATCACGAGCAAATGCGGGTCATTGATTAGCGCACGTGCCAGCGTCAGCCGCCGTTTCATGCCACCGGACAGCGCGGCAACGCGCGTGTCCGCTTTGCTCTCGAGGCGTGCGAACTCGAGCAGCGAGGGGGCGATCGCCTCGATCTCGCGAGCGCTCATGCCGAAGTAGCGGCCAAACACCAGCAAATTCTCTCGTACGGTGAACTCGAGTTCAAGATTATCGAATTGCGGCACCACGCCGATACGCACACGTGCGACACGAGCGCGTGCAGGCACAGGCTCATTGAGCACCGTAATCTTTCCTCCGTCCGGCGAGATCATGCCAAGCAGCATGCGCGCGATCGTGCTCTTGCCGGCTCCATTCGGCCCGAGAAGGCCAAAGCATTCTCCGCGCGCGACCGAGAACGACAGCTCATTGACGATGACCTTGTCGCCAAATGATTTTCTCACGCCGGCAAGGTCGATTGCTACGGTGGACATGATCACTCTTAGGCTGAGAGAAGTCGTTCGTCCGACAATGGCTTCCCTACCACCGTTTTGGTCCAGAGCAGGCCGTCGCACCACACATGCTCAACGCGTCCCCAGTGGCAGGCCGCGGCAGCATCCGGGAAGAATCCACGCCCGTGGAGGTTAGCACTGGTATTGCAGAGCAGCGGAATGCCGGTAAGCTTCTCAAATTCGACGAGAAGCTCGGCGATTTTGTGCGGAGAGTTGCGGGAGATTGTCTGCAGCCGCGCCGAACCGTCGAGATGGACGACAGCGGGGACCCTGTCGCGCCATTCCGCGCGGGTCTGGTGATCGAACAGCATGTAGGGATCTGGCGTACCTGGGCTGAAAATCTCCGGCGCCCGATCCTCCAGACAGATCGGCGCCACCGGTCGGAACTGCTCGCGACGCTTGATGTCGTTGAGATGATCCTTCATTGCCGGGGAGGTCGGGGCTGCAAGAATGCTTCTGCCGCCCAACGCCCGCGGACCAAGTTCGGCGCGCCCGGAAAGGAAGATGACCGGCTTGTCGTCCGCGAGAATCGCCGCAAGTTCACGCAGACTGCACGGCGCCGCCTCCCAATCCGGCGGAAGCTCGCTGTCGTGCAGGGCCGGACCACTGTAGACTGACCATTCCAATGGCCCGAAGCCATTTTGCGCCGCCATCGCGCCGCAAGCAGCGCCGATCGCCGAGCCGCTGTCATTCGGAAACGGCGGCACCCAAACATCATCGAACAATCCAGTCGCACGAAGCGCGCTGTTCCACTTGATATTGAGACCGCAGCCGCCGGCGATACATAGATTTCGCGCTCCCGGAAGCGACGAGTGTTGCAGCAGAACCATCGCCATTTCCTTGACAAGAAGACGTTCCACGAACACATGAAACGACGCAAGGACGTCCTCCGCTCGCTTGGCCGTCAGGCGCAAAGCGCTTGCCTCGAAGAAGTCGTGCAGAGCTGCAAGAGACGCTTCCGCATTGTTGATCTCAGCGCGGTAGCGACGTGCCTGCTCCGTGTCAGCGGCGAAGCGCTTTTCATAGAGCTCCTGAAACACTGCGACGATGCTTTCATCGACAGAGCCAAGCGCGATGTAAGCCATCAGCTTGCCGGCGATGCCCAAATCCCAACTGGAGCGGTTCGGCTGCCTGTATGGGCCGAAGTGAAGGCCCGCGGCAGCATAGGCATGTCCGATCATCGGAAACAGGCATGCAATGAGCCGTGCCCCCCGAGGTTCGACATAGTAAAGACGTGGAAAGATGCAGCCGTCCCATACCAGACAGAACGCGGGTTTTCCCGCACCTGCAAAGGGACTGGTGCTATATGCTGACGCGACGTGGCCTGTGACGTGCGGGTAGCTCTTATATGGAAACACCTTGTCTCCGAGGATCAGGCCAAAGCCGTCGACGGAATCAAGAAGGCCCTCAGCATGGCGCTCGACATATGGCGCCCCCTTCAGCGCGATCGGCACAGCTCCACTTAGGACCTGGAACTGCGACTCAATCTCCCCATCCCAGCCGTCGATGACGAACTGATCGATATCCCGCGGATCCAGGCCATGCTCCGCCAAGGCAAGCACGACTGCATCGAGATTCTCGACGGATTGGTAGCGTGGACCGTTGCCGCACTTCTCTTGCTCGGTGCAAAAGACAAGCCGCCCGTCCTCGATGACAGCAATTGCCCCGTCATGGGTTAACTTGATGCCGCAGATGCGCATACGATCCCCTGGTCTAGTGGCCGACGTTTGATTGTTCTGACGAGTGACCCGGCTTCCGGAACCGGACTATCAAGGAGTCTTCGTTGATTGACTCGGTGTGGCAGTGCAGACGTTCGACCTCCGATAGGCTCTCGTTGAAGAGGGCGATCACCGTTTCGGCACCAGCAGCAAGCCCCCACCGTTGACATGTGGCATCACGTGCGGACCCGAATATCAGAGCCCCATTTGGCGCTAGGATCCTCACCAGGTTGCGGATAGCCGCTTGCATCTCGACAATGTCCTTGAGGTAGTAAAGAACCTCGGCCACGACGATCAAATCGAACTGTTCAGTGGTCGAGAACCGCTGAATGTCGCAGGTCACCCACGTGATATGTGACCACTTCCTGGTCCGTAGTCGCGCTCGCTCGATCGCCTGCGGCATGACATCGACCACGGTGAGTCGTTCGCATAGCGGAGCCAGCATGTCCGTGAATGCACCGGCTGCACATCCTACTTCGAGGCCACACGAAACATCTCCGTTGCAACCCGACATCCGGAGCATTTGAGCGTATCGCTCCTGCTCGAAGGCACTACTGTCGAGACGCCATGGATCGTCGGCAGCCAGCTCTCGCGCTAATTGCTGATGGTTTGCGTCCAGGGTCATGAGCCAATTACCTACTTGCAGGCAGTCGAACGATCGCTACCGCAAACACTCTTTGTTGCCGTCAGGCTCGATGGGCTCTGGGAAACCCTCGCCTTACGACTTATACTAGACATTCCCCATTTACTTGCAGCACTTCGTCCAGCGTTCGGGTGCAGAGTGACAGATTGCTTTTCCCCGTCGGGCGGCACGTTGGCGACCTTGCGCGAGAGCCAATCGCTGTTGCTCAATGTACAAAGCGCATAAGCCTTCAAAGGAAGTAAGAGAAAGATATTGATCGGTGTGTGGAGCGAGAAGCCGAGAAACCGCAGTTCGCGAGCACGAATGGCTGCCACACTGCACCGGACCATTGTCATTGCTGCAATCGTCAATACCGTCCACCAGGGTACAGAGCCTGCCATTAGGAGCTGCGCGAGCGCAGCGAGTGATGAAAGGGCGAGAAGCAACGGGCCGAGATTTTGCCCGATAACGTCTAGCGTCAGATAGCCATCGAGCTCTGGCAGCAGGCGCAATGCGAGGAACGTGTCCCGGAAGGTACTGCGGGCCCAGCGGAGTTGCTGACGTAGATATGGCCCAAGGCGGTCCGGGACGACTGTTGCTGCGATCGCGTCCGAGACGTATTCGGTTCGAAAGCCCGCCTTGAGCATGAGGATCGTTAGATGGCGATCCTCGCCGAAATCGCTCGGCTTCCCTCGAAAGAATTGCGCTTCATATTGATCAAGAAGCAAGGCGAGCGCGGAGCGACGATACATGGCACATGGGCCGCAGCAGCACATGACCGCACCGAAACGCGCCTGCGCCGCGCGCTCTTCGTTGCATGCTAACCAGTATTCCATATCGATCAGCCTGGTCAGCCAGGTTTGGCTGCGATTGCTCGCTATCAATTGACCCATGGCCGCACCGATTTGCGGGTCATGCATCTTCGATACCAGCTTCGTGACAACGTCAGCGGCAAGTATCGTATCCGAGTCGACGTTGAGGACCAGGTCACCGGATGAGCTGCGTATCGCAGCGATCTGCGCCTTGCGTTTTCCAACGTTGTTTGCCAGCAAGATGATGCTGAACCTCGGATCGTTCGCATAGATTTTGTGCACAGGCGCGACAAGGTCGCGATTTGCAGATCCGTCGTCGACCACATAAACCTGTAGCTTTCCGGTGTAGTCTTGACTCGCAAGCGACTCCAGACATTCGGCGAGCGTGATTGGATCCTCGTTGAAGCACGGCACGATGACGTCTACACTGGGAAGGACCACCTCCGATCGTCCCAGGTTGTCCTGCAGCGATGAGTTAATCGCCGGTTGAGCATAAAGCGCTTGCGCGCTCTTGTAGATCGTCGAGAGCAGCGCATAAGACGAAACAGCGACAGCACTGGTTGTAGCGAGCAGGTCCATAGGGTGTCAGTTTTTGCTCAGTGAAGTTGAGGGAGTGGATGGATTACAAACCCGCGCCGTTGTAGTGCCGGGATCAGATGTGACAGGGCCATCGTGGTCTGATCGCGCAGCGTGGCATCAGTGCACGGTCGCTCCTCATCAGGAGGATATCCGTCGTGCAGGAGCACAATTGCACCCGGGCGAACGCTCGCGAGTACTGAATTCACAATTCTATCGACCCCGGGGCGGGACCAATCTCTCGGATCGACCGACCAGTGCACAGCTGTGAGACCGGCGCTCGCTGACACAGCGAGCACCTCGTGCGTCCACATGCCGTAAGGTGCTCGCATGTGCCTAGGTGAGGCCTGCGGGCACGCCGAACGGATCGCCTCGCTCGCCGTGAGAACTTCATCGCGTACCTCCGCTGGTCCGCATCTGGAAAGATCCGGATGGGTCATCGTGTGGTTCGCAACCTCGTGACCTTCCGCGATCATTCGTCGAATGAGTTCAGGTTGTTCGGCCGCGTACGTGCCGATCACAAAGAACGTCGCCGGAATCCCATGTTGCGCCAGCACCTCGAGCACCTCTGGCGTGCAAAATGGATTTGGCCCGTCATCGAACGTCAAATAGACGGGGCGACTTCCGGCCACGTCAGCATAGTCGCAACGGACAGCAGATAGGGGGAGATGCTCTTTCACAACTCAGGCCCATTCCGATCGATGACCGTCCCGGCCGGCCACTCGCCTATCGAGCGTCCAACCGGGAAAACCACCACGATCACGTCTTCGATGCGGGTCGGCGACAAATTGGGATAGACATCCGGATGCGTGGAGCGGACGCGAATGCCGGACATGAGGGTGGCGAGCCCCTGCCTTCCGACCAGTCGGGTCATGTGTTTCTCAAGCGCAGGCCGAACCGTGCCAAAGCCGAATGGAATCCCGAGCTCCTGCAGTGTGGGATACATCACGCGCATTGCGTGGCTGATTCCCAGCCCTTCGAGATCCGGACGCACCGCATACAATCCCAGTTCGGCCACGAGGAGATCGACCCCACCAATCTTGATGAAGCGGCGTAGTAGCCCGAGGTGAGCAGCTATCCCGCGCGCGTCGTAACCAATTACGCGGAGCTCAGGTCTTGCCCCGGCCCAACTTCGGTTGCCCTCAAATGGCTGCGCATTGAACGCACCGGTCGGCCCGTAGCTCTTGCGGAAGAACTCGGCGAGTTCGGCATGATCGGTGAGCCGCAGTTCGTTTTCCCAGCGACGGCTCCACTGCACTTGAGTGCGTGTAGAAGGAGCTTCCGCAGTCCGGGATACGGCAATGTTCATGGCGAGCTTCCTTGTGCCCCAGTGGAATGAAGAGCGGAGATGGTCACTTGAACTCGCTAGTCGCCGAAGCGCTGGTCAACAGTGAAATGCGCTGCTATGACCCGTCGGAGCGCGGCACTCCTCGCCTGCACCGCGCCGTGCGCCTTCGCTCGCGATGAAGATATCGCATGGTTCGCGCTCTTGATCCGGCCAAAGCCCTGCGCGAGATATGCCGAAAGATGCCGACGAGGCGATTGGACTGGCGAGAGCCTGTCTGCACCACGAAGCTTTGCCGCCTCGTCTAGCATCGCTGTCGACGCTTTGACGTCTGAGGGCAGGTCTTCGATGCGCGGGGCCTCATCGATGGCGCATCGGAACGCCATCAAATCACACTGGTTCTTATCCATCTTCGACACGCCCTGAATGCGGTGGATAGGCGAGCCATTTGCAGAGTCGCCTGAATTACTTGGCATCCGCAATCTGCGCCTGCCGTTATGTCGCGACACTAGAATGCGGCTGAACGCGCTCTCAAGTGTACGCGGGTAAACCTGCAATATGGAAAGGGATGGAACACGCATACCAAGGTTTATCGAGGTCCGCCTGACGTCTCGATCGAGCGAGCTTCGCACAGAGAAGAAGCGACGCGGCTCGCGCGGCGCGCCCATAGCCGCTCTCGAAACACATGCGGCGCCAGCTCGCACGTCCAGGAGTTGTTCTCTGAGTCCGCGTGAACGAGCAGCAGCCATGGTGATATACTCGATTATTTTTTCCAAACTGATGTTTGCTATCCAACATCCCGCTATTTGGTAAAATCGATAGTTCCGATGGAACACATCCACACGATGGATAGACTTACAAGATGCGGTTCAAGGGACTTGATCTAAACCTTCTCGTTGCGCTCGATGCTCTGATGACGGAGCGCAACCTCACAGCGGCGGCGCGCAAAATTAACCTGAGCCAGCCCGCTATGAGCGCTGCCATCGCTCGGCTGCGTACCTATTTCCGCGATGAACTATTTACCATGAGAGGTCGAGAGCTCGTCCCGACACCTGGCGCGGAGGCGCTTGCAGGCCCGGTTCGCGAGGCGCTGCTGCACATCCAACTCTCGATCATATCACGGGACGCGTTCGACCCGACTCAGTCGAGCCGATGCTTCAGGATCATTCTCTCCGATTTCATGACGATCGTCTTTTTGCGCAAGATTGTGGACCGTCTTGCACAGGAAGCTCCCGCGGTGCGCTTCGAATTGCTGCCATTTTCCGATGAACCCGATGAGCTGCTCCGCCGGGGCGAGGTCGACTTTCTCATTCTGCCGGAACTGTTCATGTCGAGCGCGCATCCTAAGGCGACGCTGTTCGACGAGACCCTCGTATGCGTGGGATGCCGCACGAACAAGCAGCTATCGCGGCAACTTACATTCGAGAAATACATTTCGATGGGCCACGTTACGGCGAAATTCGGACGGGCGCTCAGACCAAACCTCGAAGAATGGTTCTTGCTCGAGCACGGCGTCAAGAGACGCATTGAGATCGTTGTGCAGGGCTTTAGCCTGATTCCGCCCATATTGTTAGATACGCGCCGTATCGGCACAATGCCCTTACGACTCGCCAAACACTTCGAACAGCGGATGCCAGTGCGGATCGTCGAACCACCGCTCCCTCTGCCCACATTCACCGAGGCTGTGCAGTGGCCTGCGTTCCACAATACCGACCCGGCAAGCATTTGGATGCGGCGGATATTGCTGGAGGAAGCATCCAACATGGCATCTGGGCCTCAGGAGCCTCCAACTCGCAGGCGCTGCTAGAATCATAAGCCGCTCTCGGCAAGTTCCAAATACGCTCCGAACCCTTGGACATGCTCGGCCGCTTTCGTCACTCCAACGTTTCTGGCGCGAAGCGGCCAGAGATGGCGATCGGTTGCGAAGAATTGCCGAGTGGCGAGCGGTGATCTCGCTGGTGAGGTTTGGTGCGCTTGCACCTCAAACGGGCGAAGCCCGGCACTATCGCGTCAGAACTCGCCTCCACCGGTGCGACAATGTTTGGCTTGCCCGATAAAATCGCTTGAATCGCACCTCGCGTCAGGTTGTAGGTTGGCCGCCGTGCTAACGCTGCACTACGCGACCGTCGACTGGGCGGTTTGGTGAACTGACGGCGCTGGCCGGACACTGGGTTGAACTGCCATTAACCAACTGATCGGGTCCTGTTGCGTGGCTCGCTGGAAGCGGCGAGACCGATCAGCTTCGGGACTCCTGACGGTTTCTGGCCGCCGCTGGGTGGCCGGCCGCCTTGCTCTCCATTGTTGCGGTCATTTTACGAGCGTCTTCTCGCGATCGCAGGATGGAAACGATGTCCATTCGGGCGAGCCAATAGGACCTCTCCAGACGCAGCCGTCACCGCTGGTTGTATGCGCCGCAGTTACGTTCCTGCCGGATAAGAAGACATGCGTTTCAAAGGTCTAGATCTAAATCTTCTCGTCGCGCTGGATGCTCTCATGACTGAGCGCAACCTCAGCGCGGCGGCACGCAAGATTAACCTTAGTCAGCCGGCCATGAGCGCAGCCGTTGCCCGCCTGCGCTCCTATTTCGATGACGAGCTGTTTGGGATGAGGGGGCGGGAACTTGTCCCCACCTCACGCGCGGAAGGACTCGCAGCTCCTGTGCGCGAAGCTCTAACGCGCATTGAGCTCTCAATAATCGCGCGGGACGCGTTCGACCCAGCTCGATCGAACCGGCGATTCAGGATCGGCTTTTCTGATTTTATAACAGTCGTATTCTTTCGAAATATCGTGGAGCGCGTCGCGCGAGAAGCGCCTGCCGTCAGCTTCGAACTCGTGACGCTCACCGATGAGCACGATGAGCTTCTCCGCCGCGGCGAAGTCGATTTTGTTATCTTGCCGGAATTATTCATGTCCAGCGTGCACCCCAGGGCGGCCCTATTCGAGGAGAGACTCGTTTGTGTAGGTTGCTGCACGAACAGCCAACTACTACGGCGGCTTACATTTGATCGGTATATGTCGATGGGCCATGTTGCGGTTAAGCTCGGAGGTGCGCGCAAGACGCTGGTCGAGGAATCCTTTCTACTCGATCTCTGTCTCAATCGGCGGATCGACATTCTCGTGCAGAGCTTCAGCATGATCCCGCCCCTGCTGGTAGGCACGAACCGCATAGGGACGATGCCATTAGGGATTGTAAAGCATTTCCAAAGAACGATCCCCCTTCGGATTGCCGAGCTTCCGCAGCCATTCCCCGCCTTCACTGAGGCGGTCCAATGGCCCGTGCTTCACAATAGCGATCCGGAAAGCCAGTGGATGCGAGAGATATTGTTGCAGGAGGCTACCCGCATGGCAACTGGACAAGAGCCCTCCATCATCTGCACTTCGGAACGACCGGATACTGCCGGAGATTTCGCACGACCCGTCTCGCCGTTGTCGTAAGGACGATCTCAAGATCGTGCGAACCTCACATCCCAACGAATGTCTCAACGCACAATTTAGGCTCGCCTCTCTCGAATTCGTGGTCGCTCTATAAAGATCGTCGCAGCGGACGGCTATGATGACGACGTTGTGTAGGTCTTTCGCACGTTGGCATTAGGCTCGACGTGCGAGCGGCGGCTGGACCGTTGGCCTGCTTTTGGAGACAGGGACGCACGTTGCACCTGGCCGTCGGGCGCACCTGCCTCGATACAGCAGAATCGGCGCCGGGTTGTCGTCGTCAACTCTCCGAATCGGTAGTGGCTCCCGACGAGCGGAGACGGTTCTTTGCGGTTACCGAGTCGTACCACCACGCACAGTGAGCGTGGTGGTCATCGATCATGCACATGACCACGATCTCTTGCGCTGTCGAAGCAAGCATCGCGCACGCGTGTTGCCCTATCGCATCAGCCTGGAGTACATCGCATCTTCGTCGCTCCGTGCCGCGGGTCTGACTTCTTTTGGCCCTATCGCCGCCAAACGTCTTGACGACGTGCGCTGCCATTACGCAATGACAAACAAGGAGCTGACGTTGGAGCAATGCAGCGGCGTGTTCGATCCGGAAGAGCTTTCCGTCCTGGGAAGCCTTTATGATAGTGCGGTCACCGCGCTACCCCCATCGATGCGAAATCCGGAAAATCGCAAAGCAATCGCCAAACTCATCTTGGAGCGTACAGCGGCCGGCGACGCTCAACTGGCATGCCTGACGAGCTTGTTGATCGCCATTTCCCCTCAGGGTTGATCCCCCGCCATTCTGAGGATAGTCACCACTCTCGCGCTGGAATGGAAGACGATCCAGCTAGAGCTTTGAAATAACTTGAATCACACGTGACGTAAGGTTGTAGGCTTTGAAATTGAACAACATGAGCAAAGCTACACCACGAAGGCGTCGATGGCGCATTGGCGAACTTGCAGAGGCGACCGGAGTAACGGTACGCACGCTGCATCATTATGAACATACGGGACTCCTAGCAGCCTCAGAGCGTACTGACGGCGGCCACCGGATGTACGACCGCGAAAGTGTTCAACGGGTTCACCAGATTCGGGCGCTACGTGAGCTTGGCTTCTCCCTTGTCGAGATCCGCAAAGCTATGGAGGGCACGACCTCACTGACCGACCTGCTGCGCAAGCATCTAGAGCGCATAGAACTTCAGGTAGCTCGGGCAACTCTGTTGCGAGATCGCCTGCGCAACATGACCATCGACAGTGAGATCCAGGTAAGTGTGGATGACCTGCCAGCTACCTTGAATGCCATGTCGCGGGTCGAGACGCGTAGTCAGAAATCCCGATGCACCTGCAAGCTAGCTGCAGATCGCGAGGAGCGGTGGCGGCAGATCCGCGACGACCTGCGTGATTGTATGGATCGGGGCGAGCCCCCTTGCGGCGATCGAGCAAAAGCTGTCGCAGTTGCAGCCCGCCTGCTGATCAGCGAAATCGCCGGCGCCGATTCACGCGTTTCGATGATCCTGAAGGTACTTGCACGATTAAGCGCCCCCCGCAGTCTGGCTGGTTGGGATCCCTGCCTCATGCAATATCTCGATCTCGCCCTTGGCGGGTTGGAGGATCAGCCGTACTTTGGCTGATCGGCGGCTCTGATGCTGGCCGACAGTTTTACGGGTTCGAGCGGACAGATCGTCATGGCCTCGCCGATCCGGGGCTCCCTGACGCCTTGATCGAGACTCCCTTCAAAGGGGGCTTGAACCGCACGTAACGTCAAATTGTAGGCTCTTACGTGGTCGCAATCTGGCCGACCTGACGCACGCTTCGCTTGGCTGGCGGCCTCGACCTGCAGGCACGTCTGATCACAGCTGTTGGCGGTTCACTTTAGGTGAGCATTGGGAGCTCTACAATGTTAAATGGGCATTACGCTTCTGCTGCGAGTGCAGCGCTTCTCTTCTGCGCCCTCGCCTCGGCTGCGCGCGGCTCCGAAGTCAAGATTGCCGTGGCTGGCCCAATGAGCGGAAGCAGCGCTGCGTTCGGCTTGCAAATGCGCGATGGTGCGGCTGCGGCGGTCGAGGCGCTGAACGCTTCGGGCCTACTTCCCGATACCAGGGTGGTTATGAGTGTCGCCGACGACGCCTGCGACCCGAAGCAAGCCGTCGCAGTCGCGAATAAGCTCACAACAGAGCGGGTACGGTTGGTCATTGGTCATTTTTGTTCCTCTTCGTCGATCCCGGCCTCCGACATCTATGCCGAAGCAGGCATCGTTCAGGTCTCCCCTGGCTCGACAAATCCTCAGCTAACAGAACGAGGCCTTCAGACCGTCTTTCGGATCTGCGGCCGCGACGACCAACAGGGCACCGCTGCCGCTGAGTACATTCACAGGAACTACCCTAACGCCAAGATCGCAGTGCTCGACGACAAGAGCACCGCAGGCAAGGGTATTGCCGACGTGGTTGAGGCACAGCTTCAGAGGTTCGGTGAACAAGTCATTCGGCAAAGCTACGTAGCCGGCGAAAAGGATTACAGGGCCCTGGTCTCAAGAATGAAGAAGGATGGGGTGCGCGTCGTCTATATCGGCGGCTATCATACCGAAATCGGCTTGTTTGTACGCCAGGCATCAGAGGCAGGAGCGGGCCTCGTCGTCATGGCGAACGATCCGTTGATGACCTCTGAATTCTGGGCCATTACCAGCACCGCTGGAAATGGCACGTTGTTTACCTTCATGCCGGATCCCGCCAGGAATGCCAATGCGGCCGGCGTGGTAGCCGGACTCAAAGCTTCCAACCTGTCCGCTGAAGGCTACACGCTTTACGCCTATGCTGCCGTGCAAGCATGGGCAGAGGCGGTGAACCGGACCGGCTCGCTCAATGCTGCGCGCGTCGCCAGCGCACTTCGTTCACGGGCGATCGATACCGTGATTGGGCCAGTGCGGTTCGATACAAAGGGAGATAATGCGGTTCCTGGTTTTCTGGTTTACCGCTGGCGCGACGGCCGTGTTGAAACTGTCGAGCAGAACTGATTGGCGTCAACGCCGCCTCCCCAAACCCAAAGTGACACGGATGATGAGACGCCCTCAGGACGTTGGAGCAGCGATACTCGCAAGCTCTCTTATTATTGCAGCTTTCGTAGCGTTCGTCGCGTTCGCTGCAGCCCTCGCAGAGCTACCTGATGTCGACCTGAACGAGACGCTGCGTCCGACCATAGACAAATAGTAGCCTGTCGCGCTGATCCGGCTCGCGGGCACATGACCTCTGAAGCGGCCATCTACAATGGTGCTAGGTTAGGTGGCATGGACATTTCTGCGGCCAAGCGTTGGGGCAGGCGAAGAAGAGGAGAACGCGAAGCTAACGGTGCTTCTGGTCGAGCACATGCTCGGTGAGGAGGCGCTTCGCCACCTCTTTTCAAAGTAACTGCCGGACCGCCATCTACGCATTCTCGTGACCCAATCACACGTGCAACCTCAGATCCACGCACCCAAAGAGAAACGCCCTAAGCCGTCAAATGAGGAACAACACCTCTTTGAGCGCGACGGCATGAAGCAACCAGGGCTCGCCGTCCCGGCCCATAATCGGAGATTGATCGAGTGAAGAGTGGCCTTCCTTCAAGACTAAGGTGCGGCATTTTCGACCATTTGGATGACGACGGTCGAGATGCCGCACGACAATATGAAGATCGTCTCAAGCTGGCGGAGACCTGTGATTCTCTGGGCTTCTACGCTTATCACCTGGCCGAACACCATTGCACACCTCATGGCAGAGGGCCCTCGCCGAACCTGTTTCTATCAAGCCTGGCGCAGCGCACCCGGCAATTGCGCTTTGGTCCGCTCGTCCTGTTGCTCAACCTTTATCACCCATTGCGCGCATTCGAAGAGATCTGCATGCTTGACCAGTTGAGCGGCGGCAGGCTCGAGCTCGGGATCGGCCGCGGCTCCCAGCCGATTGAATGGGGCTATTTCGGCATCAGTGCAGAAACCGCACCAGGCCGTTATACTGAAGCCAGCGAAATCCTGAATATTGCACTGAAGGGACATACGCTATCCTATCAGGGACACCACTTTGAGCTGAGCGAAATACCCTTAACCTTGAGGACTCATCAACGTCCATATCCGCCGACCTGGATCGCTAGCAGTCGGGCCGAGTCGGCGCAGTGGGCCGCTGCAAATGGCGCCAATCTGGCGTGCATAGGCCCCGCCTCTGTTGTCCGGAAAGTTACGGAGGCCTACCGCTCCCAACGCGGCCACAATACAACCGCACATGGCCGCGAGCCATTTCTCGGCCTCGCCCGCATGGTCGTAATTGCTAAGTCTGACCAGGACGCTCATGCGGCGGCCAAAACTGCGTATGGACGATGGCTGGAGAGCTTCAAGTTTCTTTACGACCTGAACGCCATTCCGACGCCGCCCGCCCTTCCGCTGACCTTCGATGCAGCACTTGAGAGCGAATTGTGTGTCGTTGGAACGCCAGCTTCCGTCCGGCAGCTTCTTCTTCAGCAGATGGAAGAGGCAGGTGCCAACTACTTGCTTTGCCAGCTTGCATTTGGAAACCTTCCGCTGGAGGTCTCCCTGTACACGGCAACCGCAATCAAAGCTGAAATTCTCGATAGCTTTGGTGGCTAATGTCTACATTGGGGAATCATATGCTTGGCAAAGGAGACCGGCGCACTGAGGTTGTCCGAATCTGGTTGCGATTTTGGTTGTCGTTTGCCCTTTGCGCGAAGGCGATCGTCAGCCTCAATGGCAACGATCAAGCATTCACTTTTTCTGACTGCGCTTCTTCTTACTTCGGCACATGAAACTCTGCTTTCGAAGAGAATTCTTCGTTGTGAGCGCGCTTTACGCAATGGACTGTCTGCATGGGCGAACTGGCGGCGGTGCCGTCTACGTCGGCAACGGCAAGATTGTCGGGGTCGATGTTGGAAACCTTCGCTATAGTGGTACCTACATCGAGCAGGCGGCCGCATAAAGGGGACTGTCACTTATATGCGCCAACCGGCGGCACGCATGTAATTGGCGCTCAAGTACCGGCAGACAACAGATGGAGCCTGACGCTCGATTGGCCTGCCAACTTCTCAGATGGGAAGCCACAGGCGCTCATGGTTGAGGTAGTCCGGTACACGTTATACTGGAGAAAATCGGCGATATCTGACCCGCCTGTCGCTTCTATTTGGGAGCGAGCTTTGGCTTAGGGAGTGTTTGCGAGCCTTTATCAACTCATCCGCAGGCGGACGCTCTTCGTCCGCTTCGATCTCGCGGGCCTTTTCAATGAAGGCCAGCGATTGCTCAGGGTCATCCTGCATCTGCGGGAGGCCGGAGCTGGTGGATAGTCGCCGTCGAGATTCCACGGCCTCCTCTTCTTACGCACATCGGTGGAGTTTTTGTGGGATGCGGATTCCGCTCGATGTCGCCCAGCATTCCGAGATGATCTCGCCCAGCATTCCGATTTGAAGTCGCCCGCCCGTTCCGAGATGATGTCGCCCACCATTCCGGGATGATGTCGCCCGGGTGACGAGGCCTTTTCTGGCTCCCATAGGTCAACCCTTTCGGCTTTGCGAAGGGGGACCCTGGATGCCGACGGAGAGGCTTGCGATGCGCCGTGTGCGCGATGTGATCAGGATGAAGGCGGCTGGGCTACCGAGCCGCGAGATTGCGCGGCGGATGGGCGCGGCGCCCTCGACAGTGCGGTTGACCATCCGGCGGTTCGAGGCCGCTGGCCTGAGCTGGCCGTTGCCCGACGAACTCACGGACGCGGCCCTGGAGGCCCGCCTGTTCGCCAAGACCGGCAACGGCAACCGGCAGGGTCACCGCCGCATCGCCGAGCCCGACTGGGCGGCGGTGCACCGCGAGCTCAAGCGCAAGCACGTGACGCTGTCGATCCTGTGGGAGGAGTACATTGCCGCCGAACCCGGCGGATACCGGTACTCGCGCTTCTGCGAGCTCTATCGCGCCTGGGAAGGTCGCCTGTCGGTGACGATGCGCCAGTCGCACGCGGCCGGCGACAAATTGTTCGTCGACTACGCGGGCGACGGCGTGCCGGTGGTGGTCGACCGCCTCACCGGCGAGCGGAGGACGGCGCAAGTCTTCGTCGCCGTGCTCGGCGCCTCGAACTTCACCTATGCGCAGGCGACGTGGACGCAGGGGCTTGCCGACTGGATCAGCGCTCACGTCGGCACCTTGGCCGCAATCGACGGCGTGCCGGCGCTCTTGGTGCCTGACAACACCAAGGTCGCGGTCATCAAGGCGAGCCTCTACGATCCGCAGATCAATCGCACCTATGCGGAGATGGCGGCCCACTACGGCACCGCCATTTTGCCGGCACGACCGCGCAAGCCGCGCGACAAGGCGAAGGTCGAGCAAGCCGTCCTCATCGTCGAGCGCTGGCTGCTCGGCCGCCTGCGCCACCGCACCTTCTACAGCCTCGCCGACGTCAACGCGGCGATCGGCGAGTTGCTCACCAGGCTCAACGAGGAACGGCCGATCCGGCGGCTCGGCGTGACGCGCCGCCGGCTGCTGGAGGAGATCGACCGACCGGCGCTCAAGCCGTTGCCGGCGAGCCCCTACGTGCTCGCCGAGTGGCGTATCCGCCGCGTCAGCCTCGACTACCACGTCGAGGTGGAGAAGCATTACTACAGCGTGCCACATCGCTTCGCGCGTGCCGAGGTCGAGGTGCGGTTCACCGCCCGCACCGTCGAGATCTTCCACAAGGGCGAGCGGATTGCCGCGCATCAGCGCATGAGCGGCAATCACAAGCACACCACCGTGCCGGAGCACATGGCCTCCAGCCATCGCCGCTACGCCGGCTGGACCATCGTGCGCATCCGCCAGGACGCCGCCGCGATCGGCCCGGCGACCAGCGCGTTGTGCGACCTCATTCTCGACGAGCGCTCGCACCCCGAGCAGGGATTCCGCGCCTGTCTCGGCATCCTCAGGCTCGCCGCGTCCTACGGGCGCGAGCGCCTGGACGCGGCAGCCGCGCGGGCGATCGACATCGGCGCGCGCACCTATGGCTCGGTCAAGTCGATCCTCGCCAACAACCTCGATCGGCGTCCTGCTCCCCAGCGTTCCGCGGACGACCTGCCGATCCTGCATTCCAACATCCGCGGACCGCGCTACTACAATTAGGAGATGATACCTTGCTGACCCATCCGACCTTCGACCGGCTCAACGCGCTCGGCCTCCACGGCATGGCCAAAGCCTTTGTCGACATCGAGGCAACCGGCGAGGCCGCGAGCCTCGGTCACGCCGAATGGCTCGCGCTGCTGCTCGAACGCGAGGTCTCGCTGCGTCACGACAAGCGGCTCGCCACCCGCCTGCGTCACGCCAAGCTGCGCCAGCAAGCTTGTGTCGAGGACGTCGACTACCGCACCCCGCGCGGTCTCGATCGCGTGCTATTCGCCGGCCTCGTTGAGGGCCGCTGGATCGACGACCACGCCAACCTGCTGATCTGCGGTCCGGCCGGCGTCGGCAAGAGCTGGATTGCCTCGGCGCTCGGCCACAAGGCCTGCCGCGACAATCGCTCTGTCCTTTACCAGCGCGTCCCGCGTCTGTTCGACGACCTGGCGCTCGCCCGCGGCGATGGCCGCCACCCGCGCCTGCTGCGCGCGCTCGGCCGCGTCGATTTGCTCATCCTCGACGACTGGGGTCTGGCTCCGCTCGATGCCGGCGGCCGCCACGACCTCCTGGAGATCCTGGAGGATCGCTACGGCCGCCGCTCCACCCTCGTCACCAGCCAACTCCCAGTCGATCAGTGGCACGCGCTCATCGGCGACCCCACCTACGCCGACGCCGTCCTCGATCGCCTCGTCCACAACGCCCATCGGCTCGATCTCTCCGGCGAAAGCTTGCGCCGAACCCGGCAATCCGCCCGAAAGGCCTGAGCCCGTGGCGCTGTGGACATGCCGCTTCGCTTGGACAACGCCAAGGCGTTGCCCACATGCCCACAGCAACCACAGTAGAAGAAAAAACAGATTCAAGCCGCGATTCCAGATTGACCACGCGGCTTGACCGATGCCAGAGAACCAGCCGGCCAGAACGCCCCGCCCCCGGGCGAGATCAGATCGGAGAGGTGGGCGACATCGTCTCGGAATCCCCGGGCGACTTCATATCGGTACACCCGGGCGACTTCGTCGGAATCCGCAGTGGGACCCTCGTGACATCTGGAGTCCAATCTAGACGTATTCGCTGCGATTTTTTGTCTTCTCTATCATGGCCGGTCATCAACGAATCAGCAGGCTCGCCTAAAGGCCCTCAAACTCACTGAACCAAGACTGCGGGAAAACACTAAATAACCCATTTTCGATGTACGCGATGAGATTACTCGTGTACGCGATCCACGAACTGGATGCGTCCCATCAACACTTTCGATTTTACCAATTTCAGCCAAATACCCCATAAGTCGATCGCCGGTTTCCGGAAAGCACATTTCACGAATGTCGTGTGACCATGGATCCTTCTTGCTATCAGCATAGTCGCAGGCCGATTCAAGCTTCTCGTGGCTGCATCCCTAACGACACCCATCAATCTTTGGAATCGAGACGCGTGCGGCGCAAATCCAGTCGGATGGCCAATCGCAACGTCTCGCGCGCAACGTATCGCGCTGTCGCCTCCCCCTTTGCAATCTTACTAAGGCGCTCCAAGAAGATCGGCTCTCGCGCACACTGCTTGGCCAAAGTAAATGCGTGCGCTGCATAGAATTCGGGCAGTCGAACTGCCCTCTACACCGGTGCGGGCGGGACTTTCCGCCCTGACCAGGCGGGCAGCGTCGACAATCCGCCGCTGTCGCGGCCTTCAGGCAAAGCAGTGCGATCAGCTATCTGACCAGGCTAAGTGCAAGCGACATATCCTCCGGCCAGGACGATGCACTGATGTCGATCGGCGTGATGAGACCAGTCTGGCGATCTTGCTGCCCACGCCCATACGTCGTGTGATCGCGGATTCTCACTCCGCTCGCATGCACAGTACTCGTCGGCGGGCCGCCCCCACATCCACTGCTTACAGACTGACGCCACCCTATCTCATTCTATGCGCCGGCGCTCTTCGACCATATCCCGACGCGGTTATCCCTCGTCTGGCGAGGCCTCCGGTTACGTCTAGATCGCTATGTCAGGCGGCAAGCAATCCCGCAGCAGTTCGGGCCTCGCTTCTCGACTTGCCGTCATCAGCGGTGTCCCCGCTAGCTGGAGTCACTGCCACGGCCCAACGCGCTGGACCGGCTCGACGATCCAATCAAATGACGGGCCATCTACAAGCAGTTCGCAGCGCTCTATACCGTCGATTCCGCCTTTGCGGTCGTTTCGCGGCACATGCCTGCCATCCCCTCCCTTCGGCGACCGTGCGTGCGCACCTTGCCTTGTGCAGCAGCCATTCGTTCTATCGCCGTCTGCCACAACCGTTATTCAGCCTGCTGCCTGCATTTAACCACTTTGGAGCGACACCGTGGAACTTGACCCTTCCAATTCACGCGCAGAGGACCTTGAGGAACGCATCGACCTGCAACTCGACATCGTGGCCGCCCTCATAGGCGAAGAAGGCAACGAGCTCGAAGCGATCCGACTGCTGAACGCACTCACAAACCAAATGATTACGGCGGAAGTGGAGCTCGGCCAGCTAGGCGATACCAGTACCGGGGGCCGCGCCAGCGACCAGCGCACGACGCGACTGTCGCGAGACCGTGGCGTTTACTACCCAGAAGACCTTCAGGTTTTGGGACGCCTTCTCGATCAGGCCGTGGCAGCATTACCGGCAGTGCTTCGAACTCCCGCCAATCAACTGAAGATCGCGAAACTAATTCTGTCACGTTCAGCAGCAGCCGACTGAGATTTCATTTGCCTTTTTCTGCGGTTGATGGCGCGCTTATCGAACGTCCCTGGGCTGACTGCTGCGGCCGTACGTACCGGGGATCGACGACTTGGCGTCTATGGGCACACCGTCCCGTAAGCGCGCCGGTTCCGCTGGCTTTTCCATATCGCAACTGTTCGCCACCATGCTCGAAAGCTGGAGCCTGCACCGAGAGCAGGAGACCACGCGCAGGGCGGAGCAAAGGACGACCGGCCCCGGACAGTATCAGAAAGCAAACAAGCAGTGTTCGGAAAACGCCACACGCTTCCAGAAACGCTTCTTAGCTTGAGACTGCGAATGGAGCGGAACGATCCATTTTCATTGTGGCTTTAGTCGTGATTGGCATGGCGCCGATTTTCCGATTGCAGGAAGAGCCGCAGTTATTGACCGATGCCGAGCAACAAGAGCGCTGCGGTAACGAAGTCGCGCGACGCGTGCTCGTTTCAGCCGCTTCAGAATTATTCGAATTGCGCCTGGCAATACGACTGCGGGGTCATCGGAACTTCAACAAACATCTATAGATTCATTGAAGCACCGAGAGCAGCTCGATGTCCGAGCGTCCTGCTGCTCTGATGTCTTACTTGCTGGGACAAGCCACAGGCTCTCGGTTAGCTTTGCCAAAGTACCTCCTTGTATCAGGACGTCGTGGAGTGTTGAGATGGATCAGTTCTTACCGGAGCAAGTGCAGATGACAGATGCTATCGTGAGCGTCGCATTTGATAAGGCCTGGCGCTTTGTTGAGAAGGATCCGTTGCTGGCGCATAATCTCAAGACGGTCCTCCACAGCCGGTTGCGCACTTTCCTTGAGTCTTCGATAAGGAAAGGCGAACGGAATACTTTAAATCTGGCAAACGAGGCGATACGCAGCTTGCGGGCTGAACTGGCGCCGTCGACGGAGCAATAAGGCGCTTGAACCTCTACTGCCATATAAGTTCGCCTTCGTTAAGGCTCTTGGGGACCTTATGCGGCGGGAAAACAACCGGGGCAGAGCGTGCTCGAGCTGACCTTCCTCCACTCACGTTCAGCCCCGCTGAAGACGAGCACGTTCGCGACGACTGTTGCCTATGCAGCTCTTCTAGTGACCCCAGACCAGTAACCTGGAACCCAGAGCAAGTCGGCGACGGGACGGAACAGCCGCGCTAATATTCGCTCGCGCCAGCGGAAACGCCCTAGCGTTTTCTCTCCTGACCTTGGCTCGGCACGAGCTTGCTCAACTTCAAGCGAGAGCCTCGTCAGGCACAGCCGCATCGGCTTCTTGGCATCGTCGATCGAGGTCTTAGCAGAGGAAAATCGTGCTGCACTTATGATAGGTCCGGAGCCAAAGCGATCCAGGCATGTGATCGATCATCGCCGCATCGCCCATGACTGCAAGCGGCAGCACGGCCCTCCTGCCGGAAGAATGAGCTTTTGCGCGCCCGAGACGTCTTCGATCAGCGGTCTTCATTTGCCGAACTCTCTGAACAGCGAGCATGCACGGGACGTGTTGGCGCAGACTGGCCTTGTCGCTAGTTAGCGAGAGGGAACCAAACACCTCGCAGCATTGCGTCCCATCACAAGCCATCACGAACGGCTCGTATTCAAAGAAGCATCTGCGCGAAGCGACCACTGTCAGGCCGCAGCATTTCGGCCGAGGCAGTGCATGGCAAGTTTCGCGCGCCACAATCTGACGCGGCGTGCGATTTGACCCTTTTCTTTCGAGGACATGTTGTGCGGCAGTTACAGCAATTCGCGATCATGTTGTTAAACGCACGGCGCTGGGGGCACCGAAAGGAACAACACTCGAATGAAGAATTTTCTGATTCTGACCGCAAGCATCGGCGCACTCAGTGCGGCCGCTCCCGCATTCGGCACGGACCTCGCCGGGCAGCCCGTCCAGGTCAAGGCGCCACCGCTCCGGGTCGCAGCCCCGATTATCGATTGGTCCGGCTACTATATCGGTGTCAATGGCGGCTGGGGAACGAGCCGCAACTGCTGGGATTTCAATGGAGTCACTCCCGAGGGTTGCCATAATTCGACTGGCGGTACCGTTGGCGGCCAGATTGGTTATCGTTGGCACATCTTCAACATGGTCTACGGGATCGAAGGCCAGGGCAATTGGGCCGACTTCAGCGGCTCCAATGTCAGCGCCGCCTTCCCAGCAAACACCATTGGCACCAAGACAGATGCGTTCGGTCTGCTCACCGGCCATATTGGCTACACGTTCAATGCCGTGCTGCTGTACGCCAAGGGCGGTGCTGCGGTGACCAGCAACACCTATCACTTGAACTCGGTGGCTACTGGCACCGAGATTGTAGACAATGATGTGCGTTGGGGTGGCGCGCTGGGCGCCGGTGCCGAAGTCAGCCTCGCGCCCAGCTGGTCAGCTGGCGTCGAGTATACCCACTTGTTCATGCAGCGCAGCAACGTAAGCTTCCCAGCGGCCGTTGCGGCCGATCGCGTCCACCAGGACGTCGATCTCATCACGGCACGGCTCAATTACAAGTTCGGCCCTGGGTTTGCCAAATAGTGATCTCGACGCGGTTGCGTGAATCGGGAGCCCCGACCGCGGTCGGGGTTCTTTCTTCACACGCTCCTTCCCCTTCCGAAGCACCAGGTCCGAGTTCGTCTAAGCAGGGATCACCGGTTGGATGGAACGACGCCGCCTGACCTCAACACTGGCGGACGAGGTCCGTCGATTCAACATCTGATGGCACTTTCGGCGAAGCCGCAAATACAACACTCCTTGAGGCAAGTCCGAAACCTCTCGCCGCGTGAGGTTGCGGAGCTCCATAAGCATCGATTAACCTGCCCGAAGCTGAAGCAAGATTTAGCACTTGGTGCTCGTTCCATTCGACTGATGAATTCAAAGAAGATTGAGGCGAATTGCTATAGTGACCGCCTGAATCCGGCTGGTCGCACCGAGCTTTCGCATCGCATTTTTGATATGAAATTGACTGTATTCTCGCTGATGTTCATGATCTTCCCCATTTCCCAAGACAATTTCCCCCTTGCGAGCCACCTCAAGCAACTGATTTCCCGCTGCGATAGTGCAACGTTTCTTTCGCAATCATTATCGCGGGGCATCGATTAACCTGCCAGAAGCTGAAGCAAGATTGGCGCTTGGTGCTCGTTCCATTCGACTGATGAATTCAAAGAAGATTGAGGCGAACCGCCATAAGGACCGCTTGAATCCGGCTGGTCGCGCCCAGCTTTCGCATCGCATTTTTGATATGAAAATTGACTGTATTCTCGCTGATATTCAGGATCTTCCCAATTTCCCATGACGATTTCCCCTCTCCCACCCACCGCAAGCAATTGATCTCCCGCTGCGATAGTGCAATTTTTCTTTCGCAATCATTATCGCAGGGACGAGCGATGTCGCCATAGGCGGTGTGAAACTGCGACGCCAGCGCGTTGAGATGACCGATGTGATCCTGAGGATCAGCATCGTCGGACGCAGATGCAAACGACACCACGGATACCCGACCCAACGGGCCAAACAATGGCACGCTCATGCCATGCTTCAGGCCCGCCTCTCTCGCCTCGTCCAATACGCGTCTCTCGTCCGGTTGAAGTTGATAGCGGTCGGCGAGTTGGTCCCACAAAAACGGCCGCGATTGCATCGGCGTCCTCCGGATCACCGGATCGATAGTATGGTACTTGTGTTTGAAGTATCGGTCGCACCAGTCCGGCGGCCACTTCACAGCCACAGCCGGAGGTGGATACTCCGCCAGCCGAAGTGGCTCGACGAAGTTGAGAGCGCCGAAAGCGACTTCACTGAACCCTTCCTTGGTAGAACAGCTTACAAGAAGCTCGAACAACGCTCTGAGCGAATGCGTCTGTTTCGCGCATTCGGTGAAGCTAAAGAGATCCGTGATGGGCGCCTCAGAACCTCGATCAAGCTCCCTGTCATTGTGTTCGATTGCGCTTGTTTCAGGCGGAGCCAAATTCAAATCCATGACCTGAACCCTTTGGTTTGTTCTTCGTGAAGTCTGAGCGCCACACCCTGCGTCAGATGCCATTCCCGGATTCGTGCCCTGCCGCTGGCTGCGCCGGCATGATCGTCCCGTCAAACAGCCGAGATACCGCCATCATCCCTGGTCCGAGGCTGAACGGCACGGCGCAATCGAAGCGCCGTTGCACAGGCAAAGTGATTGGTCGAGCTCGCCGATAGCGTACTGGCGAAATCGGAGATCACCGGGCGGTCGTCCGTGTTGATGGCCTGGCGGTGATAGAAAGCCCGATGACCCTGACGACTCAGCTGGCGAGACGAACCAAACAGCACGAGCGGTCACAGGCCCAGCTCTGTTTAGATTGGATGGCGAGAAACCATGGTCCTGTCCGAAAGACGGTTCGCTTTGTCTCGAGGCCAAGCACGAGGACATGCTGGGCACTAAACTCCGCGATACAGGTAAGGTAGAGCACGCCCATGCGGTTGGCGGTGCCGGACTCGACTTGCGCGTTGTAGGTATCGATTCTCTGCTTGCCGACGAAGACAACAGGAGCGTCATTTTTCTTCCCAATCTTGCGAATTGCCATCGCTAACCGTTGGCTGATGCTCCGCCCTATGACGGCGTCGGGGACGCGATCGATGAGCAACACGGAACAGCCGAAGCCATACTCCTCGCATCATCTCCCGGCGTCTCAGCGGGTCCGTCCGGCAGATCCGGCGCAAATGAGTCGAAAGGGCAGAAAATGGCCACGTCAAAGACGCAATGGGAGATACTCGCAGTCGCGAGACCCGCTTGATGCAGAGGACACTTTGCATGCGCATCTCCAGAAGGGAGAGGACCCCGGATCGGATCGCACCAGTCCAGCAAGTGTCATACCAACTGCTGATTTCGCGAAAATCACCGCCGGGACAAGGGCTTGAAAGGCGGCCGGTTGGTCGCAAGGTAAGTGCATTGAAGCAATCATGACATTGGGAGGCAAAGGCGACAGCGCCATTTGCGCGAGCCGCAGCACCAGTAGGGGCCAGGAGATCTTTATCAGTATTCTGAAAAGCTGCGCCAATCTCGTTATCGGCTCGCGCATCGACTAAGTCTGCAAGCCATCTTAGTCCAAGTTCGGAGAAAGTTGGGTTAAGTCCGTCCTTGCAGCGCGCTGCTAATGGAGATTGTCAGGGAAGATGTGCTGAGCGCCAGAAAGTTGCAGTCAATTCGAAATGGGCAAGGATGCGGAGGCGCGGCAATGCGCCCCCTCCGCCACGAAGCTGCCACCATCGCGCCGCCCCTATGAAATCAAGCACGCCGAGAGAGTCATCCTTCACCGGTTCTCCGATGAGTTCGACGCCGTTTTACAACAGGAATGGCGCTCGCTGCCGCAATGGTGAGTCGACGCGGTCGTTCTTCGATCCCATCTCCATCTGAAACACGCCGAGACCCTCTCACGCGGTCTCGCTAAAGGCTGCTGATAGAGTCAGGCGGTTTGGGGGCGTGAAGTATTGACATTTGCCGCAAACGTTTCAACAGCGAACTGAAGGCGATGATCGCCACAGATCATATACTGACGTACGTAGCCGTCGCTGTGCTTGATTGTTGCTGCCAACCGTCTTGCGGGGAGTCGTCATCAGCTCTCATTCGCGGAAGATGATCTTCAGACCCGATCGGCATATGAAGCGTAAACTTTCTCGATCCAGTGTGAATGGGCTGGAATGCCAGCGCGCGATCCCGCCGTGTAATGATCCCGTGCAAGATCTCCGAGCTGGCTTCTGCCTAGATGGCCTCCAGGCCGCCGCGCGAGAACGATTCCTTGTGACGGGATGATCGACGCTTCACCAGGCGGGCTATGTGAAACAGTGAGAGCTGCTGCTGGTGCACCGGATTGATCGCGAGGCCAATGAGGGGCAACTGCAATTGTGCGCGCTCTGCCGGTTCCGCTAGCCGCAAAGGCGATGTCAAAAAACAAAAGACATCAAGCGCTGAAGCAAAATAGAATACTGCAGATAGTGTCACGTGTGAGGTTTCTGGCCGGGCTCGCGTTCGCTATAAGCAGGACCTGCAAGTTGTTGTGAGTTGGCGAGCTGCATTGGAGCCGGAACGAGACGCCGCCGAACCAAGGCGCACCCGACGCACTTTGCCGGGTGTGAAAGTGCGCCGGGCTCGCCCCAACATCATCAGTACATCCGTGATGATGCTCGCGGCAATGAGACAAGTAGCGTGGCGGAATTGAGGCTCATTGCGTTTTGTACTTGAACTTCGACAATGTTTTTCGTGAGCTGCTCCAAAGGACTTGAATCGCACGCAGCGTCACATTGTACGATCGCGAACTTGGCGCTCTTCATCCAGCAAGCAACGTATTTTCCGTGACACGCCGGCCTTGGACGGGAGGCACCGGTCGAATGCTGCGAGCATGCACATGTTTGAACGTCTCGGGACAGCCTGCCCGCTCTTGATGATGCCTTTAGATCCCTGTCTTCCTCGCAAAACGGCTGCATGTCAGGGAGTACAGAAGCGACGCGCCCTCGGATGAATGATTGACACTGCACACAGCCTAGTCGGAGGACGTCGAGCCGCTTGGGCCGTACTCCTAAGACACGTTCATTCTACCCACAAGACTCCAGATAATCGCCAAGGAGCGACGCTCACTCCCACTGCCGGCCCTAAGGTGGGTTGGCAGTGACATCGAGAGCGGGATCAATCTCAAGAACAGTTAGGCGCGTTTGACATAACGCAAAGACACAAGAGAGGGCACCGGTCAGTTTCACGCTGTTTGCGCATGGGAAAGTTAAGCCTTGCAGACCTCCCTCATAAACAAGTATTGCGATGCTCGCCTGCCTTGGTACACCATCTACCCAACCGTACCGGATTTCTCCGCGATGGTCGGTCCCAAGATTTGTGAGACATGGTTGAGGCGGCTGCCGCCGAACGAACCCGTATCGCTCTACCTCCACGTTCCGTTCTGTCGCTCGATCTGCTGGTATTGCGGCTTCCCTACAAGCCTCACTCGCAGCGAGCGTCCGATCCGCAATTATTTGGCGGCGGTGCGGGATGAAATACGCTTGGTCGCAGAGCAAGCGCCGCCCGCTCTGCCGGTGAGCGACGTGCATTTCGGCGGCGGGACGCCGACCACCATTGCGCCGACTGATTTCCTGGGCTTGATGGAACTCCTGCGTCGCTGCTTCGCGTTCAGCAAATCAGCTACCATCGCCATAGAAATCGACCCGCGTGCGTTCACGGCCGAGATGGTCGAAACGTTAGAAGCGGCGGGGATCAGTCGCGCGAGCATAGGCGTGCAAAGCTTCGACCCCGTGGTTCAAAGGGCGGTCAACCGCGTCCAGAGTGAGGTGCAGACGGCTTCTGTCGTCGAAAGCCTTCGCCAGCATGGGATAAGGCGCATCAATTTCGACCTTCTCTTCGGACTGCCACATCAGACGGTGCGGTCCTGCGTGGACTCCGCGCGGACGGCCCTGGCGATGCGGCCAGACCGGCTTGCGGTTTTCGGCTATTCTCACGTCCCCTCCTATATGAAACGTCAGCGCCAGATCGATGAGACGGCGCTGCCGGATAATGTCGCCCGCGCCGAGCAAGCCGCGGCTATTGCAGATACGCTGGTCTCGGCCGGCTACCGCCTGATCGGGCTCGACCATTTCGCCCTGCCCAACGACGAGCTGGCGCTGGCGCAGAAAGCCGGTCAGCTGCGCCGCAACTCCCTGGGTTATTCAGCTGATACCTGCAAAACCGTAATCGGCTTAGGTCCGTCAGCCATCGGCCGTCTGCGTGACGGTTACGTCCAGAACGAGAGCGCAACCGCTTCCTATGGCCAACACATTCAGGCTGGTCGTCTGGCAACCTCAAAAGGCTACTGTCTCTCCCCCGAAGATCGGCTCCGCGCCGCAATTATCGAGCGTCTGATGTGCGATTTGCAGGCCGACGTACCAGCGATCTGTGCTGCTCACGGATTTGATCCGATTCCTCTTCTCAATTCGGCCGACCGGCTGGGAATGCTTGCCGAAGACGGGATAGTGGACATTGAAGAGGGATTCATTCGGGTCAAGCAGGAACACCGGTTTGTCATTCGTGCTGTTGCTGCCGCATTCGACACTTATCTCGACCGTACCCCCTATTAACTAAGCCGCGCATGTGAGCAGATCCCAAAGATCTAAGCTTTTCTCGACGGAATGATCTGAAGAGGCACCTCCGGCAGACAGGCCAGATTTCGAGGATGCAGCGGCGGTGTCATGACAACAATCTTTCAGATATGGCCTCAAACCGGGAGGGCTGACTAAAAGGAAGCTGATTTGAAGGAGAAGCGCAGCGGATTCCGCCGTTCAGGGCCACGGCTCGATCATGCCGAAAGGGTTCTGCCCCACCTCTCCTTGAGTGCTCTTGATAATGGTGACTGCCTCAGCGCGACGTGCCGTTGGAGACGCCGGCGTCCGCACCAGCTTCGGGAATTTTACGGCTGGAGGCAGCTTTGCGAAGCTATGGTCCACCTCCTCGAGCACAGTTGGACACTCGACCACGCCCGCAGCGTCTCAGACTCAAGGCTCGGCTGTCTTCGGTCCGGCAATCACTGGCGCGCCTCCGACGGAAACAGGTCCATGTGGTTTGGACCGCCCGAAGCGTTTCCTGGCGACGCTCGAAACAGCCCGGGGTGGCGACAAAGGAGGCTCGGAAGCAGCAGAAGGGACAGGTGTTGAACTCTGCAGCGCATCGATCCGCGAAGTCAGCATGGTGATCTGATCCAGGATCCCTTTGAGGACATCCCGCTGGGCATCGATCTGGCGGTTGAGTTCTGCGATCTCATCGCCAGCTTTCTGCTGTGCCCACTTTATCTCGAATAGGGATGCCCTGTCCTCCAGTGACAGGCTCATTGTTGAAGCGACATCCCTGCTTTCTGACGTCTCGACAGGCTCTTCAAGGTTAGCCCAAAGCCAGGCGCCAGCAGCACACGAGCCGACGAGGACAAGCGGGAGCACCAAGACCGGGAGAATCCGTCTTGACGGCCCGTGCAAGAGCGGGCGCAAGTCTGAAGCGGCCGCATGTTCAATCAAGTCCATTGTTCCTCGCTCAAGATCCCATTCCAGCAGGCTTATTTTGTCGACGCGATCGCCCGCGATGCTCCCGCGCTCCAGGAGCTGCCAGCGTCGACAATAATCAATCTTGGCGAGCTTCCCGATCGGCTGCGCCTGCTCCTATGAAACGCTCCTTCTTGAGCAACGCAACGCGACAATTTTCGCGCGTTCTCCATGATAGCGCCACCAGCGAGCAATGGTTCTCGTCTTCGTCGGCGATGGCGCAGCATTTTCTCATCATTCAGAAGAACCTTGCAGATCGTCTTTTCTTGCCCCGGCACGAATGCAAACCGTCCACTGATCCGGCAGTGTGTTCGATGGACTCCCGCCTTACGCCTTGCCTGACCAGCAACTTCATCTGGGACGGGCCACGTAAGCGCAACGGCTGATCGGCCGAGCCGCAATGGCCGATTGGACTGACAACCATTGCACCTGATCAACTACCAGTTCCGGCAGGTTGTTCGAGATGACGGGCACGTGCCAAGCGTGACCAACGAACGCCGCGCACATCAAGGATTCGGATGCAAGACAAGTTTTGCCGCGCTAACGGCAACCAGCAACTGCTCGCCGATATCCGCCAGAGCTGCTCGATGGCTGATTCGTCCGGTCTCCTGGGCCATCACGTTGGATGTTGTGGTGTGGTTGCCGCGCGCGCAAATTCAAAGGCTCTTCGGCCTTCAAGCCCGCCGATTGTCTCGTGTTTCGCTGACAACGATACCAATGAAGCGCTTCGTGAAGCCACGCCTCTTGCATGGCGAGCCTTGCTTTCGGGTAGCTGCCGTTTGGTCCAGAAAGCCGCCTTCGATGCAGATGCGCGCCACCGCCTGACTCGCAGTGAGCAAGGTGGACATTCGCAATGTTCTGGTGGCCAGGACAGCAAGCCCCGCGCGCTCGTCGTGAGCATTTGCCGAGCCAGCGCTCTCCGCTGGCTCTCGGCGCACCGACGTCATTCACAAGCAAAGTTTCGGACCAGATCATCATCGCGCCGCGAGCTGAGAGGTTCAGGAAGCCTGAGTGGCTCTGTTCGGATAGATCGCGTTCTGGCTCGTCCCCCTCGCCCTCGGACGCGAAAGGACGCCGGCGATGCCGCTTGCTGAGGAGCGCTGGCGACGAAGCGATCCAGACTGCCGCCGCGGAGGGATTCTGGATTGCTTCGCTGCGCTCGCAATGACGATGTGGAAGCAGGCGCGTGGCACACTCCGCCGGGAGCTCACTCTGGGCCAATCAGGCCGCAGTTCAATCTATTCATGTCCGGCAGACATGGACCCGAACTACGCCATGCGTGATTGCCTTCTTGCGACGACCTCGCCTCGAACATGCTCGGCTAGGTCAGCACTTTCTTTCAATTACAGACCAAGGCGAAAGCAATCTGGGCTTGCTATCGCACTTTCGCTAGCGGCTTGTCTGGTCGGCAATTCCGTACGGGCACAAACCGCCAGCGGACTTGATCCTAGTAACCACCCTGTGGATGAGACCGGCAAAAGAGGAAAGACTTCCGACCGGGCCGCAAAGCTCCCGATCGACCTGGTCCGTCAGGCAATCCGCCCTCCTGCCCCGGCGCCAGCAGCAGGTCCCGGAGTGCCTTTGGAGAAGCGCGGCAATGCGGACAGGGCTGCTCAGACGAGACCGCAAAAAACGATCGATCCCTTCCAAAGGTACGACAATTTGCGTGAAAAAGGGTTGTGGTTCCCCATCCCTGGTCCTGCAGATACGATT
Organism: Bradyrhizobium sp. IC3195; assembly: GCF_020193585.1. Taxonomy (NCBI): domain Bacteria; kingdom Pseudomonadati; phylum Pseudomonadota; class Alphaproteobacteria; order Hyphomicrobiales; family Nitrobacteraceae; genus Bradyrhizobium; species Bradyrhizobium sp. IC3195. Next base: position 54,568 of record NZ_JADYVG010000014.1, on the reverse strand, counting down.
GATCAGGACAAGGGGGGCGTTAGATCTGCGCTGGCGGACGTCGGCATCGGCTATATCGGGTGGACACATAACTCCTTTGCAAGCAACCAGCTACCGCATGCAGCCAGAAGCACTATCGCAAACCAGCTCTATATGGGCCAGAATCCGACTTTCGCGTCGGCGAACCTCATGATCGTCACCTACGATCTGAGCCGGTTCGGCATTGCCGACGGACAGATTGTCGTAGGAGCCGAGCAGCAATACTGGACGTGGGATCGCCCAGGGCCAGATCGAGTGGGACTCAATACGCTCGCCTACTACCAGACTTTCTTCGACAGGACACTAGAGCTCAAAATTGGCTACCTCAGAAACCAGAATGAATTCACCGGTACATTGTTCGGAGGGATTACAGGATCGAACATGTCTGCCTTGTTCCAGGCAGGGATGAGCACCAATGCCGCGCCCACGCCGGCGGTCAACTTGAAGTGCAATTTCGACGATCGCTTGTATAAGAAGGTCTCCGTCCAGCGCTCAATCAGTCCCGATGGTCCCTATGCCCACATAACGGAGAATCCCACTGGCTTGAACTGGAGCACGGCCAATGCAGGCATCCTTTTCGTCGAAGAAGCCGGCTACAAGAGCAAGGCTGCTCCCGGCTTACCCGACACGTGGCTGCGGGCGGGCATTGGCTTCAACACTAGCCGCTACACGGATTTGGCGGATCCCAAGCAACAAAGGGAGAGCGGAAATAATTTTCACTACATCGCTGCGGACAGGCAGCTCTGGCAGAGTGACGCCCTTGGGTCGCCGTCTCGCGGCATCTACGGCGGCTTTTCCGTCATGGGAGCTCCACCTGAACGCAACAGGATCAGCCGGTATTACGAGCTTCGTCTTTATGCGAAGGGACCTTTTGATAACCGGCCCAGTGATCTGATTGCCCTCGTTGCGACCAACACGGCCTGGAGTAAGCTTGCAGTGGATGCTGCTCTGGCTAAAGGCCAGCTTGCGCACCGCGATAGCACAGCAGTCACGGGAACATACATCGCGCATCTCGCTCCGGGGATATATGCAAGCGTCGGACTGTCATACATTCATTATCCGACAAGCATCACACACACGCCCCAAACGGAACACGCGCTCAATCTGTTGGTATCTACGTTGATATTCTTCTGATCATCGCAAGCGCCGTTCTGCTCCGACGTTATCGTGACGCATGGGACCGGACCTTCGCGATCCCCTTGAAGGGATCGGCCGCATCTGCGCTAGACGTTCGAGGGAAGCAAACTACGTGGAGCAACGACCCAATTTTCGCGGACATTTTCCAGATTGTCTCGCCTTGCATAGACAGCAGGTTCGCAAGGCACGCAACCTACGATGATTTGCGAGAGCCTCCTGATCAGATCTCGGTTACAGCTACTTATCGAATTGAGCGGGGTGGCACTCCGAGCATGAGCTGGGACAGATAAGGAATGTCGCGCACGGTCCAGCGAACCGCTAGCGCGACGGCAACAATCGTTGTCCCGAGAAATGCAGCCGCGGCAGACCTCATTGTGGGGTCCCAAAGTTCTCCATACTGTATGGAATCCATGAGACGGAATACCGTACCCTGAATCAAGTACAGCACGAGCGTGCTCGGCCCCAGTTTTTCGGCGATAAAGCGGACCACCCGATTTGAGCGACCAATATTCCAGCATCGAAGCAGGACCTCAATCATTACCACTGAGGCAGCTGCGGAGCCGAGAAACATCAGAAGCACATTTTTTGCCGACTGCAAATCCTGGACCACAGCGAGATTGTTGTAGACATAAGTGTCGTTGCGCCAGGCCAGAAAGCACATCATAGCCGCTATTGAGGCAGACATAATCAAGAACACCCTGTGAGAGCGCATTATGCTCGTCCACCGTTCTCTCGACTGCGCAAATAAGAATCCCAGGCAAAAAAACGGGTACATATACTTTATAAGAGGGAATATGGAAAAAGTCAGAGGCGCAAGCACGACCAGAATGACGGATACGAACAAGGCCCAGGGCAACCAACGATTGAAGATCGAAATAGTTTTAGTGAGGATGAAACAAATGAACGCGGCCCATACGAACCAGTATGTGCCGACGAACTCATTCAGGAACTGCAAAACGGTGTCTGGTGCGCCCGCCGATCGGGGAAACACGGCAAACTTTAATGACTCCAGAAGAGAGCACCAAAACAGCATCGGCACCAGGAGCTGCGTCGCACGACTGCCGATAGCTTGCGTGAACGACTTTGCCAGTAGCGCTCGGCAAGAAAGATAACCGCTTATCGCCATAAAGAGGGGCATGTGGAACATGTAGATCCATTTGAAGCATGCCGAATCCCAAAATCCTTCATTTTGGTAGAGGATATATTGGATCAGGTGACCGGCGATCACTAAAATGATGAGCACTCCTTTGGTGAAGTCCAAAGCGAGATCGCGATCGTGCGCTGTCTCAGGCACAACCTTTCCTGTTACATGATCTATCAACATCTCGGCACACTTTATCCAACCAGCCGAATACATGCTGGGGTTGGCCAACACCTATTGTTAATGGCACGTCGCTCTTGCGTAGGTAGTCTGTTTGCATGGAAATCGAGATATCCGATGACAGCGGAGACAATTGTCACCGAGGGTCTACGCTCCAATAGCTGACTGTGCGATAAAGACCGAAAGGAAGGGGGAAACGAGCTATACGATGGTTTATCGATTTTTGTCGCACCAGCTCGCTTTCATCGGCTTCCCGGGTCCAGCGGGCACTTGCACTCTGCTCCCGAGCGGACCCGGTGTTTGCGGCGCGAGGAGACTTTGCATAGCGGCGCAATAACTGAACTGCGCATGAAGGCTTAAGCTATGCAGGTTGCGAACTACCGCGCCCGCCGAGGAATTTGGGCACTTGTCCATCGCCAGCACGCGGCGCGGTGCTCCGTCGATCACGAATGCGTTCAATCCGTAGTAGCTGCGGTTTTCAAGACAAGAATTGGCGGACTATGTGAAAGGATCAGGGATGCAGAAAGCAGGTCCGGGCATGCACCAAATTCGTAGAATCCGTTGAGCTTGGCAGATTCTGCAAAGAGAAGGCAGGACGGCGGGACGGTTCAGGCCGTGCCCCTGCAACCGATTCATCGCCTGCCAATAGCCTCGCCAACATAGAACGCCTTACGCGAGCTGCCCCGCCGAAAGTCCGATTGCAGCCCTGCTGCCTCTTCAGCCACGTTCAGGATAAATGCGTACGCGCTGGCGGCCGCCTTCGCTTTCCACCAATTCGCCCTTGTAAGGCACTCCGCGGATCTCGAAATAAGTCGGGCGCCCAACTTCGGGCATGATGCCCTGGCCTTCAAGGACGCGGATAAGGTAATCCGGCAGGAATCGCTCTCGGTGCTCCCATCCCCCGCGGATCAGATACCCAAGATCAACAGGCCCCTCACCGGATTGCGCGGCTGATACGATCGGCCGGGGACGATGGAGCGACTGAGACGGGCCAGGTTCATCCGGCTGGCTCACGCGGGGATGATGGATCAGGCGAACATCCCTGCGGCCTCCCGGTCCAAGCGTCGCCGAATAGCGCTCCCCATTGATCACAAACTGACTTGGCCCGAACTGGTTTGGCAGCAGATGGATATTGCCCAATACATCGATCAACACGTCTGAAGCCGCCTGGGAGCCGTGGCGCCAGCCGGTGCCAACGATCGCGCCAATATCCCGCACCTCCGGAGCCGCCCCCGGCGGTCCCGCGAACGACGAGGCGTCTGCAAATTCAGATACTGGCGCAGAGCGCGCATCGTCGCGCAAGTTGTGAGGTGTGGGTGGATCCAGATCAACGAAGGAGTCCAGACCGCCGTAGATGTTTGACGATCGAGGCCTGACGGACGACGGCGATGCGGGGTCTTGCATCTGTTGCCCAAGCCAGGCCCAGGCTCCCTGGCCGAGGGTGGCCGGTGTAGCAGGAAGCTCGAGTGGCGGATGCGCATGCGCGGCCCAGTGCGGCGCTGGCTCTGGTGAGCTGGGTCCGTGGATCTGCTCGCCAAGCCAGTTCCAGGCTCCGGCGCTCGGCGTCGCCGGGGTTGCGGGAAGCTGCTGCGACGAACCGGCCTGCCAATGGCTGGGCGGCGGCGGCATCAATATGTTGGGCCCGGGGACCTGCTCGCCACGCCAATCCCAGGTTCCCGCGCTCGGGCTACCTGGCGTTGCGGGAGGATCCTGCACTGCATGCGGCTGTCGAGCAGCTTCCCGAGAAGTCTGGCCCGGATCCTCAGGAGGCCTCAATCCAAGCGCCCTGTTCGCCTCCAGGATCTGCTGGTATCGGCCAAGTTTGACCAGATCAGCGTTGATCTTCTTATCGTTGGTTTCGAGCCTGTACTCCTCGAGATCCCGGACAAACGCGGGGGTGGAAAGTCGGCCGGCCATTGGTGGCCTGTCATGGGTCTGCAGCCACTCACTCAGCTTAGACATGCGGCGAGCTTGCCTGTCGATCGTCGCCGGCTCGATCCTCTGTGTCGCCTTTTCCGCCGCCACCCACATGCCGATGAGGGTTGCGTCCGCTCCGTGAGGAGCCAGTCGGCGGAGATCAGGCGCCAGGGCGTTTCCGGCACCGACCTCACGGAGCTTCTTCAAGGCCGCCTTGATGCGCGTGACGCGGTCCTTTGCATAAGTGTCGACGTCCTCATCGAGCTCAGCTTCCAGCTGGTGGTTTTCCACCTCGGGATTGTCCTGCTGCGCGTTATCCAATTCCCGGCTAATTCGATCCGCAATTGAGGGCCTGCCGGCCGTGCTCAAGCGCGCGCTCAAATGGCGCAAATCGGTTGCTGCATTCTTGATCGTGCCGTCGGTGAGTTTACCCGCCGCCTTGTTTCGGAAATCTTTAATGAGCTCCTCATCGGCCGCAGAGACCCCGCGCGTCCGGCCCGGCTGCCTCGCATAATCAATTCGTAAATTCGTCGAAAAGAGGTCAGATTGCCCCGCCTCGCGCGACGACTTTTCGCTGCCACTCCGGCCAAGCGCCTTGCCGATTCCCGACTTGAAGCGTGACCATAATCCGCGGCTTTTTCCGCTCTTGGCCGACGCGGCAGACTCTGGGTCCGGAAAGCTGTAGCGTGCGCTGCTGAACAGATCATCTCGCAAACCAGACTGCGGCACTTGCGTCGAAGCGGGAAGCTGAAAGCTGAGAATGTCTACGTTCCGGCGCGTGTCGCCGAGCGCACCCTCCCTAAAAGCGGAGTGCGGCGGCGCCCGCATCGAACCGCCGAAATCGTCCCGCCGGACTGCTCGACCACCTCCTGCGGGAGGCCGATCAGGCGAAGGTGACTTGCTTTGATCAGACGGACCGAGATGCAAATCCTCCATCCGCTGCTCAAAGTCGCCTTGCTCGCTTGACTCGCCCGATCGCTGCCCCGCCCGCCCCTGCAGCGCGGCGTACTCCCGCATCCAGGCTCCTGAATCGAAGAATGGGTCAACCGGATCCATCCTGCTCTCCTCATGTTTGTATCGACTCTGCAGCAATCCATACGACCTGGATTACGGCGAGATAGCAGCTCGTTCAGATTCTCGATTGTTGTAGCCGCAACCTTTCAAAAAGCTGACGAGATCAGGATATTGCTGCGCGCGAGACCGGCGTCGCATCGGCGCCCGCCTGACGACGGACGGGGTCGTTCCAATTTTGCCGCACCTCTTGGCCGGTCTCGTATTCGAGCCGACGAAATTGGTCGCCGGTGGATCGCCGAATTCAAGCATCACGGCGGGACTCACATAGCTGCTACCAGTCTCAATGGATCATACGTGACGAGCATCTTGTCGTCTTTGGCATCATGTTTGATAGTGAGCTTGTCCTGTTGTAGGCGTTCATTGATGACGCACAACGTCTTTTCCCCGACGCAGACCGGGAGGCGTTCTCGTGCCTTGGAGTTCCATTTTTGCTTTCACTGCAGTTCTGAGGGACCGAATTGTCATCGATTGTGTTTCGCCAGGTTCGGAGCTGTTGCTCGAATGCCGTATGTGAGATCCACGTCGTCCGGGAACCGGCGAACTGCGCCGTAAGCCTTGGAAAGGGACGTTCCGCCCTTGAAGACGAGATTCTCGCCCAGTGGCCACCAGCGCGTTCAGGCGTCAACGACCCAAACATTGTTTTTCGGGAAGATGTGCAGGCCGTCCTGAGTTCGCAGCAGTAACGGTGAGCGCCTCTCGGGATCGGATAGGTTTAAAGTTTATCAGCACGCAGTTTGCTTACGGGCCTCGCAAGCCGAGTTGGCAATGAAGATCCGCCAGACTTCGATTCGCTCACTTCAATCGGGCTTCGTCTTTGACTGAGGGACCAAAAGGTTTCTCGTGCAGTCTCGGGATCGCCGCGCTCGAGCGCGCGCACGACCTCACCGGCACGACGGCTTGCCATCGTAAGCTGCCAACGCGGTGCATGCTTGAACTAGAAAAACTTGCTTGCCACGATGGAGCTCGCGGGAAGCCCCCGAAGTCAAATAAACCTGCCGAACAGTCAGCTACCTCGTCAAACCGAGTTCGTTGGCTGAGCCAGCGCCTGCGCAACCAATAATTTCACCGCTGCGCGCCTTGATCTCCTGAACAACTTTTCGACCGACAGAGCTCTCGTCCCGAAGCGGCTTTCGACGCGACGCAAATGCGCGTCGCCTCGCGCGCGGGAACTTTCGTCGCTCGGCAAGACCGAAAGGCCCTGATCGACGGCAGCGCACTTGCCAAGGTGCAAAAGCACCTTGGCAGCGATGGGTGAGGCTTCACGATCGATCTTTACGTATCGCCCGCAGAGCAATGATAAATATCTCTGCGGCGGTTTGGGAGCCTCATAGTTTCAGGCCGCGCTCTGCGAGCACACGGTGCATGACCTCGCCTTTGATCTCGCCAGCGATCTCCTTTCGGACTTGGGCGCCGAGAACCCGCTCGGCATCCGGATCGCCTAGAAGACCACGCTCGGCCAGTCGCTGATCCAAGCGGGTTTGAAACTCCTCGCCCATGGCTTCGACGAGCCGGTCTCGCATCGCGGCATATTCGTCCGGAGCGATGCGCCTCAGCACCGTCTCCCAGGGTTGCCAGCGGCTTGCCATGTAGTCGGTGAACTGGCTTGCTTCCCGCCCCCGGACCAGGTTGAGCGCCTCCGTCGCATCATCATCGCTTACGTGAGAGACCGCCAGGAAGCGCATGTCAGGGGCGACATGACTGAGCTCCAGTGGCTCGCGCAGCCGATGTTGATAGGCCAGGTAGACTTCGATGTCGTCTACGTTCGGGTTGCCGTTGGCGAGCGAGTTGACCCTGTCGCGCGCGATCTCGTCCAACGCCTCCAAGCGGAAGGCGACACGGCCGCGCTGGATCAGATCGCCAAGCCGATCGTCATATACCCCGTCCTCGACGTCAGCGTTGAGGCGCGCGGTCTGCATACCATTCCAGTTCAAGGTGACACGATCCTCGCAGCTCGCGTTGGCCTCGGAAGCCTGCGCAAAGAACTGCTCGCGCAATGTCGGATTGGCGGCCGCCTGCCGCAGATCATCAGCCACTGCCTGCCGAAACCCGTCATTGCCGTAGTTCACAGTGGCTCGCAGCCTCTCCAGGAACTGTGCGTAGTCTTGGGCGCCGGGCTCATCCGCAAAGTGCTGCCATTCGCCCAGCGCGGCCGGGTCGTCTGCGAGCCAGTGTGCGGCAGCCTCATGCAGGGATTGCTGCGCAAGCTGCGGTGGCGCTTCAGGCGCCAGAGCGAGAACATCGTCCGGCAGCGGGTTATCCCAGAAGTCGAGGCTCTCCAGATGCGGGTAGTAGAGGCTATTATGCGGTACACGAGCTTCTAGAACACCTTCAGGCAGGTTGGTCAGCCGGTTACCGCTGACATTGAGTGATTGGAGCGTGCTCGGAAGAGGGTCGGGGAGGTTGGTCAATTGATTGCCGCTGACATTGAGTTCAATGAGCCACGAGGGGAGGGACTCGGGGATGTCGGTCAGCTGATTGCCACTGACCGCAAGCGCGGTGAGCCCGCTCGGGAGAGCGTCCGGTAAGCTGGTTAGCCGGTTGTCGTTTGCGTTCAGGATCTGCAGTCCGGCCGGAAGGTTTGCCGGCAGACTGGTCAACCTGTTATCAGCGACCTCCAGCTCAGAGAGGGTTGCCGGAAGATCGTCCGGCAAACTGGTCAAGCGATTATGGCTAATGAGAAGATGCTGGAGACCGGGTGGGAATATAGCGGGCAGGCTGCTTAGCTCGTTGTGCCTGGCGCGCAGTTCCAGCAATCTTGGCGGCAGTGCGGCGGGCAGAGCGGTCAGCGAGAGGGAGGACAAATCGAGCGAGTGCGAACCTGTGTTATCCGAATTCCTGATTCGTCGGCGCCCCTGTCGCCTATTCTCGGCTTCGCCCTGCCCCTCTTCGGCAACCCAATTGTCCAGGATCTGCGCGCGCGCGGAGGCTGGGGTCCGATACCCTGTCAAGATTTCGACCAAATTCGCCACGGCACGATTGAAGCCGCCGAGGTAGCTTTCCCGCTCCCCTTCTTCAAAAGTATCCGGGGCGGAACCTGCGCTCCGCTGTGCCTGTCCTATGTCCATCAACTTTCTCCCTCGCCAGAAACTTGAAGAATACGCCTGCCGCTGCGCAAGGCTACGAAGCAGGAGGTTGCCCGCTGCCACAATAATCATTCGAGCGAGCGCACGTGGGTCGGGGCGCCCCCCTCCTGGTCGAAGCGGTACAGCTTCACACGAGTTGGAGGCGGCGAATGGATCAATGCTGCTGCAACGTTTGCTGCCATTTCGTTGGGCGGACAGATCCGGAGGACCGCCAACGCGAAAGCGTTCTGCCCCTAGCACGGTCACCTGTCGATTAGCTGACGAGCCTCGCTGCAGAACATCCAAGTCGCTCGGTTTATCACCAGTGGCAAAGACCAGCGTGGCACCGATTGGGTTGGCAGGTGAAAGGACCGCCGCGGAGTTGAGCGTTCGAGCGACTGCCGCTCTTCGTCTTTCACGCACTCGGCCGAAAAGGCTTCATTTGCCTGCCATTGAGATATCGCACCATCGGCGCGCTGGGCGCGGCGTTTAAGTGCTGCTGCGCACGGGAGATAACTACCCGCGACCGCGATCAATTTCTTGCTCCAAATCGTTTTACCGACTTCTGCCGGCTTTGGTGCCATCGTTGCCCTTACGGCGATAGGGCTGTCAGCTTGTCGAAAGATAAGTGTCCTAGGTCCTAGAGCGTGTTGTCATGGGCTGGGTTGGCTCAGTGTCGTAAGGGGAGTGGAATGGATCCTTTTGAGGCAGGACAGATTCGGCGCGGCGGAGGCACTCCTTCTGCATCTTCCCAACAAGATGGGGCGGAAGGCCGGGGGGCGGCACAATGGGATGCTTTCGTGACGGGCTTCGCAGCAAACTCCGGGCATTCAACCCATGCGGCGGCCGAACAAGACGAGGCGCTCGAGAATTGGGCTGCTGAACCGCACGTGGGTCCTCTCGAGGACCGGGACGAAGCGGCAAGGCGGGTCAATGCTCTGGGTGAAGACGCCATGCTGGATCTCCAGTCGCTGTCCCTTACCAGTCTGCCCAGACTTCCAAGCGAAATTGTCGTGCTCGATGTGCCCTTCAACCGGCTTACCAATCTGCCTGACGAACTCCCCGCTTCGCTCCAGCGTCTTGATGTCAGTGGCAATCAGCTGAGCAGCCTGCCCCCGCTTCCGGGCGGGCTCAGAGGCCTCGACGTGAACTCGAACCGGCTGGAGAGCCTACCTGCCGTCCTGCCTGCCGGGCTCCAATTTCTTTGCGCCAACCACAATCGGCTGCTGAACCTACCTGAAGCCTTCCCGGCTTCGCTCCAATTTCTCCACATCAGCCACAATCAGCTGACGAGTCTACCGGTGGCGCTCCCTGCTATGCTCGAGTTTCTCGACGTAAGCCAAAATCAACTGACGGATCTGCCGCCGGCTCTCCCAGCTTCGCTCCGGTTTCTCGACGTAAGCCAAAACCATTTGACGAGTCTGCCCGAGGACCTGCTGACGGCCTTGGGCGATGGTGGCACCCTAGTTCTGACTGAAAATCCGCTATCTGAGCAGGTGCTGGCGAACCTGAGTACAATCCTAGGCGCGGAGGGTTATGTCGGCCCGACTGTCCACCTTTCGCACGACGACGAAAGTGAATCGTCCGGGACAGACGATGAGCAGGCGGACGCTCTCGCTGAAACAGTTGCAGAATGGCTGAAGGGCAATCCACAGGAGGTCGATCGGGAGGTGCTTGCCGCTTGGCAGAACTTTGCAGAAGAGCCGGGCGCTCGGGAATACGGGCTTTTCCTCGCCAAGCTGTTCGAGTCCGTCAGCTCTGGCAATGAAGGGTTCCGGCAATCGGTGGCCAATGATCTGCGTCAGGCGGCAAAAAACCCCCAATTGCGTGCCCAGTACTTTCAACTGGCATGGGATGCCAACCAGAGCTGCGAGGACCGCAGAACATTAACCTGGAACGGAATGCAGACCGCGCGCCTCATCGCGGAAGTCGAGAACGGCCTCTATGACAACAAGGCACGGCTTGCCGATCTCGTCGAATTGGGGCGCGTCATGTTCCGCATGGACGCGCTCGAGGCGATCGCGCGCGATAAGGCTCACTCGCTCGCCTCGGTCGACAACGTAGAAGACATCGACGCCGTTGAAGTCTTTCTTGCCTATCAGAACAAACTGCGCGAGCGGCTGGGACTACAACACGTCGCGCCGGACATGCGCTTCTTTGAAGTCTCCGGCGTTACCGACTCTGACGTTGACAGAGCAGAGACATCCGTGCGGAACAGGGAGGCGGCGGAATTTGCCGACTATTTGGCAATGGATTGGCAGCCTTGGGACGATGTGATTCGCCGCATCGCACCTGAAGAGCATGCCAAGACGCAGGACCAGCTCATTGGTGCAATGGGAAAGGAGTTCGACAGCCGAATGGAGCAACAGCTCGCCGATCAAGGCCTGACCGGGGCTGAAGCTGGCCTCGTCGAAGATGCCAAGCGAGTGTTGGGTGCCGCAGTTCGCAAAGAGATCGCCCGTGAGATCAAGGGCGCTCTAAGAGACAAGGTGCTCAATGATCTCGGCCTCACCCTGTGAAGCCAGCTTTGCTGCAGGAGGCTGTTAATTCCTGCTACAGTTTCCCTCTGGTGCGCCGGTTTGTGCCCGAGAGCCTTCACGTGATGCGCAGCAAGCGGAGCGGCGCCGATCTAGAAACCGGCGCTGCTCGACTCGTTCCAGCGGGTGTTTCCCGAAAGCGACGATGGCCGATCTCGCGATGAGGCGGATGATCGTCGGCTGCTATCGAGGGCCGCATGGATACGGGCAAATTGTCGAAATCGGAGAGCCGATACGCGCGTTTGTACGGCTTCGGAGCCGGCATGGAAGAACGCCGGACTGCACCGTACTTGCACCGCGCGTATCGGCTGATCGAGGCGCCGGCTGCTGGCTGAGCTACGAGGGGCCTGACCATCACTGACCGAACGAAGATAGCCGCGAAGCATCAGCGCACTTCGTTCTCCGGAGATCTGCGCAGGCGCTGAGCAAGAAAATCAGCCGTTCCCGAGCGATGACGACGATGCCGACGTGACGGTCCGTAGAGCTTGCCGACACTGATCCGCCGAAAACGGACAAGATGATCTGCGAGCTGGAGCGGGCGCTGTGGGCGGACCGCGAACCGATGAGATCGTCGCGCCTGCCCCTTCTGTCGGTGTGACTCCGGCGGCAGTTGGGTTGCTGTACAAGACTCTCCATCACAATCAGGCTCTCCTCCCGTCATTCACCCGAGGATCGCCGTCGAACCCCTTCCCCGTGAACGTTGCTCTTTGTTTCATCCTGAGTCGTTGGCAGCCAATCTGTGACACCCCCGAAGAACACGCTCAGCGACCATCTCGCAGCTTCGCCCTCTGTCAGCTGATGGGAATGAGGCTCGCGGCCTGAGGGGTTAGCCCCGACGCCGAAGGATCTGTATTCAGCATAATAGCTTGTCCTCAACGTATTCGTCTTGCCGGGCGTCAATTCGCGCCACCCTTCCGCGGTGACGGGGGCATCTATCTTCGCCGACAGGAAGACCACGGTGGCGTAGGGGCGCCAGGGGCGGCCAAGTGCGATAGAGCGCGCAGCAGGGTCGGCACTCAGCCTGCAATGATCAAACACATAGCCACTGTCCTCATCCGGCACTGCCTTGCTCTGAGCGGTGTAGATGACCGCTTGATTGGCGATGCCGTGCAACTCACATTGCCGGAACCAGGCCTTGGCGTTGCCAAATATGAAATCGACATGCCCTTCGATGTAGCAGTTCGAGAAGTATTGTCGTGACATTCTGCCGTTTGGTCCCTTGCCCGCAAACAGCGTGTCCTGGGCGCCGAGCAGACGGACGCGCGTAATGACGTCCCTATCTCCGGTAACGGACAGCGCTACCGCCTGCGAGGGTGGATTGGCCGGATCGAGGGCGTAGTCGTTCTGGATGGTCAGATTCTCGAGCCGGAAGTCATCGCCGGCGGCATCCAGCGTCGCCGAACGGGCGGTTCCTCCTACATTGATCGCGCCGTCGCCATACACAATGACCGTATCCTCCGGCTTCCTGCCAGTCCCTTCGATATGAATACCGGATTTGGAGATTTTGACCTTCTCGCGATAGACGCCCGGCGCGATCCGGATATTTCCGCCTTCCGCCGGCAACGCGTCGATGGCTTGCTGCAAGGAGTGATAGTCTGCAGTTCCGGCATGCGACACCGATAGAGCCTGAGCGTACGCTGCCGAGATGCAGAAACATCCCGCCAGAAGTGCAGCGGCGGAAATGAAAATTCGCATGTGATCTCACACTTCGTTTCTCAGCGGGATAGTCGCCGCGCATCGACACGAGATTTTCAACGCCAAATCAGAACCTGCTCGTCACCTTGGCATTTTCGGCCTTGCAAAACCCTCGCCAAATTGCAACCAACTCGGGACATGAGGCCGACCGCGTACAGTAATCTTGGCCCCAGATGCGGAACTCACCATCTGAGTTCGGTGCCGGGTGTAGTGCTTACTGATTGCCGTCGCGGAATGCCCTGGAACATACCTCCGATCCGCGCAGCAGCGGTTGTGTAGCTCGTCCGGGCAGCGGGGGCCATACGTCAGAGTGATTTGCGGTGACCTTCGCATGTTCAAGTTGCCAAGTCGCGGAATTGGCGAATCGGACATCTTCGAGTGTCACGTCCAGGGCATGCCGCTCGTCTACGCCGCGCATCAGCAGCACACCAGCGTCGCCATGCACATGACGGAGAACGATTTGCCGATAGACCGGAATCCTCGTGCCTTGAGCGCGCGGATCATATTTTGTATCGAAGGCCAGCGGCCACCGGTTGCCCCGCAGGCACACGTACTCATAAGTCACGCCCTCGACTAGACCGCCTCGACTAACATCGCTCTTGATGCGCAGGCCCGACGTCGTACCATCCAGCGTCAGATTACGCACCAATATGTCTCTGGCCCCGGAATTCACCTCGCTGCCGATCGACATGCCATGCCCCCAGCCGAAATAATTATCAATGATCGAGATATGGCTGCTTGAGCCATTGTCGCCGGCCTTGATTGCGACGTTGTCGTCACCGGTACGGATCACGCTGTGGGTGATGGTCACATCCTGACTGGCGCCAAGATCGATGCCATCGGTGTTGCGGGCATCCGCCGGCGAATCGATCGTGAGGCCCCAAAACGTGGCACCTTCAACCCGGTTCATCGCGACATGAAAATTGGCAGCGTTGCGCAAGGTGACACCAGAGAACGTGATGTCCAGCGCATGATCGACCTGGATCAAGCGTGGGGCGTTCTGATTGCCGCCCTGGGCTTGGGCGCGGCGGGCTAGCTGCCACCAGGTTTCCGCGCCGCCGCCGATCATTGCGCCGCCCTGACCATCGATGATGCCCTCTCCGTAGATGCCGCCGCCGCGCGTTTTAGAAAAGCTGATGAATGGCCGGCAACCGTCGCCCTTTTCTGCAATGCGACCACATTGTCCGAGGCCCTTGTCGTAAGCAGCAGGTTCGGGGATGGCGATCAGTGTCGCACCGCGTCCGACCCATAAGGTCACGCCCGATTTCATCTCGAGTGGACCTGAGTGAAACTCGCCGCGCCCGAGATAGACTGCAGCGCCATCGGGGCAATGTTGAATGGCGTCCTGTAGGCTAACTGTATCGTTCTTGCCGGAAGGCACAGGGCGATCGCAGACCGTCTGAGGTGCAACAGGTTCGGCGATAGTCCGGCGGTCTTGCGCTTTTGCGGCGGGGCAGACAACCATGGAGGCGAGTATGGATAATAGGGCCCAGCTGCGAAAACGCTTTGTCATTGACCTGCTCGTGCTTTGTCACGCCCACGTTTGGCGCGTGCCTTTTCTGGTATTGAGCGCTGGCTCGATCGAGCCGTCGCGCGCGTCACTGGCCCGCGCAAGATGACATTTATAAGACGCAGCAGAGGCCTGAACCTTACGATTGCGCAGCAGCACCTTGCCTATGCGCGAACAAGACGAAGCGTTGTGCGATAGTCCAAAATCCAAACAGCTTCTCAGCGTTCTCACACTGAGAGAGTGCCCAACCGGCCCCGATTTTCGGCATCAACAACTGCGCGTGAATCCGGACGCTGCGTCGGATCGACGTTTGATCGAAGAGCCGCACTACAAGAAGTGACAGGAGCGCCCACGGTCACCTGACCACCGAAGCTGCCGTTCAGCCAGCAGGGCGCACCGCAACATTTGTAGCGACACGTCGTTGGACGAACGCGGGGCGATCGGCTTTCACGGCGGCAAGATCGAGGTCGAGCGCTCGCGGGGTTAAGGAAATCGACTGTTCACCGCCGCTGACGCTAGGAGCTGTCGAAGGCGATCCGCGGCGCTCCGATTGGGCCTCGTCACTTAGCCGCTGCCAGATCGCCTCAGTGGGAGCCACGGGTGTGCACCCGACACCTCGCCGAAGCCGCAGCCCGCACGCGCCTGACCTTGACTGCTGATGAACCTCCTCGCTGTTCTTGAAGCGCCCGCAAAGCCATACCTACGTGTTTGTTCTCCTTGAACACGGTGTTAGAGAGCCGATTTCGTGCATTGTCATCACTGGCTTCGAGTGACTGGTCGCGCTCGCCGGGAAACGCGCCACCTTGTAAAGCATTTGAAGATACTTCTCAGCAGTCGCCGCGACAGTTTTTGTCGAGCACTGACGCCGCTCATCATCTCGTGAATGTAATCAAAATCCGCGCGACACATTCGGCGGCGGTTTGCGGGCGAGGCGTCGGGCAAGGCCAGCGGAACCGTTCCCGCGCGCCGCATCCAATCGCTGCTCAAAGGCGTCTTCTACCGGCTGGTTCGGCTGCTGATCGTCTGACGGCGTGCTGTACCGATGGCGGAGGTCCTGTGTTGGATATCTCGAAATTGTGCGAGTCCATGCCAGTCTCCCGTCCAGGATCACATCAGTGGGTTAGTCCGTACTCGGAGAATCTTTCGAGAAGCTGACGAGGCTACAGCCGGCTCCGGATCGCATTCGCACCGGGAACCAGGACTGGGCGGCCATGGAGGTCGGGACTTGCGGTCAAAGATCGGGAATCCGGCCACGCAAAGCCTAACCGCCGCAATCTTCATAATTTTGTGGTGCACGGATTGAAGTTCGTTTTTCCGGCTAAACCGGGTGCGATGACCCGGGGCATCCCCACCGCCTTTGCCGCCGCCCCGCTTAAAAATCTTATCAGCGCAGGAGAGTACATTTATGTCTGGCCGTATGCAAAAGGCAAAGACATGGGGCAGGCGGTAGAACCGTTGTACAAAAGCGTACCCCAGGCCATTCAAAAAGACGATCGTCTGTATGAATATCTGGCCCTTATCGATGGTGTCAGGCTTGGAAATCAAAGGGAGGCTGGGTTCGCGGCCGAGCGTCTATCGGAAAGGCTTCTCAGAAAATGACCACCGTTAAAGGCCGATTGCTTCAAATGTTGCAAACGGTCGCGCAATCTTTGGGAGATGAACTGCGCGAGCGGCTAGTATTTGTTGGCGGTTGAAATCCAAAACGCAGACGATGATGTTCGCTGCTACATTGCAGAGAAGTTCAAAGCGCTCTTAGGTCATGAGGATTTTGACCATTTCCTCGACGGGAATATCAAGGGACCTGAAGGCCGGGTCGATATTGTACGAGAGCGCTTTGTTGCCATAAGCCAGAGCGATGCTGGCGAGTGAGAGGGGAATGGAGATCAACTGGCGCAGTGAGCAAGGAAAGAGGACGCGCGATAACCGGGATTGCGGGGGAGTCGGAGTGCGCGCCGATGCCGTGTTATTTCTCCTTCTCGACGGTTCAACCTCTGGCCAAACAAGCGGTGACCTTGCCCGGCAGATTACCCGCGATGCCGTAGATTGGTACGTCGGCCACAGACGAAGCCGCAACGATAGAAAGCCTCAGCGCGCAGTTGCGCCGCACTCATCGCAGTTTATCTCCGCGGTTTGCGCTGCCGCGAGAGCTTGAGATCGCGTGCAGCTCCGGACATGGCGGTCAGCGTGAAGCGCAAGGCGTCGGCTCCAACTCGTCCACCAGTTCCAGAGGGTCCATAACGTTCCCCTGGACTTCGACATCTTGGCGCGGACCGAACCAAGCCGGGATGCGATGACCCCACGAGAGCTGGCGCGAGATGGTCCAAGCACTGCGTTTTAGAGCGTTTGTTGTCCATGTTTTCGAAGTGGCGAATACATGAATAGCCGTGGCATTGGCCTAGCGTAGTCCCCACTTTTCCTGAAAGTTGAGTCGTGCTTCAAGGGTACATGAGCAGCATCCCTGAGCGACAGCGATTAGCTTGACGAAGGAGTGACCTGCCATTGCTTTTCATCCAGCCGCAGTTAGAGTCTCGGGGTTTTTGCAGCGAGACCGAAGTTTGGACCACTCAGAACTAGAGTTTTGCGCCTCTGTGCTGCAGCGAGACCGAACTTTGGACCACCCGGAACTAGAGTTTTGCGCCTCTGATCACGTTGGCGGGCTGGTGGCGCCGACGTGATTTTGGAGCACAATCGGCGGCCGATTGCCGATCGCGCCGTGGGGGCGTTCTTCGTTATAGTATCTACGCCAAGTCTCCACTTTTTGCTGGGCGTCCGCAGCTTCTTCCAGTTGAAATAGGTCGCCTGGCTGATCCCGGCCTTGCGGCAGATCTTCGCCAGGTCCGTGACCAAACCTGTCGCCGTCAACGTGCGCGGCGGCAGCTTTCAACGGTCCCATGATCGAGGCGGAAACGCCACGGCTGCATCCGGGTCAACAGGATCATCGACGCTTCGCGATTTGGGCGGTCGTGCGTTACGTATTGAATTGTTTGCCGCAGAGTTGCGCTGGCGTTCATCGATGGACGATGAGACCGCTCGAGACTCAAGCCTCCGCTCCAGATCCGCCAATCCTGCCTTACATTCGGCGACAACCGATTGGGCGCGAAGCAGCTTGACCTTGAGCTCGTCCTGTTGCCTGAGTATTTTCTCAAGATCCGAATCGTTCTGCATTAGCTCATTGACCATCTGCAAGCACCGATGCAAGGCCGGCACCTAGCTTCAAGAATGCAGGCTCCGCATGTCGCAGATGCCCCACCCTGAGCCATGGGCTAAAGCGATGTCCAACGACCGCCCAGAGGACGCCTTTACGCTGGCGTTCTCGTTGAGAACCACCATTCGTTGCGAGCCCCTTAGAAGACAATCGGCTCCTGCCCGGCAAACCGGAGCGCGACCTGGAGATCGCAGAGTTCGCGAGGCAGGCGCACGGTTTGGAAAGCGCATCAGGGGACCTCTGCCATCGATCAAGCGGGCAAGTTTCATCTGAATACTTCGACCGGATGCTGAAGGAGCATCATAGTCACAGGTGGTTTCGTCACATCTTCAAGCAACCGGCATGCCAATGCCGATTGAGCGTTTTTATGAAGAAACGATGTCGGTTTTCCCGCAGCACGTAGTTGCAGGCGGTGTTGTTGTCGCGCTTGAAACAAACGGCGTCTTGAGCGAGACAGCCAAGGTCGCAACCACGAGCATCCGCGCACTTTCTAATGAAACTCTGGCAGGACTGGATCGAGTTCTTCCTGCTCGAGCGTCTTGGCTCCATCTTTCGCCAGGTACGCTGCCAGAGCTGCGATACCGGAGTCCGCTGGACATCGAGCGGGTACCGATTTTTTGAACGGCACTTGTCCCAAACGCTCGGCAACTTCGACGCTCATGAGGTGGGGACGGATCGGTCGATCGACGGCGCGCTCGATGGTGTGGAAGATCCAGGTGCCGTCCGGATCGATGTCCGACCAATGAAAGATCGGCGTCTGTTCGGATACCAATCCTGCGATTGTCCGCAGCGCCTGCTGGGTGGCAAGCGAGGGGTACCCGCCGACATACATGGTCGTTCCTAATCGACCTGGGTCCGCCTCGGCGATGTGCCGATTGAAGCTTGCGAAGTTTTCGATCGTCAGAACGTAGGCTGGCCGCTCCCGGAACCGGACGCGATCAGCCTCCTTGGGAGTGATTCCGAGATAATGCGGAGATATCCTGGAAAGATCGGCTCCGTCGAGGTCGATCTTGCCCGCGATCAGCAGGGGCGGCGCGAAGCGCTCCAGCCCGATCGCTCGCAGTGCCTCGCGGGGGCGGGCGCCAGGCGGAAAGTCCATCATGCCGCTCAAAAGCCGGACCACGGCCCCCTCGATGCGCTCGAGTATCTTGCTGTGCCCCACCGTACGTCGCGAGAAAGTTTTGTAGTCGACGTCCAGATGCTTGTTGTCGAGGATCGCCTGGGCGAGAACGAATGCGTGGCGCAGCGTGTCGACGTCGGACGAACCGAATCCGTGCCACGTCTTACCCCGCGCCCACACCTCTGCGATTTGAGAGCCGCTGTTCTTCAAGGACTCGTGCAGCGCCACTCCGGCTACAAGCCGGACGGCGGCATGCTCCGCGATGCGTGAGGCCGGGGTGCGGCCGAGATATCGGTATAAGATCTCCGCCGAGACCAACCGCACGTGCGCCACTTGGTCTCGGCTGGCGCCGCGCCCCCAGCGGATGGAGACCGCGCCGGCACTTTCGGCTTCCCTGATCTGTTTCAGGAAGGCGTCCGCCGCGACGACTGATGGGAAGGCGGGGTAGTCCGGGTGGGCGATCGGGCTTGCGGCCCCCGCCTCGAAGCGGTTGAGCAGGTCGTTCAGCAGGCCGAGCGCATCCGTGAAACGCCGAGCCATGGCTACTCGGCGGCCAGACGGGTGGCGAGCTCATCTTCGGACATCAGGTCCGGATCGATGGCCATGAGTTCGCGCTTGGCCTTCTCTTTGAGTTCCACCACGGTAGCCCTGGACTGCTCGCCGATCCGGTCCACCTCCACGATGGTGTCCATGTGCTCGAGCACGGCGACGCGCTTCTCGAACGGCGCGGCAATCACGAACTGCAGGCCGAGGTTTTTGTAAAAGCTCATCATCTGCCGCTGGTTCTTGCCGTCCATCTTGGAGAAGGCCTCATCGAACATGGCCAAGGCAAAACCGGCGGGCTTGCCGGCACGACGCTCCGCGCTGCCGTAGACGGCGGCCAGCGAAGCGCCGATGGCAACGTAGATAGGCACCTGCTGTTCGGCGCCAGACCCGGTGCCGCGCCGCTGCTCCCAGCGGGTCGAGCGGCCGGTGGCCACATCCTCCATGTGGATCTCGAAGGTGTAGAAGTTGCGGTAGTCCTCGAACTGGGTGAAATCCTTGTCGGGGTCCTCGAGCAGCGCCTCGAGTGCGACGATCGTATCCTTGTGCGGGAAGTCATCGGGCACGTCGCCCCGGAACAGCATATCGAGCGCCTCCGGAGAGGTTTTGGCGATCTCGATGATCTTCAGGATGGGCTGGAATTCCACCATCTGGGTGCGGTGGAATGAGTATCGCTCGTTATGGAAGGGATGTGCGTAGAGGCTACGGTTCAACGATTGCAGCTCCCGCTCCATCTTTCCGATCCGGGCCGTGAGCGCGTTGATGAACTCGCCGCGCAGCAGGGTGGACGCCTTCTCCGCCGCTTCCCGCGCCTGCCGTTCGTACTGGCGCAGCTCGTTGGATTCGATATCCGAGATGAGCTGCTCCATCCACGGCTTCACCTCCCGCAACGGCTCGCTTTCCGCGCCGACCTGCGAACTCATCCCGAACTGGTCAAAGTAATCGTAAAGAAGCTCGCGGACCCGTCGCTCGATCCGGGCGCGCTCGTTGTCGGACGCGTCCGCATCCTTCAAGGCCTTCTCGGCGATGGCCCGGTGTTTCTCCGCGGAGCCCTTTTGGGCTGCGGCATCGAGGCGGTCGCGGTAGACGGCCCTGCCTTTCGCGGTGGAGTAGAGTGGGAAGAACTTGCGGTATATCGACCGGGCGACCCTGAGGTTGAGTTCGGAGCCGGGCACGTTCTCGCCGTCTCCGAGCCTCCTCTCCGCCGACCTGACCTCGCCGTCGTGCTCGCCGAACGCCTTCTGCTGCGTCTTTCTCTCCTCCAGCCTCTTCTCCTTCAGCTTCTGCTGCGCCCTCTTTTTGTCGCGAAGCCCGCCGTCCCCCGCGCCATCGAGGGCATCGAGCCTGGCCTGAGCTTCAGCGACCTCAGTCTGCGCGGCCGCGAAAGCGGCCGCGCAAGCCCCCAGGTCATTACGTTCCTCGCAGATGTTCTTCAGAGCGGCAAAAGCCTGCTCCGCGGCATGGGCCTCCTTCCCCTTGTCGGTCAGGATCCGACCCAGCTCCTCGGCCTGATCCTGCAGGGATCGCAGAGCGTTCGCCTGGGCTGCCTTTCCGATCTTATGCTGCGAGGATTCGATCCAGCGATGGCTCCGGACGAGTCCGTCGTCGTAGAGGCCGTCCTTCATGATAGCCCGGCCGGGCCTGTTGAACTGGTCGAGCGTGTCCGCGAGACGGACATTGCCGTAGCGGCGCATGATGAAGGCCATCGCGTCCGGATCCTGGCTCCGGAAGATGGAGGGAAAAGTGCCGCCCTCCGGCTTGGCCCTGAACTGCTCGAGCTTGTTTAGGCTCACTAGCGATGCATGGCGAAACTCGCGGCGACCTTCCTTGAAGATTGACGTGGCGGCGCTGATATCCGCTCTGTCCACGAACACGGCTTCCCGGTCGCGGCCGAGGAGCGCCTCGGCGGCTCCTATCCACTCGGGTTCGGCGACGTCGATGATGTCGCAGAGCACGCGCGGCACCATTCCCCTCTGCCGCAGCCTGCGGCAAAGAAGTTCAGTGTCGTCGCCGAGATAGGCGCGCGCCCCTCCGGCGGCGTGCTGTCGGATCCGTTCGAGCACCTCGTCGCGCCGGCCTCGGAGCCCGGAAAGCTCCGCGATGATCGTTTGACGCGCTTCGTCGATCTTCGGCAGCCATTTGGCGCCGCTTGCCGCGAAGGACTTCTCGGCCGCGGTGACCTCGTCGGAGACGCCCTCGATGTCCGCCCCGGCGGTGGCCGTCACAAGACGCTCAAGCGCAGGAACGAAGTCCTCGAAACCGTCCGCGCACATCGCCCTTAGCGGCTCCAGGCGACGGATGTTCTCCATGCGAGCGTTGAAGTCCGCCGAGGCGCGGTGCGCCGCCTGCCCGGCGACATCGGCGCTCTGCTGCAGGGACTTTCTGCCGGTCTTGGCATCGTGCTCGGCGATCGCGGCCGTGAGCCGTTCGATCTCGTTGTCGACGGCCTTGACGTCGTCGTCGATGAATTCGAGTTCTTTTGCTGCGGCGTCCCGGCGCGCCATCTCGCTACGGCGCTTGGTCTTGAAGTCCAGGTTTGTCGCGCGCGCCGCGAGCCAAGTCGCGCGTTTTGCGATCCACTCCTCCCTGAACTTGGTCTCGAGCGCCTCTTCAAGGGTGCCGAGGACGCCCCGGAGCGCCCTCAGGGCTTCGAGCCTGAGGCGCATCTTTCGAATGGTTTCGCTGATGTTACGGTATGTCTGGATCGACTCGCGCAGCTCCTTGATGCCGATCGGACTGTCCTCGAGGATGTAGTTCCGCACGAACTGCGTGGCGGTCTGGTTGTGGTCGAGCGTCATCGCGTTGACGATTGATTTCTGCAGGGCGCTGGCGTTCTGCTCGCCATAGGGCGAATGCGGCAGAAGATGGCGCATGTACTCGCGGACGTAATCGCTCGCCCGGTCGCGATGATTGACGAAGTTGCCTTCGCCGACCGCCGCGACGATCCGGGCGCGCACGTCCTCCCACTGCGCCGGGAATTGCGACTTTCCTCGCTGCTCGATGAAGTCCTTGGAGCTCAAAACGGTCCCCCCGGCGACGAACAGTGCCAGCACAGTCTCCCTGCTGTCGGATTTGCGCGCCTCGAGCGCCATGCCGATCGTGACCGGTGGCCGGGCGCCTTCCGTATCTTCGAAACCGAGCGCGATGTAGGTGCGCGCCTCGTCGCGCCGGCGCTGGTCTTCGCCGAGCGTCCCAAGGCAGTAATCGACGACGCTGCGCTTCGAGCCGCTGCGCGATTTTCCGCTATCGCCGGCGACCGCGTTCAGGCGCAAGAACCGCCGGCTCCCGCCGGTGAGGACGACCTGTGCCATGTCGAGGATCGTCGATTTGCCGGACCGGTTCTCGCCCAGCACCCCGACGTGTCCTGTCACGTCGATGTCGGCGACGTCGAACAGGTGCCAGTTCACCATCGTGAGGTGTCGCAGCTCCATCATGCCTCGTCTCCTGCGGGCTGCGGAAACCGCGCCTCCTCGCTACGGACGTAGCGCTCAAGCCGTTGGAGGGCATCGCCGCCACTGATCAGCTTGATCATCGCGCGGATCCTGATCTCGCAGTCCTGCTGCTCGTCGTCAAAATCACCGATCTCGACCAAACTGCGTTGGGCGGCCTCGCGCAGGATGTCCCGGAAGCGGGCGGGCGAGATCGCGCCACCGCCGCCGTGTTGGGCCATCTCGCGGTAGCGATCGAACAGGTCGTTCAAAGTGGCCACTACGACGGCCCGGTCCTCGACTGCTCCGACGTTCACCTCCTGCTGCCAGTATGCCGCCAGCACCAGCATCACGATGGTTTCGTCGAGCTTCATCCGGGGCAGCGGCACGTCCTCGTCCATGGCGACAATGCCGGCCCACTGCGCCTCCGGATCGCGATGGACGCGGTATCCGCAACTATCGAAGAAGCCGTCGACCACGTCGCGGAAGCGGCCATCCATGATCGTGTTGTAGACTGCCCCGGTCCGGGGGTCTCCCGCGAACACGAACTGCCGCCGTAGCAGGAAGTGCAGCGCTTTGCGGAGGTCGGCTGCCTTTTCCGCGCCGAAGGAGCGCTCGACGTTTTCGAATTCACTGAGCATGAGCCGCCCTCGCCTTCCGGAGTGCGCCCGATCGCTTGACCAGGAAGTTTGCGCAACGGAGCCATTCGCTGTCGTGTGGTGGCGTGTCGGGGTACGGTTCGAGTTCGAACCCGGCCGCGACCTGCGCCGGAATCTCGCCCGTCAACGCATATCGGCGGGCGCAATCGAAGGCGAGAAAGTCGTCCACGGTATCGATTTCCATGAAGCGGGCTTCCCTGGTCGTGAAGGGCGGCACCTGGCCCTCGAGGAATCGTCTGACATCCTCGGGACGGGGCGCGATGCGAGCGATGTACTCGAGGCGGAGCTTCTTCCGCAGTTCGTACAACGGATCCGACGGCGGCTCGGAGAGCTCCCTTGCTTCGACGGGACGGCGTGGCTGCCTGGCCGTCGCCTGATGGTGCTCCGACCAGGGGGATCGCAGCGGCTCGATGCTCCATTCGATTGTCGCCTTGTGGTGTCTGCCGTCTCGCAGTAGGGCATCCAGGCGCCGCACCAGGTCGCCGGCCCGGCCGACGAGTCCCTGCCCGCCCCGCTCGGCGTACTTAATGGTGTTGCGGACGCGGGCTTCGAGCTGCCTGCGGAAGGCCTCGATCCTATCGAACATCTCCCCAATCTGATCGAAGATGCTTTCGATGGCCAGCAGGTCGTCGGCCGCGGCCATTCGACCGTCCTCGATGTCGGCTGCCATGCTGGAAGCTGTGTACTCCTCGGCGAGGACCTGCATGGTTTCCGGGGTGTAGGAGATCCTCCGCGCGAGATCGACGATGGCGTCGCGGAAGCGGTACGGATGGTTGACGGTGAGGATGGACTCGAAATCCTTCAACAGGAGCTGGTCGACGAACTCCTCGAAAAAGGCTTCCAGCCGGGTAGCGACGGTTTTCGACTCCATGACGGTCCGTCGGACGCGCTTCAGGTCGGCCAGAATCGCACGCAGGCTCTTAGTGAACTGGTCGGCCTGATTGCGCGCCTCGCGGACGGCGAGCGCGGCTTCGCGCTGCTTGCGGTCGGTGATCTCGGGCCTCAGTTTTTCGACGGCCTCCAGGTTGAGGCGGATTTGCACGATCAAGCCGCCGAATCGCTGCGAGAGATCCTTGTTGAGGCTCGCGAGCCGCTGGATCACGAGCAGCGGTCCCATAGCCATGTCCACGGTGACGCGAAGCCCGTATTCCTCCTCTTCAAGCCATCCCCAGGCGAGCAGCCGGGCGTACAATTGTCGGGCAAGACCGAGCGCCTTGTCGCCCTTCTCGGAAGCGAGCGCGACGTCGGCCTTCCGGATCCGGCGGCGTCCCGCGGAAATCATTTCCGGCAGGCTGCCGAAATCATCGCCCTCGTTCCAGAGGGCGGGGTTGACGCGCATGACGTCGTAGATGGCGTGGACCACCTGCTGCGGCGTCGGGAACGACGGGGCGCCTGAAAAGAAGCGTTCATGTAGATCGAGCAGACACGCTGCGTACAGGTGCTTGTGATCGCGCGAAAAAGCTAGAAACGCATCGTCATGCAAATGGCGGAACAAGGTCAATGACGCAGCTCCTGGGCCCGACTTCATCTTGGGTCGGCGGCGTTAAACGCACGGCCTGCCGGGCAAAATGTTGTTGAGAGTGGGTTTGGAAAATACAACCGGAAGATCAGTTCTTAGTATGTTCTAATATAGCTTTCCAGCTCAATCGCTGTCGAGACTCCAAAAGTCCGATCGAAGCTAGTGCCGGTCGTAGATCGGAACAATCCGGCCTCAAGTCATTGAATTCATTGTTGTTACCATTATGGCAAAATGGATACAAATTTGCTACCATTTTGGCAGGATGGATACAAAACCATTGTTACCACTTCGCCAAAATGGTAACAAATACCTATGAAGCAGTTTTCCAACATCGACCAAGTCATGTTCTCCGACCTGGTTCAGAAGGCGACCGACGCGGATTTCGACGAGAACTTCCCGGAAAACGGGACCTTTCTCAAACAGAAGCGAGCCAACCGCGAATACTATTACTACAAGGCCTACGAGCCCTCCGGTGGCGAGGGACCGACGAAGACGACTCTCAAATATGTCGGTCCGGCCGATGATCCCGAGATTGCCAAACGCGCGGAAGCTTTCCAGCGCACCAAGATTGGCTATCGCGCGCGACGCGAGCTGGCAGCGAAGTTGAGGCGGGCCGGCTACCCTGCCCCTCCCCACATGGAAGGTCTCGTCGTCAACGAACTCGCGCGCGCGGGACTCTTCCGGCTTCGCGCCACGCTCGTCGGTTCGATGGCCTATCAGACATACAGCGGCGTACTCGGCGTCAAGCTGCCCGACGAGCTCGTGACGACCGAGGATCTGGACATCGCGAAATTCTACGGCATCTCGATCTCGATCGATGAAAGCATGCCCGACATCGAAGAGATCCTGAAAAAGGTGGATCCGACATTTGCGCCCTCATTCTCCCCCGATGAAACCAAGCTGTTCAGCGGTTTTGCCAATGCCACCGGCTTCAAGGTCGAATTCCTTACACCAAACCGTGGCGACGAGGACTACTCCTCCAGACTGACGCAGATGCCTTCATTGGGACCGTCTGTAGGTGCGCAGGTGTTGCGGTTCCTAGACTACCTGATCCATGAGCCCATCCGCTCTGTGGTCTTGCACGACGCCGGAGTGCCGGTCCTTGTACCGGCCCCGGAGCGCTACGCCGTCCACAAACTGATCATCGCGACCAAACGGAATGTGTTCTTTGCGGATAAGGCCAAAAAGGACATCAACCAGGCTGGCGCGCTCATTCAAGCATTCAATGCCGTCAAACGTAGCAGCGACCTAGGCTTTGGGTGGATCGAAGCTTGGGAACGCGGAGCCAGATGGCGACGACGGCTTGGTGTTGGCGCCCTGCGTCTTTCGGACGACACTTTCGACATGCTCGCGAAGGGCGTAGCCGAAGCGGCCAAACTCGACGGCAAGCCGGCAGAGGAGTACGGGCTTACGGGAGGCAAGGAAGGTCTTCTGGCGCGCGTTTCAATTGCGAAGCCGACGGCGTCGCCAACGCCGTGATGCCAATTCGGTCGACGAGGCTCTCTCGCCCATCATCGGCGACGGGCGCGCCGGTGCTGCTGCTGATCATCGGCGGCGTCGGCATGCCGAATCACGTGATTGGCTCGCTGATCATCTCGCTGCCGATGCAGCTGACCATGCCGGTGATGTGCATCATGCCGTTCGATCAGCTCGGTCTTGCCGCCGACGCGCTCGAGGCTCAGCACGAAGTAGAGCTGGATCGGAACGTGCTGGCCTGTTTGATGGCCGGTCTGCTTCTTGTCCTCGACCGTGACCGGTTTTTCGATGACGAACGGACTGACGGGCTTGTCGGGGCCACCGCCATGACCTCCGCCCTGGCCCGGATTGCCGCCCGGGTGTCTTTTTCAAAGTCGCTTTCGGCGCGGCCAGCCCCTTGACCCAGGTCTCGTCCATCCTGCGCGAAGATCCCAATCTCAACGAGGACGCCGCTGCGGCGTTGGACGACCTGATCAAGGCGACGTACGCCCGACTGGCAGATACGAGCAGGGGCCCGTGATGGTTTTTTAATAATTTCAATAAGGTTGTGGGAAATCGCGGGGCTTCATACGCAATTGCGTATTATGCACAGATATACGCGGGCGCGTATAATCAGCTGATATTCGCGATCGCGTATATTGACGATATATACGCATTCGCGTATGGTAACTTATGGATACGATTGCCCGCACTCCCCAACAAGTTGGCGCCGGGATCAGGCGCTACCGGCGGCAGAAGAAGCTCACCCAGGCTGGCCTCGGTGAGAAGATGCATGCGCGTCAAGCGACGGTCTCGAAGCTGGAAGCCGGTGTAGCTGCAACGCGGCTGCGCACCTTGATGGATGCGCTGGCCGCGCTCGACCTCGAGTTGGTCATCCGGCCGCGGACCAAATTGACGGCTGAAGCGATTGAGGATCTGTTCTGATGGCGCGTCGTCCTGCCCGCGCGCCGCTTAACGTGTATCTCAACGCACGGCTGGTCGGGCAGCTGCGGCGCGAGAGCAGCGGCGCAATCGATTTCCAGTATGACAAGCAGTGGCTCGCGTGGGAAAATGCCATCCCGGTTTCGGTGTCGCTGCCATTACGGGAGGATCGTTATATCGGCGATCCCGTCGTCGCTGTTTTTGACAATCTTCTGCCCGATAATGACGACATCCGTCGACGCGTCGCCGAACGCGCGCATGCTGATGGTGCCGACGCTTACAGCCTGCTCTCCGCAATCGGCCGCGATTGCATCGGCGCGCTGCAATTCCTTCCCGACGGGACCGCACCCGGGGGCGCCGGCGCCATTGATGGCCGCGCCGCTAGCGATCAGGAGGTCGCCGCCATTCTCGGCAATCTTGCCAGCAATCCGCTCGGCATCGGCGCCGACCAGGACTTCCGCATTTCTCTCGCGGGCGCGCAGGAAAAGACAGCGCTGCTTTACTGGAAAGACAGGTGGCACGTGCCTCATGGCACGACCGCAACTACGCACATTATCAAGCCGCAGATCGGGAAGTTGCCGAACGGAATCGACCTGACCGGCAGCGTTGAAAACGAGCATCTGTGCCTTGAGCTGGTTGCGGCACTCGGCTTGCCCGTCGCCAAATCAAGCATCATCGATTTCGCCGGGCGCCGCGTGCTCGCAGTTGAACGGTTCGATCGCATCTGGACGCGCGACGGCCGCCTGTTGCGGCTGCCGCAGGAAGACTGCTGCCAGGCGCTGTCCGTTCCGCCCGCGCGCAAGTATGAATCCGGGCGGACCCGGCATCCATAAAATCTCGGATTTCCTCAAGGGCAGCGATACGCCTGAGGACGACCAGGCCATTTTCTTCAAGGCGCAGATCGTGTTCTGGCTGCTCGCCACCACCGATGGCCACGCGAAGAATTTTAGCATTCATTTGGCGCCGGGCGGACGTTTTCATCTTACCCCGCTTTACGACATCATTTCGACCCAACCGAGCTTGGACGCTGGACAGATCAGTCAAAACCAAATGAAGCTGGCCATGGCGATCGGCAGCAACCGGCATTACGTCGTCCACACGGTTCTCGGCCGACATTTCGTGCAGACTGCGAAAACCTGCGGTCTCCCCGACAAAACAGTCAAGGTTGTCATCCAGCAGCTCGGCGATACAGCCGCAAAAGCCATAGATCAGGTGCTGAACGCGCTTCCAAAAGGATTTCCGGAGAAGATGGCGATATCGATTACTGATGGCGCGAAGCGCCGTGT
The DNA here is from genome assembly GCF_020193585.1 of Bradyrhizobium sp. IC3195. Lineage (NCBI taxonomy): Bacteria > Pseudomonadati > Pseudomonadota > Alphaproteobacteria > Hyphomicrobiales > Nitrobacteraceae > Bradyrhizobium > Bradyrhizobium sp. IC3195. The sequence goes on along the minus strand of NZ_JADYVG010000014.1, from coordinate 26,140 downwards.
GAATTCGCTGGCTGCCTAGCCGGGCTGACTGCCCACAGCCAAACCAAGCGGAACGATCAAGGCAACAGAGATCAGAAATCCGCTCAACGCGTGCAGCAAGCTCGCGGACACGTCATAGAGTTCGCCGGCTTGCGCAAGCTGCCAGCCGGCTACGATGACCTCCGTGAACGGTGGCAGGAAGACCTGATCGACCAATCCAAACCTGGAAGCTGCCTATCAGAGGAGCAGCAGCGCGATCAGAAACAGGGAGCGTTGCCCGAAAGCAGCCAACCAGCGGCTCAAGAAACGGGCCCGGTTCAAGAACGGCGATTGCCGCTCTCCTTCGACGGCGAGCGGCCCGCGCAGTCCGTATGCAAGCTCCAACAGCGACTGCGTTTCCAACTAGACATGAGCGACGTTCTTCACTTCACGCTCCACGCGCTGAGGCCGCCCGTCAACTGCCCCCTTGAGCCTCTTCCGTTCACGCCGAGGTCATGGAGTGAAGGGCTTAAAACCTATCGCCAGCCAAAACACAAACTTCAGTTCGATGCGCTTCCGCCATTCCGTCGACTCGCACATCAGGAGGGCGACCGCAATCCGCGTCACGTGACCGACACCGACCATTTCGCCAGCCGCTTCAAGCTGGTGATCGACAGGTCGAGCGAGATGACAAGGGGATATATTCTATCTTTCGAGAACGCAGAGGCGAAGCGCGGGTGCCGCGCAATCTGCGGAAATCTGCGATTGCCTTCCCTAAGGAGCGGATGTGAACTTTAGAGGCCCGCTCCGCAGTATATCTACGGCATCGTTACTGTGGTGAAGAAGCAACCTTAAGCTTGGTTCCGCGAGCGACAACTCACTTCAGACTTCACAAATGTCGATGAGCGAGTCATTTTTGGCCCAGCATCGAGATGCGCCAGAGGCTTGCCGGAAGGCAACTATTTGACAAGCGTCTGACGGCGCCAGCTCTCGACAGCCTTATCGAGCGTCGCCGCAGCCGCTGGGTCGGCCCAACGATCCCAGAACTGGATCGTGCCGCTAAGCGGTTCGTTTATCGGTTTGGCAATGCGGATACGCGTGGGCAGTAGAATCGCATCGCCAACGACGAGTGCTTCGCCCGTGTCGAGGACCGGAAGCAGGTCGCCGAAGCCGCCGAGGCTGTCGGGCAGCAGCCGCCGCACGACGGCTTGGTCGTCACCGTTGGTTAGCCGCATCGCGATGAGATTGTTGCACTGGCTGGCGACCGTGCGGTTCACTTCGGCGGGGCGTTGGCTGATCACCACCAGCCCGACGCCATATTTCCGCCCCTCCTTGGCGATGCGCTCGAAGGTAGCGATCGCATTCTCCGCGGCGCCCGAAGTCGGATCCTGTGGAATATAAAGATGTGCCTCGTCACAGAACAGGGCCACCGGATGGCGAAGCCCCTGCGCGCTCCACTGCTGCACGTGGAAGGCCATGCGCGCGACCATGCCGACGATCAGCGGCAAAATGTCGGAGGGAACTTCGGAGAAGTCGATGATCTTGACGCCACCGTGGCCGCCTTTGGCCGCCCTGCCACCGAGCAGCAGCTCAACTGCGCGATCGAGCCAATCATAGCTGTCCGCCACGCCGGACGCAGGGAATAGGAAGCCGAGGCGCCGATCGGTGCGTTTGCCCTCGAGGCGCTGGATTAGCCTGCTGAGCTTGCCGTGGAAATCGCCCTGCTTCTCCCCCGTCCTGGCTCCCGGTACCATCTCTGTGTTGAGCCGGTTGAGCTCGCCGAGCACGGTTTCCATCCTGAAAGGCACTGGACTGTCGATCGTGAAGTTGGCGAGCACCTCGACATGACCGCCGGCTTCCAGGAAGCCCGTCTTGGCGTCCACGACGGTACGCGACATGATCATGGCCTGGTTTGGGGCGTTCTGATCGGAGCGGTCAACAAACATCGAGACAAGCGCCTCGTAGCTCATAAGCCAATAGGGCAAATGCAGCACACCATCGTTCAGCCCCTTCCCCGCTTCGATGTCGCTTGGGCCCGCGACACGAAGATGGACGAAACCGTCGCCAGCCATGGACGCATATTCTCCGTGCATGTCGAACACGATGGCATTGGCGCTGTCGAGCTCAGCGATTTGCTCGAGCAGGCGAGCGGTCGTCCACGACTTGCCCGAGCCGGTGCTGCCCACGATGAGCGCATGACGCTGGAACAACCGATTGCCATTGACGAACGCCTGAGCGTTGGGATCGAGCGTATAGGCGCCAAGCGACAGGCGCTGCGCGCCGCCGGTCACCTCCGAAATCACGCCCATGAATCGCGTAAGGCACTCGCCTTCGAGAGCGAAGCAGCAGGCATCGATCTCCGGGACGGTCTCAAGCGTCCGGCGGAAGACATTGGCGCGCGGTCCGTCCCGATCGAGCAGCGTGCCGATCAACATAATCCGCACCAGATTGACTTCGGGATGCGCGGCCTCGCCTAGCTCGACATCGGCGATCTTCGCTTCACCGAGCGCGGTACGGATGATCTTTTGGATCACGCCAATCAACTTGTGGCCGGCAAGGCTGCTCTGGAGCGCAACCAGCCGGTTCACCTGCAGCGCCCGCAGCGCCTCGACATCATCGACGTGGACGATTACCGTGGTCGTGTCGACCGATTGGACGCGGCCAAGCGCTTCTTCGTCCGCAAAATTCAGAATGCTCACGCGGAAACTCCTGTCATCTCATTGAGGAAGCGGTCGAGTCGCCAGATCGGTTGATCTACGTCAAACCCGTTGGGCACGTCGTGCATGTAGGCGCGCGCGCCTATCGTCCCCTCCTCGATCGCGAGATAGCGCCGGCAGCGTCCGCCGCCGAGGAAGGTCCGGGCGGACGTGGTCAGCTCTTTGGTAATCACGACGAGCGGGACGGAATCGCGGTCGCAACGCTCGATCAGCTTGGTCTGAAGGTGCTCGTCGTTGAAGCCATAACCAACGCAGAAATAGGCGCGGGCGTTCTCGAGCGCGGCATCGCTGCGGCCTAGGATCGTTCGGAACGGCTCGCCATGTGTCAGCCGGTATTTGTCGATGCCCGGCGTGATCATCAGCGGCGAGTATCCGGCCGGCACGTCGGGCATTCCGCGGACGCCGATGATTTGGCCGGCGGAATCCTGGAACCAGTCGAGAGAGCCATGCACTTTCCAGATGGCAACGGTACGGGTCGCTTGCTGATTGACGAAAATGCGCGTGTTGGGATTGCGGGCGAGCGATTGCAGATAACCGTAGTTGAAGCCGGTGAACGTGCTTACATCGGCGGCGTCCGCGGCATATTCGGCAAGCCGGTCATAGTTTGGCGTGACGACATTAACGGTCTTGTGCGTGCTGTCGAAGAGATGGAGGTACAGCCGCGAGAGCGGCGGCAGCGCGCGCCGGTCGGCCAGCAGCGTCTTGAGAACGCCAAGATCGTGCGGCAGCAAGAAAGCGCGGGTTTCGGCGGCGATGAACTGGGTCTGGCGTTCCGTCGGGCGCACGGCCTGGAGGGCGCTTTCGAGATCATCGCCGGCCGCAAGCTGCGCGACGAACTTATCCCATTCGCTCCTCTCGTCTGCTGTCCAGCTCGTGGGCGGCTTGACAGCGGAAAGCTGCAACGCCAAGGCGCCCATGCCGGGCACACCGTGCGCAGCCGAGGCGCCGCTGCCCAGAATGATCACCGGTGCGGCGCTGAGCGCCGCCTGCGCGAATTCCTGCGCTATCTCCGGCGCGCTCTTGGCCGCCATACAGCCCCTTCCCGGCCAACGCCGACTGTATCCACTACAGCCGTCGTCATCCCTATGAGATTTAGTGAATGGATCAATTTCGGCGAGGATTGCATCCTCGCTAAATCTGAAATTAGCCCTTAGCCGATCAGGTTACGCTTGGTGTCGAGACGACGAAGGGCCTGCAGGACCGTGAATTTTCCGGATTGATTTTCCCAAAGCAACTCCGAGAAACTCCGCGTCGCGGACGGCGTTTGAAATTAGCGATAATGATGTCGAGACATGCATTCTGCAATCCATCTAAGCAACGTTCTTCATTTGATGTGGACGAGGCTCCAGCATTGCCGTCGAAACACTCCTGCCAAACGCAGTAGACGCCACATCAAGCAGGTGCTGGTGATGAGTGAAGAAAAGCACCTGCGTTTTCTCCGCAAGCAGTTGCAACACCCTGAAACCGGCCGAGGCGCGCGCATCGTCATAATTGATGAAAAGATCATCTGCAATAAATGGCACCGGCGCAGCATGCATCAGATACTCTTCAACGGCAGCAATGCGCAGCGCGAAAAAGAGCTGATCGGCGGCTCCTTCGCTGAGACCTGATACGGGCACCGCTCCTCCGTTTCCACGCACGCCCGCCAGATGTGGCACATCTTTTTCGTCGTATTCGAGCGTAAGGCGTTGGAACGAGCCGCCGGTCAGAATAGAGAACAGCTCTCCAGCCCGTTTGAGCAATGGTGCCTGCTTTTCGCGCCTAAACCGCTCGATCGCCCACCTCAGGATGATGGTTGCGGAGCGAACGCGCGCATACTGCGCCGCCACCTCCTTCATCTCGGCCAAAGCCAGCTGACGATCACCAGCAGCTTTGGCCGCAGCGGCATCGCCGGCGACGGCTTCGAACAAACGCTCAGCATCATTGCGAGTCTGAATTGCGATCAGCTGGCGTTCCCTGGCATCTTTGAGTATTGCCTTTAGCGTTTGCTCCCGAGCCGTTATTTGATCGGGATCGGCGCTGCGGCATTCCTCGGCAAGTTGTTCGACACCAAGCCCATCGCCATCAGCCTCAAGCGTGGTCCGCAAGCGCGACCGCTCATCCCTAAGCGCGCGTTGTAGATCGGATTGAAGAATAGCCGCTCGCAATCTGTCGATCGAATCGACGGCTGCACCCCTTTTGAGGCCATCTATTACGGCCTCTGCGTTCGTCCTGGACTTGTCGCATTCTTCCAATTTCTTCTGCAAGCGCCGCATCGCCTCAGTTTTTTCGTCCCGGGACACGACAGTCTGCCTCGCCGCATTCAATTGCGCATGGAGTTGGAGGATTGCTTCATCTGCATTCTGCCCGGAAAACCGCGGCGCGATCGCATTTACGAGCTTTTCGACATCCTCCGTAAACGCCGTGATGTCCCGCTCGATCTTTCCAATGCGCTCGTGCTTCAAATCCGCGATCTTGGCAGACGTCTCCCGCATCTGGTCGATTGCTTCGATTTGCTCTTGAACGGTCTCAAGCGGGGCTTCGGGTAACAGATTGAGCCCCCTCAGGGCCTCCTTCCATTGCGCGTTCCAGACATCACGCTCTTTCGCAGCGTTTTCAACAGCCACACGCCTGCGTTCGACTTCTGTTGCGACCTTCCGTTCCTCGAGCGCGAGTTCATTCCTCTTTTGTGTGTTGCCCTCCTCCGTGCGGAGGCGCGCTTCGGCAGCCCCAACAATTCCGTTCAGCGGCAGACTATCTATCGAGGCTGCGATTGCCGTGTCCGCCATCAAGCTGGCGAGCTGTTGCTTGGCTTTCGCAATTTGCTGCTGGAGCGAGCACTCTGCATGAAGCGCGGCGTCGCGCTTGGCGATTTGATCGAGCACGCCAGCCCTCGCATCGAGCCAATCCAGCATTTCGTCCGGAGAACGCGGGTTATCGGTCACCTGTTTCCACAGGATCGCCCAAGCCTCGGCCAATGCTTTCTGCTCTTCGGCTAACGAAAAAAGCTCCTGCTTGGCAGATTCAAGGACGTCTTGCTCTTCAGCGATTTGCCGCGCCAGCACCATGGCCGCAGCCGTCGACTGCGCATTCTGAAAACGACGGTCCGCCGCGGTGTCGGCGTCTTCGATGGCCTTCACATAGGCATCGAGCAGCGGCTCGCCACTTGTAAAAGCGAGCTCTTCCGATTCTGGCACCATGATCTTGTCGACATGTCTGCGCCTGATGATAGACCATCCGGCATCCCGCCGTTCGCGCAGTTTCTTCAACTCCTCAACGCCGACGATTCTTTCATCTGACACAAGACGAGCATAAGATTTTCGGTTGTTTTCGACTGTACGGGTCAGCTCACGCGTCACAGCTTGCTGGCGCTGAATACGCGCCTGAAGCTCCCGGGCAGCATCGCGATGCACCCTTACCGCCTCTTCCGCCGGACTTTTCAAGGCCTGCAAACTCGTTTCACTCACGATAGGCGGATTCATATCAGCCATTTGCCGCTGACATGATCTATCGGCATCCTGATGCTCTTGATGGATACTCAGAAGACGCGCATCGAGATCGCCAAGCGCACGAATGGACTCGACGACCCCAGCCAGCGCCGAAAGTTCTTTCTGCGCTCCGATCGCTTCAATCCGCGCCTGGATATCAGCGAGTTTTTCGTTGGCATCCTCTAGCGCTGCTTCAGAGCTATCAACGGCGGCAAATCGGCTGCCACGCGATGTCAACAGTCCGCGGACTGCTGCAACCTTGGCCCGCGGCGGAATTCTCTCGACCAGGTCGGCGACGGGACCTGTCCAACCCAATTCAATCGCCGCGCGCTTCAGGCCTTCTTCCGCTGCGGCGAGTTCGCCCCGCCGCTTCGGTAAGTCCGTCCGGCCCGAAGAGAGCTGTATGCTGCGCTTCGAGAGGCGTTCAATCTCCGTTTGGTGGAGCAGAACGCTATCGTCAACCACAAGTCCGGAAATTTCCGCGCCGATTGTTGCGATCTGTTCACGCAATGCGCTTATACGCACCTCTGCAGCAGCGTTATCGCCCGAGGCCTCCTCAAATTGCCTAGCCGCGTCGGGAGGTAATTCGACCACCGCGCCGAGGTCCACTATCTCGGTTTCGATCTCTTGAAGCCGACGCACACCGCGATATACGCGCCGGACCCGAGAAATCTTCGCAAGTTCGGAAACTTGATCTTCGATCTCCTTCTCGATCTGATTGCAAAGCCCGCGCGCCTCTTCAAGGGCGGATTTCAATTCCTGCCATTTGCTTGCGCTCACCATGTGTTGACGCAACGCCGCATCAGCCTCTTTAAGGCGGTCTTCCGCTTGGTAGTATTTTCGGTGTCCCGCCTTGCGGCTGGCCCAGAGCCCATCCGCCTCTGCCTGCATCGCACCCAGCCGATCGCGGAGACCTGACACGCCGGCCCCGGCGGCGAACAATGCCGCGCCGATATCATCCTTGGCCTGGGTGATATCCCGCCCCCCAGCCCGCAGGCGCTCATGGTCAAGACAGAACATCCGGCAGAAAAACGCGCGGTCCATCCCGCCGAGCCAAGGAGCAAGCAGGCCATCGCCAGCCGCAAGCGGCAGATCGTTCGGACCGAGAAGCGTGTCCTTGTTGCCCTTGCGACGCCGGACCGAAAGCAGCGCGCCGTCACGTTCTAGGGCGGCGCCGATGCGCAGGGCCGCATTCTCGTGCAGGAAATTACGGGATGATTGCCCGGGAATACCGAAGAGCAGATCTTCAATCGCCGACATCGTCGTCGACTTTCCAGCCTCATTCTCGCCGTACACGACATGAAAGTCTGGTTCGCCTGACGGAAAATGAAGCGTCGTGCCGGTGAAATGTCCGTAACGGACCAGGTCAAGAGAACGAATACGCACGGATCAACGCCTTTCCGCAGTCAGACGTGCGCTCAGATATTCGCCAGCCTGCTCAATCACAGCCGAGTATTGTTTCGCGATCACCGCTTCGAGAAGCAAATCGTCAACATCAAGTGCCGCGTCGTGAGGAAGCCTGCGGACAAGGTCGCCCAGATCGTTCGCGATTTCTGCCTCGAGATCGGAATCCCCCGCAGCCTGAGCTAGCAGGACTTTGAGATCGTTGATCGCGCTGCCCTCTGACTGGATAGAAACTGCTGTCGCAGGCACGGTCGCATTGATCACACGTTCGATCCATGCAACCTCTTCGCCAAGAGCCAGTGCTGCGGCTCTCGCTTCAGCCAACAATTGCGGCGCAGACGCCATCAGTTCGGCGTGAAGAGCCGTCGGGCCACTTAGTTTGATGCGACAAGCCAGCAGTCGGCCTTCTGCGTTCTTGGCCGCCTCGTCGATCGAACGTTTGATTTGATCTACAACATCCCCGAACCGCGCGCTACCACTGACCGGTACATCGACATGCATCCATCGCACGACATCCGTTTGGAGCAGCTCAACGCCTTCGAGCGCTCCGTCTTGGACCGTAACGAGCTGCGCCGATTTCGGGCCGGCTTCGCGGATGTGGCGCCCCTGTAGATTGCCGCAAAACACCACGTGCGGATTTTGATGCAGTACGCCGCCCTGATGCACGTGCGCGAGCGCCCAATACTCGTACCCCTTGTTGACCAACTCTTCGAGCGTGCAAGGGGCGTAGTTCTCGTGAGAACTACCCATTCCGCCGAGTGCAGTATGCAGCACGCCGATGTTGAAATAGCCTTTGATCGGCGCGGGATAGGCTGCTGCCAGATTTTCCGTCGTCGCCTGCAGGCGGAAGCTTTGACCGTGAAGGGCGACGCGGCAATCATCGAGCTTGAAAGTTTGGGGCTTTCGATAGCTAAACACCTCAACATTGTCAGGAAGCGTCAGCCGCTTCGTGATTTGGTTTTCGGCGTCATGATTGCCGTGCAACACGAAGGCGGGGATTTTCGCCCCCCGCAAACGACCCATCTGCCGAACGAAAAACAGGCCGGTGTGAAAATCGCGCCAATCGCCGTCGTAGAGGTCTCCGGCTATGACCACGAAAGCCGCCTGTCTATCGATTGCCTGAGTAATGAGGTCCTCAAAGGCAGTTCGGGTCGCCGTTCGAATGCGCTCGGCCGCTGGCCCCTCCTGTCCGCTCAGGCCTCTCAGGGGGCTGTCCAGATGTATGTCGCCGGTATGGATAAATTGGAAAGTGCTCACAACAGGACTCGCTTAATTCCAATCAGAACAAACTAGGAAAATCCTTTTATCGCAATCTTGAGCGGAGTGTTGTCACCAAGTATCCGCAAACGCGGAAAGGGATTGTCGATGAGGGCTCGAAGGGGCCGCCGAATTTGAGGGTGACGCGAAGATTCGGTGGCACGTTTAACATGAGTATCGCGTTATTCATGTTGCGGACAGCGTGTCTTTGGTAACAGTTCGGACAAGGTCGTATCTGAGCTAGCTCCTCAGTCCTGCGAGCCGCTTTCCTAGCGACCTTGCGTCGAAATTCTCGCAAATGCGGCGATCGGTTGGGAACACACACCGTGCCGCAACCGCGGTTTATCCGCCCAGGGCCTTCGTCTCATGACGACTTTGGTCGTCGGACCGGTCCAAGACAGGCCGCTGCGACATCGACTTCGCAGTCGATACCGCCGCCCCGTCGCAACGTAAGACGCCGCCATAATGGTAAAGAGGCTCTTCACTGCGCGAGGCAGCAATCCTGACGCGCGATGGAATTATCGCTACAAACATGGACCGCCGCCGTGGCCGGAGAGTAGTAGTCGCGGGCCTTGTGGTACCAATGCAAAAGGATCGCACGGCTTTTCGGCCCCGTAGAAATCGACCCGATTACAGCCGATTCGTTGTTGTAGCCAAACGGGGCTCCGAGCTTGTGCAGTGGAAGTGCAAGCGCGAAAACGAGCCCACAATTCACGCGGCGCGTTCAAAGAATCGGAGCTGCCGCTCTGGAGACGACCAACTTTTGTCACTCGCACGGAACCCGATCGCAGCGAGCCGAATTGCCGAGGTGCCTGATCACTTCCAGTTGTCGCTCCTCGGAGAGACTTAAAGCCTTCGCGACGATCCCCCACCTTCATCTTCTGCAACTCCGGAGTCAGAAACTCTGGTGCGCAGCATCCGAAGCAGCCTCGCTGCTCGGCATCGATAGAAACCTGCTGCTGCGTGAGCTCATTCGGCTTGAGTCTTGGTCCGGACCCGGGCCCGTCGGCCGGACACCGTCCAGAACGGAAAACTTATCTCGTCACGAAGAGGAAAATTCGTCAATTTCTGCCGGGCATCGCAGATATCAAGCGAATTTTCTCATTTCGCGCTGGAGTTCATCGAAGAAATCAACTGCATCGATGTACCCATGCGGTACTGCAGATACGCCATCGCCGCCAATGATCACGCCAAATACCAATTTGGGATTTATCGATATCGGATTGGAATGGACGCGCGTGCAGGCCGATAGCGAGTCAGCGCGCCATGTTTTCAGGCGGTGATGTGCGATTCGAAGAAGTCGAACAGCGCGATACAATCGAAAAGGGGTCGCCCTTCAGCGCCCCCTTTGCCGGTTGCAATCGACTTCGGGATGAAATTCCAGCCCCGGCGACGGCCAAATTATCGGTATCTAAATGCCGAGTGAACTCCGTACAACTACGGTAGATAGCGCTCAATTCCTCTCCGCGTCCTCGGTAGCGCGCTTAACCTTTCCACTAACGCCAAATGGACGGGACACCTATACCAAGTGCCTCACCTCACCAGGGCTGGCCGTCCTGGATTGTCTAAGCCTTTCAGCGCGACTGCGATCCATATCGCGCGAAGGCGTGCAGCTCGATATTCGTAAACGGCTCGCCTAACGCGATCAGGGGCCGGTGATCCGGCCGCGGCTGCAGAAGCGATCGCGCGTCAGCGGCCGGATCAGAGATCAGCTGGTCGTGCGCGAAGACCTCAGCACATTGGGCGGCGTTCTCCCGGGGAGCGGCGGGCCTGTTCGAGCGTCAGCGCTGATCGGACGATGATCCGCTACAGCTTCAGCCGCCCTCCAGACACGCCTCTGCGTGGTCGATTGCGCGATCGCGCCAACGATGATGGGGCTGCTGCGCCTTCCGGCGCTGGCTCCGCTTGCTTCAGGCGCTCTAGGTAGCCGCGTGCGCGCGAAATCACCGCCTCGACCACTATGTCCAGGACGGGATCGCCGCCGGCAGGCATGGCTTCGACCTCGGCCTTGGCCGCCATTGCTTGGTGCGTCACGGCCTGATCAATCTCGGAGACGCGCCGGATCGTCTGCGCTGGAGAGAGCTTGCAGTCGGTGGCGAAGCGCTCCCAGTGGTTGCGTCCGAGCTGGTCAGCCTGCTTCTGCCCGCCGATCTTCTGCGCCATGTTGCGGGTGATCTTCGGATAGGGCGCCGCACAGACGATGTCGTAGCCTGGCGCCATGGCGGCGCCGCGCGCCGATAGCATCAGCGAGTAATTTTTGGCGTGAGAATCCGTGTTCCAAACCATCGGATTGAAGATTGCAAGATCGACGAAGCGGGCGGTCTCCTGTGCTGTCATATGGAGCTGGGTCACGCCAACCATGTCGGCCAATGATGGTCCTTTTAGGCCTCTACCGTTGTTCTGGTACTTGGCAGCTGGCGGTCGGCCCAGGGCTTGGCAAAAGTCCTCCTGATGCAGCCGCCGCCACCTCTTGCCCTCATGACGGCGGTCATAGCGCTCAACCAGCAGGTAGGTACGTTCGCCTGCCGTCCCGGTCGTCACCTTCGGCGTCGGGATTCCGATCATGCGCGCGAGCGTCAGGCAGAATGCCTCGTTCTGGACGGCGCCAGGCAAGCGCTCGTCATCGGGCTTGATGATGTGGGTCGATGGCGCGCCGTCGATCGGTATGTACAGGGTGTCGCCATCCAGAGCGACGGCGAGCTTCGTCTGCACACCGGCAAGCGACATCGACACGCCATCTTCGCCGACGAGGAAGGGCTTGTGGGGTAACTCATTGAAGATGCGCTCGAGGGAGGCCTTGTCGGGGATCTCTCGCCATTTGCCGGCGATCAGCCCGGTGCCAGGCTGTCCGACGGAGAGCGCGCCGGCAGTGTCGCGGCCCATCTCGGCAAGAAGACCGATGACATCGGCCGGCGACTTGCCGAGCATATGACCTACGGTCCCGAGAGTTGCGTTCTCCGGCAGCAGATTTGCCGCCCATGTCAGAATTACCGAGGCATCGTACGACGCCCGCGTGAGCGGCATGGTGAGCGACACAGGGAAGGCGCCGGTCAGCCCGCGCCAGGATTCGGCATAGGTGAAGCCTGACGCTTCGTCGGCGGCCGTGATCCAGCCGACCTCTCGCGTCTCAAAGTAGACCGGAAGACGGTCCATGAGGCTCCTCCTCGTCGCTGTCGGGAATGTCCGGTGTCTCGGAAGTGTTCGCGCGGCGGGCCTGGGCATCCTTGAGAACATCCTCGATGCGCAGCCCGAGCACGTTTGCCACGTGCAGGCTGCGCCCGAGCTGACAGGTGCTTTTTCCGGCCTCGAGGTCGACGATGAAGCGCTTTCCTGTCCCGCTCACCATAGCCAGCTCGTCCTGCCGGAGGCGCTGGCGTTTGCGTTCTTTCTGGATGAGGCGACCGAATGCTGCAGCAAACTCTGCGGCTTGGCGGGCGACACCGGTCTCGCCAGGAGCCTCATTTCCGCCCGAGGGGGGAGTGCCGTTTGGAGGCATGTTCATAGCTCTCTCGTCGTAAGTTACCGAACGGGAACTTTATGGGTTAAACAGCAGATATCCAGCAAAAAGTTACCGATCAGGAACTTTTCTTACCACTCCAAGTGAAGAAGGATAAAAGTTACCGGGCGGGAACATTTGCCTCAAGCCAACGCTGAGCGGCCCAGAAAGTTACCGATCGGGAATTCTGCTGCCGAGCAACTGGGTTCATTGAAAAGGAGATCGAGACCACCGGCGGGAAAATATCCGCGCAAATCTCCGTCGAGCGAAGCATGTTCCTGAGCGTCCGCTCGATGTCGAGCGGCGCTGCCGGCCCCACAACGATCTCGGCGATCTTGTGGGCGGCGGCAGCTCATCGTGATCGGGACGCCGGTTTGATCTTGCCACAAGCTGACAATTGCCTTGCGCTACCGCGCTGCCCGCCAGGGCTAGGTGCAGCGGCGTTGGGACCCCGGCTAAGGCCGAGGTCGGCATGACCGAGGACAAGATCAAGTGTCGATCGGCGAGGCGATCATCGCCGCGCGTTTATGGAGACGGCACCAACTGACAGCTTACCCTCAGCAAAATCAGCTGCCGCTGTGGCGTGCAGCCTCGCCGAATCGAACACCGGTAATTCTGAATGTTCCGGGCCGATGAGAAGGCCAATCTCCGTGCAGCCGAGGATAACGGCGTCGGCGCCCCGTGTCCGACCGCGCGCGATCATGTCGATAACTTCCTGGCGCGACAGATCAGAAACAGTGCCGCAGCACAGCTCATCGAAGATGACATTGTGGATCCGGCTCCGCTCGCCCTCCCCCGGTATGACAGGTGAAAGGCCGAAGCGCTGCCGCAGGCGATCACAATAGAACGGCTGCTCCATCGTATAGCGCGTCGCAAGCAACAGTGGTCGCTTGAAGGAAGCAGCGAGAAGAGCCGCAGCGGTCACATCGACGATGTGGATGAGCGGCACACTCAGCTCGGCAGCAACAATGTCGGCAATCACATGCATCGTATTGGTGCAGATCAGGATGCAGCTGGCGCCCGCGTCAACCAACTGCCGGGCTATCCTCGTTAAATAAGCCGCGGCTTGCTTCCAATCTCCTGCGTTCTGAAGGGTGACGATGTAGCCAAAATCAACCGAGCGCAGCAAGATGTCTGCCGAGGCGAGACCGCCGCGGCGCTGACGAACGATTTCATTGATTTCCTTGTAATAGATGGCCGTGCTTTCCCAGCTCATCCCTCCGATCAGCCCAATCGTCCGCTGCACTTTGAGATCTCCACTTCATTGCGAAGGTGGCACAGTTTACCGCGCTTTCGGCGGCAAAATCTCGGCGCTGTTGCAAAGCCGCCTGGATGCATAAGTGTATTCCAGAGCCAGCCGGCGTGCACGTTCGATGAGATTTGCGGCAGTGCTGTGCCCCCCATCGATGTTCTCAAAGTGAAAATAAGATTGGCCGAGCGCAGCGAGCTTCGCGGCGGCCTTACGGCCGTGCGCAGGATGCACGCGGTCGTCCTTGGTTGAGGTAAAAATGAAAGGCTCCGGGTACGTCTTGCCCGGTACCAGCATTTGGTACGGCGAGTAGGCTTCGATCCACTCTCGTTGTTCGGGAATGGCCGGGTCGCCATACTCCGCGGTCCAGGACGCGCCCGCGCCCAAGTAGGTGAATCGAAGCATGTCGAACAGCGGCGCCCCTATGATCGCCGCGTTGAAAAGCTCGGGGCGCTGGGTTATTGCGGCGCCAACCAGCAGGCCCCCTTGGCTGCCGCCGATCACGCCGAGCCGGTGCGGACTTGTGACTTTCCGACGGATCAGATCGTCGGCGACCGCGATAAAATCATCCCATGTCTTTTGCTTCGTTGCTCCCTGGCCAGCCCGGTGCCATGGTGGACCGAACTCGCCGCCTCCCCGCAGGTTGGCAACGACGTACGCATTGCCCTGTTCGAGCCATAACCGACCCAAAGCTCCTCCCTAGGAGGGGAGAAGCGGAATCTGAAACCCGCCATAACGATAGAGAAGCGTCGGGGTCGAGCCGTCAAATCTTGCGCCCCTGGGCCGCACCAGAAAATACGGGATCCGCGTGCCATCGCGCGAAGTCGCCTCGAGCTGCTCCACGACATGCTTCGATGCGTCGAACGTCGCAGGTGCCGTCTTCAAGAGCTCGAGCCGTTTGCTTTCGACATCAAAGTACCAAAGCGATGTTGGCGTGAGATAGTTAGAGAGGGTAAAAGTCATTTCATCGTTTTGCGCGGAAGTGCCTGATAGGCTTACTGTCGCATTCTTCGGCAGCGGGACTGGTGTGGCAAGCCAGGCACCTTGATCGTACCTGTAGACGAACGCCTTGCTTTGAAGGTTATCAAGGATGGTCAGGACCAGGAAATTCCTGGTGCTGCCAAATCCGCTGAGTGCCTGCCGGCAGTTCGGCTGGAAAACGACAGAGGGTTTCGCACGCAGCGGATCCTGCTTCCATTCGGCCAAATCATACGAGATCATTGAGCCGGCCTTGAAGCTGGCATCGCCGGAGCGGATCCAGTCTTCGTCCAGTTTCACAAGTAGCCGGCCACTCACGATCCCGACGATCAAGGCCTTCTTCGGCAGATCGAGCTCGATCGGCCCGGCGGGCCCGAACAGCACATACTGCCGCTCGAAGAAGTTGATTTGACGGACGACGCCGGTTACATCCATCCACCCTTCACGAAGCACAAACGGCAAGGTCTTGAAGTCGGTGTGCTGGCCGCGAAAGACTTCGCGCGCCTGATCGAGCGGCTGAGCGCGCTTGAGTTCCTTCAACACGAAAGGGAAGCCGGCCTCGGTCGTGGTGCCCTCGCCCCAATCACGTGCAACAAGGACGGTGTCACGATCAATCCAGCTGACGCTCTGCCGGCCCTCGGGCAGTTGGAATCCACCTGCAACAAAGCTTTTGGCTTCGCTGTCGAACTCGCGTATGGACACGGCGTCCTTGCCACCGTCGGAGAGCTTGACGAGGCAGCGCCGCCCAAGGCAGCTGTGACCCTTGTAGACCCAGTTCTTGTTCTCGGCGAGAGCGAGCGCGTCAAAGTCAAGGATGGTCTCCCATCGGGGATCCTGGCCGCGGTAGCTCTCAAGCGTAGTGCGCCGCCAGAAGCCGCGCACATGGCTCTCGTCTTGCCAGAAATTTTCGAGACCTTGCCGTTTCAGCGAAACGAACGGAATCCGGTCTTTTGCCTGGAGGATCGTCAGCGCGTCCCGGTAAAAGCGATCGTAGCGAGGATCCGATTGCAGCAAGCCGAGCGTCTTTTCGTTCTCGGCCTGTGCCCAGGCCAATGCGCGCGGTCCCTCGACCTCCTCGAGCCAGAGGAACGGATCGTCCACTGGAGTCGCACCAGACTGCCCATGGAGCAGCGCGACCGTGAAACACATCATCGAGAGCAACGCGGCGCGCAGAAGGGACTTCTTCATTCGGCTTATCCTCGGACCAGGCACGCAGGCCGAGCCCACAAGTTCTTGCGTGTGGGCGAACGTAGCGAAATTCGTGTTGCGACCGTGCACGCGCTGTGTCGCGCCACTCGCAGCTCGATCTGTGCAAGCAGCATGCCGCCGACAAACAGCAGGTTTCCGCCGCATCGTGCCGCATCGCCATGCCAGTTTCCCGACATTGGCTCTGAAGTGACAATAAGGTGTCCGCCGAGTAACGTTTCGGCATCACCCTTTGAGGCCGCCGGTTCGACCGCGGAACCGCATCAGCAGTGCGATATTGCGGCGGGGCTGCTTCTCGCTTGCGTTCGGACAGAGGGCGTGTGAGCTCTTAGCGGCCTGAGTGTTGGCGGCCTGATTTGCGAGCGGGCATCGTGCGACAAAGAAGAGCTCATTGAGCAGTAGCCAAATCGCCGCCAGGAAAAGGCCGTGTTCATGGCATACCTGCGAACGCCGATTTGATGATGTCGCAACACGACACTACCAGCTTAATTTCATTGGGACGCTGAAAGGCAACGTGAAGTGAGGGCCAAATTTATCTATCTCCTTCCAAGCGCAGGGATTTCGGGATGCGCTGTGCTTTTGCGCCTGAGATAGGACACGCGTACGCGATCCACCCGAGATAATTGCCGATCAATTCCATGTAACGGCACCACCCCAACGCGTGCCGTGTCGGGCCAGCCGCGCGCCTTTGTATGATGCTGACGAGTACTGGCGCGGGCGATCTCGCTCTACATCTGCGAATTCCGATTGAAGCCTTAGAAGTTAAGTGCCGGGGTGGGGATAAGGTTTTCCAGGCTTCCAGCTAGTCGCCGTTCTCATGACCTCCATCAGCCGATCCTGATAGTTCTAATCGACCGGGATTTTAGAGTTTGCGTGTTGGAGCGGTTCGTTGAACGTTGAGCGGAAGAAGCCCTTTCGGATACCCCGATGATCCTGATTGTAAGACCGCGCCGGGCCGGCGCGATCAGACGGTCCGCGAGGCCGCCGACCCCGCTGGTTTGATCTGGAGCTTGGACTGAGCCACCATCATCGTCGAGATCCAGCGTGCGCCGGACCTGCTGCTGGCGATGCAGACGACGGGTCGGCGAGGACAATCGGCCAAGTTCCTCCTCGCTCACCGGCTCGGCAAGTTGCTGAGCCTGCCGCGTATCACCCATGGCTGCGCACTATATCCAAACGTTACGAGTTTTTCGCATGTCCGGCTTAGCAAATTTGAAAATCTATAAGCTTGCCGCGCCGCACCAAGCCAATGCGGCTTTGTTTACACCGGCCCTCGAAGGCTCACGGCATGTAGCAGAAACAGACCTGCAGCCTCAGCGCAGCCGGCCAACGAACGAGCCCGGTTGTGCGAGCACCTTTATGCCCTACATGCATCACGCCCGGACAGGGGAGCACCAGTCGCGGCGCCTTGGTCACGAGCGTACGGTTCGGGCCGCTCGTGGCCGGCTGGCAGGAATATCTTTCCACGCCCACACTGGGACCGGGCTCGCAACTCCTGTAACTCTGACGGCAGTGATCG
This sequence comes from Bradyrhizobium sp. IC3195, assembly GCF_020193585.1. Taxonomy (NCBI): domain Bacteria; kingdom Pseudomonadati; phylum Pseudomonadota; class Alphaproteobacteria; order Hyphomicrobiales; family Nitrobacteraceae; genus Bradyrhizobium; species Bradyrhizobium sp. IC3195. Next base: position 8,889 of record NZ_JADYVG010000014.1, on the reverse strand, counting down.
GTCGACGGCCTCAAGAGACAGCCTCATGGGCGGAAGAGACCGTCGAAAGGCCAAAACGGCCGGCGCGCCGTCACAAGGCATCGCCGGACGGGTGCGAGAACACGCTTTGCAGAGAGCAGTTTCCGGGGGCGGGTCGGATCAGCCAACCCGGAGATCCTCAGCTGACATCTTACCCGAACGCCCGGCCTTGAGCTGATAACTTACCCGGGCTCCCTCTTCGAGAGTCGTGTAACCGGCCCTTTCGACGGCACCGATGTGCACGAAGACATCGGGACTTCCGTCCTCAGGCCTGATGAACCCATAACCTTTGGTCGAGTTGAACCACTTCACAATACCCATTGCCACGGCGGCATCTCCATAGTGAACCGTTGTGATCTAGCGAAGAGTCTCCCGGCCATCAAGATGGCCGGCAAGAGACGCCCAGCGTCGCTGCGCTGGTCACGTGCTCGTTTTTTTTATCGCGTGGTCTAGCTGCGGCCTCATTGTGCGAACGACAAAAAGCGGCCTGACGTCGACTCTTCGCCTCAAGGCTTCCTCCCAGATGACGTTTGACCTTCGCTCCAGTCGTCGCTCGCCACCGGCTTACAGAAGACTTGCGGAGCCTCGAACATGCCGCGCTCATCCAGAGCCGGCGGATCGTTTTCATCGACGTTGAACAACAGGGCGATCGTGAACTCCTTTGCCCAGCCTGGAGCAGGATTATCAATCCGCGCATGCCTATATTGAAGCTACCTGACATTCTTTCTCAAGCACGAAGACGCCCGCAGGGCTGCGCTTTAGCTGTTCGTCTTCGGATGTCAACCGCAGGTCGCGCCCTATCGAACGAACAGGGTTTGCTGAGACAACCCTCAAGAAAGCGCATTTGGCAAGTTATCCGCTCGTCATGTTGTAATTGTCAAGCCAGCAAACCCGCTCGGCAAGGATGGAGCCTGTTCAAACCGGTAACTTGCGCATCTGACGAACTTCGTCGCATAGCCGGCGGCTCATCAGGCCTGTCGCCTTGGGTTCGATGAATTCAGCTGAGCACCGTGAAGACGTTGAGATAACCGATGGTCTCTATTTGTCTCCTTGATCAGCCCGTCAACCGACTTTACTCAGAACAAAGCCGCCTCGATGCATAGGTGTATTCAAGGGCCAGTTGACGCGCGTATTCCATGAGATTGGCCGCGGCGCTGTGTCCCCCGTCGATGTTCTCGTAATAGAAGTAAGGCTGGCCCAGCGCGGCGAGCTTCGCCGCAGCTTTGCGGCCGTGCGCTGGGTGCACGCGATCGTCCTTGGTGGAGGTAAGAATTAAGGGAGCGGGATAGGTCTTGCCCGCCACCAGCTTCTGATAGGGCGAGTAGCCTTCGATCCACGCACGCTGTTCGGCAATGGCGGGATCACCGTACTCGCCGATCCAGGAGGCGCCCGCGCCCAGTTTGGTGTATCGAAGCATATCAAGCAGCGGCACCTGGATGATCGCCGCGTTGAAGAGCTCGGGACGTTGGGTGATTGCGGCGCCAACGAGCAGCCCGCCCTGGCTGCCGCCAATTGCGCCCAGCCGGCGTGGACTCGTGATCTTGCGGCGGATCAGGTCCTCGGCAACGGCAATGAAATCATCCCATGTCGTCTGCTTCGTTGCTCCCTGCGCGGCTTGATGCCATTGTGGGCCAAACTCGCCGCCCCCGCGCAGGTTCGCAACCACACAGGCATTGCCCTGTTCGAGCCAGAGCCGCCCCACCGGCCCCAGATAAGAGGGCAGAAGCGGGATCTGGAACCCGCCATAGCCATGGAGAAGTGTCGGGATCGCGCCGCCAAACCTTGCGTTCTTCGGCCGCACCAGAAAATAGGGAATTGACGTGCCATCACGCGAAGTGGCTTCGAGCTGCTCTACGACATGGTTGGACGCATCGAAGGCAGAAGGTGTCTTCTTCAATTCCTCAAGGCTTTTGCTTTCGGCATCAAAATACCAGACTGACGTAGGGCTGAGATAGCTCGAGACAGCGAACATGGCCTGGTCCGCTTCATCGGAGGCGGCTGACAGGCTGACATCTGCATGTTCCGGCAGTGGGATCGGCGTCGCCGACCAAGCTCCCTGATCGTACTTATAAGCGAACGCTTTGCTCTGAACGTTCTCAAGGATCGTCATGATCAACAGATTCTTCGTGGCGCCTACCCCGCTCAGGGCCCGGCGGGGCCCAGGTTGAAAGACAAGCGAGGCTTTGGCGCGCAGCGGATCCTGTTTCCATTCGTTGAGGTCATACGAAATCAGCGATCCGGCGGCGAAGCTGACAAGGCCTGGCGGCGTCCAATCTTCATCAAGTCTTACAAGCAGGTGACCACCCGCCAGTCCGATCATCGCGGCCTTCTTCGGCAGATTGAGCTTGATGGCCCCATCGGGGCGGAAGACCACATACCCGTACTCGAAAGAGCTAATCACGCGCGTCGCGCCGGTTGCATGAATATGGCCGTCGCTGTCACGAAGCACGAAGGGGGACGTCTGGACGTCGGTGGACTCGCCACGAAAGATCTCGCGAGCCTCACTGAGCGGCTGAGCGCGCTTGAGCTCCTTCACGACAAAGGGGTAGCCGGCTTGCGCCAAAGTGCCCTCGCCCCAGCCCCGGGCAACAAGGAGTGTGTCACGATCGACCCAGCTGACGCGCTGCTTGCCCTCTGGGAGATAAAAGCCATCCGCAACGAAGGTCTTGGCGTCGCAGTCGAACTCTCGTATGGACGCGGCATCCTTGCCGCCATCGGAAAGACTAATCAGGCAGAGGCGCTCTTCAGGCGGAAGGCAGCTGCTACCTTGAAAGATCCAATTCCTGTTCTCGGCGACCGCCAAGGCGTCCACGTCGAGAATGGTTTCCCACTGTGGGTCTTGGCTACGATAGCTCTCGAGCGTGGTGCGCCGCCAGACGCCGCGCACCTGGTTCTCGTCTTGCCAGAAATTCTCCAAGCCGCGCCGTTTCAATGAAACATATGCGATCCGATCCTTGGCCTGCAGGATGGAGAGCGCCTGTCCATAGAAGTGCCCATAGCGAGGATCTGACTGGAGCACCCCGAGCGTCTTCTCGTTCTCGGCGCGAGCCCAAGCCACCGCGCCTGCCCCTTCGATCTCCTCGAGCCAAAGGAATGGGTCGTCAGTCACCGCCGCATCCGCCCGCTCCTGTGAAAGCGCCGTGGAGGTGATGCAGGCGTTCGAAAGTAGCGTGGCGGAGAAGCGAGATGCATTCATGGACTTGCTCCGGCGGAGGTCGAGCGGCTAGGCTCGCGGGCCCTGGCGCGTCAAGCAGAAGCGGCGGAAAGCACGCAAGCGCATGACGTAGCGCGGCTTACGCTGTGTCGCGCCCCCTTATTGCAAGCTGCGTGCCGGCTGAAGAGTCGCGTTTCAGCCGTTCGCGGCTGCACGACCATGTTCGCTTGCCGACATTGGTTGCCAAGCGGACATCACAGCGTGTCGGCGAAACGCCTGCCAAACAGCGCCAGCGCTTTGATCTTCAGTGGCAAAGATCCGGGACACAGCGAAGCTGCTTTCCTCCGCATATGAGGTTGCTCGTTCTCGGGCGTCACTGGGCAGACTTGTCGACGGGCATTATCCCGACAAAGAGCAGCGCATTGATCAGCAGTCAGGTTGACATCGGCAAGGGTGGTATGCATGGCGAGCTCCGAGTCGTTGACTGCAAGCGCTGCCGATTTGGACGAGCTTTTTCCTCGCGAAGCCCACAAGTCACGCCGATAGCTCGGTTCGTTGACTGATTGCCAACAGGATTGCGCTCGAGACGAGGAGAGCAAAAACGCCCTAGAAACGCCCTACGTCGCAACACGTCTTCAGATTGAGCGAACAATCAATAACACGTACAAGCATCAGATCAGGCTCTTCGGCGCAAAACGGCGAAATGAAGCTGGGCATCAGCAGCAATTGAGGGAGCTACGGTCCAGCTTAAAACGATCCTGATCCACCCGGCGGGGACCCACGCACGAGCCGTGGTCCTCATCGAAGCCCTATTACACAAACGAGATCAAGGGCGAGATTCTCGATCGAGAATGCCCGCTGCTGCCGGATCATCCGGGCTGGTTCAAGGCTAGTGCAACGCTCACTGCGAACTGTTCCGCAATCGTGCCGTTGCGGCCTAGAGCAAGCGCCGCTTTCCGGGGCAGAACGATCTAAGGGTAGCAGCGCGCCGGCTGCGCCGCCATCACTCGCATCAACGTCGTTTAGAGATAGAAGATGAGTTGGCCGTATCGCCCCCTTCTGATCATGGACCACTCGCATGATGTCTTGATTTCATGCGCCTCTGCGCCGCCCGCAAGAACCGCGTCAGGATTGCTCCTCTGTCCTGCTACAGAAGCCTGGCATCCGCGTGCTATGCTTTTCGCCCGATCAGTCCTCGCGGGCATCGAGCTCTTGTCGCCGATGACCATCGCGTGAAGCTGTCGGTGCCGGCAGATCCCAGAGTCTGTCCTGTGTATGCTTCAGTGGAGCCGCTAAAGCCACAAAGGCCGACTTCACGTCTGCATAGGCAGCCTCCTTCAAAGCGGCATCAGCGGGATCGACCTCGTTATAGGCGGTCAGCGCCGCGGCATAATTTTGATACAGCGGCATTTGAGCCTCGTTGGTCCAGCCGAGACCGAGATGGTGGAACTGATCAGCCGGAACGGTGATGCGGCCCTTGTCCAGCTCCTGGAGATAGTCCGCCGACCAGTCGTGGATGGTATAGGATTCAATCTTATCCATCATCGACCGCCAGCGCCTGACACGCTCCTCAAGCGGCATATTGGCCGCTTTCGAAATGGCGGCTGCGATTTCTTCGGGATGGTTTGGATCCACCAGCAGCGCCTCGTCCTCGTTGAAGTCTTCAGCCGCCCCAGCAAACTTCGATAGTACCAGAACGCCGGGATCCTTCGGATCTTGGGCAGCAACATATTCTTTCGCTACCAGATTCATGCCGTCCCGCAGCGGCGTGACGACACCTACATGTGCCGCGCGGTAAAGACGCGCGAGTGCAGCCTGGCTGAACGGGTCATTCGTGTAGTGGATCGGCCTCCACTCATCTGTGCCATGCTCGGCATTGACATGGTTGATCGCATTCTCCACGTCCTCCTTGTACTTTCGATACTCGTCGACGTCGGTGCGTGAGGACGGCGCGATCTGCAACAGCGAGATGCTGCCCGGCTCGGCCGCCAAGAGCTGGTTAAACGCTTCGACGCGTTTGTCGATACCTTTCGTATAGTCGAGCCGGTCTACGCCGATCGCAAACTTGGCGCCCTCGAAGTTTTGCAATATCGACGAGATTTTTTCTTGCTCTGCGGGCGAGAGCTCTGCCGCAAGATACTCTGCGAATTGCCTGGGGTCGATACCGATTGGGAATTTTTGAAGTCGCGTCTGGCCACGCTCCGTGGTCACGACGCCATCCTTGCTCTCCAGCCAAAAACAGGTTCGCAGGCAGGCCAAGAAATTGTTCAGATCCCGGTTCGTCTGAAAGCCGAGCAGATCGTATTCCAGCATCGACTTCATCAGTTCGCGATGATTGGGTGCGCGCTCTATCATGTCGGGCGTCGGCCATGGCGTGTGCAGAAAAAAGCCGGTCGGCCGCTGGATGCCGAGCTTATGCAGATCGGCCCCGAGCGGAAGCAAATGATAGTCATGCACCCAGAATGCGTCCCGATCCCGCAAGTCGAACGCCGCACGCGCGATGAAGTTGTTCATCTGTCGATAGCTGTCGTATCCCTCTTCCGCGCGCGACATCCGGTCGGACAGGGAGTGTAATACCGGCCACAAGGTTGAATTCGAATAATCTCGATAGTAGCCGCGATGGTGCGCGGCCGGCAGATCGAGTTCGGCCACATGGCCTTCACCAGCCTTCACGAGTGGCAGGGGCCGCTCAGTCCCGTCGCCGCGGTTCTCCAAGGAGAACATCCAGACCGCGCCGGAACGTTCGACGACCGGCTCGAGGGCTGCGGCAAGTCCGCCGGTCTGGGGTTTATTTGGGTCGAACGGCGCGCCGCGGTTCGAAATGACGACCAGCTTCATGTCGGGTTGCTGGCTTACCGTGCGATGCTCCACGTCGCCCGAGGCAACAGCTTGGGAAGGACCTGCACCTCCTTCTTGCTCCTGCTCCAACGGTATCTCGTCCAGGTGCGCCGCGCTATTGGCTTCATGACACGTCTCGTCTGGAAACCTGAACGTCTCGGGACCAGTGCTCTAAATTTGGTGAGTTCTTGATCGGTGAGGGTCGGCTGTCGCGCGCATGCGTCGGCAAAGGATTGGAAGCTGAGATTCATGTTTGCCATGGCATTGCGCGTCTCGAAGCTTGATGGGAACACGCATATGCGCATCCGGCCTTTCCGTAACCTTACGAGGCAAGTACTGCTTCCCCAAACACTCAGATCTGGTAGTGACAATTGACAGCACTCTTATGCGGTAGTTACGCGTTGGCGCGCGTTAGTTCGCAGACCCGATGCTGTCGCATCGAACCGATCGGAGTCGATGGCGTTGGCTGCACCTCGGAAAACGGGGCGGCGCGGCCCGGAGCCATGTGATATTGCCTCGACTCATCGATGGCCGGTTGACGATCCTGAGCTTTATTCGCGCCTGATGAACCCGCTCCTAGCGGCTGGCCGTTAATTGGAGACGGTGATCCACTGCGACTTCCTGCCGCTGTGGGGATGCGGTCAACGAATGTGTATTCGTCATTTGAACAACTCGCCAGCCGACCGCCTAACCGATTGGACACGCGATATAGCCAGGGTAGCAATGCTGCCCGCCCACAACACTGGTCCGGTACGGTCGACAGCACGTTGCGCAGCCTGTTGTGGCCTTCACGAATATGAGGCCAAGCGAAGACGAATTTGGCGCGCACCACCCACTCTCTGAGGACGATCCTTCAACTGAACAGACTACCAATGCATTATCATGCTGTGCGCACACGCATGCTCTAAGACCAATTTCCTGGTCGCGATGACCGGGTTCGTTGAAGTCTGTACTTGCCCCGCCTATACCGCAGAGAAAATACTTTGTGCTAGGCTTGGGAGCGATTGGTTTCATTTTGGCAGCGTGCGATGATGGGCCGGTCAGCGGCCGTCAGTGAGCATGGTCCGCAATCGGCCACAACGGCTGCTGTTCGTTTGTGAATTGCCGCACAGGTTTCGTTAGCTTTTGGAAAGCTAGCGTGAGTACAGAGCCGCTAGGCTTAGCGAAGCGTGGTAGAGACAGCGCCACTACCAGAATGGGACAGCGCCGAGTCGCTTCCTGCTAACCTCAATCTGCAGCGCTGGCGCGGCAGGGACAGCGCCGATCCAGTCCCAACCGACCGGCGCCGAGTCGCGCCCGCGCTGCTTCCGGCGTCGGAGAACCGACCCTGGTAGCCGCACTGTCATGCTTCTTCGGGCACGGACACGCGGTCCGCTTGTGCCGGGGAGATTGACGACCTTTAATTTAGGGACGCGTGTGGTCTTTCAAGCGATCGCTTCCATGCCTCCCGTCTTACCGGCAACATTCTCGGGCTCTGTCATGAGCGGCAGCGTATAAGCCTTTTTCATGCAGCGGAGCGGTTTAGTATGCTGGGCATCTCCAATTTCTCCGCGAAGGTAGCGAACCAGGGTTAGAAAGTAGCGGACGATCCAACCAATTCAGGTAGGTGATTGGCAGTCGTACTAAGCCTACAACTTGGCGGCACCCTAGAGGGGCGAAGTGTCAGCATTCATACCGAATGGGGCAAGGCTGGTGCCAAGGTTAGCGGCGCGTGGCAGGGACGGCGCTTTCCAGGGATTGAGCGCCGAGTCACGTCGCCGTTAACCCTTGACGTCCCTGGCGCGGTAGGGACAGCGTCTTTGAAGGCTTGCCCACTAGGACAGTAGGTGCCCTGCGGTCCCTCTCGGCAATACCACTTAGTAGCACCGCGGGTCGTGTCCCAAGGAGTGGTGTAGCTGATTAGCAAAGCCGCTCGCGACGCGCGCCCACATAGCGCCGTAGCGAGCGAGCGGCTTTGCGGGTGGTCACCGATGATTCGTCGGTAAGGTTTGGGTTGCGACACCAACCTGATTCGAGGAACCACCGATGACCGACGACATGATGAACCTGCGCGCGCTCGTGGAGAAGACCCCTGATGCCGATCTGTTGCGCGAGATGATCGGCTTTGCCGCCCACCGGCTGATGGAGCTGGAGGTCGAGGGCCTGACCGGGGCCGCTTACGGCGAGAAGAGCCAGGAGCGCCAGGCCCAGCGCAATGGCTACCGCGATCGGAGCTGGGAGACCCGTGCCGGCACCGTCGAGCTGCGTATCCCCAAGCTGCGCAAAGGCTCCTACTTCCCGGGCTTCCTCGAGCCGCGGCGGATGGCCGAGAAGGCGCTCACCGCCGTGGTGCAGGAAGCCTACGTCCAGGGCGTCTCGACCCGCTCGGTCGACGATCTGGTGCAGGCGATGGGCATGACGGGGATCTCCAAGAGCCAGGTGTCGCGGCTCTGCGGTGAGATCGACGACAAGGTGAAGGCCTTCCTCAATCGCCCCATCGAGGGCGACTGGCCCTATCTGTGGATCGACGCCACCTACGTGAAGGTGCGCCAGAATGGGCGCATCGTCTCGGTCGCGGTGATCATCGCGGTCGGGGTCAACGGCGATGGCCGGCGCGAGGTGCTCGGCATGGACATCGGCCCCTCCGAGGCCGAGACGTTCTGGACCGCGTTCCTGCGTAAGCTCACCCGCCGCGGCCTGCGCGGCGTCAAGCTCGTCGTCTCCGACGCCCATGAGGGGATCAAGGCCACGGTCGGAAAGGTTCTCAACGCCACCTGGCAGCGCTGCCGCGTGGGATCGTTGAAAAAGTCCGAATTGACTGATTCCATTCTTGTCGGCGATTCGCGATCGGCGGAGCAAACGAGATGCTGGGGCGCAAGGAGCGGGATCAGCTTGAGCTC
>NZ_JADYVG010000013.1:0-202953 GCF_020193585.1 Bradyrhizobium sp. IC3195 | reverse complement strand
CCTTCGCCCCGGTGCCCCGCCCGTCGACTTCGGCGCGGGCCCGAACTCCGGTCCCGACTGCCGCGAATCCGTCGGCTGGATGATCCTGCTGGTGCTGCCGAACGGCTTTGACGGCAGCGCGCGGCTCTCGCGATAGGGCAACGACTCCGGGCCGTGCATCTCGTCGAGATGCGGCTTATGCACGCGGGAGCCCTTGCCGCCGCCGGCCTTGAGCGCAGTTGCGGCGCTCTTGTTCCTCATGGCGCTGACGGGCAGGTTCGCGGCATCGCCGTATTTCTTCGCTCCCGCATAAGCGCCGGCCTTGCCCGCGACGGTGCGCTGCTTGGCGGTGGGGTCGTCGACCACTGCAAGCTCGGTCGCGCGCAGGCGCTTGACCTCGTCGCGCAGGCGGGCGGCTTCCTCGAAGTTCAGATCGGCGGCGGCCTCGCGCATCCTCGTTTCGAGATCGGCGAGCACGGCTTCGAAATTATGGCCGATCGAGATGACGTCGTCGGTCATGTCGTGGCCGCCGACCTCGACCAGCACGTGGTCGCGCTCGTAGACCGAGTTGAGGATGTCGCCGATCTGCTTCTTCACGCTCTCCGGCGTGATGCCGTTGGCGTTGTTATACTCGACCTGCTTCTCGCGGCGGCGGTTGGTCTCGGCGATGGCGCGCTCCATCGACCCCGTCATCTGGTCGGCATAGAGGATCACCTTGCCGTCGACGTTGCGCGCGGCACGGCCGATGGTCTGGATCAGCGAAGTCTCGCTGCGCAGAAAACCTTCCTTGTCGGCGTCGAGAATGGCGACCAGGGCGCATTCGGGGATGTCGAGACCTTCGCGCAAGAGGTTGATGCCGACCAGCGCGTCGAAGGCACCGAGACGCAAATCGCGGATGATCTCGATGCGCTCGATCGTGTCGATGTCCGAGTGCATGTAGCGGACGCGAATGCCCTGCTCGTGCAGATATTCGGTGAGGTCCTCCGCCATGCGCTTTGTGAGGACCGTGATCAGTGAGCGATAGCCCGCCTGCGCGGTGGCGCGCACTTCGCCGACGAGATCGTCGACCTGCGTGCGGGCGGGGCGAATATCAACGGGAGGATCAATCAGCCCGGTGGGGCGAATGACCTGCTCGACGAACACGCCGCCGCTCTCGTTCAGCTCCCAGCTGCCCGGCGTCGCCGACACCGCGACAGTCTGCGGCCGCATCATGTCCCATTCCTCGAAGCGGAGTGGGCGGTTGTCCATGCAGGAGGGCAGGCGGAAGCCGTATTCGGCCAGTGTCGCCTTGCGGCGGAAGTCGCCGCGGAACATGGCGCCGATCTGCGGGATGGTGACGTGGCTTTCGTCGGCGAAGATCAGCGCGTTGTCGGGCACGTATTCGAACAGCGTCGGCGGCGGCTCGCCGGGGCGGCGGCCGGTGAGGTAGCGCGAATAGTTCTCGATGCCGGCGCAGCTGCCCGTCGCCTCCATCATTTCGAGGTCGAAGGTGGTGCGCTGCTCCAGCCGCTGCGCTTCCAGCAGGCGGCCCTGGTTGTTGAGCTGGTCGAGCCGCTGCTTCAATTCGAACTTGATCGACTTGATCGCCTGCACCAAGGTCGGGCGCGGCGTCACATAATGCGAATTGGCGTACATCTTGATGAATTCGAGCTCGTCCTGCTTGTGGCCGGTGAGCGGATCGAACTCCTCGATGGTCTCGATGGTGTCGCCGAACAGGTTCACGCGCCAGGCGCGGTCTTCATAGTGAGCCGGAAAGATGTCGATGACGTCGCCGCGCACGCGAAACGTGCCGCGGGTGAAATCGGCCTGGGTGCGCTTGTACTGCAGGGCGACGAGGTCGGCGATCAGCTGGCGCTGGTCGATGCGCTCGCCCTTCTTCAGCGCGAAGGTCATCGCGGTGTAGGTCTCGACCGAGCCGATACCGTAGATGCAGGACACCGACGCCACGATGATGACGTCGTCGCGCTCGAGCAGCGCACGCGTCGCCGAGTGGCGCATGCGGTCGATCTGCTCGTTGATCGAGGAATCTTTTTCGATGTACGTGTCCGTGCGGGGCACATACGCTTCCGGCTGGTAGTAGTCGTAATAGCTGACGAAGTACTCGACTGCGTTGTCGGGGAAGAAGTTCTTGAACTCGCCATAGAGCTGGGCGGCCAGCGTCTTGTTCGGCGCCAGGATTAGGGCCGGGCGCTGCGTCGCCTCGATCACCTTGGCCATGGTGTAGGTCTTGCCGGAGCCGGTGACGCCCAGCAGCACCTGCGAACGGTCGTTGCGGTTGATGCCCTCGACCAGCTCGGCGATTGCGGTCGGCTGGTCGCCCTTCGGCTCGTAGGACGACTTGATCTCGAAGCGGACACCGCCTTCGGACTTCTCCGGGCGCGGCGGCCGGTGCGGCGTCCACACCTTCATGGAGCCGTCGCCCTTGCGGAACTCCGGCCGGCCCTCGCGGATCAGCGATTCCAGCGCATCCGCGGTGGCCTTGACGCCGAGCGCCTCCATCTTGGAACGCGGCGGGCGCGCCAGCGCTTCGGCATCGTCCTCCTCGGTGGGCAGGCCGAGCTGCCGCGCCAGTTCCGGATCGAGCGTCGGGATGGTGGCCGCAGTTCCGTAATTGGCCTGCGGTGCCTCCTCCAGCCCGGCCAGCTCACTGGACTGACGGGCGCCCGGCGGCTGCGGATTGGGCCGCAGCGGCATCGGCCGCGCCGCATCTTGCGGAAACTCCTTCGGCGTCGAAGCCCGCGCGCGATGCGCGGCGGCCTCGCCCCCGGCGCGGCGGTCGCGCGAATTGTCCGGCGGCGGCTGCAGGCCGGTGCCCGAGCCAAGTCCGGCATCGCCGCGATTGATCGCGGGATTCAGCAGTTCGGCCAGCGCCGGCCCGATCGGCTGCACGTCGGGGCGATGAGCTTTGGATTTGGGAGATTTGCCGGATTTTTCGGAGGATGCAGGTTTCTTCGCCATGAGGCGAATATGGGACGAGTCCGCCCCGCAATAAAGGGTGAAGGCCCGTGGTCATGCAGGCTGCTGACAGCAGGTTGGCAGCAGCCTTGTGCCCTCACGCCGCCGGCAGCGGCCCCTCGTCGTCTCCGGCCGCGACATTCGGCTCGAGGATGTCGAGATGAATGCCGCCGCAATCGGTGCAGCTCATGGCCCAGTACTCGCATCCGGCGCGGCCGCCGATCACACGGAGCACCGTGAGATCGCCGTCGCATTCCGGGCAGTTGGAGAGCACTGCGCGGGCGTAGATCCGCGGCTGCACCGCATCGGTTTCGATGATGGACATGACCGGTTCCCCCCTTTTTTCGCCGCCCTGTCTCTGGTCGGCCTGCGGACCGCCTATTCGTCGTCGCCAGCCCGCCGCCGGAAACGATCGATGTGGTGCTTGGCATCGGCAATCGCGGCATCGCGATCAGGCCAGGCGAAGCCGACTTCCATGGCCGGAAACAGCACGCCGTCGATGGCCACCGGGCTGAGATCGGCCCGGCGGATCCGCGCGTGCCACAGCCCCTTGCCAGCTTCGAAGGATTCGATGTCAAAGCCGTCGTAGAGGGTCGTCATGAGTGTAGGTCCCACGTTTCTTTTCGGAGGGTCACGAGACCACGTCTGCGGAATTTGGGATGTGAAGCCGTTCACAAGCAGGCGGCTTTTTTGCCCGCCGGGCTTCAGTTCCGCGCTGCGGCGCGGCCGATCCGCCGTGGACGGGCGGCAGGTTCCGATGCCGCCCGCATGATCCAGCGGCGGAAGGCGGCAAAGTCGCGCTGCTCGGTCTGGAAGCTGCGATAGAGCAGATACCAGCGCATGCCCTTGGGCACCGAGAGGTCGAACGGCGCCACCAGCCGGCCGGCCGCGAGATCGTCGTCGATATAGGGGCGGATGCCCATCGCGATGCCGAGCCCGTCGGCCGCGGCCTGCAGCGCCTGGCCGTAGAACTGGAACTCGGGCCCGCGCGCGTTGATCCTCGCCGTGCCCGCCGCCTTCAGCCAGATCGGCCAGTCCTCGGGTGAGTGCGCGACGCGGATCAGGCTCGGTCCTTTCAGGTCGCCCGGGCGCTTCAATCCGCCGGCAAGGCGCGGCACGCAGACGGGGGTGAGGTCGCCCGCGAACAGCGGCTCGGCGACGAGGCCGGGCCAGTCGCCGGTGCCGAGCTTGATGCCGCAGTTCCAGTCTTCGCCGAACGGCACCGCGGCGCCGCCGGTGGTGAAGCGCACCTCGATGTCGGGCTCCTCGCTGCGAAACTCCGACAGGCGCGGGATCAGCCAGCGCATCGCAAAGGTGTGGCCGACGCCGATGGTGAGCACGCGCACGCTCGCAGGCGCTGTCACCTGCGCCGTGAGGCTCGCCAGCGCATCGAAGATCGGAGTCAGCCCGCTCTGATAGGCGCGGCCGGCCTGCGTCAGCACGAGCCTGTTGGCCTTGCGCCCGAACAAGGCGACGCCGAGCCGCTCTTCGAGCAGGTGCACCATGCGGCTGACGGCGGCCGCCGATACGCTCAGCTCCAGCCCGGCCGCAGCAAAGCTGCCGGTCCGTGCCGCCGCCTCGAACGCCTTGATGCCGTTGAGAAACAGCAGCCGTCGCAAATGACCCACCCTCAGGAAAGCTGATGCCAGGGCAAGATATCTCAGTTTGCGGAAGAGGCGCAAGCGAGGCACAAACATCAGCGCAATTCGTGCTGATTTGTTGAAGCAGGCGCGGTGCCTTCGCCTCTCCTCGCGGGGCGAGGGAGTGAAACAGTTTGCGTCCCTCACTCGCCCTCGGGAGATTCCTTTCGTGACGCCCATCATGATCGCTGCCCTTGGATTGCTGATGGTGGCCACGGCATTCCTGTCGGGGCTGTTCGGCATGGCGGGCGGGCTGATCCTGATCGGCGTGCTGCTGGCACTGATGCCGCTGCCGACCGCCATGGTGCTGCATGCGATCACGCAGATGGCCTCGAACGGCTGGCGCGCGTTCCTGTGGCGGGCGCATATCCGCTGGCGGCCGGTTGCGAACTATATGGTCGGCGCGGCCGTGGCGCTCGCGGCGTGGTCGCTGACCCGCTACGTGCCGGACAAGCCGGTCGCGCTGCTGCTGCTCGGCATCACCCCGTTCATGGCGCGGCTTTTGCCGGCGAACATCAAGCCGGACCCTGATAGCCTCTGGCAGGGCACGGTCTACGGTACGATCTGCATGGGCCTGATGCTGATGACCGGCGTCTCCGGCCCGCTGCTCGACACCTTTTTCCTCGGCGGCGATTTCGGCCGGCGCGAGAAGGTTGCGACCAAGGCGATGTGCCAGGTCGTCAGCCATTTCACCAAGCTGATCTATTTCGGCGGCATCATCGACCAGGCCGCGGGCCTCGATCCCGTGCTCGCTGCCGTCGCCATCGCAGCCTCGATGCTCGGCACCACGCTGGCGCGGCGCATCCTCGAAGCCATGACCGACCAGCAGTTCATCGCCTGGTCCAACAAGCTGATCACCACCATCGCCTGCTACTACATCGTCCACGGCGGCTGGCTGTTGCTGCGTGCGCCGGTTCTGGCCGCCTTCGACAAGGGAGGTTTGCAATGAGCGAGGCCGCCGATCCGCTGGTGCTGGACTTCGTCGAATGGGTCGCGCGCGAGCCGCGCGTCTACGCCGAGGTGCTCGCGACCTGGAAGACCTCGTGCCCGCGCCTCACCATCTGGGAGGACGCCGCCGAGCGCGGCTACGTCGCGCGCGAGACGATTGCCGGTCTCGGGCTGGTGATCGCGGTGACGGAAGGCGGCGAGAGGCTGTTGCGCGCGAACGGGCGGTGACGCGCACACCTCTCTCCACATCGTCATTGCGAGCGCCAGCGAAGCAATCCAGAATGTCTTTCGCGGAAGCAGCCTGGATTGCTTCGCTGCGCTCGCAATGACGGAGCACTGCTCAATGTCGCTCAAACTCTACGAACTCGTCGGCACCGATCCCGCGCGCCCCTTCAGCCCGTATTGCTGGCGCACCCGGATGGCGCTCGCGCACAAGGGCCTTGCGGCGGAATCGCTGCCCTGGCGCTTCACCGAGAAGAGCGCGATCGCGCCGCACGGCTCGGAGAAGGTCCCGGTGCTGTTGCATCATGACAAGCCGATCGTCGATTCCTGGACTATTGCGAACTATCTCGAGGACACTTTTCCGGATCGCCCGTCGCTGTTCGGCGGCGAGGGCGGCCGCGCGATGGCGCGCATGATCAATGCGTGGGGCGACATCGCCATCGTCGGCGGCATCTTTCCGCTCATCATCGCCGACATCCCGAACAATCTGAATGAGGTCGATGCCGCCTATTTCCGCAAGTCGCGCGAGGCGCGCTTCGGCGGCAAGACGCTCGAGGAGATCATGGCGGGCCGCGATGCCGGCGTCGTCGCGTTCCGCAAATCGCTCGAGATCATGCGGCAGACGTTCAAGACGCAGCCTTTTCTCGGCGGGCAGGCACCGAACTACGCCGACTACATCGTGTTCGGCGGATTCCAATGGGCGCGCGTGGTCAGCCCGTTCAAGCTGCTCGAAGCGGATGATCCGGTCTATGTGTGGCGCGAAAAGCTGCTGGATGCGTTCGACGGCATGGCGCGGAAGTCGCCGGGGCATGAGGTGTAATACACACTAGCCTTTACCCTGATCTGCTCGAAGCAGCTCGATTTCCTTCCTAATAACGCGGCGGCATATCCATCGTAGCCGAGCAAAAAGTTCTAATTCAGACGTGCTGAGCGCATGTTTGCCCGTGTGAACGATTTCCGATCGAACGTCATATATTTTCCGAAACCATTCCAGGACTTCTGCTCGATCTTCCTGGCTTGTCCCGATCAGATACGCGCAGCGGTTTCGTAGCAAAACGTTCAGACCGGTTTGGTCGGACGATGCTTTGTCCCCAAGCAATATTTCGAGAACGATCATCGTCTGAACGAATTTCAGCAATTGATCAGATCCGTGGCTATGTCCGTCAAAAAACCACTGCGATGCAAGAAAGATAAGATCGGCCTTCTTGCCTCCGGATAAGGCTGCTTGGATCAGAAAGAAAGTGCTGGTAACGAACTGGGAGCGTCGCTTCGGATCACCAAGCAAGTCGATAAAGCCGCTCAGCCTCAGACGCTTGATGGTCCGGCTTATCCCATCGTCCAGGGAGATGGTCCGCACTGCGACAAACTCTCCTCCAGCATCTTGTCGATGTAGCAGGATATCGGATGGAGGGGATTGCGGGAGGTAATCTGAGCTTACCTCGAACAAACCGAGGGCTAGACCAAGGCCAGAGAAGGCCCGCAACGCCCGTATTGCTTCTAAGTGTGGTTGCGAGCCTCCATACGGCCCGATAAAACCTTGGGCATCAACTTGAAGATATATACCATCCATCTGCCAATGTACTGCCGACAGCCATCCATTCAGTCCACCGAGCAGTCCACTGAGAGCGCCAACTTGGCTCGTTTCAGATTTGCTTGGCGGGTACTGGGAAATGATTTCGTCTGTGACTCTTACGAGGCGTAACCGAGGAGAGATTACTACGACGGATTGATCTCCCAACATGGTGGACAACTCGGTGGGAAGTTTGAAGCTAAGCGTATATTGCCGTGGGAGATCAATCAGCGCATTGAGGAGACGCTGCGCAACAAGTGCGCTTTCGTTATAGCCGTCGAGTTCAGTCAGACGCTGTCTCGCAACATCATCAAAGGGCAGATGGGATAGTTCTTCAGACAAGGTGTCGAGGATAAATTCAGTGAGTGGCCTATCGTTGTCGATGTAGAGGCTAAGCTGCGATCGGAGTTCTCCTTTGCCCGGAAGAACTTTCTCGGGCAATTCAAGCGCTGGCAGCGCGTCAGAGCGTGAAATGAACTTCCCATTCTCAACATAGAGTTGGGCTATTGCAGTCGTCAAAGTTTGCAGTAAGCGCGCTTTGCATTCTGGGTGAACGTTTAGTGGCATCGGTCCGGCCCAAATGGCGCGAGGAGATCAATCAGCTGAACGGGAATCAGCGATGCATTTAACACGACAATAGCTAACATGACTGAACTGTGCCGACTACATCGCGTTCGGCGGATTCCAATGGGCGTGCGCGGCCAGCCCGTTCAAGCTGCTCGAAGCGGATGATCCGGTCTATGCCTGGCGCGAAAAGCTGTTGGATGCGTTCGATGGCATGGCGCGGAAGTCGCCGGGACATCGCGTGTGAGCCTGCGCGCGACTTTCGTCACCCGCAGGCTTTTGCCGTGACGCGCTCGTTCCTGACGAGGGTTTCGACCATCTTGCGTGCGACGCTGTTCAGGTCAGCGAGCGTGAAATAGCCTTGCGCATAGGCTTCTTGAGTCAGGCGCTCGATGCGCCTGTCCTCACCCGTCGACCATTGTGTCGCGATGTAGTCGGCACCGGGCTTGCCGAACGTCTCGGGATAGCGCTCCATCTGGTTCTGGCGCTGATAGTAGTATTCGTCGAGACCGCTAATGAACTGCTTTCGACCCTCGCCCGTGCAGCGGGCGCCATAAGGCCGTTCCAGCGTGGCGATGGCGCTCTCGCGCTGTCTCACTCTGCCGTCCACCGAATATCTTTCGTTGGTGCCGTATCCCGGGCTATTGATCGGAACCGGTGGCCGGGTCTCTGGTTCGGGCGCGAACGCCCAAGCTGCGATCTGCCAGATGACGACCGCCCAGACGACAAACCAGATGCGGCTCATTTGCGGCTCGCCGTCGCCTGTTGCCGCGGCAGGCACACCGGTGACGGATCGGACCACAGGCCTGGACCCGCGAACGCCAGAACCGTAGGACGGATGTCCGCGGGGAAATCCTCTTTGACGACACCCTTCTGTTCGAAGGCTTCCGCGAGCGCGGCCTTGACGCGCGCGTCGAGCGGCGTCGAATATGCCGCGTTGGCTTGGTCACGCTTCTTCTCGCTGCAGAACATTCCCATGGCCGGGTTCGGGCAGCCGTAGATCTCCGCGTAGCCGCGCGCATAGGCCGTCGTGGCCGCGATGAGATTCGCCTTCATCGTGTCATCGCAAGGCGACATGGCGTAGGCAGTACCGGCCTGCAACGCGTCCATGCGTACCGCGTCGAGCTTCGGATCCTTGTCGCTCATCGTGGTGTGCTCCGCTTCCCAAATCTTGCGGGCATGGGCCTTGGAGCTTTCATCGCCGAATGTTGCAGTGAGCGTCGGCCTCAGCTCGCCGATCGGCGAAAAGGAATAGGTGGGAAATCCGCGGAGTGCCCAGGAGATACCGACGAAAGCGGAAAGGAAGGCCATGCAGGTCAGGAGAATGAAGCGGCTCATGCGCGTACTCGAATTGACGATGCGCAACCTATCCGTGTCCGGTTAAGAGATGTGGTATTTTACGGGTTCCGCCCGGGCGAAGGTAAATGGAGCTCTAAGAAGGTCGATCTGATCTTGCTCTTACGCGGTGTTTGCGTGATCGGTCGCCTGCCTCGGTCGACATCCGCCTGACGCAACGGTCGACGTCGACTATTTCGCCGCCTCCGCCTCCGCCGCCGCTTTCCGCAAGCACTCCCGGCACAGGCAGTCCTCGCCCTCGAGCGGCATCGGCAGTTTTGCCGTCTCCTCCGCGCACCAGCAGGTCCCTGAGAGATCGCAGCCGAATTCGCTGCCGCAACGGGAGCAGGTGAGACGGCGCCCAAGTGCCCGCGCAGACGGCATTTCGGTCGGATGTGTCATGATCTACGTCGAAGCTTCGCCGTCATTTTCATGCCGGGTTCATCTGCGGCTGCGGCATATTACGCGCCGTTCGCGTCGAAAGGAAAGCACCTCGCAGCGCGCGAAGGACAGATCATCCATGGCCCGCGATTAAAAGGCGTGCTGCAGGACCAGTTCGGCCTGTCCGATCGCGTGCTGGCCGAGACGGTGTTTCCCGACAGCGCAAGCGCAAGGCCGATGAAGGGGCTGGTTACCTAACCCACAGACGCTGTCATTTCGGGGCGCGCCTTGCGGCGCGTCCCGGAATGACGACATGATGAGCCGAACATCAGGAGACACCACCCCATGTACATCGCCATGAATCGCTTCCGCGTCGCCAAGGGCTCCGAGGCTGCCTTCGAGCAGGTCTGGCTCACGCGCGACACCCATCTCGACAAGGTGCCGGGCTTCGTCGAGTTTCACCTGCTGCGCGGGCCGGAAGCCGAGGACCACACGCTGTACGCCTCGCACACCGTGTGGGCGAATTATGCGGCGTTTGAGGCGTGGACCAAGTCGGAAGCATTTCGCGCGGCGCATCATAAAGCGGGCGACAACAAGCCGCTTTATCTCGGCCATCCCCAGTTCGAAGGTTTCGAGGTGATGCAGACCGTGGGGCGCGGCGCCAAGTAACGCTGCCAAGTAGCGCTGCCAGCAAAAAAATGCGGCCCCTGTCAGACGCGGCGACTGACGGGGACCGCTGGGGCGCATGATCGGTGACGGGGGGCCTGACCAGACGCAGGGGCAGCCTAGCCTTGCTGTGTTACGCGCGGGTGACAGGTGGAGTTATCCACAGGCTCCCGGCACGACTCAGAAGATCTTGCGATAGACGATGAAACCGGAGCGCTCCGCGACCTTGTCGTACAGGCGCTGCGCCGTGAGATTGGTCTCGTGCGTCTGCCAGTAGACACGCGGCGATCCCGCCAGCTTCGCCCGTTCGTAGACGCCATGGATCAGCGCCGAGCCGACGCCCTTGCCGCGCGCGGCCTCGGAGGTGAACAGGTCCTGCAGATAGCAGGACGGCTCGATCGCGGTGGTGCTGCGATGGAACAGATAATGCGTCAGCCCGAGCAGGCGGCCGTTGTCCTCGGCGACCAGCGCATGCATCGGCTCATAAGCATCGAAGAAGCGCTGCCACGTCATCGCAGTGATCTCGGGCGCGAGCGCGGTCGGACCGGAGCGGCCGTAAAAGGCGTTGTAGCCGTCCCACAGCGGCAGCCATTGATCGTAATCCTGCCTGGTGACGGCGCGAATGATGAGCGACATGTGAATTTCCGCGATCTCGGAGGTGCGCGATGAAGGGATGTCCTTCATACGTGATGATCGTATTGCCGATCAATCGCACACTCGCCTCACTCCGCAACGCGCAAGTACTGGATCAGCTTGCGGCCGGTCGGATCGCGCAGCGAGCGGTAGTAGTCGGCGCGCGCCGGCGCATCGGTGTGGCGCACGAGGTCGGTCACGGGCGTGTAGCTCAGCATCCGCCCGCCGTCCGGCAGTGCGGTGCAGACGAAGCGCAGCACCTCGCCGTTGCGCAGCGCGACGTTGATCGGCGTGGCATCGCCGACCCGCACCATCTCCATGCGCTGCGCGATGAAAGTGCCGAGCTCGTCCTCGGGCAGCGCGAACGCGCCGGTGTCGCGGCCGTGATACATCAGCGCGATGAAGGGTGGCTTCGCCTCGGCGACCTCGTCCGGCACCGCAAAATAGTCGCGGAACGCGCGGTTGATGAATTCGGCCCGGGTCTCGGCATCGAGCAGCACGATGCCGATATCGACCTTGTCGAGCGCGGCCGACAGCCGCGCGGCAATGGCGTGGCTGCGGCGCTCGGCCGCGAAACTGCCGAGCAGCCGCTCGCGCATCAGCCCGGTGATGCCGGCGGTTCCGAAAACAGTGACGGCCAGGAGGCCGAGCGGCGCCAGATCGGCGGCGCCATGGCCGGAGACGCCGTGGCGGTTGAGGAAGAACAGCGCCGCGCCGATCACCGCGACAATCGCGGTCGTCACGGCGGAGGCGAGACCTGCGAGCGCGCCGGCGAGAGCCACGATGGCGACGAACAGCGGGGCGGGCGAGGGCGCGGGGACGAAGCGATCGAGCAGCATCGCCAGCAGCAGGGTCGCTGCCGTCAGCGCCGGACCGGAGATCGCACGCCATCCGAACCGCATGGACCTGTCTCGCTCCTCCCGAAAGAGGTAAGGCCGCAACACTGGCTGATTGTTGCGTGACTGCGATGCGATTTCGTGCGGCGTGCTTAAGGCGCGGTTGCGTGCAAGCGTAAGGCTTTCGGATGATTTTAAAGCATGATCCGGAAAAGTGTGAAGCGGTTTTCCGAAAAGATCATGCTCAAACAATAACCTAAAACGCGATGACGATTCATCCTAATCGCATCGCGCTTTAGACCATGTGCGCGCGCTGCTGCAGCGTCGGCGCATGCAGCGTCGACGTGCCCGTGCCCTTGCGCGTGCCGACGATGATCAGCAGCGAGGCCGCGACCAGGATGGCCGCAGTCAGGGTGATTGCAACGACTACCACAGGTGATTTCATCGACGTCCTGTCGCGATGCCGGTCGGCGCGGGCCGCACGGCGCCCTGAAGGCTGGTCCAGGATGAAACGGGAATCAGACCGGCAGGCCCATCGCCATGGTCGCCTTGGTCGACAACACCGTCAGGGTGACGATCAGGCACAGCGAAAGCGCGGCGACGGCGAGCGAAGCCGCGACCGCATGGGTGAGCCGGGAAGACGCGACGGTAGCGGATGGGCTCTGAAACCCCGCTGTGCCGGACGCCCGCATCATGGTCTAAATCCTTCAACACGCGAGCGAATCACCCGCGACTTTCCAGAATTTCCCAGTTTCAACCGGCAATATTGCGGCGGCGACCGCGCGGAAAGTGGCGGGATTGCGGCAGAGGCGGCCCTTATGCCCGCTATTCGCCGGAGCGGACGCGCCTCAGGCGCTCGCGGCGATGCTGGCGGGGTCGTCGATGTCGGCCGGGCGCCAGTCCATGGTCACGAAGCCGGGCGCGGCTTCGACGCGTTTGAGCCAGTCCCGGATCGCCGGGAAGGCCTGGAGGTCGAAGTCGCAGCGGTCGGCGAGGTGGGTGTAGCCGTACAGCGCGATGTCGGCGACCGTGAGCTGGCGCGCGGCGAAATAGGAATTGGTCTTGAGGTGATTCTCCATCACCTGGAGCGCGCCATAGCCGCGCTCCATCCAGTCCTCCAGCGAATGGGTCTGCAGGTCGCGGCCGCCCTTGACCAGCGACAGCCAGAAATAGGCCGCGCCGATGTTCGGCTCGAGCGCGTGCTGCTCGAAGAACATCCATTGCAGCGCCTCGGCGCGGTCGATGCGGTTTTCCGGCGCGAGCGGCGTGCCGACGGCAACGTACCAGAGGATGGCGTTGGACTCGGCGAGATAGCGGTCCTCGCCGACCTCGAGCAGCGGCACCTGCCCCGACGGGTTCTTGGACAGGAAATCCGGCGTGCGGCTCTCGCCGCGCAGAATGTCCACCTCCACCGCTTCGTAAGGCAGGTTGAGCAGCGCCAGCGCAAGGCGGACCTTGTAGCTGTTGCCCGAGCGTTGCATCGAATAGAGCTTGTACATTCTGGCGTTCGAAATCCGAGGACGAGAAGACGCGGCGCCCGTTGCCCCGCGAGGCGGTTAAACAATGATGCCGATGCGAATCCGCCGCAAGTGCCGGCCGATAGAAAAACTCGAAAACCCTACCGCACTGCAATGGAGGGGAAGATCATTTTCGCGACGATGCAGTTCAGTTCACATGTACGTCAATCTGCGGACACATCGCTCTACGTAGGCTACCGCATAGACGATCGAGATTAGGACGCCAGTGTTTCCGCATCGTCATGGCCGGGCTTGACCCGGCCATCCACGTCTCACTTGCCGCACGAAGAACGTGGATGCCCGGGACAAGCCCGGGCATGACGACGAGCGGTTTCCTGGAGACGTGCACCATCCAGAATTGCTCCGAGGACAGGCCTTGTCGGATATGAGCAATTCCGGAGGCAATGTTACGGAATATTGCGGGAAACCGCGCCTCGCAGCGCTCCAAATCGTAAACTTTTCCGGGATCTGGCCGAAGTTTCTTGCGGCCCAGCGGCACACGTTTTAGGGTGGCTCATTCCCACAATTGGAGTCGTGAGGCGAAGGGCTTCACGACGCTCGCCAGGAGATGATGATGTCCTTCCTTGCCGCTGCGCTCGACCGTGTAAAGCCGTCCGCGACCATCGCGGTCACGGATAAAGCACGCGCGCTGAAAGCGGCGGGCCGCAACGTCATCGGCCTCGGTGCTGGCGAGCCCGACTTCGACACGCCCGCCAACATCAAGCTGGCGGCGATCCGCGCCATCGAGGCCGGCAAGACCAAGTACACGGCGGTCGACGGCATTCCCGAGCTGAAGGAAGCCATCATCGCGAAATTTCAGCGCGAGAACGGCGTCGCCTACAAGCCGAACCAGATCATCGTCGGCACCGGCGGCAAGCAGGTGCTCTACAACGCGTTGATGGCGACCATCAATCCGGGCGACGAGGTGATCATTCCCGCGCCCTATTGGGTCAGCTATCCCGAGATGGTCGCGCTCGCGGGCGGCGAGCCGGTGCCGGTGGTCTGCACCGCCGCGACCGGCTTCAAGCTCCAGGCCGAGGCGCTCGAGCGCGCGATCACGCCGAAGACCAAATGGGTCATCCTGTGCTCGCCGTCGAACCCGACCGGAGCTGCCTACACGCGTTCGGAGCTGAAAGCGCTCACCGACGTGCTGGTGAAGCATCCCCACGTCTGGGTGATGACCGACGACATGTACGAGCATCTCGTCTATGACGACTTCCAGTTCACCACGGTCGCGCAGGTCGAGCCGAAACTCTACGACCGCACGCTCACCGTGAACGGCGTCTCGAAGGCCTATTGCATGACCGGCTGGCGCATCGGCTACGCCGGCGGTCCCGCGCAGCTCATCAAGGCGATGTCGACGATCCAGTCGCAGTCGACCTCGAACCCGTCGTCGATCGCACAATGGGCCGCGGTCGAGGCGCTGAACGGTCCGCAGGACTTTATCCCGGCCAACAACAAGGTGTTCAAGGAGCGGCGCGACCTCGTGGTGTCCATGCTCAATCAGGCCAAGGGAATCGAGTGCCCGCGTCCCGAAGGCGCGTTCTACGTCTATCCGTCCTGCGCCGGCACGATCGGCAAGACCGCGCCGTCGGGCAAGGTGATCGCCAATGACGAGGACTTCGTCACCGAGCTCCTGGAGACCGAAGGCGTCGCCGTGGTGCAGGGGTCGGCCTTCGGCCTTGGACCGGCGTTCCGCATATCCTACGCGACCAAGACCTCGGACCTCGAAGACGCCTGCAAGCGCATCCAGCGCTTCTGCGGCAATCTGCGGTAAGACGGTCGCGACAAGAATCGGAAAGGCCCGCTTCGGCGGGCCTTTTTTGTTGTTTTTCGATAAGAGGAGTCGGATGGACTTTTTGTTTCTGGTCGGCGTTGTGCCCGGCCCCTCACCCGGATCACATCTGCGATGTGATCCGACCTTTCCCGCGGAAGAGCGGGGAGAAGTTGAGCAAGGCCGGCGACGTTGCATTGTGAGGGACGCACGGCTCTCTCACTCCCTCGCCCCGTTCTTACGGGGAGAGGGTGGGGTGAGGGGTCTCTCCGCAAGTTCGATTCTAAACGCGCGCGAGCTGGCACGGCCGCGGCTCTTGTGGCATAGACCCGCAACACGGGTGGGGCGCTCTCTCTGCTCGCATCACACTTTTCGCCGGAGACATTCATGCGCCGTTCGTTCCTCTTCGCCGGACTCACCGCTGCCAGCCTCATCGCGTCCGTCGTGAACACCGGCGCGCAGCAGCGGATGGCGCGGGTCGGCGTGCTCGAATGCCGCGGCGGCGCCAGCGTCGGCTTCATCGTGGGATCGGTGACTCATCTCGGCTGCGTGCTGCGCGCCGACGGCTTGCCCGACGACCGCTACGTCGCGACCATCCGTAAAGTGGGCCTCGACATCGGCATCACCCAGGAGACGGCTTTGGCCTGGGGCGTGTTCGCGCCGGTCGACCGGCTCGGCCCCGGCGACCTCTCCGGCAATTACGTCGGCGCGCAGGGCAGCGCCTCCGTCGGTGTCGGCTTGGGGGGCAACGTGCTGGTCGGCGGCTCCAACAATTCGATCGCGCTGCAGCCGCTGAGCGTGCAGGGCCAGGTCGGCCTCAACATCGCCGCCGGCCTCGAGAGCCTGGAACTCCGTCCGGGCCGTTGACACTTCTGCGTGTGATCGCGCCGCGCGAAGCGGCGCGATTTTGCTGACGACGCACCGCAGCGACGTTTGATGCTTGCCAAATCTCGGGGAGGGGCAGAGCATCGGCGTTTGCCGACCCAATCACGGGCCGAGCTCCACACCAAGGAGGCGGCGAAATGGGACAAGACGTCAGAAGTCCCCGAGGTCCACGGTGCATCGCGCTGGTGGGCCCTTTCCAAAGCGGTAAAACCACACTTCTGGAAGCAATATTGGCGCGAACGGGTGCAATCCCGCGCGCCGGCAGCGTCGATGCCGGAACGTCCGTCGGCGACGCCACGCCCGAGGCCCGTCATCACAAAATGACCGTCGGCCTCACTGCCGCCACAAAGAGTTTCATGGGCGACAGCTACACTTTCCTCGATTGTCCCGGTTCCGTCGAGTTTGCCCACGACATGCGCGCCGCGTTGCCGGCGGTAGACGCCGCAATCGTGGTCTGCGAGGCCGACGAGAAGAAGCTGCCGCAGCTTCAGATCATCCTGCGCGAGCTGGAAGAGCTGAAGATTCCGCGTTTCCTATTCCTCAACAAGATCGACCGCGCCAGCCAGCGCATCCGTGAGACGCTGGCGATGCTGCAGCCCGCCTCGCGCGTGCCGCTGGTGTTGCGCCAGATCCCGATCTGGAAGGGCGAGCTGATCGAGGGCTTCGTCGATCTCGCACTGGAGCGCGCCTTCATCTATCGCGAGCACAAGGCCTCCGAGGTGATCGCGCTCGAAGGCGGCAATCTCGATCGCGAGAAGGAAGCCCGCTTCTCGATGCTGGAGAAGCTCGCCGACCACGACGATGCGCTGATGGAGCAGCTGCTCGAGGACATCCAGCCGCCGCGCGATGCCGTCTTCGACGATCTCGCCCGCGAATTGCGGGAAGGGCTGATTTGCCCGGTGCTGCTGGGCGCCGCCGTGCGCGAAAACGGCGTGTTGCGCCTGATGAAGGCGTTGCGTCACGAGGCGCCCGGCGTTGCGGAGACCGCAAAACGTCTTGGCGTATCCGAGACCAAGGACGCCCTCGGCTATGTCTTCAAGACGCTGCATTCGCAGCACGGCGGAAAGTTGTCGCTGACGCGGCTGCTCGCCGGCCATCTCGACGACGGCGCCACGCTGCAATCCTCATCCGGCGGTGCCGGGCGCATCTCCGGCATCCTCGCCGTCAACGGCGCCTACGACACCAAGCGCGCCTCGGCCGAAGCCGGCGAGACCGTGGCCCTCGCCAAGCTTGATCCGGTCAAGACCGGTGACACGGTTTCGAGCGGCAAGACGGCGCCCGCGGCATTGATCACGATCGAGCCGACGCCGCCGGTGCTCGCGATCTCGGTCGCGGCCACCGACCGCAAGGACGACGTCAAGCTCGGCCAGGCGCTGACGCGCCTGCATGAGGAGGATCCCTCGCTCATGATCGTGCAGAACGCCAAGACTCACGACACTGTGCTGTGGGGCCAGGGCGAGATGCATCTGCGCGTCGCCAGCGAGCGCTTGCGCGACCGCTTCGGCGTCAAGATCACCTCGCATCCGCCTGCGATCGGCTATCAGGAGACCATCCGCAAGCCGATCACCCAGCGCGGCCGTCACAAGAAGCAGTCCGGCGGCCACGGCCAGTTCGGCGATGTCGTGCTCGACATCACGCCGCTGCCGCGCGGCGACGGCTTCAAGTTCGCCGAGAAGGTGGTGGGCGGCGCGGTGCCGCGCAACTACATCCCGGCGGTGGAGGAGGGCGTCGTCGATGGATTGGCGCGCGGTCCGCTCGGCTTCCCCGTCACCGACGTGCAGGTGACGCTGACCGACGGCTCCTATCACAGCGTCGATAGCTCCGATCTCGCCTTCCGCACGGCCGCGCGGGTCGGGCTCAACGAAGGCCTGCCGCAATGCCAGCCGGTGCTGCTGGAGCCGATCCACATGGTCGAGATCGTCTGCCCGACCGACGCCACCGCCAAGATCAACGCGATCCTGTCGGCGCGGCGCGGCCAGATTCTCGGCTTTGACACCCGTGAGGGCTGGACCGGCTGGGACTGTGTCCGTGCCATGATGCCGGAAGCGGAGATCGGCGAGCTGATCGTGGAGCTGCGCTCGGCCACCGCCGGCGCCGGCAGCTTCACGCGCCAGTTCGACCACATGGCCGAAGTCACCGGCCGCGCCGCCGACCAGATCATCGCCGCACATCAGCACGCGGCGTGATCGGTTAGGAAGGCACCGCTCTCTCGCTCCCTCTCCCCGTTCTTACGGGAGAGGGAGGGGTGAGGGGCTGTATCTACACGTGCGGCGTTTCACGGAGGCCGCGCTCTCCCCACGCGTCATTGCGAGCGAAGCGAAGCAATCCAGGATCCCTCCACGACCGGTGGCTCGCAATGAGGGAGGAGATGACGAGGCCTCCCCCCTTGCACATGCGTGCAGTTGATGTATTTTACATCGTTGTATATGTTCCAGATATCACTTATAACTGCTCGTAAGTGAGGCCAAGGTGATCACCTCGTTCCAGATGCGGGCAGCCCGCGCGTTGCTCGGCATCGACCAGAAAACCCTGGCCGAGCTCGCCGGCGTGTCGCTGCCGACCATCCAGCGGATGGAGGCCTCCACCGGCAATGTTCGTGGCGTGGTCGAGACCTTGATCAAGGTGGTCGAGGCGTTCGACCGGGCCGGCGTCGAGTTGATCGGCGAGCAGGCCCGCAGCGACAGCGGCGGACGTGGCGTTCGCTTGAAGGAGCCGGGGCCGCCGCGCCGTGTCGGAGCATGATCGCGCGTTGATCGTGCCCGGGATCAAGATGGGCTAGCGCATCGTCGCACCTTAGGACGCACGATGCTTCGGAGCATTGTGGGGCCAGCGGAGCACCTTGCTGACATGAGCATCACGAGCGATCAGGCAGGACGGCTGCACCAGCTGCGTCAGCCGACCTTTGCCGAACTGTATCTGCCGAAGCTCGTCACCGTCTTTCGCGAAGGCTACGGCCTCGCGGATTTCCGCGCCGACGTCTTCGCAGGCCTCACGGTCGCGATCGTCGCGCTGCCGCTGTCGATGGCGATCGCGATTGCCTCGGGCGTGACGCCGGACCGCGGCCTCTACACCGCCGTCGCCGGCGGCTTCATCGCCTCCTTGCTCGGCGGCAGCCGGTTCCAGATCGGCGGCCCTGCCGGTGCGTTCATCGTTCTGGTCGCGGCGACTGCGGAGCGGCATGGCGTCGACGGAGTCATCCTCGCCACCATGATGGCGGGCCTGTTCCTGATCGGCGCAGGGCTGCTCAGGGTCGGCACCTACATCAAGTTCATTCCCTATCCTGTCACCGTCGGCTTCACCGCCGGCATCGCCGTCATCATCTTTGCCAGCCAGCTCCGCGATCTCTCCGGCATCACGCTCGCGGGCAAGGAGCCCAGCGAGTTCGTGCCCAAGCTCGTCGCGCTCGCCGGCGGCCTCAACACGATCAATCCGTCCGCCGTCGCGGTCGCCCTCGTCAGCATCGGCATTATCGCCGCCTTGCGCCGCTGGCGGCCGTCCTGGCCCGGGATCCTGATCGCGGTCGTGTTTGCAGCCGTCGCCAGCGCGGTGCTGTCGTTGCCGGTCGAGACCATCGGCTCGCGCTTCGGCGGCATCCCGCGCGAATTGCCATCGCCGGCGCTGCCCGCGTTCTCACTGGAAAAGGCAAGGGCGGTGCTGCCGGATGCGATCGCGTTCGCGCTGCTGGCGGCGATCGAATCGCTGCTGTCGGCGGTGGTGGCCGACGGCATGACCGGCCGCCGTCATCGCTCCAATTGCGAGCTGGTGGCGCAAGGCGCGGCCAATATCGGCTCGGCGCTGTTCGGCGGCATCTGCGTCACCGGGCTGATCGCACGCACCGCGACCAACATCCGCGCCGGCGCGCGCGGGCCGCTCGCGGGCATGCTGCATTCGGTGTTCCTGCTGCTGTTCATGCTGGTCGCGGCGCCGCTTGCAAGCTACATCCCTCTGGCCGCGCTCGCCGCGGTGCTGGTGGTGGTGGCCTGGACCATGGCGGAGAAGCATGAATTCGCAACTCTGCTGCGCTCGTCATGGGGCGATGCCGTGGTGCTGCTCGCGACCTTCCTGCTCACGATCTTCCGCGATCTCACCGAGGGCATCCTGGTCGGCTTCGCGCTGGGCGCGGTGCTGTTCATCCATCGCATGGCGGAGATGACGGGCATCGAGGAGCGGACGCCACTGGTTGCGGATGATCGCCCCGACGACGGCAACGGCGACCGCGTGCGTTACGATCCCGCGCTTGCGGTCGACCGCGACGTGCTGGTCTATCGCATCACCGGCGCGTTCTTCTTCGGCGCGGCCTCGGCGATCGGCGGCGTGCTCGACGGCATTGCCGACCGGCGCAAGGCCTTCGTGGTCGATTTCGCCGCGGTGCCATTCCTGGATTCGACCGCGGCCAACGTGATCGGCCGCGTCGCCGCCAAGGCGCACCGCCAGGGCATCAGGCTGTTCATCACCGGGGCCTCGCCCGCGGTCCGCCGCGCGCTGCTCACCCATGGCGTCACGCCGCCGCGCGCGCGCTATCGCACGAGCCTCGAGCGCGCCATCGCCGACATCAAGGGCCGGGCCGCCGACGAGACCGCTGCGAGCTGACCGCGCGCGCTTGACAGAGCGGGCGCGACGCGAAATGGATCGCCTCGGAAACGACCCGAGGGAAAGATGACCGCGCCCAAGCCCCCTGCAGCCTGTCTGATCGGATGGCCGGCCGCGCATTCGCGCTCGCCGCTGATCCACCATCACTGGCTGCGCACGCTCGGCATCGAGGGCGGCTATGTCATCGAGGCGGTGCCGCCCGAGGATTTGCGCGATTTCGTGCTGCGGCTGTCGCTGCGCGGCTTCGTCGGTGCCAACGTCACCATCCCGCACAAGGAAGCCGTTCTGGCGCTGTCGACGCCCGACGCGCGCGCCAGGACGGTCGGCGCCGCGAACACGCTGTGGTTCGCCGACGGCGAGCTGCGCTCAACCAACACCGATGTCGAAGGCTTCATCAACAATCTCGACGCCAGCGCGCCCGGCTGGGACATGGCCGAGGCGGCGCTGGTGCTGGGCGCCGGCGGCTCCTCGCGCGCGGTCGTGTTCGGCCTGCTGGAGCGCGGCATCAGCTGCGTGCATGTCGCCAATCGCTCCATGGCGCGGGCCGAGACGCTGGCACAACAGTTCGGATCGAACGTGCATCCGTTGCCGTGGGACGCGATCGGCGACGTGCTGCCGCGCGCAAAGCTTCTCGTGAACACGACCTCGCTCGGCATGCATGGCCAGCCTTCACTCGACGTCGACCTCGCGCGCCTGCCGCAAGATGCCGTCGTCGCCGACCTCGTCTACGTTCCCCTGGTGACGCCGCTGCTCGCCGCGGCGACGGCGCGCGGCCTGAAGACCGCCGATGGGCTCGGCATGCTGCTGCATCAGGCGGTGCGCGGCTTCGAGCTGTGGTTCGGGCGGCGGCCCGAGGTCACCGCCGAGCTGCGCGCATTGGTCGAGGCCGATCTCACGAAGTCTTGAGAGGGGCGCGGCGAATAGCACACCATCTCTGGAGTTCTACGTCGTGGGACAATCGGAGACCGTCATGCCTGTTCAACGTGCAACTTTCATACGCCCCCTGATCGCCGTCGCGATGGTGGTCGTCTCGACCTACTGCGCCTTCGCGCAGAGAGCGCCGGTGCCGACGCGCGTGCGCGGCACCATCGAAAGCGTCAATGGCGACACCATGCAGGTCAAGTCGCGCAGCGGTGAAGAGGTCAAGCTTCGCCTCGCCTCCGACGTGAACGTGTCGGGCGTCACGAAGATTTCACTCGCCGACATCAAGCCGGGCTCGTTCATCGGCGCCACCACCGTGCCGGGACCGGATGGCAGCCAGAACGCCGTCGAGGTGCACGTGTTTCCGGAAAGCATGCGCGGCACCGGCGAAGGCTCGCGACCCTGGGACCTCAAGCCCAACTCCAGCATGACCAATGCGACCGTCGCGGAGAGCGTCGTCGGCAATGACGGTCACACGCTGCTGGTCAAGTACAAGGACGGCGAGAAGAAGGTGTTCGTCGCCGACGACACGCCGGTCGTGACCTTCGTGCCCGGCGACAAATCCGAGCTGAAGCCCGGCGCCAAGGTCATCGCCTTCATGAAGCAATTGCCCGACGGCTCGTTCGAGACCAACCGCGTCAGCGTCGGCCGAGACGGCCTGACGCCGCCGATGTGAGGGGCTGTGAGACGCGCACCTGCCGCCTGAAATGCCGCCGTCGTCCCGGACAAGCGTCAGCGCAGGTCCGGGACCCATAACCACAGGGAAAAGTTGTTGCGCGAAGCAGGCCACTCCGAGTCCCCATAGCCACACCCGCCTGTGGCTATGGGTCCCGGATCGGCGCGCGCTTTGGGCGCGCTTGTCCGGGACGACAGTGATTATTGCTGCGGCATCCCGGCAGACGCACTCACACCGCAATCACGTGATCGTCGATCTCGTCCACCCGGTTGACGCCGCACAGGCCCATCGTGGTGAGCAGCTCCTTCTGGATGATGTCGATCGCCTTGGCGACGCCGGCCTGGCCGCCGGCACCGAGGCCATAGGCATAGGCGCGGCCGATCATGCACGACTTTGCGCCGAGCGCCAGCGCGCGCATCACGTCCTGGCCGGAGCGGATGCCGCCGTCGAACATGATCTCCATCCTGTCGCCCACCGCGTCCGCGATCTCGGGCAGGACCTCGATCGAGGACGGCGCGCCGTCGAGCTGGCGGCCGCCGTGGTTGGAGACCACCAGCGCCTGCGCGCCGGTCTTGGCGGCTTCCTCGGCGTCCTCGACGTCGAGGATGCCCTTAATGATCAGCTTGCCCGGCCAGATGCTGCGGACCCACTCGACGTCCTTCCAATTCAAGGAGGTGTCGAACTGCGAGGCCGTCCATTCGGCGAGGCGGTTGAGATCTTCAGTGTTCTTCACGTGGCCGGCGATATTGCCGAAGGTGCGGCGCTTGCCCTGCAGCACGCCGGAGACCCAGGCGGGCTTGCTGGCGAAGTCCAGCAGCTTCGACAGCGACCATTCCGGTGGCACCGTCATGCCGTTCTTGATGTCGGCATGGCGCTGGCCGATCACCTGCAGGTCGACCGTGAGCACCAGCGCGCTGCACTTGGCGGCCATCGCGCGCTGGATCAATTCCTTGATGAAGCCGCGGTCCTTCATGACGTAGAGCTGGAACCAGAACGGCTTCTCGACACTGGCGGCGATGTCCTCGATTGAACAGATCGACATCGTCGATTGCGTGAACGGGATGCCGGCGGCCTGCGCGGCGCGGCAGGCGTGGATCTCGCCGTCGCCGTGCTGCATGCCGAGCAGGCCGACCGGCGCGAGGATCAGCGGCATCGTCGACGGCTCGCCGAGGATCGTGGTCGAGGTGTCGCGCTTGGAGACGTCGACCAGGATGCGCTGGCGGAACTTGATCGCCTGCATGTCCTCGCGGTTGGCGCGCAGCGTCTCCTCGGCGTAGGAGCCGCGGTCGCAATAGTCGAAGAATGCCTTCGGCACGCGGCGCCGATGCAGCGTGCGAAGATCGTCGATACAGGTAATATGCTTCATGTCGTTTCCCCGGCCCGTCACGTATCAAACAGTCTTGCATCGGAAGATTTCGGGGTCATCTAGCATGGTTGGATGCACAGCCAAATCGTTTGCAGAACGTTTTGGAAGGAGAGTGCCAAGGAGAGCGCCATGACGAAGCCGCACGCAGGACCTTCGCCGGAAGAGATCAAGGAGAAGCATGATCTCGAGGAGGCGCTGGAAGAAGGACTTGAGGAGACCTTCCCGGGCTCCGATCCCGTCAATGTCACCCAGCCGGCGCCGAGCCGCGCGGACGGCCATGTGAAGCGCTCGGATTAAGGCGAGTTCCACCGCTTTTCGCTGGTCACGCCGGAATTGCAATGTTAACAATGTGTTATCGGGGGCGGTCGCGGCGCCGGTTCCGTAATGATTCATCATATTTTTTGAAGCCAAGTTAGCCGCGATAGCTTTATAAGACCTCGGCAAATCAGGGATGCGGGTCCCGTTGGGGCAGCCCGTGGTTGTAGAGGGGAGTCCCTGGTTGCTGCTTGGGGGACGATATGAGCCGCAAATATTTCGGGACGGACGGGATTAGGGGCCGCGCCAACGGACTGATCACGCCGGAGCTCGCGCTCAAGGTCGGCCAGGCCGCGGGCCTTGCGTTTCAGCGCGGCGACCATCGCCACCGCGTCGTGATCGGCAAGGACACCCGTTTGTCCGGCTACATGATCGAATACGCCATGGTCGCAGGCTTCACCTCGGTCGGTATGGACGTGCTGCTGGTCGGCCCGATGCCGACGCCGGCGGTCGCGATGCTGACCAAGTCGATGCGCGCCGATCTCGGCGTGATGATCTCGGCCTCGCACAATCTGTTCGAGGACAACGGCATCAAGCTGTTCGGCCCGCAGGGCTTCAAGCTCTCCGACGATGTCGAGCGGCAGATCGAGCAGCTGCTCGACGAATCCCTCGACAAGCGGCTCGCCCAGAGCGCGAGCCTCGGCCGCGCCCGCCGCATCGACGGCGTGCATGACCGCTACATCGAATTCGCCAAGCGCACGCTGCCGCGCGACCTTTCGCTCGAGGGCCTGCGCGTCGTGATCGATTGCGCCAACGGCGCCGCCTACAAGGTGGTGCCCGAGGCGCTGTGGGAATTGGGCGCCGACGTGGTGCCGATCGGCGTCGAGCCCGACGGCTTCAACATCAACAAGGATTGCGGCTCGACCTCGCCGGAGGCGCTGTCGAAGAAGGTGCGCGAGATGCGCGCCGACATCGGCATTGCGCTGGACGGCGACGCCGATCGCGTCATCCTGGTCGACGAGCGCGGCCATGTCGTCGACGGCGACCAGCTGCTCGCGGTGATCGCGCAGAGCTGGAAGGAGGACGGACGCCTTTCGCGTCCCGGCATCGTCGCCACCGTGATGTCCAATCTCGGGCTGGAGCGCTTCCTGCAAGGGCAGGGCCTCGAGCTCGTGCGCACGCCGGTCGGCGACCGCTACGTGCTCGAGCAGATGCTGAACGGCGGCTACAATCTCGGCGGCGAGCAGTCCGGCCACATCATCCTGTCCGACTACGCCACGACCGGCGACGGTTTTGTCGCCGCATTGCAGGTGCTCGCCGTGGTGCAGAAGCTGCGCCGCCCGGTGTCCGAGGTCTGCCACCGCTTCGATCCGCTGCCGCAGATCCTCAAGAACGTCCGCCACAAGGGCGGCAAGCCGCTCGATGATTCCGACGTCAAGTCGGCGATCTCCGACGGCGAGAAGCGCCTCAACGGCCACGGCCGCCTCTTGATCCGCTCCTCCGGCACCGAGCCCGTGATCCGCGTCATGGGCGAAGGCGAGGACCGTCACCTCGTCGAGGACGTCGTCGACACCATTGTTTCGGCATTGGGGCAGGCCGCGGCTTGAGTCCTTCCTTCTCCCCTTGCGGGAGAAGGTGGCGCGAAGCGCCGGATGAGGGGTTCTATCCGCTCGCAACACAGCTCGTGAGGATAGAAACCCCTCACCCGTCTCGCCGCTAATGCGGCGAGCCACCCTCTCCCACAAGGGGAGAGGGTAAGAGGCGCATCCCAGCCATTTGCGATTGACGCTGGTCCCACCGTCGCTTGCGTCGTAATCAGCACCTCGCGGCAATCTGCCGCGCCGGATTGCCGCCTTGAACAAGCCTGTCGTCGTCTCAGAGGAAACGCTGACCGAGCCCGTCGTCGTCGCCGAATTGGCGCCGGCCGCCGCCAAGGGGCCGGCCTATATCGTGCTCGCCGGCATCAGCGTCTCGCACTTCCTCAACGACACCATGCAGTCGCTGATCGCCTCGGTGTACCCGATCCTGAAGGACGCCTACGCGCTCGACTTCGCGCAGATCGGCATGATCACGCTGGCATTCCAGTTCACGGCCTCGCTGCTGCAGCCGGTGGTCGGGCACTACACCGACAAGAAGGCGCAGCCCTATTCGCTCGCGGTCGGCATGGCCTCGACCTTCTTCGGCCTGCTGCTGCTTAGCGTCGCGCACCAATATCTCGTCATCCTCGTCGCCGCCGCGCTGGTCGGCCTCGGCTCGGCGGTGTTTCACCCGGAATCGGCGCGCATCGCGCGGCTCGCCTCGGGCGGACGCTACGGCTTTGCGCAATCGGTGTTCCAGCTCGGCGGCAGCTTCGGCACCTCGATGGGGCCGGTGCTCGCCGCGTTGATCGTGGTGCCGTTCGGGCAGGGCAGCATCGCCTGGTTCTCCTCGATCGCGTTTCTCGCCATCCTGATTCTCTGGCGCATCGGGCGCTGGTACGCGCCGCAGATCGCGACGAAGAAAGCGGCGCCCGTCCACACCCAGCCCGGTGCGCCGAGCTCGCGCCGTGTCGCGGTAGCGCTCGCAGTGCTCGTCGTGCTGTTGTTCTCCAAGCAGCTCTACGTCTCGAGCCTGTCGAGCTATTACATCTTCTACCTGATCGACCGTTTCGGCGTCTCGACGCAGGCAGCCCAGATCTATCTCTTCGTCTTTCTCGCGGCGAACGCCGTGGGTGCGTTTCTCGGCGGTCCGCTGGGCGACCGCTTCGGCCGCAAGATCGTGATCTGGATCTCGATCCTCGGCGCGCTGCCGTTCACGCTGGCGCTGCCCTATGCCGGGCTCGTTGCGAGCGCGGTGCTCAGCGTCGCCATCGGCCTGATCATCTCCTCGACGACGTCGTCGATCATCGTGTTTGCGCAGGAGCTGGTGCCGCACCGCTTCGGCATGATCTCCGGCGTGTTCTTCGGCGTCGCCTTCGGCATCGGGGGCCTGGGCGCGGCCGTGCTCGGCAAGCTCGCCGACCACACCTCGATCGAGTTCGTCTACCAGGTCTGCGCCTGGCTGCCGGCGATCGGGCTGCTCGCGGTGTTCCTGCCCAAGCTGCCGCGAAACGCGCGTTAACGCATCCTCTCTTGCCGCGTTGCGGCTTCACACATCGTTAGGGAATGCGGCGCCGATGTCGCATTTGGCGCGGCATTTTTGCAACGCTCGCACGGCGCGCGCGTGTAGGGTGAGAAAAAATCAACCTTAAAAATTAGGGTTAAGTGGCGCTTAAACATTTGCTGGCATCGTCCCCCCGTGAGTTTCCAGAACGTGAGGCGCTCGTATTCAGCCTCACCGGCCATAAGGACGAAGCCAATGCGTAGCGTTAAGTCTCTCCTTGCCGCGGGTGCGGCAACCCTGATCTCGTCGATGGCGTTCGCCGCCGATATGCCGATCGCCGCCCCCCCTCCGATGTACGCGCCGCCGGCTCCGCCCGCCGACTTCGGCGGCTGGTATCTGCGCGGCGACATCGGCATGACCAACCAGAGCGCGAAGCGCATCGAGAGCGCCCTGCCGGCCGGGTACTCGAAGACGACGGAAGGCCTCGGCTTCGACTCCTCGCCGCTGTTCGGCCTCGGCGTCGGCTATCGCTTCAACAACTGGTTCCGCGCCGACGTCATCGGCCAGTACCGGGGCAAGGCCAATTTGCACGGTAGCGACAATGTCGTGGGACCCGGCTTCGTCGGCGTCAACAACTACAGCGGCAGCAAGTCCGAGTGGCTCGTGATGGCCAACGCCTATGTCGACCTCGGCACCTGGTGGTGCGTCACTCCGTTCATCGGCGCGGGCGTCGGCGGCTCCTACAACAAGCTCAGCGGCTTCCGCGACGACGGCGTGTCCTACAGCCCGCTGCTCAACAACAGCGTCGCCTACTTTGCCGACAACGGAAAGTGGAACCTCGCCTGGGCCGCTCACGCCGGTCTTGCCTACAAGGTCAATCCCGGCTTCACCGTCGAACTGGCCTACAGCTACATGAACCTCGGCGATGCCGCGCCCGGCAACTACCGTTTGTTCGACAACAGCGCTTCCGGCCCGACCTCGATCAAGGTCAGGGACATCACCTCGCACGACGTCAAGCTCGGCGTGCGCTGGGATCTCAACAGCCCGCCGGCCTACGTGCCGCCGCCGCTGGTCACCAAGGGCTGATCGCAACCTGATCGGTTAGGACTCCTTAACGGCGCGGGATCATCCCGCGCCGTTTTGCTTTGCGTATTTTTCATGGCGAGGTGCGGCGAAGGCGCCTGGCGCAACCATTGGTTAAGGTTAACAGGCGATGATCATCGCAACAGTTCGAGTCCGATGGAGCGTGGTGATGCGTAGGCTGGTGTTGGCAGCGGCGATGTTGGGGACGGTGTCTGCCGCGCAAGCGGCCGACATGCCGGACCTGCCCGTGCTGCGCGGCGGCTTCGCCGACGGTCTGTCGAAGACCTCCGTGAATTGGAATGGCTTCTATGTCGGCGGTCATGGCGGTTATACCGCAGATGCCACGGATTTCAGCCAGAGCGTGGTCGGACTGACCAACTACATCTTTCGCGACAGCGTACTCCAGGGGCCGACCTCAACGTGGTCGCTGCTGAACAAGACTAACACTCAAAGCACCAATTTCGGTGGCTTCGTCGGCCGCAACTGGCAATGGTATGATGCCGTTGTCAGTCTCGAGGGCACTTACAGCTACTTCAACGATATGGCGACATTGACGTCGGGAACCAACTCGCTCGTCATCGTCAACCCGCCTGGTGAGGTGCGGGCGCCCGGCGTCACCAACAACTATGCCGTCACGCTGACGGGTGCCGCGGCGGCACAGGTCAAGGACATGGTGACGCTCCGCGGCCGCGTGGGTTGGGACGGCGGCAGCTTCATGCCTTATGCCTTCATGGGCGCTGCCGTCGGGCGAATGGACGTGTCGCGCACCGTGACCAGCAGCGTCTCGATGCGACAGGACACGACGACGACGGATTTCTTCGGCAACACCACGACGATACTTGGAACGTGGGGCCCGGTTCCTGCGCAGTCGGGCACGCAAGGTCAGCACAGGACCAACACGTACGCAGTGGGTTGGACCGCCGGCCTCGGGCTCGAATACTGCGTTTGGGACGGCTTGTTCGCCCGCATCGAATACGAATATGTGAGATTCTCGCCCGTCATGAACACGCAGGTGACGTTGAACAACGCGCGCCTCGGCGTCGGCTACAAGTTCTGAGCCGTCCGCTTCCTGTTGACAGCTGCGCTTCGTCCTGATGCTCTCTCGTTCCGAAAGCGGGGCGGCAGCGATGAAGATCTACGGCGACAGCAATTCCGGCAATTGTCTCAAGGTGAAGTGGGTCTGCGACAAGCTCGCTGTGCCCTACCAGTGGATCGAGATCGACACCCGCAAGGGCGAGACGCGCACGCCGCAATTCCTGAAGATGAACGGCGCCGGCCAGGTGCCGACCGTCGCATTCGACGACGGCCGTACGCTGGCGCAGTCCAACGCCATCATCCGCTATGTCGCCCGCGACAGCGTGCTGGTTCCGCGCGACGCCTTCACGGCGGCCAAGATGGACGAATGGCTGTTCTGGGAGCAGTACAGCCACGAGCCTTATATCGCCGTGTGCCGCTTCCTCATGGTCTATCTCGGCAAGGATGCCTCCGAGCTCGATCCTGAAAAGGTCAAGCGCGGCTATGCGGCGCTCGACCGCATGGAGCAGCATCTCGCCGCCAGCCGCTTGTTCGCCGGCGAGGAGGTGTCGCTCGCCGACGTGTCGCTGCTCGCCTATACGCGCCTCGCGCATGAAGGTGGCTTCGACCTCGGCCGTTATGCCTCCGTCCGCCGCTGGATCGGCGACGTCGAAGCGTTTCTCGGCCTTCCGCCGGCGCGCTGAGGTGCGGAGTCGCCTGACATGAATGCCGAAGCCGTCTCTATCCGTCCCGCGCGCCGCGAGGACGTCGTCGCGATCGTGGCGATGCTCGCCGACGATCATCTCGGCCGCGCGCGCGAGCGCGTGGAGGATCCGTTGCCGTCCTCCTATTACGACGCATTCGCGCGGATCGCGCGCGATCCGAATCTGACGCTGGTGGTTGCCGAGAGTGAGGGCAGGGTGGTCGGCTGCCTGCAACTCGCGATTCTGCCGGGCCTGAGCTCGCAGGGCGGATCCCGCGGACTGCTCGAGGACGTTCGCGTTGCCACCGAGTGTCGCAGCCGCGGCATCGGCGAGCAATTGGTGCAATGGGCCGTGACGGAAGCAAAGGCGCGCGGCTGCAATCTGGTCGAGTTGCTCACGCATCAGACGCGCGTCGATGCGCAGCGCTTCTACAAGCGGCTCGGCTTCACGGCGAGTCACGTCGGCATGACTGTCCGCTTTTGAGGCAGCGCGACGCGAGCGCTGCGCAGCCGGCGAAAAGCGGGCTTTTCATTCGGTCGTGTTAAGAGCCGGTAAACTACCGCTCCGTCGTTCACATTGATGAAGGAACGAAGGGTGCTACGGGGGCATCTGACACCGGGCTCGCTCGGTTCGGGACATTTCGATGACAAGCTATTCGATGATCAAGGTCGGCAACGACTACGTCGTGCAGGCCAATGACAAATGCATTTTGAAGGTCGGAAGCCGCCGCAAGGCGGCGCAATTGATCAGCGATGCCACGGACTTGCTGAACGCGCTCACTGTTGTCGAATCCCCTGATATTGCACCGGAAGCGCCATCACTGGCGCGTGAGGCCCCGGAACTTCCTTGACGGACCTTCCCGATTCCCGTATCAGCCGCGGCGGGACACCTCCCCCCAACGGGAGGCTTACTATCTGGAAGGGTAGATCATGACTGTAGCGAAGCCCGCTTCGCGGCCGACCGTGCCGCATTTCTCCTCCGGCCCCTGCGCCAAGCGCCCCGGCTGGAACGCCCAAAATCTCAAGGACGCAGCTCTCGGCCGCTCGCATCGCGCGAAGATCGGCAAGGCCAAGCTCAAGCTCGCGATCGACCTGACGCGCGAAGTGCTCGAGGTCCCCGCCGATTACCGCATTGGCATCGTGCCGGCCTCCGATACTGGCGCGGTCGAGATGGCGCTGTGGTCGCTGCTTGGCGCACGGCCGGTCACCACGCTCGCCTGGGAATCCTTCGGCGAGGGCTGGGTCAGCGACATCGTCAAGGAATTGAAGCTCAAGGACGTCACCAAGCTCAATGCGGGCTACGGTGAGATCCCCGATCTGTCGAAGGTCGATCCCAAGAGCGACGTCGTCTTCACCTGGAACGGCACCACGTCGGGCGTGCGCGTTCCGAACGCGGACTGGATCAGCGCGAGCCGCGAAGGCCTGACCATCTGCGATGCGACCTCCGCCGCATTTGCGCAGCCGCTCGACTGGGCCAAGCTCGACGTCGTCACCTTCTCCTGGCAGAAGGCGCTCGGCGGCGAGGCCGCGCATGGCATGCTGATCCTGTCGCCCCGCGCGGTGGAGCGGCTCGAGACCTACAAGCCGGCCTGGCCGCTGCCGAAGATCTTCCGCATGACCAAGGGCGGCAAGCTCAACGAAGGCATCTTCGTCGGCGAGACCATCAACACGCCGTCGATGCTCTGCGTCGAGGATTATCTCGATGCGCTGAACTGGGCCAAGTCGATCGGCGGTCTCAAGGCGCTGATCGCGCGCGCCGACGCCAACACCAAGGTGCTGGCGGACTGGAAGGCGAAGACGCCCTGGATCGACTTCCTCGCCAAGGACGCATCGATCCGCTCCAACACCTCGGTGTGCCTGAAGTTCACCGATCCCGCGATCACCTCGCTCTCCGAGGACGCGCAGGCGGAGTTCAGCAAGAAGCTGGTGGCCCTCGTCGAGAAGGAAGGCGCGGGCTACGACTTCGCCTATTACCGCGACGCGCCGGCCGGCCTGCGCATCTGGTGCGGCGCCACGGTGGAAGCAAAGGACGTCGAGCTGCTGACGCAGTGGATCGACTGGGCCTTCGCCGAGACCAAGGCCACGCTCGCGAAGGCGGCGTAAGCAAACCTAATCCTCGTC
The DNA here is from genome assembly GCF_020193585.1 of Bradyrhizobium sp. IC3195. Classification (NCBI taxonomy): domain Bacteria; kingdom Pseudomonadati; phylum Pseudomonadota; class Alphaproteobacteria; order Hyphomicrobiales; family Nitrobacteraceae; genus Bradyrhizobium; species Bradyrhizobium sp. IC3195. The sequence continues at coordinate 171,238 of NZ_JADYVG010000013.1, read as the reverse complement.
ATGGCCGGGCTTGACCCGGCCATCCATCAATCAAGAGAGATGGATCCGCGGGTCAAGACCGCGGATGACGTGCCGTAAATGCAGCACGCACAACGGATCATCCCCATGACCAAACCCAAAGTTCTCATTTCCGACGCGCTCTCGCCCGCTGCCGTGCAGATCTTCAGGGATCGCGGCGTCGAGGTCGACTTCCAGCCCAATCTCGGCAAGGACAAGGACAAGCTGGCCGAGATCATCGGCAATTACGATGGCCTTGCGATCCGCTCCGCGACCAAGGCGACCGCCAAGATCCTCGAGAAGGCGGCCAGGCTGAAGGTGATCGGCCGCGCCGGCATCGGCGTCGACAATGTCGAGATCCCGGCCGCGACGGCCAAGGGCATCATCGTGATGAACACGCCGTTCGGCAATTCGATCACGACCGCCGAGCACGCCATCACCCTGATGCTGGCGCTCGCCCGCGAGATCCCGCAGGCCGATGCCTCGACGCAGGCCGGCAAGTGGGAGAAGAACCGCTTCATGGGCGTGGAGATCACCGGCAAGGTGCTGGGCGTCGTCGGCTGCGGCAATATCGGCTCGATCGTCGCCGACCGCGCGCTCGGCCTGCGCATGAAGGTGATCGCGTTCGACCCGTTCCTGTCGCCGGAGCGCGCCAAGGACATCGGCGTCGAGAAGGTCGATCTCGACGATCTGCTCAGGCGCGCCGACTTCATCACGCTGCACACGCCGCTGACCGAGAAGACCAAGAACATCATCGACGCGGCCGCGATCGCCAAGATGAAGAAGGGCGTGCGCCTGATCAATTGCGCCCGCGGCGGTCTCGTCGACGAGCAGGCGGTGGTCGATGCGCTCAACGCCAAGCACATTGCCGGCGCCGCCTTCGACGTCTTCGTCGAGGAGCCCGCGACCAAGAGCGTGCTGTTCGGCCATCCCAACGTGATCTGCACGCCGCATCTCGGCGCCTCCACCACCGAGGCGCAAGAGAACGTCGCGCTGCAGGTCGCCGAGCAGATGTCGGATTACCTGCTCACCGGCGCGATCTCGAACGCGGTCAACTTCCCCTCGATCACGGCGGAAGAAGCGCCGAAGCTGAAGCCGTTCATCGCGCTCGCCGAGAAGCTCGGCTCGTTCGCCGGCCAGCTCACCGAGAGCGGCATCCTCAAGGTCGAGATCACCTATGAGGGCCACGTCGCCGAGATGAAGATCAAGGCGATCACCTCCGCGGTGCTGTCGGGCCTGCTGCGGCCGATGCTGGGCGAGGTCAACGTGGTGTCAGCGCCGGTCGTCGCCAAGGAGCGCGGCATGGTGGTGGACGAGATCGTCCGCGCCGCCCAGAGCGACTATGAGAGCCTGATCACCGTCACGGTCACCACCGAGCGGCAGGAGCGGTCGGTCTCGGGCACCGTCTATGCAGACGGCAAGCCGCGCCTCGTCGACATCAAGGGCATCCGCGTCGACGCCGAGTTCGGCAAGTCGATGATCTACGTCACCAACGAGGACAAGCCGGGCTTCATCGGCAAGTTCGCGGGGCTTCTGGGCGACGCCAAGATCAACATCGCGACCTTCCATCTCGGCCGGGTCGCTCCGGGCAGCGATGCCATTGCGCTGGTCGAGGTCGACGGTGTGGTGCCGGCCGACGTGCTCGCCAAGGTGCAGGCCCTGCCGCAGGTCAAGCAGGCCAAGGCGCTGACGTTCTGAGCGGCTCCCACCGGCGTCATGGCCGGGCATAGCTGTCCGAAGGACGGCGTCGCTTCCGCTGGCCTATGACCCGGCCATCCACGTCTTGCCGCTCGGCGCGAAGAACGTGGATGCCCGGCCCTTCGCCGCGCCGAAGCGGCTTCGGCCGCGCAGGCGGGACAAGCCCGGGCATGACGTGTGGATAGAGCGGGCGCGCACGCCTCGGAATGACGATCATCATATCATATATTCCGACACGCGGAACAACGCCGTCTCCATCGCCGGAGGCGGCGTTTTCATTTTCCCCACCCCCAATCTTTGTGTACCAATGGCGTCAGGACGCTCCGTTCCAAATCGTTCGACAAGGGAGAAAACAATGCGTGAAGCCGTCATCGTTTCCTATGCGCGCACGGGCCTGGCGAAATCCGGCCGCGGCGGGTTCAACATCACGCCGCCGATGTCGCTCGCGGCCCACGCCATTCATCACGCGGTGGACCGCGCCGGCGTCGAGAAGGACTATGTCGAGGACTGCTATCTCGGCAATTGCGCCCATGGCGCGCCGAACATCGGCCGCCAGGCCGCGCTGCTCGCGGGGCTGCCGAAGACCACCGCCGGCGTGTCGGTGAACCGCTTCTGCTCGTCGGGCCTGCAGACCATCGCGATGGCCGCGAACTCGATCCGCTCCGACGGCGCCGATTGCATCGTCGCCGGCGGCGTCGAGAGCATCTCGATTCCCGGCGGCGGTACGCCGAAGGAATCGGTCGATCCGGAACTGCTCAAGGTCGCCCCCGACATCTTCATGGCGATGATCGACACCGCCGACATCGTCGCCGAGCGCTACAAGCTCAGCCGTGAATATCAGGACGAGTTCTCGCTGGAATCGCAGCGCCGCATGGCCGCGGCCCAGCAGGCGAACAAGTTCAAGGACGAGATCGTCCCGATGAAGACCAAGATGAAGGTCGTCGACAAGCAGACCAAGGCCGAGTCGATCGTGGACTACACCGTCGATCGCGACGAATGCAATCGCCCCGAAACGACGATGGAAGGATTGGCAAAACTCGAGCCGGTGAAGGGCCCCGGCAAGTTCGTCACCGCCGGCAATGCCAGCCAGCTCTCCGACGGCGCCGCCGCGGTGGTGCTGATGGAAGCCAAGGACGCCGAGAAGCGCGGCCTCAAGCCGCTCGGCCGCTTCGTCGCCTGGGCAACCGCCGGCTGCGAGCCGGACGAGATGGGCATCGGCCCGGTGTTCGCGATTCCGAAGCTCCTCAAGCGCACCGGCCTCAAGATCGACGACATCGATCTGTGGGAGCTCAACGAGGCCTTCGCCAGCCAGTGCCTGTATTGCCGCGACCAGCTCGGCATTGATCCCGCCAAGTACAACGTCAACGGCGGCTCGATCGCGATCGGCCATCCCTTCGGCATGACCGGCGCGCGTCTCACCGGCCATCTGCTGCAGGAAGGCGCCCGCCGCAAGGCCAAGTGGGGCGTGGTGACGATGTGCATCGGCGGCGGCCAGGGCGGGGCCGGCCTGTTCGAGATCTATCACTGAGCTCAAGCTCTCGCAGACAAGGAAGCACGGCGCGATCGAAGCGCCGTGTTTCTTTTTTGGAACTGTGCCTGTGCACGTCACCGTGCACAGCGGCGAGTATTGTAGCGAAATACACGTATTAATACGTGCCCGCAAATTAACGGAAGCTTTCCCCGATTATCGCTTCATCAACCGCATCGCTCACCACCAGCTTGGTTCACGATGCGGCTCCCTTCCCTGCGACTCACTCACAAGATCACCGCGATCGGCGTCATTGGCGTCATCGGCGTCGTCCTGATCGGCGGCATTCACCTCTACGGCGAGCGGAGGATGGGCGTCTATCGCGACGCGGCCGAGGATGCGCGCACCGTGTTCGAGCTGAACAACAGGATCGCGGTCGAGCTGCTCGAGGCGCGCCGCGCCGAGAAGGATTTTCTGCTGCGCAGCGATCCGGCCAGGGCGCAGCGACAGGTCGAGATCGGCCGGCAGGTGGCGCTCGACATCGAGACGCTCCGCGGCAAGATCGCAGCGCTCGGCCAGCCCGAGCTGGCGCAGAAGATCGACGCGATGAATGCGTCGCTGAAGACCTATCAGGCCCGCTTCGCCGCGGTGGTCGAGGAACGGCAGCGGCTCGGCCTCGACGAGAAGTCCGGGCTCGAAGGCCGCCTGCGCGCTTCCGTCCACGGCATCGAAAGCCAGGTCGACCAGTTCCAGAATTCCGAGCTCAAGGTGATCATGCTGATGATGCGCCGGCATGAGAAGGATTTCATGCTGCGTCGGAACGCCAGATATGGCGAGGAGATGAAGAAGCGCGCGTCCGAATTTGCCGCCGGCCTCGACGCGGCAGCCATTGCCGACGGCGCCAAGGCCGAGCTGCGCCAGAAGCTCGCCGATTATCAGCGCGACTTCTCCGCCTGGATGGAGACCGCGCTGAAGCTGGCGGCTGAATCGAAGGCGATGTCCGAGGCCTTCGCGTCGGTCGAGCCCGTGATTGAGCAGGTCTCGACATCGGTCGACCGCATCCGCGCCGATGCCGACCGTCTCAACGAGGCCGAGCGCACCAGCATCCAGTTCTGGATTGCGGTCGCGATCGCGCTGATTGCGACGGGCGTGCTCGGCCTCGGCATCTTCATCGGACGTTCGGTCTCGAGGCCTTTGACCGCGATGCGCGCGGCGATGATCGAGCTCGCCAACGGCAATTTCGCCATCGTTCTTCCCGGCCTCGGCCGGCCCGACGAGATCGGCGAGATCGCGCAAGCCGTCGAGACGTTCAAGATCAACGCCGAGCGGAAGGCGCAGGAGGAGGCCGAAGAGAAGATCAGGCAGGACAAGCTCGCCGCCGAGCGCCGCCGCGCGGACATGATCAGGATGGCCGACGATTTCGAAGGCGCGATCGGCGAGATCGTCGAGACCGTGTCGTCGGCGGCCAATGAGCTCGAGGCGTCGGCGACGTCGCTGACCACGACCGCCAGCCGCTCGACCGAGCTTGCCACGCTAGTCGAGGCGGCGTCCGAGGAAGCGGCGACCAACGTGCAGTCGGTGGCGTCCGCCGCCGAGGAGCTGACCGCCTCCGTGAACGAGATCAGCCGCCAGGTGCAGGCCTCCGCGCGCATGGCGGGCGAGGCCGTCACCCAGGCCGGGCAGACCAATGACCGCGTCAGCGAATTGTCCAAGGCGGCCGCGCGCATCGGCGACGTGGTCGAGCTCATCAACGCCATCGCCGGCCAGACCAATCTCTTGGCGCTGAACGCCACCATCGAGGCCGCGCGTGCGGGCGAAGCCGGACGCGGCTTTGCCGTGGTGGCCTCGGAAGTGAAGGCGCTGGCCGAGCAGACCGCGAAGGCGACCGGCGACATCGGTCAGCAGATCTCGAGCATCCAGGTCGCGACGCAAGATTCCGTCGGTTCGATCAAGGCCATCGGCGGCACCATCGAGCGTCTGTCCGAAATCTCCTCCACCATCGCGGCCGCGGTGGAAGAGCAGGGCGCCGCGACCAGCGAGATCTCGCGCAACGTCCAAAGCGCCGCCGCCGGCACCACGCAGGTCAGCGCCAACATCTCCAGCGTGCGCCAGGGCGCGACCGAGACGGGATCCGCCTCCTCGCAGGTGCTGTCCGCGGCGCAATCGCTGTCGAACGACAGCAGCCGGCTGAAGATCGAGGTGAGCAGGTTCCTGGAGACGGTGCGGGCGGCGTGAGCCCCCGCCGTCGTTCCGGGGCGTCGCGAAGCGACGATCCCGGAATCCATTGCACCACCATTGATGCGGATCGATGGATTCCGGGCTCGCGCCAAGAGGCGCGCCCCGGAATGACGGCTTGAGCGTGCCGCGCCCTACGCCCCCGCCAGCGCTGGCGCGAGCACCACCTCGATCAGCGTGCCGTGGCCGGCGCTCTTGATGTTGAACCGGGCGCGGTTGGCTTCGACCAGCGCTTTGGTCAGCGACAGGCTCAGCGCCGAGCTGTCGGCGGCATCGCCCGGCGGCGGCGTGCGGAACGGCTCCATCGCGGCGGCGACTTCGCGCTCGGAAAGGCCATGGCCGGTGTCGCGGATGCGCAGCGCAATCTCGCCGCGATCGGTCAGCGCGGTCGAGACGATGACCTGGCCGCCGGCGCTGGCGAGCCGGATCGAGTTCGAGATCAGGTTCATGGTGATCTGCCGCATCGCGCGCGCGTCGACGCTCACCTGCGGCAGCGCATGGGCGAGCGAGGTGCGGATGATGATGCGCTCGCGGTTGGCCTGCGGCTGCATCACCGTCACGCAGGCCTCGACCAAATCGTTCAGGTTCAAATTCGCGAAATTCAGGTCGAGCTTGCCGGTCTCGATCCGCGACAGCTCCAGGAGGTCGTCGATGATGGCGATGACACGCTCGCCGGAAGCGCGGATGTCCTTCATGTATTCGCCGTAGCGCTCGTTGCCGAGCGCGCCGAAGCGCTCGGAGATCATCACCTCGGCAAAGCCGATGATGGCGTTGAGCGGCGTGCGGATCTCGTGGCTGATCCGCGCCAGCATGTCGGCCTTGGCGTTGGCCGCGCCGTCGACGAGGCGGCGGGCCTTCGTCAATTCGCTCTCGCCCTTCTTGGCGTGCGAGAGATCGCGGAACACGGCGAAGAAGTTCGGCCCGTCGGGGCGGGTGCGGCCCATGATCATCGCGAGCGGAATGACGCCGCCCTTCTTCTCGCGGCCCAGCACCTCGCGGCCGTGATCGAGCAGGCTGGAGATGTCCTGGCTCTTCAGGCTTTCCAGATAATCCGCGACGATCTGCTGGCTCTCGGGGGCGAACAGCGTCAGCAAATTCTGCTGCAGCAGCGCCTCGCCGTCATAGCCGAACAGCGCCTCCGCGCTGCGGTTACAGGCGTGGATGTTGCCTTCGGCGTCGAACATGACGATGCCCTCGGCCGTGGTGTCGAGGATGGCGGCGAGATCCTCGGCATCGGCATCGCCGGCCGCGGGCTCCGCGTCCGCGGCGTCAGGCTCTGCGGCCACCACGGTCTCTGCGACGGCAGCCGCCGCGATCGGCGCCGCCTGCGGCAGCGCGCAGATCAGCGCATGCGCGCTGTCGCCGTCCCAGTCGATGGTGTGCAGATGCGCTTCCGTCGCGGCCGGCGGCGCTTCGCCATTCGGCGCCGTCGCGCTGATCGTGACGGGCGTGCCGCCTTGCGTGGTGCTGCTGGCCGCCGACACACCCGGCTCGACATAGAGCGCATCCAGCCCGCCGGCATGCTCCAGCGCGTTCAGGCCGTCATAGCCCATGCGCGCGAGGAAGGCGGGATTGGCGTAGAGGAGGCGGTCGAGCCGGTAGATCAGGATGCCCGTCGGCAACAGGTCGAGCAGCGTGCGGTCGCGCGCGCTCATCCCGCGCGGCGGCGGTGCGGGCTCGGTCAGCCATTCGGCGGCGGCCTGCGGCGGCTCCGGCTCCGGTGCTTCGGCGCTGATCTCCGCCACTGGTCCGGCCGCGTCGGTCGTGATGGTCTCGCGCTCGCGTTCGAGCCGCTCGGACAATTGCCGCGCGAGCTCGTTGAACGCGCTGTTCTCGACCGGCGTCAGCGTCGGCGGCCGCGTATCGCCGGCGACGCGGAACGGCACGACATTGGGAGGCGTTTCCACGGGCGTGTCCAGTTCGGTTGGGTGTGAAGGCTCGCTTGTGGGCTCTGGCAGGTCGGGTTCGGCTTGCGGTTCAGGCTCGGCTTGCGGCTCAGGCTCGGATGGCGCGATCGGCGGTGCCTCTGCTTCGCCCTCCGCCTCAGCTTCCGCCGCCGCTTCAGGCTCGGGCTCCGCATCGGACGCGACGGCCTCAGTGGAGCGATCCTGTGCCGGCGGCTCGACCAGCAGCTCGAAGCGCCTGAGCGCCTCGAGCCGGTTGAGCGCGTCGAGATCGCGGCAGACGCCGAAGCCGCGGAAGCCGGCGAATTCACGGTTGCGGTCGTAGACCGGCAGGCCCGCGAGCTCGACCGGAATGTGCTCGCCGCCGTCGACCGGCCAGTTCACTGTGATGCCGGCCCAGGTATCCTTGCTTTCGAGCGCCTTCGCCACGCGCCCCTCGGGATCGAGCGAGAATTCCTCGGCGATCTCGCGCCAGGGGCGGCCGAAGCCGGCGGCCGTATGCGTGCCCATCAGGCGGATGAATTCATCGGAGCCGAGCACAAAGCGGCCCTCTTCATCCATCTGCCAGAGGAAGCGCAGCGGATGCTGACGCGGTGCGGGCGGCTCTTGGTGGCTAGCAGAGTCCTGGCCCGAAGTCGGCTCGACCATGCCCGCATTGATCGGCGCGGGCTGCGGCGACACAATGGCTTGCGGCTGGTTTTCAACCGGAATTTTGGCCGCCGCGGGGACGACCGGCTCCGGCGTCGGCGCAATCGTCTCGGCGGGCGGTTCGGCCGGCTCAGTGAATGCGTCGAACAGCGCAATCGCAGACGGTGCCTCGTCTGGCGCAGGCTGTGCGTCCTCCGGCACCGCGGCCGGAGGCTGCGCGGGCGTGACGTCGGGCGCGGCCTCGTGCGCCGCCGTGGAGGCGGCCGGCTCGATCAGCGCGACCAGGCCGATATCGGCGCCGCTGCCGACCCGCTGCAGCACCATCTGGCCGATGCCGATCGGCGCCGCGGCGCGGCCGGTTGCCAGCGCATCGCTGCGGGCGCGGTCGAGCCCGGCCTCGAGCAGATCGCGGAAGCCGAGCAGGGGGCGCGCGGCCTCGCTCGCGCCGACGAACAGCCCGTCGGGCGCGAACGCCGCCATCGGCACCTTCGCGCCGGCCACCAGCCGATGCAGCCGCTCGACCAGCGGCATGGTGCGCAGCGTCGGGTCCATCGCGATGACCAGCACGGCATGGCCGCCATCGGCAAAGTCGAGCCGCGCGCAAGCACAGGTCATCAGCGCCCCTAACCGGGCGCCGAAGCCGCGCAGCCGCTGCAGCCGCATTGCGCCGTTCGCAGGCAGCTGGGGGGCGAGCCTGACGATTTGGCGGCGATGGCTGTCGGCGGGGCCGAACACCTTGTCCGCAAGGCCGGCGCTGTTGGCCGCGCCGAACAGCTTTGCGCCGACCGGATTGGCCCACAGCACGCGCGCGCCGTCGGTCGACCACAGCCAGACCGGCAGGGCAGAGGTCGCATGCACGGCCAGCCGCGGATCGCCCACCCCTCGCAACTGGAAATCCGAACGCGTCATCAGGCCGGCTGCATCTCACGCTTCACGAGTGGCGGCTGCCGGGAATGACAGCCTTAAGAAAGGGTTAGTATCGCCCGGAAGGCGCGACCAGGTCCACGGCCCAAAGCCCGCGAGGATCCCCAAGCGGCGATAACCTTAATCCCGTCAACCCCGCAAGCCGAGCCGACGTTGCATCCAAGGGATTCAAGGGGTGGGCGCTTGCGAAGAGACGCACCCGCGCGGCATCTCAGGTGCCGATCCTCCCCTGGAGGGTCCGGGACGAGCGAAGCTCGCCCGTAGATCGGTTCGCACGCAGCGAAGCGGAGAGCGAACCGAGGTGGGGTGACAGTCTCTCCCCACAGGCGGTCCCCGAGCGGAGAGATCACCCCACCCCGGCTCGCATCGCTGACGCGTTGCGAGCCGACCCTCCCCATCCAGGGGAGGGTAAGAGCGCGTGTGTTGCCGGGCGCATCCCACTACCTCAACCCCCGGTTCCCCCATACCGGAACCTCATCCTCCCCGAGATTAAATTTCGCATCGCACCCCTCTGCCGCGTTGCGATGCACAATGTTGACATGATAGGCAGCCATAATTCTGGCGCTGGGCGAGCCATCTCATTGTTTCGCGTTTCCAGTCTTCGTACCCGCTCAATGCGCAGGGCCCATGGTCGGGGCCGGCGGGCGCGCCAGAAAGGCTCACTCCATTTTTTCAATTAGCGTGAGGGACCAACATGACAGGTGCGACTGATCCGTTTTCTGCCTCGATCATCCCGTTCGAGGTTCCCGAGCAGGTGCGTGCGTTCGCCGAGAAGGGCGCGGCGCAGGCCCGCGAGAACTACGCCAAGTTCAAGGACGCCGCCGAGACCCACAACGGCACCGTCGAGGCCGTGTTCACCTGCGCTTCCAAGGGCGCGAGCGAGTACACCGCCAAGCTGGTCGAGTTCATGAAGGCCAATTCGAGCGCCCAGCTCGACTTCGCCCAGCAGCTGTTCGGCGCCAAGTCACCGACTGAAGCGATGGAGCTGTGGACCGGCCACGCCCGCAAGCAGCTCGAGACCTACCAGGCCCAGGCCAAGGAGCTGGTCGAGCTCACCCAGCGCGTCGCCAACGAGACCGCCGAGCCGATCAAAGCCAGCGCCTCGAAGTACTATCCGTCCGCCGCCTGAGCGGAGCGGTTCGGTGTGAGATGCGAAACCCGGGCCCGAAAGGCCCGGGTTTTTTCTTCGCCTCTCCCGCTTCCCCATGCGGAATCCAAGAATGGTCGTCATGCCCGGGCTTGTCCCGCCTGCGCGGCCGAAGCGCTTCGGCGCGGCGAAGGCCCGGGCATCCACGTTCTTGGTGCCGCGGCCAAAGACGTGGATGGCCGGGACAAGCCCGGCCATGACGATGTGGGACCTAGAACGCCCCAATCGTCGGGGTCATATGCGAGGTCTCCCCACCGCGCCCGATTTCCCCGCACCGACGATGATTTCACCCGGTTTTTCACCCCATTGCGGCCTTGCCAAACCGGGCCGTTGCACCTAGTTTCCGCCCCGTCCAGCCCCCTCAGGCATCGAGCCATTTCAGGCAGCCCAAGGCGGCTCGCAAGGATGCAGTTGTAGCTCAGTTGGTTAGAGCGCCTGTCTGTGGAACAGGAGGTCGGTGGTTCGAGCCCACCCAACTGTACCAGCGGGATCAACCAATTAGCATCGGTCGCTATTTGTTCGACCGTTTGAGTGGCGCGCTCCCTACGGCCGCTGCTTAAAGACATCGGCGAGCGTCTCGACGGGATCCTAAGGCAAAGCCACTCCCGGCGATCTCCAGATCGTCAAGAACTGACGGACTGCGTCTCGAAATCGCCGAACGACGCGGCGTGGCAGCGAGTGGAAACAATAAGTTTGCGGCGGAGCCAAACTTGCCGCGCTCTTTCGATGCTTTCCCGAGTTGCGCTTCGCACTTCTTAGGAACGCCAGTTTTCCGGCGTCAACTCGAGACGCAAACCTCAGGCTCAGCGCTAGCGCGCCACCACCCACACCACCGGTAACGTCACCGCCGCCAGCAGCGTGCCCAGCGCCACTGCGCCCGACACCGGGTTCACCATCCGCTGATACTGCACGGCGCAAATGTACGCATTGCGCCGGTCGGCATCGCCGCGAACAGCACGATGACGCCGGCGATCGGCGGCAGGTCGAGCAGTCTTGCAAACAGGAATGCAGAGGCCGGCATTGCCGCAAGCTCGAGCGCGCGCATCACCAAAATGCTCTGCCGCTCGCTCTTCACCTCGCGCGAAACAAACAGATGCCGAGATTGATCAGCGCCGTCGGCGAGCCCGAATGCGCAAAGGATGTGATGATTGTTCGGAAGACTGCCGAGATTGCAGGTCGTGCATCAGGTAAGCCAGTCGATCTTACTCTTTGGGGCGCGCCTCAAACTCTTTTCGACGAAAGCGAGGACGGGTGTAAACTGTTTCACAGCAGCCGGCTGGCTGCGACCTTAAGATCGTTCTGCACTTCTACGTTCTTGTGCGGCTCGTCCGTACAAGATGTCGCTCTCTGTTGAAACAACGAGGAGCATGAAGATGAAGACGTTTCTTGCAACGAAATCTCCATTCCTGATCATCGCCACTCTTGCAGTTTGCATCGGCACTGCGCGTGCCGATGTCATCATGGACTGGAATGCGAAAGCAGATGCGATTGCCGCTGAAAAGAAGGTGCTGCCTGTGCCACAGGCCCGCACGATGTCGATGCTTCACGTTGCCATGTTCGAGGCCGTGAACGCGATCGACAGGCGATACACGCCATACAAGCTGGATCTCGTGGCAGACCGCTCCACGTCCAAGGAAGCCGCAGCGTCGACTGCGGCTTACAACATTCTTCTGACGATCTATCCGGACCAAAAAGGTGCCCTCGATGCGGCATTGATTGCATCGCTTTCCGGCATTCCGGACACGGAGGGAAAGGCGAAGGGAATCGAGCTTGGAAAGGTCGCCGCTTCCGGCGTGATGGCGTTGCGCAGGGATGACGGCAGTGATGTCCAGGAGACTTATCGTCCCTATACAGCCCCGGGAGCCTATGTGCCGACCGTGGTGCCGATCGGCACCACGGCTGGAATAATGTCCCCTTGGGTCATGACATCGGTCTCACAATTCCGTCCAGCGCCACCTCCGGCGCTTGATTCCGAGACCTGGACCAGAGACGTCAACGAAATTCGGGAGCTCGGCGCTCGCAACAGCACCACCCGAACGGCAGAGCAGACCGCGATCGGACGAGTCTGGTTTCTGGTCGGGCCTCCCAGCTTCAATCCAATCGTCCGGCAGGTCGCCTTGGCCAAGCACATGGACGTCGTTGACTGCTCGCGCCTCTTCGCCCTCACCGAGATCGCTGCGAACGACGCAATCGTTGCCGTCCTTGATGCGAAGTATCATTACAACTTCTGGCGGCCTGTAACGGCCATACGCAACGCGGACATCACGCACAACCCGATGACGCCACGCGAAGCGTCTTGGTTGCCGCTGGGTGAAACGCCGATGCATCCCGAATACCCCTGCGCCCACTGCATCGTATCGGCGGCGGTGTCCACGGTTCTCCGGTCCATCGCGGGCGACGAGGTCGGAGAGCTAACGATGACCAGCCCCACTGCGCCAGGGGTGACTCGCAAATGGACCAAGCTCCAGGATTACAGCGATGAGGTCGCAAATGCCCGCATCTATGCCGGTTTCCATTACCGTTTCTCGACGGAGGTCGGAAAGGACATGGGCCGTAAGATCGGTGACTTGACTGTCGGGACACAGCTTCGCGGGCTGGAAGCGCGAGCTGAACCGAAGCAGTAAGCCGACGTGCAGGGACACTGCGAACCACACAGAGGTCGAGAAGCGCTCGACATCGAGGCATTCAGGCTTGAGATGGCAGAACAAGTCGACGTTCAAACATGGTGGGCACTGGCCGCCAGTGCTCTGCCCACTCATATGGCGGCTTGCTGCCCGCTCTGAAGCAAATCGAACCTCATCGTCCTTCAGGAGATCACCGCTTTGACCTGCGCCGTATCCGCAAACTCGATCAGCTCGACGATCTTGCCATCCTGAAATCTGAACAGGTCCAAAAGCTCGGTGCTGAACGTCTTTCCAGTTGGATGGTAGCGGACGTCAACGCGGGAATGGACCGCGACGCGGTCACCGTCGACCAGCTCGGCAAGGATTTTGCGATTTTCGAAGCCGAAGTCCTCGATCAATTGACCGAAAGCCCCTCGCAGGGCTGGGTGACCCTGCACGCTTCCTGCCAGTTCGAGCGTGCTCTTGTCGCCCTGCAAAGTGAATGCGCCCTCGGGATGAAAGGTCGTCACCAAGCCCTCAACGTCATCGTCGCCGCGTGCGGCGTAGGCGTGCCGGATCGTTGCGAGCATGTCTTCGCGCTGTGCCATGTTACCCTCCCTACGACGTATCAGGGCACACTAGCGACCTTTGCGTGTAAACGCAAAACTATCGCGGGTGGTGCGAGGGCTCCAGCGCGCCGAAGCAGGATCGTTCGTTTTCGTTCCCCGATACTGCAAGAAAACGGCGGCGAGCACCGGCGAACCTTTTCACGACCCCAGGTGTTTGTAGCTGCGGCAGGACTGACAACGCTGAGGGATCTGAGCTATGAACGGTATCATCTATATCATCGGGCTGATCGTCGTGATTGCTGCGGTGCTCTCGTTCTTCGGCCTGCGCTAATGATGGATTGGGCGCAGCTAGGCCGTGAGGCGTCGCCGGCAAAGCCTTCGACGCCTCACCTCGCCACCACCCACACCATCACCGGCAGCGTCGTCGCCGCCAGCAGCGTGCCCAGCGCCACTGCGCCCAACGCCGGGTTCACCAGCCGCTGATACTGCACGGCGAAGATGTACGCGTTCGCACCGGGCGGCATCGCCGCGAACAGCACGATGGCGCCGGCGGCGATCGGCGGCAGGCCCGGCAGCCTGGCCAGCATGAACGGATATTTTGGTGACAGTGCACCAACCCCCGATTCCGTAGGGGCGTCCCATTGACCACTGGTGACGACCAATTTTCTGCTGTCACCGTAACTTCCTCACGTCTGGGGCAACGTCCCGAGATCAGCCAACATCGACAACCTTTGGAGCCTGAGAAAATGATCTCAGCCGAATACTGCCGTCTTATGGCCCGCTACAATACTTGGCAGAACGCCTCTTTGGTAACGGCCGCCGACGGGCTGACCCACGAGGATCGCTGGCAAGACCGAGGGGCGTTCTTCCGGTCGATTGCAGCTACATTGAATCATCTCTATTGGGCTGATGCCCTGATACTGGAGCGGCTGAAAGGGAATGCGCGTCCAGAGGAAACCATCAAGCACTCCCTCACAAATCCTTCGGATTGGGAGGCCTTCAAGGCGCTCCGCTTGCAACGGAACGAGGAAATCGAAGCGTGGTCAGCGCGATTGCGCGACGCGGATCTGAGCGGGATGCTTGTTTGGTATCCTGGGGACGGTTCAACTCGGATCGAGAAGCCAAAGACGCTCGTTGCTGTTCAACTCTTCAATCACCAAACCCACCATCGAGGTCAGGTCCACGCGATGTTGACGGCAGCGGGTGCAGAACCGGAGCCGACTGACATTCATCATCTGGCCTAGCACGAGGACGCTTCAATCCAGCCGCATTCCGCGTCAGGAGATCATCGCCTTGATCTGCGCCGTATCCGCAAACTCGATCAACTCGGCGATCTTGCCATCCTGAAATGTGAACAGGTCCACGATCTCGGTGCTGACCGCTTTGCCGGTCGGGTGGTAGCGCACGGTGACGCGGGAGTGGACGGCGACGCGATCGCCGTCGACCAGCTCGGCGAGGATCTCGCGGCCTTCGAAGCCGAAGCCTTCGGTGAATTGATGGAAAGCTTCGCGCAGGGTCGGGTGGCCTTGCATGCGTCCTGTCAATTCGAGCGCACTCTTGTCGCCCATCAGGGTGAATGCGCCCTCGGGATGAAAGGCCGTCACCAGGCTATCGGTGTCGCCGCCGTCGCGCGCGGCGTAGCCGGCCCTGATCAATGCGAGCATGTCTTCGCGGTTTGCCATGTAGCCCCTCCCTGCAATATGTATCGGAGCAGCCTAGCGACCTTTGCGTGCAAAGGCAAAATGATCAGACATGCTGCGATTGCTCAGCCCGGTACGACCCAGATCGCCAGCTGGCGGCACAGCGGCACCGGCCGAGTGCACGCCTCGCCCTTCGAGACGCCCGCTTCGCGGTCTCCTCAGGGTGAGGCTAAGCGGCAGTGGTGCCCGCGAACTGCTGCCACGCGCTTCGCCCTCATCCTGAGGGCCCGCGAAGCGGGCGTCTCGAAGGATGCGCCGCAGGGGGACAAACGCCCCTACGACCCCAGCTCGATGATCCTCCGCGCCATCCGCACATTGGCATAGTCGATCATCTTGCCGTCCAGCGTCACCGCGCCCTGGCCTTGCGCCTCGGCTTGCTCCATCGCCTCGACCACCCGCCGCGCCTGAGCCAGCTCCTCGGCCGACGGCGTGAACGCGCGCAGCGTCGGGTCGATCTGGTCGGGATGGATCACCTGCTTGCCGTCAAAGCCCATCGCCGCGGCCTTTTGCGCGCTGGCCTCGGTCAGCCCAGCATCGCGGAACGCGCCGCAGGGGCCGTCGATGGCGCGCAGGCCGCAGGCGCGGGCGGCGACCAGCAGGCGCATCATCGGATAGGCGAACAGGTCGAGCGGCGCTGAGGCGTAGCCGCTTTGCGCAGAGCCGACGTGACGGTAGCCATCCGGCGAGATGCCGATGTCGGAGGTGCGGGCGCCGAGCGAGGCTGCGAGGTCGCCGACGCCGAGATGCAGCGCGGCCACGCTGTCGTGGCAAGCGGCGAGCGCGTCGACATTGACGAGGCCGAGCGCGGTCTCGATCAGCAGCTCGAGCGTAACAGGCGCGGCGCGCCCCAGTGCGGCTGCGCGGAAACGATCGGCGATGGCGACGATGTCGCTCACCCGCTCCGCTTTTGGCACGATCAAAGCATCGA
This sequence comes from Bradyrhizobium sp. IC3195, assembly GCF_020193585.1. Taxonomy (NCBI): domain Bacteria; kingdom Pseudomonadati; phylum Pseudomonadota; class Alphaproteobacteria; order Hyphomicrobiales; family Nitrobacteraceae; genus Bradyrhizobium; species Bradyrhizobium sp. IC3195. The sequence continues at coordinate 155,417 of NZ_JADYVG010000013.1, read as the reverse complement.
GCCGGGGCAGGGCCGCCAGTGCGCGGATCTCCTCCGCGATGAACGGGCTGTCGACCGCATTGAGCCTGACCGCGACGTGCTTGTGGCCCCAGTCCAGCGAGGACAGCGCGCGGGCGGCTTCCGTCAGCGCAACGCCCTTCTCGGCGGGCGGCACGGCGTCTTCGAGATCCATGAACACCGCGTCCGCCGATGATGCCGCCGCCTTGGCGACGACACGGGCGCGATGCGCGGGAACGGCGAGATAAGCCCGCGTCGGGCGCTGCGAAGCCATTCTCACGTTCCCTCAACGAGGCCGAGTTCGCCGAGGATCTTCTGGTTGTGCTCGCCGACATCAGGCACCGGATCCATCCGCGGCGTCACGCCGGGAATGGTGAGCGCGGGCAGGAAGCTCATCACCGGCCCGCACGGCGATCCCACGCGTCTCACCCGCGCGCGGGCGTGCAGCTGCTCATGAGCTAAGAAAGCCTCGACCGAGTTCAGGTGCGCGTTGGCAATCGCGGCTTCGTCCAGCAGCCGCAGCACCTCCTCGCTGGTCATCGATGCAAAGCGCTGCTCGATATGCGATTGCAGCTCGTCACGGTTCTGCATGCGCAGCGGATTGGTGCGGAAGCGCGGGTCGTCGGCGAAGTCGCCATCATCAAGCACGATGCGGCACAGCGAGCGCCATTCCCGATCGTTCTGGATGCCGAAAAAGATCGTGTTGCCGTCGCCGACGCGGAACGGGCCGTAAGGCGCGATCGTCGCATGCTTGGCGCCGGTGCGCGGCAGCGGCCGGCCGGTATTCTGCGTGTAGAACGCGGGATAGCTCATCCAGTCCGTGATGGAGTCGAACAGCGAGGCCTGGAACGCCGTGCCCTTGCCGGTGCGCTCGCGGGCGTACAGCGCCATCAGCACCCCGTTCAGGATGTACATGCCGGTGGCGATATCGACGACGGAAAGCCCGACCTTGGCCGGCTCCGCCTCGGTGCCGTTGATGGCGAGCACGCCGGCCTCGCACTGCACCAGGAGATCATAGGCCTTCTTGTCGCTGTAGGGGCCATCAGTGCCATAGCCGGAGACGTCGCAGGCGATCAGGCGCGGGTACTTGCGCAGTAGCGATGCGGCATCGAGGCCGAGCCGCTCCGCCGCGCCGGGCGCGAGGTTCTGGATGAACACATCGGTGCGCGGCAGCAGGGCGTCGAGCACCTTGCGGCCCTCGGGACTCTTGATGTCGATGGCAAGGCTCTCCTTGGAGCGGTTGGTCCAGACGAACTGGCTCGACATGCCGTTCATGACGTGATCGTAGTCACGGCAGAAATCGCCGCTGCCCGGCCGCTCGATCTTGATCACCCGCGCGCCCCAATCCGCCAGGTGCCGGCTCGCCAGCGGCGCCGCGATCGCCTGCTCCAGCGAAACCACCGTCACACCCGACAGCGGCAGCTCCGCTTCATTCCCTGTCATGTGATTGTCCTCCTCGTGTGCGCTTTTCGACCAGCGCAGGAGACAGGCCGGCCACCCCACGCGCATCTTTTTGAGGGTGACATGATGCCCCTGTTTTGCCCGACAAGTCAAATTTGGCTTCGAAAATTCCTAAAATTTGGCGACGTGAGTGTTTGCAATGACTTGGCTACTGTGCATGGGGTTGTTTTCGCGCTTTTGGTTTGGGGGCTCAGACTCTCGCCGCCCACCGCTGTCATCCCCCGCGCAGGCGGGGGATCCAGTACACCGCGGCCTATCGAGGAACTTCGGACGTCTCTGGAATACTGGATCCCCGCCTTCGCGGGGATGACAGCGGTGGAGATGGCGGCCCGACCCGCCCCTGTTGCCGAGAGCGCACACGTGCCGGCTTTCGCACTTGCCCTCGGTTGCCAACGAACCGCCGTTCACCCACTATTCGCGCTGACTCGTGATGTGGGGGGATCGATGCCGGCGTTTCGCTTCAAGTCCTTTGCAAAGCCCTTGGCCGTTGCAAGCCTCGCGCTTGCCCTGGCCATCCTGGCGCTGCCGCGCGCCGGCTTCGCCTACACCCAGGAGGAGCAGCAGGCCTGCACGCCGGACGCGATGCGGCTGTGCGGCGAGTTCGTCCCGAACGTCGATGCCATCACCGCCTGCATGATCAAGAAGAAGGCGCAGCTCTCGCCGCAATGCGCGGTGTTCTTCCGCCGCGGACCGGCGCCGCGCGAGCAGCGCGCCGGCAAGCCGACCCAGATCGCGCCCAAGGCTGCGAAGAAGACCGCCAAGCCGGCGCCGAAGAAGAAATCCAGCCAAGGCTGAGCGCCCAGCGACCAAGGCTGAGTGCCCAGCGACCAAGGCTGAGCGCCCGGCAGCGCGTTCCGGTTTGAAACTCCGCCGAAGGCGCGCAATCGCGCGCTTTCCTCGTTCCGGCCCTGACATCGGCTTCGCGGGCAGCCAGCGGACTCGTTTTGTTCGCACGACGCCGAAAGGCTTGCATCGATTGACGGGCGTGCGCCCCTGAAAAGAAAGCGCGCGGCAGGTTTGCGCGGCAAGGTTGCAATTCCGCTTTTGTCCCGCGCATTGCTCAAAAAACGCACAGACGCGCGCCCGAGCGGCATTTCGATGCGGCCCGTGTCTCCGTCCTGCGAAGCAGTGTGACTCAAAAGCCAACACGTCTTGTTATTTCGTGGCTGTCGCGCAGCTCCCGACAAATTTTTCTTTCACGAATCAGCGCGCTGATTCATTTTCGCGGCCTGGGGTCAATCTGGAGGCGGAAGGTATGAACGTCATTGTTTTCGCATCACGTAAAGGCGGTTCGGGCAAGAGTACCCTCGCCGCGCATCTCGCCGCGCAGATCAAGGCGAGCAAGCAGGTCATGCTGGTTGACGCCGATCCGCAGGGCTCCCTGACGCTGTGGCACAAGCTCCGCGGCACCAACGAGCCCCCGATCAAGGCTGCCGTCAACTCCGTCAGCGGCATCGTCTCCGCGGCCAAGCGCGACGGTTATGAATGGGTGTTGATCGACACGCCGCCGAACCTGTCGGCCGTCGTCGACGACGCGATCAAGAACGCCACCATGGTGGTCATCCCGGCGCGTCCCGGCGTGTTCGACGTCAACGCGGTGCAGGAAACCATCCAGATGTGCCGCGCCGCGCGCAAGCCCTATGCGGTCGTGCTCAACGGTGCCCCGGCCAAGCGCGACGAAGCCGAAAGCCCGATCGTCACCATCGCCCGCGAAGCACTGGCGAAATTCCGCGCTCCGGTGTGGGGCGGCCAGATCACCAATCGTTCGGATTTGTTGATGGCGCTCAGCCACGGCGAAGGCGCGCGCGAATATCAGGCCGAGAGCCGTGCGGCTCAGGAAATCGCAAGACTGTGGGCGGCGATCGAGCGTTCGGTGAAGGCTATCCGCGGCACCGCGTCGGCCTCCGGCGCAATGCACAAGCAGGCAGCTTAATTTTCATTGATTATGTCGAACGGCGAAAAACGCGCGGAAGTCCGCGCGTTTTGCGTTTCTGATTTCGCTCACGCCACCATCAGCATGTAGAACACGATGACCGGCGACAGAGTCAGGATCACCGACCAGATGCCGACGGCCCAGAGAATGTCCTCGGTGCTGAAGCCCTGCTGTTCGGCGTCGAAATGCGACGCCATTTCATTCTGACTATTCACAAACGCCCCCGCGATTTCTTCGCTTATGGACGTCAGTGATAGCAGCGATGTTTTAAGATCCGGATCGCATCTGCCCGTGCATTTTGAACACAGGCGCTACCACGGATTAACCATCCCGCGCGCGCAGCTTCAGCCGACCAGCCAGACGCGAAACAGCAGCACCGGCATCAGGCCGAGCATCACGGCCCAGAACCCGAACGACGAGACGACGAGAATTCCCTTCAAGAGATCGGCGGGCGCGAACTGGCTCGCGGCGGTAGGCCGGGTGCGATACCCCATGGTCATTTCCCCTTCGGTAACTTTGGACAGAACGATAGGCGCAGTCACGTAAACGAGACGTGGATACGGATTGCGGCAGCTGCGAAGGCCGTTGGGGCGCGGTTAACCAAACGGGCACGCTTTCACCCTCTCCCCTTGTGGGAGAGGGTGGCTCGCCGCGGAGCGGCGAGACGGGTGAGGGGTCTGTCTCCACACAAACAGTCTTGAGCTTGGAGAAAACCCCTCATCCGGCGCTTCGCGCCACCTTCTCCCACAAGGGGAGAAGGAAGAGCAGCGTGCACGGAGAGAAAACTACGCCGCGATCGTCACCCGTCGCTCGATCTCGCGATCGATCGTTGCCGCGAGCTCGCTGCTCACTTCCACCATCGGCAGGCGCACCTCCGGGCTGTCGATCAGGCCGGATCGCCACAGCCAGTACTTCGCCGGCGCGGGGCTCGGCTCGGCGAACAACAGCCGCGTCAGCTCGGCGGCCTCGTGCCAGCGCGCCAGCGCCGCATCGTGGTTGCCGCGCTTGTGCTCGCTATAGATTGCCGCGAACGTCGCGGTCTCGACATGGGCTGAGAGCACGATGCCGCCGTCAGCGCCGTCACTGAGCGCCTCGAAATAATTGGCGTCCTCGCCGGTGAGCACGCGAAAGCCCTTCGGCCGGTCGCGCAAGAGCGCGATCGATTGCTCACGGCTCGCGCCGCAATCCTTCAGGCCGACGATGTTCTTGTGCTCGGCCAGCCGCAGCATGGTCTGGTTGGTGATGTTGACGGCGCAGCGATAGGGAATGTTGTAGAGCGCGATCGGCCACGCGGCGTGGTCGGCGAGCGTCTCGAAATGCGCCAGCAGGCCGCGCTGCGACGGCCGCACATAATAGGGACTGGCGATCAAGTAACCGTCGATCGGCCAGTCCGCGGTCTCGTCGAGGCGCTCCTGCAGACGCGAGGTGTCCGCGCCCGACAGTCCGAGGCAGATCGGCAGGTTGCGGCCGGCGGTCGCCATCTCCTCGCGCACCACGGCGACGAGACGTTCGAGCTCGGCCGCGCGCAGTGTCATGCCTTCACCAGATGTCGCGCCCAGGATGAAGCCGTCGATGCCGTGCGCGCAATAGTGCCGGGTCAGCCGCCGCAGCGACCTCTCGTCCAGCGCGCCGTCCTGGAACGGCGTCACCAGCGGCAACCACAGCCCGCGCAATTGGTCTCGTAGTCCGGTCATGTTTCCATCTCCTTCTCGGGAAAAATGCCTGAGACGGAGGGCACATGAAAAAACCCCGTCCAGGCGGCGGGGTTTTCGGGATTGGCTCGCGATGACGAAGTCAGCTTAGCGCGCGCAATATTCCGAGGCCCCCGGATGGGGGCCTTTTTTCGAAACGATTGCGCACGACTTCGTGATCATGGGCGAATGATGCGGGGTATGCGCGGAACTGTCAACACACGCGGAGAGCGAAGCGCATTTTGACGAAAAAAAGCCGGACCCGAGGGCCCGGCTTAGGTATTGGCCACGTGAGGCCGACACAATCACCTTCCAAGAGGGATTACTGAACTCCCGCGCCACTGGAGGAGGGGGACAAATGCGCAACGCGAAGGCTCAGCGTGCAAACATTATGGGCTTGCCGAGTGCCTTGCAGCAACAGCCGAGGCCGCATGTCAGTCATGCGGAAATCAGGACGGCCAGCGTTGCGCCTTGCTCACCACGAAGTCACGGAACACCTGCACGCGCGCGACCGTCTTCAACTCCTCGGGATAGACGAAGTAGGTGTCGAGCTGGATCGAGTCCGACTCGCCGAACAGCTGCACGAGCTTGCTCTGCTCCTCGACCAGGTAATCGGGCAGGGCGGCGATGCCGAGGCCCTGCGCGCAGGCGCGCACGAGACCGAGGATGTTGTTGACCTTGAAGTAGGCTTCGCGCGGACCCGAGCCGTTGCGCCCGGCTTCGATCAGCCAGTTGCGGTTTTGCAGGTGCGGCGCGAAATTGCCGTCCGAGAGCGTGATGATGCGGTGGGAGTCGAGCTCCTCCAGCGTGCGCGGCGTGCCGAAGCGCTTGATGTATTCCGGCGAGCAATAGGCGTGGAAGCCCATCGCGAACAGCTTGCGCTGGATCAGATCCGGCTGCGTCGGCTTGCGGGTGCGGATCGCGACGTCAGCCTCGCGCATCGACAGATCGAGCTCCTCGTCGGTGACGATCAGCGAGATGCGGATCTCCGGATAGAGCGCGGTGAATTCGCCGAGCCGCGGGATCAGCCAGTTGATGCCGACGCCGGGCGTGGTGGTGATCTTGAGATCGCCGCTCGGCCGTTCGCGGCTGTCGGTCAGCTTGGCGCGCGCCGCCTGCAGCTGCATGAACACGTCATGCGCCGTGCGGAACAACAGGTCGCCCTGCTCGGTAAGGATCAGGCCGCGGGCGTGGCGGTGGAACAGCGAGACCGAGAGCTCCTGCTCCAGCGCCGAGACCTGGCGCGACACCGCTGATTGCGACAGGCCGAGCTGCTCGCCCGCATGCGTGAAGCTGCCCGCTTCCGCCGCGGCGTGAAACACCTTCAGCTTGTCCCAGTCCATATCCGTAAATCCGTCGCGTGTTCGGGGCATGATTCTATTCCGCTGCCGCGCGCTCGCTGGCGCGAAGGGCCAAGAAACGTTCGGCTTCGAGTGCGGCCATGCAGCCGAGGCCGGCGGCCGTCACGGCCTGGCGATAGGTTTCGTCGGCGACGTCGCCGGCGGCGAACAGGCCGGGCATCGAGGTCGCGGTCGAGTTCGGGGCGACCTCGATATAGCCGGAGGGTTTCAGCTTGACCTGATCCTTGACCAGCTCGGTCGCGGGCGCATGCCCGATGGCGATGAAGATGCCGTCGGCCTTGACGTCCGTGAGCGCGCCGGTCTTGACGTTCTTGAGCCGGACATGGGTGACCTTGTTGGGGTTCTCGGTGCCGCAGATCTCGTCGACCGCGGCGTCCCAGATCACCTTGATCTTCGGATGCTTGAACAGGCGCTCCTGCAGGATGCGCTCGGCCCGGAAATGATCGCGACGATGCACGATCGTGACCTGCGAGGCATGGTTGGTGAGGTACAGGGCTTCCTCGACTGCGGTGTTGCCGCCGCCGACCACGATCACCTCCTTGCCACGGTAGAAGAAGCCGTCGCAGGTGGCGCAGGCCGACACGCCGCCGCCCTGGAACTTGGCTTCCGACGGCAGCCCGAGCCAGCGCGCCTGCGCGCCGGTGGCCAGGATCACGGTCTCGGCGAGATAGACGTCGCCAGAGTCGCAGGTGAGGCGGAACGGCCGCTGCGCCGTCTCCAGCTTGGTCACCAGGTCGGAGACGATCTTGGTGCCGACATGGACCGCCTGCTTCTCCATCTGCTCCATCAGCCAAGGGCCCTGGATCACGTCGGCGAAGCCTGGATAGTTCTCGACGTCGGTCGTGATGGTGAGCTGGCCGCCGGGTTGGATGCCCTGGATCAGGATCGGCTCAAGCATCGCGCGCGCGGCGTAGATCGCGGCGGTGTAGCCAGCCGGGCCGGAGCCGATGATGACGACCTTTGCATGAACAGGAGCGGACATTTCGATGGACGCCTTTCACGGGGGATTTGCAGCGCGGGCGCGGAATGTGCCGGGAGGCCTAGCGGAGGCGCTGAAATATCAGAGCTAATCTAAGCAATCTGGCGAGCCATGCAAGAATTGCATTCCCTATCGGCGGATTTTTCCAACAGGGAACAAAAGTCGATTGCGCTGCACGCGCAATAAAATTGCGCCGGCGGTGCGGATTGGGCTATGAGGATTTCGACAAGTCCACCCAATACCGCCGCAAAGGCCAGGAGTTCCAATCACGTGTCGCGGAACCTAGACGAGATCGACCTGAAAATTCTCACCGAGATTCAGGCCGACGGTCGAATCACCAATGTCGAACTGGCCAAGCGCGTCGGCATCTCGCCGCCCCCCTGTCTGCGCCGCGTCCGGGCGCTCGAGGAGGAGGGTTACATCCACGGCTATCGCGGCCTCCTGGACGCACGCAAGCTGGGCTTCGACGTCACCGTTTTCGCCGCCGTGCACCTGTCCAGCCAGGCCGAAGCGGATTTGCGCGCGTTCGAGGAGTTCGTCCGCGCCGAGCCCCTGGTGCGGGAATGCTGGATGCTGTCCGGCGAGGTCGATTTCATCCTGAAATGCGTCGCACCCGACATGGCGACTTTCCAGGATTTCGTCACGCATCTGACGGCGGCACCGCATGTCCGCAACGTGCGCACGTCATTGGTGCTGCACAATTCGAAGTACGAGGCGGCCGTGCCGCTCGAGGTGAAGGGACGACGGTAGGGTCTTTTCCCTCTCCCCGTTCTTACGGGGAGAGGTGAAGACCAGTCCACGGTCCTCTCCGTCATTGCGAGCGGAGCGAAGCAATCCAGTGTCTTTCCGCAGAGGCAGTCTGGATTGCTTCGCTCCGCTCGCAATGACGTGTGGTGAGAACGTGTGTCCGCCACAACTCCAGCAACACGCCAAAAAGGCCGCGCACTGCGCGGCCTTTTCGAAACGTCAGCAGACGCAGCAGCAAGTCCTTACCGCCACTCCACCTTGGTAATCTCATACGCCTTGGCGCCGCCCGGCGTGTTGACCTCGACCGTGGCGCCCTTCTTCTTGCCGATCAATGCGCGTGCGAGCGGCGAGGTGATCGAGATCCGGCCCTTCTTGGCGTCCGCCTCGACCTCGCCGACGATCTGCCACACCGTCTTCTTCTCGGTGTCCTCATCGACCAGCGTCACGGTGGCGCCGAACTTGATGGTGTCGCCGGAGAGCTTGGAGATGTCGATGATGTCGGCGCGCGCGAGCTTGTCCTCAAGCTCGGCGATGCGACCCTCATTGTGCGACTGCTCTTCCTTCGCGGCATGATATTCCGCGTTCTCCGACAGGTCTCCGTGCGAGCGCGCCTCCGCGATATGCTCGATGATCCGCGGACGGTCCACGGACTGGCGCTGCTTCAATTCTTCCCCGAGCGCGACAAAGCCGGCCTGGGTCATCGGAACCTTTTCCATCGTCTCTCTCGTCCTTCGATCGTGCGCCCCAGAATGCGGATGGGCGCCGCAACCTTGATTCGTCAGTCCTCCAGAGCCCAAAGAGGGGCTGCCGGACCTTGACAGATATGGGCTTTAGCGCCGGAACAGAACTGCCACCTGGCCGGATCGGTTCCTCCGGCCATTGTGGCTTCATTGCCAATCACTTAGCGGAAGCTTCGCTGCCGCTAGCGATCAGGTTTCCGAAAAGTAGCTCTGCAGGGTACGAACCTCAAGGTCCCCACCCAAATAGGCGCGGATGCCCTGCGCGGCCGCCACGGCCCCGGAAAGAGTGGTGTAATATGGCACTTTATGCAAGAGGGCCGCGCGCCGCAGCGAGCGGCTGTCGGCCAGCGCCTGCGGGCCTTCGGTGGTGTTGAAGACGAGCTGGACGTCGCCATTGGTGATGGCATCGACGATGTGCGGCCGCCCTTCCAGCACCTTGTTCACCTTCTCGGTCGGGATGCCCTGGTCGGTCAGGAAGCGCGCCGTGCCCGAGGTCGCCAGCACCTTGAAGCCGAGCGAATGCAATTCGCGCACGGCATCCGCGATGCGCGTCTTGTCGCTTTCGCGCACCGAGACGAACACGGTGCCCTTGCGCGGCACCCGCGTGCCGCCGCCGAGCTGACTCTTGGCGAAGGCGACCGCAAACGAGCGGTCGATTCCCATGACCTCGCCGGTCGAGCGCATCTCGGGGCCGAGCACAGTGTCGACGCCGGGGAAGCGTGCGAACGGGAAGACCGATTCCTTGACGCCGACGTGCTTGAGCGCCGCCTTCTTCAGCTTGAAATCGGCAAGCTTCTCGCCGGCCATGATGCGCGCGGCGATCTTGGCGACCGGCGTCCCGACCACCTTGGCGACGAACGGCACGGTGCGCGAGGCGCGCGGATTGACCTCGAGCACGTAGATCTCGCCGTCCTTGATGGCGTATTGCACGTTCATCAGGCCAATGACGTCGAGGCCGAGCGCGAGCTCGCGGGTCTGCCGCTCCAGCTCCTCGATCATTTTCTCATCGAGCGAGTGCGGCGGCAGCGAGCAGGCGCTGTCGCCGGAATGGATGCCGGCTTCCTCGATGTGCTCCATGATGCCGACGATGAAGGTGTCCTTGCCGTCGCACAGGCAGTCGACGTCGATTTCCGTGGCGTCCGACAGATAGCGGTCGAACAGCAGCGGGTTCTTGCCGAGCACGGTGTTGATCTGCCCGGTCTTGTCGTTCGGATAGCGCGCCTTGACGTCGGCCGGCACCAGCTCCGGCAGCGTGCCGAGCAGATAATCATTGAGCTGGTTCTCCTCGCGGATGATCTGCATCGCGCGGCCGCCGAGCACGTAGGACGGGCGCACCACCAGCGGCAGGCCGAGATCGGCGGAGACGAGGCGGGCCTGCTCGACCGAATAGGCGATGCCGTTCTTCGGTTGCTTGAGGCGCAGCTTGTCGAGCACGCGCTTGAAGCGGTCGCGGTCCTCGGCGAGGTCGATGGCGTCGGGCGAGGTGCCGAGGATCGGCACTTCGGCGGCTTCCAGCGCGCGCGCCAGCTTCAGCGGCGTCTGGCCGCCGAACTGCACGATCACGCCGTGCAGCGTGCCGTTGCTGCGCTCCTTGGCGATGATCTCCAGCACGTCCTCGGCGGTGAGCGGCTCGAAATAGAGCCGGTCGGCTGTGTCGTAGTCGGTCGACACCGTCTCCGGATTGCAGTTGATCATGATGGATTCGTAGCCGGCGTCATGCAGCGCGAAGCAGGCGTGACAGCAGCAATAGTCGAACTCGATGCCCTGGCCGATGCGGTTGGGACCGCCGCCGAGAATGATGACCTTCTTCTTGTCGGACGGCGCGCTCTCGTCCGCGGGCAGGCCGGCGAACGGCGCCTCATAGGTCGAGTACATGTAGGCGGTCGGCGAGGCGAACTCGGCCGCGCAGGTGTCGATGCGCTTGTACACCGGGTGGACGCCGAGCGCGTGGCGCTTGGCCTTGACTTCGGCCTCCGTCGTCTCGGCCAGCACGGCGAGCCGCGCGTCGGAGAAGCCCATGGCCTTCAGCGTGCGCATGCCGAAAGCGTTGCCAGGCAGGCCGTTCTTCCTGACCTTCTCCTCCATCTCGACGATGCCGCGCATCTCGGCGAGGAACCACGGATCGATCTTGCAGGAGTTGAAGATGTCCTCGTTCGACCAGCCGAGCCGCATGGCCTGGGCGACCTGGAGGATGCGGTTCGGCGTCGGGGTGCCGAGCGCGGCGCGGATCGCGTTCTTGTCGTCGTCGCGGCCGAGGCCCTCGATCTCGATCTCGTCGAGGCCGGTCAATCCCGTCTCGAGCCCGCGCAGCGCCTTTTGCAGGCTTTCCTGGAAGGTGCGGCCGATCGCCATGACCTCGCCGACCGATTTCATCGAGGTGGTCAGCGTGGTCGAGGCGCCCGGGAATTTCTCGAAGGCAAAACGCGGCACCTTGGTGACGACGTAGTCGATGGTCGGCTCGAATGACGCCGGCGTGGCACCGCCGGTGATGTCATTGGCGATCTCGTCGAGCGTGTAGCCGACCGCGAGCTTGGCGGCGACCTTGGCGATCGGAAAACCGGTGGCTTTCGAGGCCAGCGCGGAGGAGCGCGACACGCGCGGATTCATCTCGATGACGACCATGCGGCCGTCTTCGGGATTGACGCCGAACTGAACGTTGGAGCCGCCGGTCTCGACCCCGATCTCGCGCAGCACCGCCAGCGAGGCGTCGCGCATGATCTGGTATTCCTTGTCGGTCAGCGTCAGCGCCGGCGCCACCGTGATGGAATCGCCGGTGTGCACGCCCATCGGATCGAGGTTCTCGATCGAGCAGACGATGATGCAATTGTCTTTCTTGTCGCGCACCACCTCCATCTCGTACTCTTTCCAGCCGAGCACGGACTCCTCGATCAGCACTTCGTTGGTGGGAGACGCGTCAAGGCCGCGCTCGATGATGTCGAGGAACTCTTCCTTGTTGTAGGCGATGCCGCCGCCGGTGCCACCCATCGTGAAGGAGGGGCGGATGATCGCGGGCAGGCCGATCTCGGACAGCGCCATCATGGCCTGGCCGAAGGCGTATTCCTGGTAGCGCTTGCGACGCTCGCTCTCGCCGAGCGTCCACTGCCGGTCGAGCTCTTCGAGCGCGGCGCCCGACAGCTTTGCGCGTTCGGCCTGGTACTTCTCGCGGAACGACTTCTTCAGCTCGGAGGCGTTGGCGAGCCGAGACTTCGGCGTCTCGAGCCCGATCTTGGTCATGGCCTCGCGGAAGAGCTGGCGGTCTTCCGCCTTGTCGATGGCATCGGCGGTGGCGCCGATCATCTCGACGTCGAACTTCTCCAGCGTGCCCTGGCGGCGCAGCGACAGCGCGCAGTTCAGCGCGGTCTGGCCGCCCATGGTCGGCAGCAGCGCGAAGCCGCCGGGAATGACGTGACGTTCCTTCTCGATGATCTTGGCAACGATCTCGGGCGTGATCGGCTCGATATAGGTCGCATCCGCCAATTCCGGGTCGGTCATGATGGTGGCCGGGTTGGAATTGACGAGGACGATGCGATAGCCCTCTTCCTTCAGCGTCTTCACCGCCTGCGTGCCCGAATAGTCGAACTCGCAGGCCTGGCCGATCACGATGGGACCGGCGCCGATGATCAGGATGGTCGAGATGTCGGTTCGTTTGGGCATCACCGCTCACGGGCTGGGATCTGGGCACAAAAAAAGGGCGCGCTTGCCGCGCGTCCCCATTTGGCGAGAGCGCGGGGTCTCCCTCGCGCGCGGGTGGGTCTTAAACCAGTTTTTGGAGCGGCGAAACCCCGAAAAACGCCCATCAACCGCCAATTTTCAGGGGTTTGACGGTGCGTTGCCGGCATCGTCGGGGCGGGCGGGCAGTCCGTCTCCGCTTCCGCTATGCTCCAGCTACGCCGGACACGCTTCGCCCCTTCGGGTCTTGCGTGGCTGCGCCACGCGTAGCCCGCAGGGGCGAAGCGTGGAGACCCGGCCTGGATTTGAACCAGGATGAAGAGCGATGCACCGCCCCCGCGTAGACATTTCCGCCACCGGGCCATCAGGATTATTCCCGATCGGCGTGCGCCAGGCCACCTCAGCTGATCGTTATGCTTAACGGACCAGAGGCGGCCTCGCAATGAAGGTCATGCGCCAGCGGTTGTGCCCGATATTGCTGTGGGCGCGCTGGACCGCGAAGCCCGCCGCCTTCAGCTTGGCCGTGATCTCGTCCTCGCTGTAGCGCTGCAGTCCGATCTTCGAGCGCAGCTGGCGATAATCCGACAGCGCGGTGCTGATCAGCCCGATCAGCGCGTCCTTCAGAAATCCGTGACGCAGGCCGAACCCGAGCAGCGCCATCACATCCCTGACCATGCCGACATTGGGCTGTAGAATGTCGCCCAGCACCAGCTTGCCGGAGGGTTTCAGGATGCGGCGGGTGTTCAATAGCGCCGCATCGAGTTCGTCCGGCGTCATGTATTGTGCGACCGAGTTCATCACGACGAGATCGATCGACTGATCCTGCATCTTGCGGACGTCCTCGAGCGAGCGGACGCGGATCTTGGTGTTTGGGGCAAACCGCGCGATCAGCCGGCCGCGCACGCCCGGCGCGGGCTCGGCCAGGATCAGCATGCCGCAGGCGGCCGCCACCTGGCTCGCCGACAGCGCTTCGCCGCAGGCATAGTCCAGCACCGTCGCATCGGGCGAGGGGATGTAGCCGATGATGTCCCGCGCAATGATCTGGAAGTGCAAGTTGCGATGCAGCTTGCTGACATAGATCGTATGCGTCGAGTCGTAATAATCGATCCAATCGTCCATTGGTATCCCGCCCAGGGGTTCCTATCTAGGAACCGCGCTGCCCACCTTGCGTTAGGGGTGCGGCGGCGCGCCGTCAATGTCCGCGTCCTAACAGGAAGGTCTCCCGTGAGCAAAACCAACAACAAGGTCTCGCCCGAACTCGATACCCCCACGGATCTGTCGCCCGACGGGGTCAAGAAAGTCTCTGAGGCGCTCAACGTGCTTCTGGCCGACGCGTTCGCGCTTTATCTGAAGACCAAGAATTTCCACTGGCACATCAGCGGGCGCCACTTCCGCGATTACCATCTGCTGCTCGACGAGCAGTCCGACCAGATCTTCGCCACCACCGACCAGCTCGCCGAGCGCGTCCGCAAGATCGGCGGCACCACGCTGAAGTCGATCGGCCAGGTCGCAAAGCTCCAGACCATCAAGGACAACAACGAGGACTACGTTCCGCCGCGCGAGATGCTGCGCGAGCTGATGCAGGACAACAAGCACGTCGCAGCCGCGATGCGCAAGGCGCACGACGTCTGCGACGAGGCCGGCGACGTTGCCAGCGCCAGCATTTTGGAGAACTTCATCGACGAGACCGAGCGCCGCACCTGGTTCCTGTTTGAAGCGACGAGGCAGGAGGGCGGCAACGAGGCGTAACGGGATGCGCAGGGTGGGTTAGCCTCGCAGAAGCGCGAAGCGCATCTGCAAGGCGTAACCCACCACTGTCTCTGTCCGCGGAAACAGAAGAGGTGGGTTACGCCTTTGGCTAACCCACCCTACTGCACCACGCGTGTGGCTACCGCCACAACCGCATCAGCGCGCCGTCCTTCCCCGTCACGGGATCAGCCGGCGGCAGCGCCACTTGCGGAATCGTCTTCAGCGCTTTCGCATGGTTCTCCGGCGTTGCGCGCGTGATCTCCATTTTTGCGCCTGGCGGATAGGCGCCGATCACGCAAAAATCATCGCTCGCCTTGATGCATTGATGTCCGGTGCCGGCGGGCAGGATCGCAACGTCGCCGGCCTTGATCTGAAGCTCCTGGCCGTGATCGCCGCCGAAACGCACGCGGGCGCTGCCGCGCGCGACGCCGAGCACCTCATGCACCGTCGCATGATAATGCAGATAATCGTAGACGCCGTTGCGCCACGTCCCGCCCCAGCCGTTCGCTTCGAACAGATTCTCGATGGTCTCTTCCGGGCGCTTTGGGTCGAGCTTCACCGCGCCCTGGTAGACCAGGAACGGAAGGATGTTGTTCGGCACGAGCCCGTCATCCTCGAAAACAACGGCGAGCGGCTCGGCCTTGTCGCGGACGACGGACATGGCTGTGCTCCTGCGCAAGAATAGCAGGGATCAACCAAACGCGTGCGGCGACGTTCCTCGTTCCACCGTCATTCCGGGGCGACGCGCAGCGTCGAGCTATGATGCGCAATTGCGCATCAGAGAATCCATGACACTGCAAAGTCTGTTGTCAGATGGATTCCGGGCTCGCGCTACGCGCGCCCCGGAATGACGAAAAGCCCGGGGCGAGCCCGGGCTTTTGTCGTGAAGTATCCGTGGAGAACGCGCCTTACGCCCTCTTCCTCTGCCGCATCAGGTCGGCGAAGCGCTGGAACAGGTAATGCGAGTCGCGCGGGCCGGGTGAGGCCTCGGGATGATATTGCACGGAGAATACCGGCTTGCCGTCGAGCTGGATGCCGCAGTTGGATCCATCAAACAAGGAAATGTGGGTCTGCGTCGCGCCCTTCGGCAGCGTCGTCTCGTCCACGGCAAAGCCGTGGTTCATCGAGGTGATCTCGACCTTGCCGGTGGTCTCGTCCTTCACCGGGTGATTGGCCCCGTGATGGCCCTGATGCATCTTCTTGGTCTTGGCGCCGACGGCAAGGCCCAGCATCTGGTGGCCAAGGCAGATGCCGAAGGTCGGCGTGCCCGACTTGATCACGTCGCGGATCACGGGCACGGCATATTTGCCGGTCGCGGCCGGATCGCCCGGACCGTTGGACAGGAACACGCCGTCCGGCTTCAACGCCAGGATGTCTTCGGCGGGGGTCGTCGCCGGCACCACCGTCACCTTGCAGCCGACACCGGCGAGCAGGCGCAGGATGTTGCGCTTGATGCCGTAGTCGATGGCGACGACGTTGAACTCGGGCTTGTCCTGGCGGCCGAAGCCCTTGTCCCAGGCCCAGGGCATCTCGTCCCAGGTGAAGCGCTGGCCGCTCGTCACCATCGGCACGAGGTCCATGCCCTCGAGGCCCGGCCATTCGCGCGCCTCTTCCTTGAGGCCGTGCAAATCGAACTCGCCAGACTTCGAGTGCGCGATCACGGCGTTCGGCATGCCCTTGGAGCGGATCAGCGCGGTCAGCGCGCGGGTGTCGATGCCGGAGAGGCCGATGATGCCGCGGGCCTTGAGCCAGGCATCGAGATGCTTGGTGGCGCGGTAGTTCGAGGGATTGGTGATCGCGGTGCGCAGGATCACGCCGCGCGCGCCGGGCGTCGCGGCCATGTTCACCGTCTCGATGTCGTCCTCATTGGTGCCGACATTGCCGATATGCGGGAAGGTGAAGGTGATGAGCTGGCCGGCATAGGAGGGATCGGTCAGGATCTCCTCATAGCCGGTCATTGCGGTGTTGAAGCAGACCTCGCCGACGGCGTGGCCCTCGGCGCCGAGACCAAAGCCCTCCAGCACCGTGCCGTCGGCAAGCACGAGGAGCGCGGTCGGTTTGTGGTCCGGCCAGGGGGGATCGTTGTCATGTTGTGTCATGAGCCCGCTTCATAAGCCCCCCGCGTGTGCACGTCAAAGCGAGAGAGGGCCGATTCACATGCGTTTTTGCATATTTGACAGGCCTCCTCCCACCCTTAAGCTCGGACGCACAATTTCCGGCAATTTCCTGGGCTTGCGAGGCAATAATGGACCAGACCACCCCCATTGTGCTGGTTCCGGGGCTGGCGTCCTCGGCCCGGATCTATGCGCCCGTGATCCCTGCGCTCTGGCGTTTCGGGCCGGTGACGGTCGCCAACCACATCCGCGACGACAGCATGGTTGCGATCGCCCGCCGCATCCTCGCCGAGGCGCCGCCGCGCTTCGCCCTCGCCGGCCATTCCATGGGTGGCTACATCGCCTTCGAGATCATGCGCCAGGCCAGCGAGCGCGTGACAAAACTCGCGCTGATCAACACGCAGGCGCGGCCCGACTCGCCGGAGGCCACCGCGCGCCGCCGCGCTCAGATGGAGCGCGCCAGACGCGGCGAGCTGCGCGCCGTGCGCGAGGAGAGTTTTCCGGAGCTCGTGCATCCGTCGCGGCGCGACGATGCCGAGATTCTCAGGCTCGTGCATGCGCAGGACGAGGACGTCGGCGTCGAAGGCTATCTGCGGCAGCAGACCGCGATCATCGCACGGGTGGATTCGCGCTCCTTGCTGGCGACGATCACATGCCCGACGCTGGTGCTGACGGGCGATGCCGACAACACCATCCCCAACGCCTTCTCCAAGGAGATGGCCGAAGGCATCGCCGGCGCCAGGCTCGTGATTCTCGATCGCTGCGGGCACCTGCCGCAAGCCGAACAGCCGGAGGCGACGGTTCAGGCGCTGACCGAATGGCTGGGGAGCTAGGTTGTGCGACGGCCGCAAAGGGCCTAGATCAGGCGTTTATATCGAAGGGATCACGATCATGCTGCGCGACGACATCAACAATGCGGTCAAGGAGGCCATGAAGGCCAAGGACGAGCGCAAGCTGTCCACGCTGCGCATGGTCAACTCGACCATCAAGAACGCCGACATCGACGCGCGCGGCAGCGGCAAGCCGCCGCTGTCGGACGCCGACATCCTGGCAGTGCTGCAGAAGATGATCAAGCAGCGTCAGGAGGCGGTCGAGCTCTACGACAAGGGCGGCCGCGCCGAGCTTGCCGCGCAGGAGCGCGAGGAGATCGCGGTGATCTCGGCGTATCTGCCGAAGCAGATGTCCGATGACGACGTGAAGAAGGCGATCGCGGATGCGATTGCCGAGACCGGCGCTGCCGGCATGAAGGACATGGGCAAGGTGATCGCCGTGCTGCGCGCGAAATACGCGGGCCAGATGGATTTTGGCAAGGCGTCTGGTCTCGTGAAGGCAGCGCTGTCGGGCTAGCTTCTTCCCCTCTCCCCTTGTGGGAGAGGGTGGCTCGCCGCGTAGCGGCGAGACGGGTGAGGGGTCTTTCTCCGCGAGCGATCCTCTCCCAGTAGTTCACGCGGATAGAGACCCCTCATCCGGCGCTTCGCGCCACCTTCTCCCACAAGGGGAGAAGGGGCACCTTTGATGCCGCATAGGTTCGGTCTACTCTCCCGGCAGGAACAAATCGGGAGCAACCGATGACCGTCATCAAGCCGTTTCGCATCGCCATCAGCGACGACGTCCTCGCCGACCTGAAGTCACGCCTCGCCCGCACGCGCTGGCCGGAGCGCGAGCTGGTCGACGACTGGAGCCAGGGCGCGCCGCTGAAATGGATCCAGGAGATCTGCACCTATTGGGCCAACGAGTATGACTGGCGCTCGCGCGAGGCAAAGCTCAATCGCTTTGCGCAGTTCACCACGGAGATCGACGGCCTCGACATCCACTTCATTCATGCGCGCGCGAAGGAGCCGTCGGCGCTTCCGTTGATCATCACCCACGGCTGGCCCGGCTCCATCGTCGAGTTCCAGAAGGTGATCGCGCCGCTCACCGATCCCGCCGCGCATGGCGGCAATCCCGCCGATGCCTTTCACGTGATCTGCCCCTCGCTGCCTGGCTTCGGCTTCTCGGGCAAGCCGGGGACCACCGGCTGGGGCGTCGATCGCATTGCCGCGACCTGGGCCAAGCTGATGGACCGCCTGGGCTACGCGCGTTATGGCGCGCAAGGCGGCGACTGGGGCTCGGCGGTGACGACCTCGCTCGGAGCGCAGGACCCCACTCATTGCGCCGGCATCCACATCACGCTCGCCTTCAACGCGGCACCGAAGGTCGAGGGCGAGCCGACGCCAGAGGAGAAGCGGGCGCTGGCCGGCCTCAAGCACTACGCCGATCTCGACTCCGGCTATTCCAAGCAGCAGTCGACGCGGCCGCAGACGCTCGGCTATGGCCTGACGGATTCGCCGAGCGGCCAGGCGGCCTGGATCCTGGAAAAATTCTGGGCCTGGACCGATTGCAATGGCCACCCCGAAAACATCTTCAGCAAGGACGAGCTGCTCGACAACGTCATGCTCTATTGGGCGACGCAGACGGCGACCTCGTCGGCGCGGCTCTATTGGGAGAGCTTTGGCAAGCGCCGCACCACGCCGGTGGTGAAGGTGCCGACGGGTGTCGCGGTGTTCCCCAAGGAGATCGTCACGCCGGTGCGGCGCTGGATGGAGCCGAACTTCCATGACATCACGCATTGGAGTGAGATGGAGAAGGGCGGTCACTTCGCCGCCTTCGAGCAGCCGGAGCTGTTCGTGCGCGATGTCCGGAAGTTTTTTGCGACCGTGCGCTAACCACGCCGTCATTCCGGGGCGCTCGTAGGGCGAACCCGGAATCCATCGGGCCGCAGCAAACGCTGCGCAATGGATTCCGGGCTCGACGCTGACGCGTCGCCCCGGAATGACGTCGCGGGGCTCTTGTTCCGAGCACTCACAGCTTTAGACTGGGTCATAACAACAAGACACCGGGAAGACGACCAAGCCCATGCTGACCGAAGCCGCAACCTACGACGAACTCGTGCGCAACTTCCGTTGGGATATCCCTGCGCGCTTCAACATCGCGGAAGCGTGCTGCGATCGCTACGCCGACGGCACCGGCCGGCTTGCGCTGATCTATGTCGACGACACCGGCGCCACCAGCCGCACCACCTTCGACGAGATCGCGGAGATGTCGCGCCGCTTCGCCAATGTGCTGTGGGCGGACGGGCTTGTGCGGGGCGACCGCGTCGCGGTGTTCCTGTCGCAGTCGCTGGAATTGCCGATCGTGCACATGGCGGCGTTTCGCTCGGCCCTGATCTCGATCCCGCTGTTCGCCCTGTTCGGCGAGGACGCGCTGGAATTCCGTCTGTCGAACTCCGAGGCCAAGGCGATCGTCACCGACGAAGCCGGCTGGGAAAAGCTGTCCAAGATCCGCGACCGCCTGCCGGAGCTGAGGAACGTCTACATCGCCGGCGCGCGCGTGCCCGCCGGCACGACATCGTTCTGGGATGCGGTGAAGGCCGCTTCGCCCGACTTTACGCGCGCGGATACTTCGGCCGACGATCCCGCGCTGATCATCTACACCTCGGGCACGACGGGTAACCCGAAGGGCGCGCTGCATGCGCATCGTGTCGTGCTCGGCCATCTGCCGAACGTGGAGATGTGCCACAACTTCTTGCCCAAGCCCGGCGATCTCATGTGGACGCCGGCGGATTGGGCCTGGATCGGCGGGCTCATCAACGGTCTGCTCGCGTTCTGGTACCACGGCATTCCCCTGGTCGGCCATCGCGCGCGGAAATTCGAGCCGCAGGCGGCGATGCAGATGATGGCCGATCTTGCCGTCCGCAACGTCTTCCTGCCGCCGACGGCGCTGAAGCTGATGCGGCAGGCCGGCGTCAAGCATTCCGGCGTCAAGCTGCGCAGCATCTTCACCGGCGGCGAATCGCTCGGGGGTGAATTGCTCGGCTGGGTGCGCGAGACGTTTGGTGTCGACGCGCATGAGGTGTTCGGCCAGACCGAGTGCAACCTCGTGATCGGCAGCAACGCGAACCTGTTTCCGATCCGCCCGGGTTCGATGGGCAAGGCGACGCCGGGTTTCGATGTCCGCATCGTCAACGACAAGGGCGAGGAATTGCCGCGGGGGCAGCGCGGCATCATCGGCGTGCGCCAGCCGTGCCCCGTCACCATGCTCGAATATTGGCGTAATCCGGAGGCGACCGCGAAGAAATATGCCGGCGACTTCCTGCTCACCGGCGATCTCGGCGTGCAGGACGAGGACGGCTATTTCTGGTACGTCAGCCGCGAGGACGACGTCATCACCACCGCCGGCTATCGCGTCGGCCCCTCCGAGATCGAGCACACGCTGATGAAACATCCGTCGGTGGCCATGGCTGCGGTGGTCGGCATTCCCGATCCGATCCGCACCGAATCGATCAAGGCCTGGATCGTGCTGCGTCCGGGCTTTGCCGGCAGCGACACGCTCGCGCGCGAGATTCAGGACTTCGTCAAGGTGCAGCTCGCCGCGCACGAATATCCGCGCTTCGTCGAATTCACGGAGACGCTGCCGATGACGGCAACAGGCAAGGTGCTGCGCCGCGAGCTGCGGGCCAAAGGCTGACTTCTTACAAGGGCTGGCTTCCGACCATGGCAAAGACGTCTCAAGCCGCGGGGCTTCACCGCGCCTCGCTTGCAAAGCTGCACGAGCTCGATACGGCGCTGGAGCTCATGTATTACGGCTGGCGCGGCATGACGCTTGAGGCCGACGCATATCTGGCCAAGCAGGGCCTGTCGCGTCCGCACCATCGCATCCTCTACGTTGTGGCGCGCCGGCCCGACATCGCCATCGGCGCGCTGATCGAGATCCTCGGCATTTCCAAGCAGGCCCTCAACCGGCCGCTCAATCTGCTGCTGGAGCGCAAGCTCCTGACCTCGAAGCGGGCGCCGGAGCAGCACCGCTCGAAATTGCTGCGCCTGACGGAAGCGGGGCGGCGCATCGAGCAACGGGCCTCGGACCACGAGCGCCAGGTCCTGCACGAAGCGTTCGCGCGCGCCGGGGCGAGCGGTGCGGCGGGATGGATCGGCGTGATGGAGGCGATCGCCGACAACAACTGACCTAAATCTCAAGTCAACATAGTTGACATGAGGCGCGCGCTTTGCCACCTTCCGGGCCACAAGCCGAAGGGAGGATCCGTGTCGTGAGCGGACAGGCAATGGACCGCGCGGCCGCTGCAAGCTTCGTCGCGGCATGGTGCGCGAACTGGCGCAAAGTGGACATCGACGCGGTCGTCGCCCATTTCGCCGACGATGCACAGATGCGCAGCCCTCTCGCGCTCACCCTGACGGGGTCTCCGACCGTCACCGGCGCCGAGAACATTCGCGCCTACTGGCGGAAAGCCTACGGCCACATCGAAAGCGCCGACCTGAAGATCCTGGACTGGAGCTGGGACGAGGCGATCGCGCGACTGACGGTGTGGTGGCAATTGGGCGATACGCGCGCCAGCGAATTCATGGACTTCGACGATGCGGGCCGTGTGGTGCGCAGTGAAGCCTTTTACGGAAAATGACCATGCGATTTTCGGATATCGTCCTGCTTCTCAACACGCTCTGGTTCGTGGGCGCGTTCATCCAGTTCAGCATCGCGCAAACCAACACGTTGAAGATCCTGCTGCCGCGGGAGGAGCGCAGCAATCCGATCGCGCCGACCCTTGCGGCGAGCGTTGCGTTCCTCGGCGGCATGAATCTGCCGATCGGGCTCTTGTCGCTCTATCTTCTGGCCGCCCGTCCGTCCTTCTTCCAACCGGTCGAAGCGCAGCTCGCGCTGTTCCTGTTCTTTGCCGCCTGCCATTTCAGCCAGTTCGCCTATAACGTCCCGGTGCTGATGCGCGGCGGCCGCGTCGGGGTGGCCTATTGGCCGGTGTTGAAGGGCCCGATGCTCCGGATCTTCGTGATCGATGCGGCTCTGTTCGCCGCTAATCTCGCAATGGCGCTGCAGCTCACCATCGCGTCCTGATCTAGCGCGGCGGCTCCGAGAGGGCCGCGCGCAGCATCGCGGCGAGCTCCTTGCGCCGGAACGGCTTGGTCAGAATGCGCGCGTCGATCCCGTCGGGCGTCTTGACCGGATCCTGGCTGTAGCCGGACGTGAAGAGCACCTTGAGGCCAGGCCGCAGTTGAACGGCCTGCCTCGCCAGCTCCGGCCCGAACATGCCGCCGGGCATCACGACGTCGGTGAACAGCAGTTGGATGTCCGCGGACTGGCGCAGCACGTCCAGCGCCGCGGGTCCGTTTGCCGTCGTGATGACGCGGTAGCCGAGCGCCTTCAGCTCGTTCTCGACATAGGCGCGCACCATGTCGTCGTCCTCGACGACGAGGATCGTCTCGTATCCCTCGGGTGCGGCGACACGCGCTGCCGGTGACGGCTCCTCGCTCGACGACGTCGGCAGGCGAGGAAAGAACAGCCTGACCACGCTGCCTTGACCCGGTTCGGACTGCATCTGCACGAGTCCGCCGGATTGTTGCGCAAATCCGTAGACCATGCTGAGGCCAAGGCCGGTGCCCTTGCCGACCTCCTTGGTGGTGAAGAACGGCTCGAACGCGCGCTGCAACACCTCGCTGCTCATGCCGGACCCGGTATCCTTCACGGCCAGCATGACGTAGTCGCCGGGCCGCGGCTCGCCGTTGACGTCGAGGTCGGATTCACCGAGCGATGCATTCCGCACCTCGACCATCAGCTTGCCGCCGTCAGGCATCGCGTCGCGCGCGTTGAGCACGAGGTTGAGCACGGCCGTCGCCAATTGGCCGGGATCGACGCTGGCGAGCCAGAGATCCGGCGCGAACGTGAAGCTGGATTCGATGTGCTCGCCCAGGGTCCGCTGCAGAAGCTGCTTCATGCCGGTCACCTGCTCGGCGATGTCGATCTCGCGCGGCCGCAGCGGCTGCTTGCGCGCGAAGGCGAGCAGGCTCCGCGTCAGGTCGGAACCCCGCTCGGCGGCGGTCGCAATGTCGTCGGCGATCCGGTGCAATTCCTTGTTACCTGCAAGCCTGTCGGCGAGGTGCTCGGAATTGCCGAGAATGACGGTCAGGAGATTGTTGAAATCGTGCGCCACGCCGCCCGTGAGCTGGCCCATGGCTTCCATCTTCTGCGACTGGCTGAGCTTGTGGCTGAGATCGGCGATGGCGGCGCGCTGCTGCTCGAGCGATTCGGCCGTGCTGTTGAGCAGCGTCATCAACCCGCCGAGCTCGCCCCCCGGGTGGGGCTCCGGAATGCGCGCGCTGAGATCGCCGTGCCCCAGGCTCTTCGCCATGGCAGCGAGCCGCCCGACCTGCCGTCCGATGCTCACCGTCGTGAGGATCCAGAGGCCGGCGAGGAGCAGCAGCGAGGCCACCGCCAGGATCGCCATGTCCTCGTAAAGCCGGCGGTTCGCTGCCGCGATCAGTCCGTCCTTGGACCGCCCCACCAAGATATAGAGTCCGGCCTTGCGGATCGCGGGCGAGCGGGCAACGCCCCAGATCTGCGTGCGGCCGTCGCGATCGGCGATCTCCCGGAATGGTTCGCCGTCGGGATCTGCCGCGAAGCGGAACAGGTCGGAGCCCGCAATGGAGTCGCCGATGGGTACGCTCCAGCCGCCGCGCTTGGGGGCGGCCAGGACCGTGCCCTTGGCGTCGACAAGCAGGATGTCCTTCTCGGCGAGCAGCCGCTTGTCGTGAAACTCCGCGAATTTGTTCAGGTTGAAGGAGGCCAGCAGCACGAATTTCAGCGCGCCCGTATCCGATCGCACCGGATAGGCGATCTGCAGCACCGACAGTCCGGTGAGGCGGCCGAACACCGGTTCCACCGCGACGAGGCCGTGAAGAGTCTGGACCTCTTTGAAATAGCCGCGGTCGTTCAGGTCGAGCGTGCGGTTGGTCCGCAGCGAGTCGCAGAACAGCCTGCCGTCGGGATCGATGGTCAGGATACCCGTGAACTGCGGATATTCCTCGCGGACATCCGACAGAAACGCCGAGCATGCCGCCTTGTCGCGCGTGTCGAGGTCGCGGGCGCGGGCGAGCCCGTAATGAAGCTGGGCAGTCCCCTGGATCTTCTCGCCGAGATCGCTGGCGATGTCGTCGGCGGATGCGGCGAGATTGGCCAGCGCCGCGTCGATCTCGCTCGTCCGGTTCTGCACGAAGCGCAGCCCGACCAGAATCGCCGGCACGAGCATGGCCGCGATGACGAGGATAAGTAACCGGGTACGCAGGCTCATCGGTGGGCGATCGGCTCTCGGGCGGCGGTATTCGGAGGTGCAATTTGCGGCACGATCATCTGCCCCGTCCATAGCGGGCGTTGCAAAAATCGCGCGAAAGGCTAACGATTTCGCCGTGCGAGCATCGTCTTGTCACTGCCACCCTTCGCGCCGGCCGGCATCAAGTTGCGCCGCCGCGCGGCGGCGCTAATATCGCGGCATGCGCGCGACGAAGATCGCGCCGATGTGCGGAGGAAGCTGATGTCCATCTCGGGCAAGGTCGATCCGGTGGTGCGTCCCGTGGCGGCGGTCGACATCGCCGAGGCGCTGGTCGAGGGCCTGCGCGATTTCCAGGCGCTGCCGCTCTACGGTCTCTGCTTCGGCGCGCTCTATGCCGCCGGCGGCATCGTCATCATGCTCTGTCTCACTGCCTTCGGCATGGTCTACCTGGTCTATCCCCTCGCTGCCGGCTTCGCGCTGATCGGACCGTTCGTTGCGATCGGCCTCTACGAAGTCAGCCGGCGCCGCGAGCGCGGCGAGCCGGTCTCGTTCGCTGCGATCTGGTCCGCGATCCGCTCGCGCAGCGAGATCGGCTGGATGGCCTTCGTGACGTTGTTCGTGTTCGTGGTCTGGATGTACCAGGTGCGGCTCCTGATCGCGCTGCTGCTCGGCCTCAACGCCTCGTTCTCGAGCTTGCAGGAATTCATGACGGTGGTGCTGACGACCAGCGAGGGCCTGCTGTTCCTGGCCATCGGCAATGCGGTCGGGGCCGTGCTGTCGCTGATCCTGTTCTCGCTGACCGTGGTGTCGTTCCCGCTGCTGCTCGATCGCGAGGTCGATTTCGTCACGGCCATGGTGACGAGCGTGCGCGCGGTGGTGACGAGCCCGCTGCCGATGATCGGTTGGGCCGCATTGATCGTGATGCTGCTGATCGTCTCGGCGCTGCCCTATTTTCTCGGGCTGGTGGTCACGCTGCCGGTGCTCGGGCATGCGACATGGCACCTGTACCGCCGGTTGGTGGCGCCGGTGTAGGCCGTCGCCCCCGCGAAGGCGGGGGCCCATAGCCCCAGGGAGAAGTTGGGGCGCGAAGTCGTAACCACGAGTCTTCGCCAAACTTCATCCTGTGGTTATGGGTCCCGGGCTCGCGCTTCGCGCGCCCCGGGACGACAGCGGAGATTGCCTCGCTCAAGGCACCTTGATCCCCATCGCCTTCAGCGCCTCCAGCAACCGCACCGGCGGGGACATCTCGATATGCGGCGCCTTGCCGGTCTCCAGCAGGCTCTTCAATCCGGAGAGGATCGCGGGCCAGCCGGTGCGGCCGCCGGAAAGGATGTCGTCGCTGAGCTCGCGGTCGTGGCGTTGGCTCAGGGTGAGGCGGACGGCTTCGCCGGCCTGCTCGATCTCGTAGGTGACGATGGTGGTGCCGAGCTTTTCCACGAGGTCCGGCCAATTGACGTTCCAGCTCACCGTGAGCCTCCTCGGCGGATCGTATTCGAACACTTCGCCGCGGATGTGCTCGGAGCCGTCGGGCGCGTGCACGACGAAACTGCCGCCGAGCTTCGGCTCCATCTCCACCGCAAAGCCGGAAAAATATTTCCGGCTGAACTCGGCGGACGTCAGCGCCTCCCACACCTTCTCGGGCGTCGAGGCGATGTAGATGGTGTAGACGGTCAGCGGCTTGAATTGATCGAGGTTCATCGTGCATCAAATCCTTCGTTGAGCGGACTCACTCGTCGCCGTTCTCCAACTGACGTTTCAGCTCGTTGAGCGCGGCGAGCTTGCTGCGCTCGAACTTCCTGATCCAGCGTTCGCCGATCTGATGGATCGGCATCGGGTTGAGGTAGTGCAGCTTCTCGCGTCCATGCCTGATGGTGGTGATGAGGTTCGCTTCCTCCAGGATGGCAAGGTGCTTGGTGACGGCCTGTCGCGTCATCGCAAGCCCCTCGCAGAGCTCGTTCAGTGTCTGGCCGTTTCTGGCGTGAAGCCTGTCGAGCAGCGAACGTCGCGAGCTATCCGCGAGCGCCTTGAAGACCTCATCCATGGCGGCGATAATAGGCAACTAAATGGTTGCATGTCAAGGGATCGGCTTGGAGCGACTGACGCGTCTTCCGTTCCAGCGCTCGCCATGCATTAATGCGGCGAAACCGCCTTCAGCGAGTCCCTCCCATGATGTCCATGCAAGCCTACCTCGCCTTCGTCGCCGCCTGCATTGCGCTGGCGCTGCTGCCGGGGCCGATCGTCACCCTCGTCATCGCCAATGGCTTGCGCCACGGCACGCGTGCGGCGCTCATCAACGTGGCCGGCGCGCAGGCCGGGCTTGCCATCGTCATCGGCATCGTCGCGATCGGCCTGACCTCGCTGATGGCGACCATGGGCTATTGGTTCGATTGGGTGCGCTTTGCCGGCGCCGCATATCTGATCTGGCTCGGCATCAAGCTGATCTGGGAGCCGGTCGAAGGCGTCGATGTCGATGCGCCGCCTCCGCCGCCGCGCGGCGGCTTCTTCCTGCAGGGATTCCTGGTGCTGCTGTCGAACCCCAAGGTGCTGGTGTTCTTCGGCGCTTTCATCCCGCAATTCATGGACATGAGCCAACCGCATTTCCCGCAGGTCGCGCTGCTGGGTGCCACCTTCATGGTGACGGCGGTGATGACCGATGCGCTCTACGCGATTGCCGCGGGGCGCGCCCGAAAATTCTTCTCGGCGCGGCGCACGCGGATGGTGTCGCGCATCTCAGGCGGCTTCATGATCGGCGGCGGCATCTGGCTGGCACTGACGCGGGCGAAGTGACCGCTTAACTCATTCCCTGCTCGCGCAGCGTGGCGTCGATCTCGCGCAGGATCCGCGCCAGCCGCTCGGCCCATTGCTGCTGGCCGCTCTCCTCGGCGATCAGGTCCTGGCGGATCTCGATGCCGGTGTTGACGAGGCCGCGCGCCTCGCCGTGGACGGGGATGGTATAGTCGGTGATGTCGCTCACCGCATAAGGCTGGTTGTCGCCGACGACGAGCGCGCTCTCGGCCCGCAAATGCTGCAGCATCAGAAGCGGCAGCACGGTGTCGCGGTGATAGAGCGTGCCGATGTGCCAGGGCCGCGGCTCGCCGTAATAGACCGGCGTGAAGCTGTGCAGCGCCACCAGCACCGTCGGCCTGCCCGCCCTGATGCGCGCATCGATCGCAGCGCTAATCCGGCGGTGATAGGGATCGAAGATCTCGCGCCGGCGCATCTCCTTGGCCGCGGCCGACAGATCCTCATTGCCGGGGATGGCGGTCGCCTCGGAGATCACGGGAATCGAGCTTTCGACGCCGGGCGGGCGGTTGCAGTCGATCACCAGGCGCGAATAACGCTGCGCGATCAGATGCGCATCGAGCATCTCGGCGAGCCGCTCGGCGACGCCGGCGATGCCGATATCCCAGGCGATGTGCCTGACGAGATCGCTCTCCGCGACGCCGAGATCGCCGAGCGCGCGCGGCAGCACCCGTCCGTAATGGTCCGCGGTGAGCAGGAACGGCGATGTCCCTGCCGTATTCACCTCATGCACGGGCGGAATGTCGTCCTCGCCGAGCAGCTGGTCAGTTGCGTCGGCTATATCCAAAGCCATCCTGATTTGCCTATGGAATGACAAACTGTGTAAACGGAGTAGCGGTATCGCACCGATGCCGCAACGTTGGAACGGCATGAGCTCGGATCGACTTTTCGTTTACGGCACCCTGATGCGCGGCTTCGACCACCCGATGGCGCGGCTGCTGGCCGGCCATGCGGAATTCCTCAGTGAAGCCACCTGCCGCGGCCGGCTCGTTCTGGTGAAGCACTATCCGGGATTGCTGCTCTCCGAGGCGCCGACCGACATCGTCCATGGCGAGCTCTTTCACCTGCGCGTGCCGGACGAGCTCCTGCGCGAGCTCGACATGTACGAGGCCTGCGGCGAGGGCTATCCGGAGCCGACCGAATATCTGCGGCAGATGGTGGAGGTGACGTTGCCCGACGGCGCCAGCGAAAACGTGTGGACCTACGTCTACAATTGGCCCGTCACCGATCTGCCGATCATCGAGTCCGGGCGCTTCCTCGATCGCTAAGCCGACAGCACTTCCTTGACCACGCGCACGTCGACCTCGCGCTCGACATAGGTCCACTCCTCGGTCCGCCGCAGCATCGCCACCAGCTCCTCGAACAGCGAGGCGTGCACGGGGGCGAATTCGAACCAGGTCAGGAAATCGAAGGGGCCGCCGAGGTCGCGGCAATGATAGAGCTGGCGCGCGATCGCGGGCAGAAAACGAAGACTGCTGGCAATGTGGTGCGACTTGTCCTCAAAAATCTTGCGGCGCTCTTCCTGGGTCAGCTCCCACCAGGCCTGCGACTTGCGGATCGGGATCAGCGCCGCGCTGGTGGCCTCCAGCCGGCCGAGGCCGGCCTGCACGGCGACGAGCTGCTGCTTCTCGGCCCGCTCGGTGTAGCGCAGGCTGCTGGCGACGCCGACCAGCCGCCAGGCATTGCGCGAGGGCACCAGCGGCAACGAGACGGCCTCGCTGTCGGTCACCGACAGCGCCGGCACGAAGGGCAGGGACTCGCCAGTCACAGGCGAGAGCGAGGTCACCCGCCAACCCCCGGTCTGGCCGCCCCGAAAGGTCCTGAACATGGCGGTATGGAAGCGTGGAACCGGGCGCGGTTCAAGCTTTCTGTCATTCCGGGGCGCGCGCAGCGCGAGCCCGGAATCCATTTCTCCCAGCATTCCAGTGGCTCGATGGATTCCGGGCTCGCCCCTTCGGGGCGCCCCGGAATGACGGAGAGGGCTGTGAACAGCGCGGATAAGCCCGACAAACCTGGCCTTTGACCGGGCCGTCCCTATATCCCTGATCCTTCGCCCGACTCAAACGCTCGGCTAAACTCGCCCCATGCGCTTCACGCCCCAGTTCCTCGACGAGCTTCGTGCCCGGCTTTCGGTCTCCGAGGTCGTGGGCAAGCGCGTCAAGCTGAAGAAGGCCGGGCGCGAGTGGAAGGGGCTGTCGCCGTTCCAGCAGGAGAAGACGCCGTCCTTCTACGTCAACGACCAGAAGGGTTTTTATCACGACTTCTCCTCGGGCAAGCACGGCGACATCATCACCTTCGTGATGGAGACCGACGGCCTGCCGTTCGCGGAAGCCGTGGAGCGGCTCGCCAATATGGCGGGCCTGCCGCTGCCGGCGGTGACGCCCAACGCCGCGCGCGAGGAGCAGCGGCGGCGCTCGCTGCATGACGTGATGGATCTCGCGGCGAAATTCTTCGCCGAGACGCTGGCCTCGCGCGTCGGCGCGAAAGCGCGCGGCTATCTCGCCGATCGCGCCATTTCGCCGGCGACGCAATTGCAGTTCCGCCTCGGCTATGCCCCGCCCGATCGGTTCGCGCTGAAGGAGCATCTCGGCAAGCTCGGAATCTCCGTCGAGGACATGATCGAGACCGGTCTGCTGATCGGCGGCGACGACATCCCCGTTCCTTACGACCGCTTCCGTGATCGCGTGATGTTTCCGATCACCGATCTGCGCGGCCGCGTCATCGCCTTCGGCGGGCGGGCGCTGGAGAAGGACGTTCCGGCCAAATACCTGAATTCGCCGGAGACGCCGCTCTTCCACAAGGGCGACAATCTCTACAACCACCAGACCGCGCGCAAAGCCACCCATGACGGCAGCCCGCTCATCGTGGTCGAGGGCTATGTCGACGTCATCGCCATGGTCACCGCCGGCTTTGCCGGCAGCGTCGCGCCGCTCGGCACCGCGCTCACCGAGAGCCAGCTCGCGCTGCTCTGGAAGATGGCGGACGAGCCGATCCTCTGCTTCGACGGCGACCGCGCCGGACAGAAGGCGGCCTATCGTGCTGCGGACCTTGCCTTGCCGTTCCTCGCGCCCGGCAAGAGTCTTCGCTTTGCGCTGCTGCCGGAAGGGCAGGACCCCGATGATCTCGTGCGCTCGGGCGGGCGCGGCGCGATCGAGGAGGTCATCGCCGCCGCCCGTCCGCTCGCCGACATGATCTGGTCGCGCGAGCTCGAGGGCGGCAATTTCGCCACGCCCGAGCGGCGCGCCGCGCTGGAGGCGCGCATCAGGGAGCTCACGAACGGCATCCGCGATGAGGTGGTGCGGCGCTATTATCGCGACGAATTCGTCGAGCGGCTGCAGCGCGCCTTCGCGCCCGAAGGCGGCCGCGGCTTTGGCGGCCGGGGCAATTTCCGCCCCGGTGGCGGCCGGCCGTTCCAGCCCCGGGGCGGGGCGAATCGATTCGGTGGACAAGGGTTCGGCGGCGGCCGCCGCGGCGCGCCCGGTTCCATTCCGCTGCCCTCCGGCCCCTACCAGGCGGCGAGCCCGCAGCTGGCGGCGAGCCCGATCATGAAGGGCCAGCGCAGCGCCATCTCCCGCCGGGAGGCCCTAATCCTGCAATGCCTGATCAACCACCCCTGGCTGCTGCACGAGCACCTGGAGGAGGTCGCCGCCCTGGAGCTGGCCCATCCCGAGGCCCACAAGCTCCGGGCCGCCATCATCGCCGCCTTCGCCAACGACCATCACCACTCGCCGGACCCGGGCGAGCAGGCCGAAAAGATGCGCGGTGACCTCGAAAAGGGTGGATTTTCTCAAACTCTTCAAAGGGTTGAGAATGTCATCACGACCCAGGCGGTGTGGGCCGCCCGCGAGGGCGCGGCGCGGGACGACGTTCTTGCCACCTGGCACCAGCTGGTTGCCTTGCATCGGCAATGGCATTCACTACTTAGAGAGCTGAAAGACGCCGAGCTGGCCTTGGGGGAGGATCCCAGCGAGGCCAATTTGGCGTGGCTGCGTGACGTCAAGGCTCGGATAGGTGAAGTCGACGGTACCGAGGCCCTGATCGAGGGTTTTGGCGAGCTGTCGGGCCGGCTCCAGAAGAGCATGTGATGAAAGAAACATGCGGACGGCCACGGCTGGAACCGCTAAAAGACTCGCCAAATCCTAGGTTTGGCGGCAAAAACAGGGTTAATCGAGGCTTAACGGTCTTGTAGCACTTTGGCCCAGAGGCGGCCGCAGGCATAACAGACGCGTCAGGAATGAATCCGCGCAATCGCTGTTGGCACTACACCTGCATCCGCCGCGACAAAGAGGCTGACGAAGCGTTAGGCAATTCCGGCGAGAGAGAGTTGGGGGTGGCGAGAGGTTTGTGCGCCGCCCTTTCCGTGTCGAGAGCTGCCGAAGCGAGAGCGTCGAGCAACAGGTTCATGTGAATTCACGCGAAGGCGCGGCGCGTCTCGCATGAAGCGCGTTTAGGAGCAATGGATGGCCACCAAGGCAAAGACGCTGCAGGCGAAGGACAAGGAAAAAGACGACAAGGCAGCGGATGCGCCGGAGAAGGATTCCCAGGACGCGCCCTCGCCCTTGCTCGATCTGTCCGACGCCGCCGTGAAGAAGATGATCAAGCAGGCCAAGAAGCGCGGCTTCGTGACCTTCGATCAGCTCAACGAAGTCTTGCCGTCCGACCAGACCTCGCCCGAACAGATCGAGGACATCATGTCGATGCTCTCGGACATGGGCATCAACGTCACCGAAGCCGACGACACCGAAGGCGAGGAAGAGAAGGACGAGGGCGACGACGAGACCGATAACGAGCTCGTCGAGGTCACCCAGAAGGCCGTCACCGAGGTCAAGAAGAGCGAGCCTGGCGAACGCACCGACGATCCCGTGCGCATGTATCTGCGCGAGATGGGCACGGTCGAGCTGCTCTCCCGCGAGGGCGAAATCGCGATCGCCAAGCGCATCGAGGCCGGCCGCGAGGCGATGATCGCGGGTCTCTGCGAAAGCCCGCTGACCTTCCAGGCCATCATCATCTGGCGCGACGAGCTCAACGAAGGCAAGATCTTCCTCCGCGACATCATCGATCTCGAAGCCACCTATGCCGGCCCGGATGCCAAGGGCGGCATGAACGCCGCGATGATCGCAGGACCCAATGGCGAGGGCGGCGAAGCCTCGGCCGAGGGCGGCGAAGCCACCGCGTCCGCCGCTGCGCCCGCGCATGTCGCGCCGCCTGCCGCGCCCCCGTCGCCGACGCCGTTCCGCGCCGCGCCCGCGGCCGCCCCCGAGGGCGAGGAGAAGGATCCGGGCGAGGCCGCCGCCGAGTCCGACATGGACGACGACGAGTTCGAGAACCAGATGTCGCTCGCGGCGATCGAGGCCGAGCTCAAGCCGAAGGTGGTCGAGATCTTCGATCGCATCGCCGACAGCTACAAGAAGCTGCGCAAGCTTCAGGAGCAGGACATCCAGAACCAGCTCCAGAACGAGTCGCTCTCGCCGCACCAGGAGCGCAAGTACAAGAAGCTGAAGGACGAGATCATCGTCGAGGTGAAGTCGCTGCGCCTCAACCAGGCGCGCATCGACAGCCTCGTCGAGCAGCTCTACGACATCAACAAGCGCCTCGTCTCGCATGAGGGCCGCCTGATGCGCCTTGCCGACAGTCACGGCGTCGCGCGCGAGGATTTCCTGCGCAACTATACCGGCTCGGAGCTCGATCCGCGCTGGCTCAACCGCGTCTCGAAATTGTCGGCCAAGGGCTGGAAGAACTTCGTCCACCACGAGAAGGACCGCATCAAGGACCTCCGCCACGAGGTGCATCAGCTCGCCGCGCTGACCGGCCTCGAGATCGTCGAGTTCCGCAAGATCGTGCATTCCGTGCAGAAGGGCGAGCGCGAGGCCCGCCAGGCCAAGAAGGAGATGGTGGAAGCCAACCTCCGTCTCGTGATCTCGATCGCCAAGAAGTACACCAACCGCGGCCTGCAGTTCCTCGACCTGATCCAGGAAGGCAACATCGGCCTGATGAAGGCGGTCGACAAGTTCGAGTACCGCCGCGGCTACAAGTTCTCGACCTACGCCACGTGGTGGATCCGGCAGGCGATCACCCGCAGCATCGCCGACCAGGCCCGCACCATCCGCATCCCCGTGCACATGATCGAGACCATCAACAAGATCGTGCGCACGTCCCGCCAGATGCTCAACGAGATCGGCCGCGAGCCGACCCCGGAGGAGCTCGCCGAAAAGCTCGGCATGCCCTTGGAGAAGGTGCGCAAGGTTCTCAAGATCGCCAAGGAGCCGCTCTCGCTGGAGACGCCGGTCGGTGACGAAGAGGATTCGCATCTCGGCGATTTCATCGAGGACAAGAACGCGATCCTGCCCATCGACGCCGCGATCCAGTCCAACCTGCGCGAGACCACCACGCGCGTGCTCGCCTCGCTCACCCCGCGCGAAGAGCGCGTGCTGCGCATGCGCTTCGGCATCGGCATGAACACCGACCACACGCTGGAAGAGGTGGGGCAACAGTTCTCGGTGACGCGCGAGCGTATTCGTCAGATCGAAGCGAAGGCGCTGCGGAAGCTGAAGCATCCGTCGAGGAGCCGGAAGCTGCGGAGCTTTTTGGATAATTGATCCGATTTCAATCAGAACGAAAACGGCGGGCCAACAGCCCGCCGTTTTTCTTTGACCCGGCTCTCGCCCCGTCATTGCGAGGAGCGCTTGCGACGAAGCAACCACCAGGCGATTGCCCTACCCATGTCCGATTCCATTCCAACAGCAACAAAAGTGCGGACGGTGCCCGACTTCCGAGATGGGCCGAAAGCGGAAGTGCCGGTCCGGGGGGCGACTTTCCTTCTTCAAAGTGCGGGATTTCGATGCAGGTAGATCTTCTCGACTACCTTCACGCCAGCTTTGTTCAGCAGGTGGAAGGTTCGAGGCTACGCAGATAACCAGCTCAGTTCGATATGTTCACGTGAGACGTTCGACCGACCCATGGTGTGTCGGCGAGATCGGCTAAGCGGCCACGCTGCTATTTTGTGATCCGCCGGGTTGATGCGACAGTTCTGGTCGGCGCTATCGGCGATATTGAGAACGTCAGCCAAGTGTTCCAGCCAGCCGGCCGATTCTCCGCAGCGAACTCGCCATATCCCTTCAGATTCAAATACCCCTGCATATCGCCTACCGGAAATAGAAAGCCAATCTGCGGACCAACTGCGAAGACTCGGGACCGAAAGCCGCCTAGGGCGGGATGCTGGCCAAAGTCATCAGTTATCTGCTGATAGGCATAACCAACGAGGCCGACGAAAGTTTGCTTTGACAGAAACTGCGAGGCTCCCCAGTCAACGTGAAGATCGATGCCGTTCTGGTACTGCGTATCCGGATTCTTGAAATTGTAGGTGAGGCCCGCCACCGCGGAAAACTCGTGGCCAGTTTGCGGATTGAAGTAGGTGTAGCCGGCGCCGCCGTCGATGGCGCCATGCCCGATGCCGAGATTGGCGAGACGGGACGAACTGTAAGCGCCGACGGGAACATCTCCGGTTACGTAGGTCATGAAGTTATGGACGCCTGCATTCCACTTGAGCGTCGCCTGCGGGTAGAGATCCCCGACTGACGTGATCGAGTCGCCGAAGCTGCCCGTGCGCGTCACGGCCAGGGGGCCGACAGTTGCGGTGAGCGTTCCTGCTAGATCAGCGCTCGATCGTCCGAACAGTCCTGTCACTCCGATGGCCAGTTGCCCGCCCAGCACGGGGGTTGCGAACGTGTATGTAGGATTGAGCAGGACGAGATCCCCTCGCCCATTCAGACGCAAGTTCAGATCGACGTTTACTGTTGCGGGGATTCTGCCGACGTGAATTTCCCTTGCGGCAGCCGCGGTGCCGAATGCACTTACGCTGGTGTGGTAGTAGACCGCTGCCATTGACCAGCCGGGGGCTTGAGGGGTGGCGGCAAGGCTGCTGAAGCGGCCAGGGAGCCAGTAGGAAACGCCACCTTCGTCGGCGTAAGCCGTGGCAGCAGGCACCGACAGCGTCATGACTGCCGAGGCAATGGCTGCATTCCTGAACGCAGAAGAGAGAGACGGCTTTGTCGCGCTCCGTCCAACGCGCTGTTTTCCTTTTCCAAGGTGAAGTGCCGACATCATGGCCTCCTGCATCGCGAATGCCGTGTCATTCGCCCCAGAAAACCCAAAGCGAGTACAGCGTGCTGTGGGGCATCTGGGAGCGGCCTAGCAATCATGCCGGCGCATGCGCGCCGGCATGATTGCCTGCTCTAGGCTCCAACTTTTCTGGCGGCCGGGACCGTCCATGTGCCGTTGATGATCGAGGGGTCCGTCTCCTGGGGCCAGTACATACGCAACATGAGGATGAAATCTCCCTCAGGCGCAGGTAGCCAGTTCGACTCCTTCTCTTTGCCGGGAGAGTCCTTCTGGATGTACAGATCAGTTGATCCGTCCGGATTCTCCTTCAAGTCTTCCCGAGCGCTGACGGAGTACCTGTTGAGCGGGTTCTTCACGAAGAAATAGCCGCTGTCGTACATCGTAAGCGACCAGAATCCCTCCGCTGGAGGCAAGTGACCTTTCGGAAATCGCATCACGTACTTGTTCGCGCCGCTGTACTTGTGACCGTCGGCGTCTTTTTGCGAGGTCGGATAGACGGCATCCTGCGGCCGGTTGGCACCAAGCCCGATCGCGGTTACCAAAGCCCGCATCAAATAGTCGGTGCCGTAGATGCCGGTCTTGGTCGTGAACGCGAACCCATTCTCGTCTTTGATGGCCTTGTTGATTTTGAACTGAAGCATGATCCGGTCGAACGACACCTCCGGCAGGCGCCTCAGAAAATCTGCCTTCAGCTTACTCTCATCAAAATCCTGCCCTGGGACGATGCCGATGCGGGCAAACTTCGCAAGTTGAGGCGCGTCCGCGGCGTATGGCGGATTAGTCTTCATGAGTTCGCAAAGCAGCTTGAAGTATGAGACCGCGTCCATGCGATTGACCTGCTCGCGGACCGCCGTCTTCATATCGATTGTTGGATCCACCTTCCCGGGGGCGGGCGTGTAGGCTTTGCCATAAGCGCTGAGCGGAACGAGCTTGCATTCGTCTTGCAACTTGTGCACCGCAGCGTAATCGTCCGCCGTGCCGGTGCAATAGATGCGGCCGAGCAGCCACACGATATTGGTGGCCGACTTGTACTCCTTGACACCCGCCGGCAGCGTGCCCTTCCAACCCGGCCCCGTGATCGCGTAGGTCTGCGCCCCGGTGCCGGTGGTGCGCTTACCTGGCACGTGAAACACGGTGGTCCAGCCGTCCAGCATCGGCATCAGGAAATAGCGGCCCTTCATGTCCGGAATGCTGAGTATCCAGGGCTCCTTTCCGACGTCGAAGAAGGATGTCGTGTACAAGGTGTCGGCATTCGGTGCCGTCACATCCCTGAAGGTGGCGTCGGGATACTGGCGCAGCTTGATGATGTGTCCCATCGGACCGCGCGTGCCGACGGGCTCGGCGACATTCGTGATGATCCGCCGGGTCATCTCCATCGTCACCAGCGGGTAGCCAAAGATGTAGGCGTCGCTGGCCAGCCAGAAATCCTCCAGGCCTTGTCCCACTCCGAAAAATGAATCCTGGGCAAGAGCCGGTCGTGTGGCGGCGGCTCCCGCGAGCAGCCCCATTCCGCCAAATGCAAGGGATCGACGGGTGATGTTCATCGCTAATCTCCTTCCTATAGAAAACCAGTCACGTGGATTCGCAGTTCACGCCTTTGCAACGGAGCCACTCGGGCGAACGGCTCAATAGCAGGGCGGATAGGGGTAGTAGCCGCAGCGCGGTGAGTAATAGGGATACGCCGCAGCCCCGGCCACAGCAGCGGCTCCTGCCACGGCAGCGCCGCGGTAGAACGCTCCGCGCCAGGCGGTGCGGCGAGCGACGCCGGCGAAAGACAACGGCGTCAACGGACGGCCAATGATATCGATAAAGACCGATGCCGGCCCGTCCGCCCCGGCGAGATCACCTTCGAGGATATCGACGTCGAACGTCAGCTTATCACCTTCAAGCTTGGGGGATTTCAACACGACGACGGCATCCAACACCGACGATCCGTCTTTCTTGAATCCTGACACCGTGGCGTTGGGCGGGTCTTTAGCGAAGTTGTCGCTGCCATGGCCCCAGTCCTCGACAATCCGGGAGGTCAGATCATGCCCGGCGGCACGAACGGGTCGGTCGGCAAACACAATCGCATTCGGAGAAACGCCGCTTAGCACCAGCTTACCCTCTTTCAGGCTCACCCCGCGCGAGTTGAGGACAAAAAGCGATGGGACCACTTCCGGCTTGGCCTGACCAATCGATTTCTCAAGCGGAATGTGCGGCTTGGGTTCGGCCGAAGATTGAGCAAGGAGCTTGTGCGGAATTACCACTAAGCCAGCGGCGCAGACCGCGATCAAGGCCAGGCGGATTGTCATAGCGGTCTTCTCCTTTGCAGGCTGGTTGTTTTCCTCGAGCAGCACGTGAGCAATTCGGAAGCGATAAACCGTCGCTAGTGCCGGCGGCATCTCTGCATTTCGCGCCAAATCACGCGGCGCGTCTTGCCATTTCGCGCCAATCGTCAGGAATCATTCAGCGGCTAGTAGTGCGAGAACGTCGGCGGACAAGCGACCGATCATGCTCGCGGCCACGTTGCTGTCGCCGATAAACGATAGGTTGAATTTTCATCAAACGCACGAAAGCGCGGCTGAAGCTGCTCGCGTTCGTGTATCCGAGAAATTCTGCAATATCCGACAAGCGCTTACTCGTATCGGCCAGCAGGCGGCACGCAATCTCTAGTCGGACTTCGTCGAGCATCTTGCTGTGGCTCGTGCCCATGCGTTCGAGATGACGCTGCAATGTGCGCCCACTAATTCTGAGCGCATGCGCTGTGCTATCAAGGGTTGCGTCACCGTGCCGCAGTGATGCAACGATGGCGGCGCGGACCGCCGTGGATGAAGGCAAGCGGACGGCTCTCATCGTTTGGCGGCAGGCCTGAAGCCCATGCTCCCACAGTGAAAAATCAGGCCATGGGACTAGGGGAAGCTGAAAGGCCCATCTGGCCATCGGGCGCCAAAACTTTCGTCGAATGGAATGAGGTGGGACTGAGATCCTCTGGAGGCATTGCCAGACGACAAAAACAAGCAAAGAGCCTTGCAGTCCTGATAATCTAAGCGCGTGACAGGCGTCAGCTCTCCCCGGGTAGGGAGCTGTCGTCCTGCGACGCCGCTCGTGCGCTGAATTTTAGTGATCGAGACGCACCAATGCCAAAGATTCATTTGACGCGTTGTCAGCACCTCAGTCCATTCGCTGACATTTTGAATAATCTCGGCGCGCCAACCGCTTCGTTATTGGAAAAATATCGGTTGCCCGCTTCTCTGGAGGAAAAAGCCGATCATTACGTGCCGATCTTACCTGCGATCGAATTTGCGGAGTTTGCCAGCCGGTCGCAAGGTATCGAGGATTTCGGATTCCACGCTGCTAGGTCGCTCGATTTCGGGCACCTGAGTGAGAAGACCAGGTATCTAATCAGTCATTCTCCGACTTTGCTCGTCGCGCTGCACCAGGCCTGTAGATTGGCTTCGCTCGAAGATTCAAACTTGAGCAACTGGGTTGAGCGCCACGGCGACCATGTTCGCTATTGCAGCAAGCTAGCCGGCACTGCCGGACTTCAGCATCTCGAGCATTCACAATGGCTTCAGAACGTTTTCCCGATTTACATCGTCCGGCAATTCGCCGGGCCGGACTGGGCACCGGCAACTATCGCCTTTGAGGCGCGGTACACGCCGGGTCCGGCATGTCGGTCTTTCTGGCCGACGTCCAGCTTCCTGTCTGGTCAAGAAGCTTCGTGGATCGACGTACCTGTTTCATTGCTGGGCCTTCCTAACAGATTGAAGCAAGCTCCTTCTCATCCGAAGAGCGACTTTGTCGAACATTCGAACTTTG
This sequence comes from Bradyrhizobium sp. IC3195, assembly GCF_020193585.1. NCBI lineage: Bacteria > Pseudomonadati > Pseudomonadota > Alphaproteobacteria > Hyphomicrobiales > Nitrobacteraceae > Bradyrhizobium > Bradyrhizobium sp. IC3195. The sequence continues at coordinate 116,148 of NZ_JADYVG010000013.1, read as the reverse complement.
ACTTTATCCACGCACTTAAGCTGATGCTGCCATCCTACATGGACGAGCGGCCTCCGGCGCTGGCGGAAGTCGCGGAGATGGCGGGGGTCAGCGCACGCAGCCTTCAACGCAAGCTATCTCGCGCCGGGATGACATATTCGCGGCTGTTGGATACCGTGAGGTTTGAAAATGCCAGAAAGCTTTTGCGAGATACGGATTCCAAGATCATCGAGATTGCGTTTGCTTCGGGCTACGCAGATCCCGCCCATTTTACCCGTGCATTCCGCCGGGTTGCAGGCGTGACGCCCGGGCAATTCCGCGAGCAATGGAGGGCTCGATAGTCGAGTTGTCATTCGCTGCATCATGTCCGCTTCGGGGGCACAATGCGAAGAACTCAAGTTGAGCAAATCAGGTCTGCTCTGCCGCCCATCCCCACAGACGCATCTCTGGATTGCTTCGCTGCGCTCGCAATGACGGGGATAGGGCCGAACCCTACTTCTTCTTCGCGCCACCCTTTGAATCCGCTCGATCTGCAGGCGCCGGCCTCCCGCTCTTTTGCGCGACTCGCGATCCTGCTCCCCAATGAAGCTGCGCGCGGGCTCGTCGCCGTCGAGGCTGCCGCGCAATTCGGCGGGCCTAGGTCGGATTGCCCTTCCTTGTGGCCTTGTAACGCCATCTTCAGCATAGGTGTTTATCTGGCTTTCTCTCGGACTATTCTTCCGACGAGAAATGCGCATCGATGCCACCCCACCTCACCGTCTACTACAACACCCGCTGCCCCGTCTGCGACGCCGGCATTGACTGGCAGCGCAACAAGCTGCTGGCGCTGGTGCGCGCGGGCACCGTTGAGTTTAGGGACATCAACGAGCAGCCTGATGCACTGGCGCACTTTGGCGCTTCGCTCGACGACATCAGGCGGCGCCTACATGCGACGGATGAGGCCGGGCGGCTCGTCGTCGGCGCTGATGTCGCGATTGCGCTGTGGCGGTTGACGCCGGGGCAGGGGTGGCTTGCGGTGCTGTTCGGCAATCGCGTGGCGCTGCCGATCACGCGGTTTGCCTATGACCGGTTTGCCGATCTGCTATTTGCCTGGAATAAATGGAGCGGGCGCTGGTGAACGCCCCGCTGTGCCCGCCTACTTCTTCTTCGCTCCCACCCGCTCGATCCGCTTGATCTCCAGCGCCGGGCGGCCGCTCTTTTCCGCGATCTCGCGGTCCTGTTCCATGATGAAGTTGCGGGCGGGTTCGTCGCCGTCGAGGCCGCCGAGCAGTTCGGAAGGGACGCGGCGGTTGGAGCGTTGGGAATCGTCTTCGTAGACGACGTTGAAGAAGGCGAATTCGCCTTTGGGGTTGGTTCCGGGTTTTTTGGCCATGGCGGCTTGTCCTCGATCAGGACGCCGCAGTCAAATTACTTTCGGGATTGTGACCTTCGCGATCGTCGCCACGCCCTTCAATAAACGGCGGGCCGAAGCCCGCCGTTTATCTTTTCAGCGTCGCCCGGGGCTGGCAGGGCGACAACCTAAAATAGAAGGCTATAGAAGGCGCGCCGCGATGGCAAGGTAAATCGTCGCGCGACGATGTCGCAGCAGGCGCATCAGATATGCAGCTGATGGATATCGCGATTTCCCACAATTTCGAAAATCAGATGCTTTGGATCCTCGAAGTACTTTGTTCATCTTGCTGCGCTCTCCGAAGGCAACGAGAGCGCGCGGGCGTCAGCGTCTGGAGTCTTGCGATGTTGGCACCATACCACTGTTTTGTCCGACGGTCAACGTCGATTCGGAAAAAGCGCAAAGATCACATCAAGACTTCTACTGTGCATGGGGTTGTTTTGCGGTTTTGTTTCGGCGCCGACGCGCACGCTTCGCGCTGCGCGCCTCAATCCCGCCGGCGGTGCACCACCTCCTGCACGGCGAGCCGCGATCCCCGTCCGCCGCCTTTGTTGCTACGCTCCTTGCGTCCCTGCGCCATGATCGCGCTGCCCATCGCGGCCGAGCCGAAGGTGATGAGGAAGGAAGCGAGCAGCAGCACGAGCGCAATGGCAGGTGCGCGGTCGGCGAAGATCAGCTCCCGCAGATGCCCGGGATTGAGCCAGAGCAGGCCGCCGACCAAGAGCACGGCGGCGCAGGCGCCGATCGCGAGATTGATGGCGAGCAGGCGAAATAGCGGGATGCGGAGGAGCGAGCGGGTTGATGGAGGCTGCTGGCGGTTGGGCATGGCGATGCCGCCTCCCTCACGCCGCCGGCGCGGCACGCGCGGCCTGCTGCCGTTCCACCATGGTCTGCCACAGTGTCGCGATGCTCTGTTGCGTCTGCGGCGCGATCAGGCAATGGCCCTCGTTGTCGAAGCCGCAGAACCGCACGGACGCGTCCTTCTTCACCTCGGTCAGCGCCTGGTTGATCATCTCGAGACACGTCATGACCTCGCTGACGTCCGAGAGGCGCGTGTGATGCAGGAGGTCCATCAGGCGGAACGTCATCACCGCGGGGCGGCCGAAGCTGATGCCGGGGCGGCCGAGCTCGAACAGCACGTTCACGGCCGGAAGCACGCCGCGGATGTGCTCGAGCACGCCGGCCATGTCTTCCACGCTGCAGGCGACGAGGTGGGGGACTTGCGGCGGCGCGGCCGCCGGCGTCCGTGGCGCAAGGCCGAGCGCGGCGATCACCTCCTGCTCGATCCATTGCAGCACCGGGGCGGGCGCATTGCGGATCTGCTCGGCGGTCAAGGTAATTCCGGTCATGTGCGGTTCTCCTGCTCGGTCCAGTCTAGAAAGCATGGCGTGAGACGGTTTGATGCGGATCAAGCCTTGCTTCGAGCCTTGTCCTTCGAGCCTTGCGCTTTGACGCTCGTGGCGTTCCCGGGCATGATCCTCAGCGCTGCTTCGCGCTGGGATTCTTGGGGATTGCTCCACATGCTGAGACTGCTTCTCGCTGCCGCCTTTGTCGTGTCTCTGGCCGGCGGGTCGGCGCAGGCCGCCCGCTGCGGCGGCGACTTCAACAGTTTTGTCGCCAGCATGGCGCAGGAGGCTCAGGCCGCCGGCGTCTCGGCTGGCGTGACCAATGCGGCGCTCGGCGGCGTGACGCCCGACCCTGCGGTTCTCGCCTTCGACCGGCGCCAGCGCTACACCTTCAACAAGACCTTCGAGCAGTACGTCTCGACCCGGGTCGGCCCCGGCCGCATCAATGGCGGGCGCGCGATGCTGCAGCGGCATGCCGCGCTGCTGTCGCGCGTCGAGCAGAAGTTCGGCGTGCCCCGTTATATCCTGGTCGCGATCTGGGGGCTGGAGAGCGATTTCGGCAAGGGCGACACCGGCAAGCTGCCGGTGGTCCGCACGCTGGCGACGCTCGCGCATGATTGCCGCCGCACCGATCTGTTCCAGGGCGAGCTGCTGGCCGCGCTCAAGATCGTGCAGCGCGGCGACCTGCAGCTGCGCGACATGATCGGCGCCTATGCCGGCGAGATCGGCCAGACCCAGTTCCTGCCATCGTCCTACATCAAGTACGGCGTCGATTTCGACGGCGACGGCCATGTCGACCTCCGCCACAGCATCCCCGACGTGCTCGCCTCGACCGCGAACCTCCTGCACACCAGCGGCTTCAAGATGGGCCAGCCCTATGGCGAGGGCACGCCGAACTTCGAAGCGATGCGCGAGTGGAACAGGGCGGTGGTGTACCGCAAGACCATCGGCTATTTCGCCGATCGGCTGATGGGGCAGTGACCACATCATCGGTGTCATCACCCGCGAAGGCGGGTGATCCAGTATTCCAGAGACGGCGCGGCTAGAGCAAGCCACGGCGTACTGGATTCCCCGCCTTCGCGGGGAATGACAGCGGTGGGTGTGGAGGCCGTTGCGCTCCTGGCTACTTTTCTATCCCCTTCGCCATCTTCTCCAGCCGCCGCTGCAGCGGCGCCCAATACGTGCCCGGGCGGAAGCGCTGCAGCAGGTCCATGAAGCGAGCGTCGTTGCCGATCAGGATGCGCGGCTCGTTGCGCTCGATGCCCCTGATGATGCGCAGTGCCGCGTCCTTCGGCGAGGTCTTCGCCGCGTTCTCGAACCGTTCGATCGATTGGGCGCGGCGGGCATTGTCGGTGACGCCGACGCCGGTGCGGGCGTTGCGCGCGATCGCGGTGGCGATGCCGCCGGGATGCACGACCGACAGCTTCACCGGGCTGCCCGCGACGCTGAGCTCGTGCCGCACGCTCTCCGAGAAGCCGCGCACCGCGAACTTCGCCGCGGCATAGGCCGATTGGCCCGGCGGGGCGATGATGCCGAAGATCGAGGAGAGGTTGACGATGTGCGCCTCGCTCATGGTCTTCAGGTGCGGCAGGAAGGCGCGCGTGCCGTGCACCACGCCCCAGAAATTGATGTCGAACAACCAGTCCATCTGCGCCTGGTCGATCTCCTCGAACGTGCCCATCAGCGCAACGCCGGCATTGTTGACGACGATGCCGAGGGCGGGATGCGCGGCGATGGCCTCGCTTGCGAACTGCGCGATATCGCCGGGCTCGCCGACGTCGACGCGATGCACGCTGACCTTGCGCGCTGTTCCGATCTCCGCCGCGAGTGCCTTCAATCCGCCCTCGTCGCGATCGGCCAGCGCGAGGTCGCAGCCGCGTTGGGCGAACTCGATCGCCAGCGCCCGGCCGATGCCGCTCGCGGCTCCCGTGATGGCGGCAGCGCCGCGAATCGTAGTCATGATGTTCCCCGTCAAGCCCCTGATGCGGGAACTATGCTTTACATTTTTTCAGAATGGAACCGAACCGTAGCCGGCCTCGGTTTTTAACATTCGTTACGGAGAGCATGCATTGGGAGCCGCCGATGGGACAAGCGACGCCATTACGCGCGACAGCGCTGATCGTTGAAGATGACGCCATGCAGCGGGAGATGCTTTGCGTCCTGCTGGAAGAGAGCGGCTACCAGGTCATCCAGTGCGAAAGCGCGGAGGCCGCCGAGCGCGTCCTCGACAAGAACGCCGGCGCGCTCTGTCTGATGCTGACCGACGTCCAGCTGGCCGGCCGCATGAACGGCGTCGAGCTCGCCCATGTCGCCAAGGACCGCAATCCGAAGCTCGACGTCGTCGTCACCTCGGGCCGGCCCTTGAAGCAGGCCCTGCCCGACGGCGCCAAGTTCTGGGCCAAGCCCTGGGCGCCGCTCGACGTGCTGCGCGAGGCCGAGATCGCTCAGCTGTCCTGACGCGCTTCGCTTTCTCGCAGCGCGCTGCGGTGATAAGGTCGGCCCATGACCTGGTCCTTCCTGCTCACCTCGCTCATCGTCGTCGCTTCCCCCGGCACCGGCGTGCTCTACACGCTGGCTGCGGCGCTGACCCGCGGTTCGCGCGCCAGCGTGGCGGCCGCCTTCGGCTGCACGCTCGGCATCGTGCCGCACATGGCGGCGGCGATGCTCGGTCTTGCCGCCGTGCTCCACACCAGCGCGCTTGCCTTCGCCGCGCTGAAATGGTGCGGCGTCGCCTATCTGCTCTACATGTCCTGGCAGGCTCTGCGCGAGACCGGGGCGCTGGCGGTTGGCGGCGAGATCAGGGAAAGATCGAGCAGCCGCGTCATCGTCACCGGCTTCCTGATCAACATCCTCAATCCAAAACTGTCGATCTTCTTTCTCGCCTTCCTGCCGCAATTCGTCGCGGCGGACGAGGCCCATGTGCTGGCGCGCATGCTGGAATTGAGCGGCGCCTTCATGGCGATGACGTTCGCGGTGTTCGTCCTCTACGGCCTCTGCGCCGCCGCGGTGCGCGAGCGCGTCATCTCCCGCCCGGCCGTCATGGCCTGGCTGCGCCGCTCCTTTGCCGCCGGCTTCGCCGCGCTCGGCGCCAAGCTGGCGTTGTCGGAAAGGTAGGTCTTCGTCACCTCTCGAAAGGTCTCGTCATGCCGGGGCTTGTCCCGGGCATCCACGCTCTTCGGACTGTGCGGCAAGGCGTGGATGGCCGGGACAAGCCCGGCCATGACGCTGTTAGAGCGGGTACACTTCGAACTCTCGCACAATAAAAAAGCGGGCCTTGCGCCCGCCACCTTCGATCGACCCGACGCCCGGGCGGAGCTCACTCCACCCGGGCAAAGAAACAGAAGCCTCGTTACTTCTTCTTCGCCTTCTTGGCCTTTTTCGCCTTCTTCTTCGCCGCCTTCTTCGCTTTCTTAGCCATAGTATCCTCTCAAGGGTTAATGGTGGAACGCGACACGAGGGTGCTCGGCGGAGGGCCAGCCTCGCAACATCCTCGACGACAAACTCAGCAGATTCGGAGCCGGCTGCCCCGCGTCGTCACATCCGTGTCATCCTGTTATCCACAGCTCAGATGCACTTTCGGGTGATTTTTGGCGCGAATCCGCTCCACGCGTCAGGCCATCGGGCGCGACAGCCTTAACGATCCGGCAATAGCCGCGTGCCGTTCATGAATCCAAAACCAAGGGCGCGTTTTCGCGAGCCGCAGTGAGACTCCATTAAGCGCAACCATCGCATTGTCTTCCGCAAGAAAACGGGGATGGGTCATGGACGGACGGCTGCCGGGATCGGGGGGCGGGACGCTGCGCGTGCTGTACGCGTCATGCTGAACGTACCGACATTGTGGACGGTCTTCGTCGTCAACTTCCTGGCGCTCGGCGTGATCTGGGCCTACGTGACGCGTTCCTATCCGAATTTCGCGGCTGCGCGGTTCTGGATGGCATCGGCCTTCGTCGGTGCCGCCGGCGCGATGACGGCCTTGATCCGTCTGTTCGTCGCCTCTCCCCTGCCGCTGCTGCTCGGCGCCGGCGGTGTCATCGCTGCGAGCTGCCTTGCCGCCATGGGAATTCAGCGCTTCTACGACCGGCCGGTCTCGTGGCGCCTGATGACCGCGACGGGGTGCTTGAGCCTTGTCGGCGTCGTGCTCTTCATGGTCGGATTCGAGCACATGCAGCTGCGCATGCTCAGCTACACGTTCGGTCAGGCCCTGCCGCTGATGCTGGCGCTGCGTCTGTTGTTGTCGCCGGAAGGCCGCGTCAGTCCGGGCGCCAAGCTGTCCGGCATCGTCATCCTCAGCATCATCGCGATCCTGCTCGTGCGCACCGTGGGCAATCTGCTCGGCTACGATCTCTCGGCGCGCGCCGGCGGCCAGGCCCATGCGATCATGGTGCTCGTGCTGCTGTTCCTGTCGATGACGCTCAATTTCGGTTTCCTGCTGATGGCGATGGACCGGTTGCGGGGCGAGGTTGCCGACCTCGCGTTGCTCGACGATCTCACCGGCGTTGCCAACCGGCGGCATCTCTTGCAGCGCCTGACCGAGGAATGCGCCCGTTCGGGGCGCAGCGGTGAGCCGTTCTCGCTGCTGCTGATCGACCTCGACGGCTTCAAGACCATCAACGACACCCATGGCCATGCCGCCGGCGATGCCTGCCTCAAGCACTTCACCCTGATGGCGCAGACGCGCCTGCGGCCCGGCGACATGCTCGCCCGCACCGGTGGCGACGAGTTCTGCATCGTGCTGCCGTCCTCGTCGCTGCGCGAGGCTGCCGCGATCGCCCGCCGCGTGCTTGAGGTCTGCCGGCAGGATGCCGTCAGCTGCAGCGGCCGCGACATTCCGATCGCGATCTCGATCGGGGTTGCGGAGTGGGATCGCGGCATCGGGGAATTCCCGGACCGCCTGATGGCCAATGCCGACCATGCCCTCTATGCGGCCAAGAAGAACGGCAAGAACGATTTTGCGGTCTATGACCCCACCCCGCCGTTATCGCCCGAGTCTGTCGGGACGGTGAGGACATTCGCGTAAAGCCTGTTAGGCTTGGGTCGCATTGGACCCTGCATGATGATATTTCGCCTGCTCGCGGCCGTGTTGGCCGCTCTCCTTCCGATCGTCCCCGCCGCTGCTGCGGATGCCGAGCTCGCCAGGCTCGCGCGCGCCTCCGGCACGCCCGTCATTCCCGGCCTGAAGATCGTCTGGCTGGCGCCTTGGGGCGAGGTCCGCAACGCAAGACCCTGGCGCAACATCATCGTGCACCAGACCGAGGGACCTGCGGGCTCTGCCCGCGGCGGCGCGCAGGCCCAGGCGAAGAACCCGACGCGGCGCGGCGTCACGGTCTGGGTTGAGACCGACGGCACGGTCTATTGGGCGGTCGCCGAGAACCTCGTGCCGACCCACGGCGACGGCGCCAACCGCAACGACAACAAGTACATCGACAACCGTCCGACCTACCGCCAGGTGGTGCGCGACAATTCGATCGGCGTCGAGTTCGCCGGCAATTATCCCGACGTGACGGCGGGGCCGACCGAGGCACAGGTCGCGGCGTGGAGGATCCTCGTGAAAGTGCTGCGCGCGCGCTACGACATCCCGCTCGAGCGGGTCTACGCGCACAACTGGATCGACTACAAGGACGCCCGCTATTGCGAAGGCTGCACGCTCGCGACGATGGCAAGGCAATGGGGGGAGTAGGCGGTGTGCCCACACGCACCGCTATCGGGCGCAGTTCGCATCACACCAACAAAAAAGCCGGCGTTGCCGCCGGCTTTTCGTCTCTTTCGATCCGCCAATCTCTGGCGCTGAGCCGCCGCGCTTAATGCGCGGCTTCCAGCGCGGCCTGTTCGGCCTTTGCGATCGTGCCCTTGACCGCGGACTGCACCTTCTCGAAGGCGCGGACCTCGATCTGGCGGACGCGCTCGCGCGACACGCCGAACTCGGCAGCAAGGTCTTCCAGCGTCATCGGCTCATCGGCGAGGCGGCGGGCCTCGAAGATGCGGCGTTCGCGCGGGTTGAGCACGCCCATGGCGCCGTTCAGCGCGTCACGGCGGTGATCATACTCCTCGTGCTCCGCCATCATGGCTTCCTGGTTGGGCGTGTTGTCGACCAGCCAGTCCTGCCATTCGCCGGCTTCGCCATCGTCGCGGATCGGTGCGTTGAGTGACGCATCGCCGCCGAGGCGGCGGTTCATGTCGATCACGTCCTGATCGGTGACGCCGAGGCGCTTGGCGATCAACTTGACTTGGTCGGGGCGGAGATCGCCTTCGTCCAGCGCGTTGATCTTGCTCTTCGCCTTGCGCAGGTTGAAGAACAGCTTCTTCTGGTTCGCGGTGGTGCCCATCTTCACGAGCGACCACGAACGGAGGATGTACTCTTGAATCGACGCCTTGATCCACCACATGGCGTAGGTGGCGAGACGGAACCCCTTCTCGGGTTCGAATCGCTTCACCGCCTGCATCAGGCCGACATTGCCTTCCGAGACGACCTCGGAGATCGGCAGGCCGTAGCCGCGATAGCCCATGGCGATCTTGGCCACGAGGCGGAGATGGCTGGTGACGAGTTGGTGTGCCGCGTCGCGATCGTCATGCTCACGCCAACGCTTGGCGAGCATGTACTCCTCCTGCGGTTCCAGCATCGGGAATTTGCGGATCTCGGCGAGGTAGCGAGAAAGGCCGGATTCTCCATTGAGGACCGGCAAAGCAGCGGTACGGGCCATAGTGCGCCCTCCAAAAGGTTCAGGCCCCCGATAGCGGCGGGCCAGGCAGACGACCGCTGTGTTAAAGCCGGCCGTAGCTGCGATGTTCCGCGTTGGTCATTTCAACGCAGACGCAATATACCCCATCGGGGGTCAAAAAGGGAAGGATTGCTGACGTCACGTCCCCGTGTGGCAGCTATAACTTTTTGTAATGTAAAGGCTTTCTGAAGCGGCCTGCGTCATAGCGCCGCCTTGAGCGCACGTTCCAGGAGAAGCAAATCCTCCGGCAAAGGCGCCTCCCAGTGCAGTAATTCTCCCGTCCTCGGGTGCTGCAATACCAGCAGGTAAGCATGTAAGGCCTGCCGCCCCAGCGCCGCCAAAGCTGCCTGCGACTCGGGGCCGAGCTGGTTGGCCTTGGTCTTGAAATGCGGGCCATAGACGGCATCGCCCATCAGCGGGTGGCCGATATGGGCGAGATGGACGCGGATCTGATGGGTGCGGCCGGTCTCGAGCTCGCAGGCGAGCAGGGTGGCGACGGCCTTGCCGTCGCGTCCATGAAAGCTCTCCAGGATTTCCCAATGCGTCACCGCCTCGCGGCCGCCCTGGCGCACGGCCATCTTCTCGCGCGCATGCGGATGCCGGTCGATCGGCGCATCGACGGTGCCGCGATGCCGGTTCGGCACGCCCCAGGCGAATGCCATGTAGCCGCGCCGCATCGCGCCGGTGCGGCCGTGATCGGCGAATTGCGCCGTCAATGAGGCGTGGGCGAGATCGTTCTTGGCAACCACCATCAGCCCCGTCGTGTCCTTGTCGAGCCGGTGCACGATCCCGGGCCGGCGCACTCCGCCGATGCCGGAGAGCGAGCTGCCGCAATGGGCGATCAGCGCATTCACCAGGGTGCCGGTCTCGTGGCCGGCCGCGGGGTGCACGACGAGGCCCTTGGGCTTGTTGAGGACAACGATGTCGTCGTCCTCGAACACGATATCGAGGGCGATCTCCTCCCCCTTGGGCTCGGCGGGCGCCGCTTCCGGCACGTCGATTATGATCGTATCGCCGGATGCGACGTGATAAGCGGGGTCGCGGACCGCGGAGGCCTTCAGGCGCACTGCGCCCGCCAGGATCAGGGCTTTCAGCCTCGATCGCGACAGCTCCGGCAGGCGCGCCGCCAGCACGCGGTCGAGCCGGGCCGAGCCCTCGGAGCCTTCGACCACAACCTCCAACCTTTGCGCTGACCCAGAGCTTTCCATGACGACGTCTGATACCGCTGTTCCCGAACCGACCCCCGAGCAGGCCGCGCTGTTCGCGCGGGTGCGGCGGATGATGCTGATCGCGGGGTTGACCACGGCGCTGGCGTTCTGCGCCGTGCTGATCGCGGTGGGCTACCGCCTTTTCAAGTCGGAGGGAAGGGCGGCCGAGCCGGCGAGCGATGTCACCGCCACCCTGCCCAAGGGCGCCAGAATCGTCTCGACCGGGGTTGCCGGCGATCGCCTGGCGGTCACGCTGGATATCGGCGGGGTCATCGAGATCCGCACCTTCGATGCCCATACCCTGAAGCCCACCGGACGGCTGAAATTCGCCAATGAGCCGTAAAAGGCCCGTCGGGGTCCTTGCGGCGGACAAATTTCGAGGCTATTGGCTAGCCCTCACGCTCCCTTCGTCTAGCGGTTAGGACGCGGCCCTCTCAAGGCTGAAACAGGGGTTCGATTCCCCTAGGGAGCGCCACGCGCTTAACTCGCGTTTGATTTCCCTTTTTTGGCCTAGTTGTCTCACCCACGAGTTAGGTGGGACAGCGAATGTTCTCACTTCATACCTGCGGAACCTGCAGCGTGGATACAGAACGCATCTATTTCCAAGTACGAAATCTTCTCGATACATTGCCGGACTTCTACAACCTGCCTGGGCACGACGCCGATCAGGCAACATGGCTAGCCCGGGCCTCCGTCTTGGTAGAGCAAGGCGGCCACCCGGCCGACGCTATTGCCTTCGTGACCGCGATGGACACCATCATTGGGAATACCAACATCTCAATGCATGGCATGGCGGTCGAAAAAGTCCGCAGCATTTTGTTTCGGACCCTTGCGCGGTTAGAAGCGACGCTACCGGCCGGCCTGCAAGGATCATACATCGCAGCCGGAAACCCCTTCGATGCACTTGCCGCTGTCGCGCGTGTTTTCCAAAGTGCCAAAAACAGCCTCTTGATCGTCGATCCGTATGCCGATGAAAAGCTGCTTCGGGATTTCCTTCCATTAGCGCCCGAGCATGTTCAACTTCAAATTCTCTCGGATGCCTACTACGTAAAGCCATCGTTGAAGCCCGCAGTTGAGCGGTGGACCCAACAATTCTCAACTCGCCCGCTGGCTGCTCGCTTAACGCCACCTCGATTATTGCATGATCGATTGATCGTGGTGGATGATCAACAGGTGTGGATCGTGACCCAATCGTTCAAAGATCTAGCCGAGCGGGCGCCCGCATCAATAGCTCGCTTTGAAGCCGAGCCCGCGACGCTAAAGTTGGAGAGCTACCGTCAGATGTGGTCAAACGCCAACCCGATATAGCGGTTAGCTTCGCCATTGCCACATCAGCCATTTTTTTCCGATTTGCCGCGTTAGTGTAACGTTCGACCTCTTCCAGCGCTCGATGGCCGCCAACGGCCATCATTTCATGTGGCGTCGCTTGTGCCTCGGCACCCATTTGCAGTGAATGGCTTGCTGAACTCTGTGAGCAGATTACGGTGACAGTGCACTAAATGGCTGGCGGAGATGTGCACCAGCTTGCCTCGGCGCGTCTTATGCACTGTCATTGCAAATCGTCTCTGATGATGGGCGCGTCGAACAGGCGGCCTAAGGCTCAAATTCCATAAACACTGCTAGTGGACGCGACCGTCTGGCGGGAGATTATCCGGCGAGTAGCCCAGACGCTCCAACACAATAAATGATCGGCCGAGTGCGGCGTCCACGAGCTTGTGCAATGTCTCGAGGTGCATTCGCGTGCGCGTCAAGCCTTCGAGAATATTCCCGGCCTCGCCGTCCTTAACAAAGCCGGCCATTAGTTCTTTGAGTTTGTCCTGATCGCCGGCTACATGGATCGCGGCCAATCGCACCCAGGGCAACCACGTCGCGGCCCATTCATCGTTGCTCCAGTCAAATTCAGCTTTGATTGCTTCGAATTGGAGTGCGTCGCGCTCTTCCTGTGTCATGGGTCGGTTGATCGGCTTTTTGTGTCGCCTACGATGCTTGGCGATGGGTAGGTTGTTCGCGTCCGGAATCGTGATGGGCATCGTGCGTCCCTCCTGTGCATCGGGGGCGCTGTGGACGCAGCGTAAGGGCTGACCGACTAGTTGCCGTTAGCCGCCGCGCCAGTCGGCGCTTCGCGCTAGCATTTGACATTGTAGTACTCTTCAGTATCGCGCGCAAAAGCGCATGGTATCCTCGCGACGTGCTCCTGCGCCGCGCGATGGTTGCACGACGAGCGCATGACTCAGGCTCCCCCTCAACGCCTGTTCGAGCGGGGATCGCGAGAGGAGCCCTGGCCATACGTCTTGGCCGTAACTTCAGTGATGCGCCGAAACGCTTCTGACGGTCTCGGTGAGCATGTCACCCGATGAGGAATGGCTGACGTCACCCAGGCTGATGATGCCGACCATCCGCTTGCTCTTGTTGATCACCGGCAGCCTGCGGACCTGCAGCTTCTCCATATGATGCATCGCCTTGGCGAGGTCATCGTCCTCGCGGCAGCAATGGATGCCCTCGGTCATCACGTCACGTGCCGTCGCGCGGCCGGCATCGAAGCTGTGGCTCGCGAGTCCTTTGCAGACGATGTCGCGGTCGGTCACCATTCCGACCAGCTTGTCATCCTCGCCAGTCGGAATGCAGCCGATGTCATGTGCCCGCATCAGTTTGGCAATCTCGGTGATTGGGGTGTCGGGGCTGACCCAGTCGACACCCTTGTGCATCACGTCTTTGACTTTCATGGCGAGCCTCCGTTCGTGGGTTTCAAGTGCGTTGATGCAATGCAGCGGCACCCCCATCTTCCGAACTCCGACCAGACAAAGCGCAGACACTTTCGCCGCCACCCTGCGGAACGGTATGACGGCGAACTTGCGGCTAGAGTTCCCGCCCAGGGCCGCAAGGACAATGGGCGGTGCACAGGTCCTCAGTCATGCGCGCTGAAGCGGCCGTGCGGTGCGTTGGCCGTCAAGCGCGCAAACTGCGCGTGACCCATGTGAAGCAGCGTCTCATGATCGCCGGCTTCCATATAGATGTCCGGCTGTGCCTCGAGGCTGTCGTCGACGATGATATCCAATCCGTAGCATTTGCCGACGGCAGGAACTGCACCGTGTGCACAGTCGCTGAACAGCCGATTGATCTCGGTTTCATTGGCCATGTGGACATTGTCGCCGAGGCTTGTCCTCAGGTCGGACAGGCGGAGGTGATGCGATGCGGGCAAGACGGCCAGCATGTATCCGCCGTCGCGCCGCAACACGATGCCCTTGGCGAGGCGATCGCCGGAGATATGGCATGCCTGCGCCGTTCGGGCGGACGTCATGCTGAGTTCGTGCGGGATCACCTCGTACTGGATGTTCTCAGCGGCGAGGTATTTCTGGAGGGTGGGAGCAATGGCCATGGCATCACCTCCGATGCGGAATGGAAACCATCCACCGTGAGGCGATCCTGCAGACTCTCGCCATTCGATGGGCGGCTGCCTGACTAGCTACCCAACATAGGTCTTCCATCCGCAAGCTGCAATGCAATTCCCCTCGGAGCCGCAACGGGTGTGGGCAGGAGCAGGCTTTTCGCGTGGCTCCGCGCTCTCCTACGCCGTCGTGCCGTCGATCGAGCGGCGGATCACCCGCTGCACTTCCGTATTCGACAAGAACAAATCGTGGTTGATGATGCCCCAGCCTTCCTGGGAGGCATCGACCACGCGCACACCGAGCGCTGCGATGGCGGCCTTCTCGGCCGCGCCGACGCGGGTCATGCCGCCGGCGAGCTGCCCCGACAGCGCCAGTGCACGATCGTTGGTCGAGGCGATCACCGTGATCTTGCCGGCGAGAGGGCCGATGCGCTGGATCGCCGACGAGAACACGTCCATGTCGATGTCGGGCGCGGCAAACACCACCGCGCCAATCTTGCTCGTCACCGTGTCGCCGTATCTCCCATGGAGCTGGCGCAGGCTTTCGAGGGTCAGCATGGTTCCCATGCTGTGGGCGACGATGTGCACGCGCCCCGCCCCCGGCGCCGACACCAGCGCAGAGAGCACGCGCTCGAAATTGTCGCGCGACCACATCGCGCTGTCGCGGTCATAGGCGTAGTCGAACAGTCCTGCCTTGGAAGGCCAGGAGAACGCCATGGTCCGGCCGCGGAACTTGATCCCATCGGAAAGGTGGGCTGCATCCAGCACCGCCGTCTCGAATGTCTGCTTGAAACCGTGCACATAGATCAGCACGTCCCCGCCGCCGGCCTGCGCAGCGAGATCGCCGGCGTCGGCCGGGACCGGCTCGATCCGGTCGAGACGCCAGTTCTCGAGTCCGACCGAGGCGAGGGAAAGCCGGCTCTCGTCCGGCGCCGTCAGCTTCGCCCGCGCGACCGTCATGCTCGTCGCACGCTCCGGCCCGAACCAGGGTTTTGCGCGGCCGCCGTTCACGGGCTTGCGTGTGGTGACGACAAGCAACGTCGGATCGACGGAGAGCGAGGAGGCGTCGAAGCGCGCGCCGGTCGCACCGAGGCCAGCGCATCCGCCAAGCGCCAGCGCGCTACCCGTCGACAGGAGACCGCCGATGAGAGCGCGGCGCGACATGGAATGATTTGTTTGGAGAAGACGTCGACCTATCACTGGGAACCCATGGGAACTTTGCCCCGACAGCCGCCCCATCTGCTCTCTGAATGACAATGGGGGCGAGATCGCGGCGGAGCCGCCTCGCGCATGTCGTGGCCTTCAAGTGAATGGCGGGTCAGTCGACGATCTCGATTGCCTGAATCTCGCACCAATCGCGCAATGCCCGCTCCCTCGCCTTGTTGCGGTAGTCATGCCAAGCATCGATCGCTCCCCGTCGGGAGAGCAGGCCCTTGAACTTCTGATAGGCGCTGCGTTTGCTGAAATATAGCGAACGTCGTCCAGATCGTTCGGCAGGAACTCGCGGACGAAGGCAATCACGAGAGGCTTGCCGAGGTCGAGGTCTCGTGAGTTCGGGATCTGCAAGTATTTGGTCTCGTCCTCGATATCGTCAGGCAGTTCGTCGTCCTCGAGCTCCTGGAGGTCGTCCTGATCGAACTGGTAGTAGATCTTTCCTGTCTGCCTGCAGACGAAGGTGCGGCACTCCACAATGCCGCTGATATCGGCGAACTCAAAAGCCTGGAGGATGTCTCCGAATTTCACGCGCATTGGACACCTTGCCAACGGACCGATGCCGCGCTGTCTGCAATCGGCCCGGACAGTATAAGCGGATCGTCCTTCGAGGCAATGAACCCTCGCCGTGTCCGGAAGGCAACTGCCCCGGCGTCGACGGCAAAACACCCCGATCCGCTGTCAACCCCTTCCGCCAAAAATATTCCACTTTACCGAAATTCGGATTTGTCGTATGTGTCGGCCATTCCAGCCCACCAAGGGGCGGTCGTACGTCGTTTCGAGCGCGGGCTGGAAGTTGCGGTGGACGCGGGCGGCGTTGAAGGCGGAGCTTGCGCGTGCAGGGCGAGATGAACCTCGTGAGCATGCGGGACCCGCGAAGACGAACGGCGCCCCTGCGTACGGCGAAACCGTGTGGTCCTGGCCGTCGTTGCTACGGTCAAGCCTTGGCGAAGACGTCATCGCGTCAACCGGCGCGAGAGGCGTGACTTTCGCGGAGGCGAGGGAGGCCAGAAGGAACTCGGCTCCCGGGAGAGCGCGGCATAGGCCGTCAAACCATCGCGCAGGGAAGGCCTGGTTTCGGCTGCCCTGTGTCTCCCCTGTGCACTGCGTGTGCATTCGTTCAGCGCAGGGGTCTTATGGATGCCAGCTGGCGCCCGGTCTTCCCTGCGCCCTTTCCTTGAGGGGGTGTGTGAAGCGGAGCATAGCTCGGGCGGATCACGCCGCGAGAACGCGAGCGTATGCCGATTGGATCGGCGGACTGACGCAGCGGCATTGTTGGGCTCCGGTCCGATACACTTCCTGCGTTCACCGGCCTCACTTGCAAGCATGCTGCATCGGCATCAGTGGTGGTGGTCGTTCTCACGAGAATATGCACTATGCGCGCCGATGCGCCTCCGAAGCTGCTGCCGGGCCTTCGGAGATTCTGGCAATTTGCTTTTCGGAGTGACGAGATGAGCGGTTTGGTGGTCTCTGGCGGCCGGGTGGTGGATCCCGCGAGCGGGATGGACGCCGTTGGGGATGTGGCGGTGGTGGACGGCAAGATCGCCGCCGTCGGCACGGGCCTCGGCGGCGCCGAGCGGGTGATCGACGCTACCGGCCTCGTGGTGGCGCCCGGCTTCATCGATCTGCATGCCCATGGCCAGTCGATCCCGGCCGATCGCATGCAGGCGTTCGACGGCGTCACGACCACCCTCGATCTCGAGGCCGGCGTGCTGCCGGTCGGGTCCTGGTATGAGCGCCAGGCCCGAAAGGGGCGCGTGCTGAATTATGGCGCGGCCACCAACTGGGCCTTTGCCCGCATCGGCGCGATGACGGGGTCCAACGCGGAGAGCTCGCTGGAAGCGTTCGGCAACGCCATGCGCGACCGCCGTTGGATGGACAACGTCGCAACCGATGCGGAGGTCTCGGGCATTCTCGAGCGTCTGGCCCGCGGCCTCAACGAAGGCGGTATCGGCATCGGCATCCTCAACGCCTATGCGCCCGGCGCCGGCGTGCAGGAGCTGACCGCAGTGTGCCAGCTGGCCGCGAACCAGGACGTCCCCACCTTCACCCATGTCGCCTTCATGTCGCGCATCGATCCCGAGAGCGCAGTGGAAGCCTATATCCGCCTGATCGGCTATGCCGGCGCCACCGGCGCGCACATGCACATCTGCCATTTCAACTCGTCGAGCAAGACCGACGTCGAGCGTTGCCGCGTGCTGATCGAGAAGGCGCAAGGACAGGGCCTGCCGATCACGGTCGAGGCTTATCCTTACGGCACCGGCTCGACCGTGCTGGCCGCGGCCTTCTTCAGTGATCCCCAGTTCGTCGAGCGCAACGGCACCGGTTACGATTCCGTGCAGCGCGTCACCGACGGCTACCGCTTCCACGACCGTGAGGAGCTCTTGAAGGCGCAGGCGGAGGAGCCGTCCTCGCTGGTGCTCTGGCACATTCTCGACACCGAGAACAATGCGCACCACCGCGACCTGCTCGATATGTCGGTGCTGTATCCCGGCGGCGCGATCGCCTCCGACGCGATGCCTTGGACGCTGTCGGACGGCTCAACCTACACCGGCGATGCCTGGCCGCTGCCGGATGACGCCACCTCGCATCCGCGTTCGGCCGGCTGCTTCACGAAGTTCATCCGTGAATGGGTGCGCGAGCGCAAGGCCGTGTCGCTGCTGGAAGGCGTGCGCAAATGCGCGCTGATCCCGGCGGAGATCCTCTCGCAGAGCACGCCGGCGATGCGCAGCAAGGGCCGGCTCGCCAAGGACGCGGATGCCGACATCGTCGTGTTCGACTACGAGAAGCTCTCGGACCGTGCGACCTTCACCGCGATGAACCGGCCCTCTGAGGGCGTCCGGCATCTGGTCGTCAGCGGCCAGGTGCTGATCAGCGACGGCATGCTCGATGTGACCGCGCGGCCGGGCAGGCCCGTGCGCCGCCCAATCGTCGAGGGCTGATCCATGGCGGTCCCCATTCTCCTGGTGACGGGCTTCTTGGGGGCCGGCAAGACCACGGTCGTCAACCATCTGCTGGCGCATGCGGAGGGGCGGCGGATCGCTGCCGTCGTCAACGATTTCGGCGCCATCAACATCGATGCGGAGCTGATCGCGGGCGCGAGCGACGGCGTGGTCAGCCTTGCCAATGGCTGCATCTGCTGCTCGCTCGAGGGCGATCTGCTCCGCACGCTTTCGACGCTGCTGCGGCGTGATCCCAAGCCCGATTGTATCGTCATCGAGACCAGTGGCGTTGCCGATCCCGCCGACATCGTGCGCAACCTAATGGACCCCGTGATCCTGCGCGAGGCGCAGCTGGAGACGGTGCTTTGCGTGTTGGACGCAGGGACACCGCCTTCGGCTCTGGACGACGCGCTGATGCGGTCGCAGCTGCGCGTCGCCGATATCGTGGCATTGAGCAAGCTGGATCTGGCGGGCGCGGGCGCGGGGGTGCGGATGCGTGACGCCATCCGCGCCCAGCGCGTGCCCGCGGTGGTGGTCGAGGCACAGCACGGCGAGATTCCGCCCGCGCTGCTGTTTCCCGCCGGTGCCGACCGCGCTCCGGCGCCGCGCGAGGTGGGACCGAAACGGCCGGCGGAGGAGCGCTTCGAGGCACTGAGCTGGACCTCGGATAAGCCGGTCTCGCTGCCGCGCCTGCAGCAGGCCATCAGCCGCCTTGCGCCGAAGCTGGCGCGCGCCAAGGGCCTGTTCGAGACGCTCGAGCAGCCCGGCCGCACGATGGTGTTTCAGTTCGCCGCCGGCCGCGCGACCCTGGCGCCTGGCGATGCGCCGACACCGGGCGCGGCGCGGACGCGCATCGTCTTCATTGCCGAGCTTGGCATGCTCTCGAAGGCGGAGCTCGATGAAGTCATGGAGGCGTGCGTTGCCGGCGGCTGAGGTGAGGGGGTAGGGTCAACCGCTTCCGCCATTAGCCACCACCTCTCCTCTTGCCGAGTCGATCCGAGGCCGAACTATGCCGCCAAATATGCCACTCGCCCCCGCTGATGCCGCCTCGCGCCGCGCTGCCAAGCCGGCCATCGTCTATCCGGCCGGGACGATGCCCGGGCCGGATATGGCTACGCTCGAAGCAGCCCGCCGTGCTGCGGTCAAGACGCACGAGCTTGTCGTGCCGCCGCGCGATGCCCGTGCCTTTCGCGTGGCGCGCGGCCAGTTCTTCCGCATCGTCAGCATCGAAGGCCCTCAGGTCGGCGACCTCAATATCTGGAACGCGGACGATCTCTCCGAGCGCTTCTTCAGCGGCAAGACGCGGGCGCTCCATGGCACGCATGTCGGCATCGGTGACCGGCTCTGGAGCAATATGCCCTATCTTCGGCCGATGGCGACCATCAGCCACGATACGCTCGGCTGGTACGGCTTCGACGCCGACGGCGCCGGCATTCACGATGTGATTGGCACGCGCTGCGATCCCTATACAAATCTCCTGCTGAACGGCACGGCCTACGATTTTTGCTGCCACTCCAACCTGTCCCGCGCCCTCGCCATCGAATTGAAGGCGAATCCGGCCGCAGTGGAGCATCATGTCCACGACGTGCTCAACGTCTTCATGTGCACCGGCTTCACTGGGGATACGCACCAATATTTCATGAAGGCAAGTCCGGTCCGCCCCGGCGACTTCATCGAGCTCTTCGCGGAGATCGACCTGCTCGGCGCGCTGTCGGCCTGTCCGGGTGGAGACTGCAGCGCAACCCATTCCAGCGATGCCGCGGCATGCCATCCGCTCAAGATCGAAATCTTCGAGCCGGATCGAACGGCCCTGAAAGGCTGGACCTGGCCTACCCCGAGCGCGTATCACCGTCACCACGGTGCGCATGCAGGACGCTGAATCTCAGTCTTCGACCGGCAATCCGTCGCCGTGCACCTCACGCGAACTGCGCGATGCCGTGACCGACGGACCAGTTCTCCTTGGGCGCGTCGAGCACGTTGACGAACACGTCCTCGGGCCTGATCCCCGGGTTCTCGCCGAGCAGGTCGGCGATCCGGCGATACAGCGCCTTCTTCTGCTCGGCCGTGCGCGAGGCGAACACGGTGATCTGGATCAGCAGGGCGTCTTCGCTGCGCTCGACGCCGTAGGCATTGCCGCAGCGGAAGTTGGCCGGCTCATGCTCGGTGATGGCCATGAACGCATCGCCTTCGGGCACGTTCAGGGCGTCGCGCATCGCGCGGTAAAGTCCGTCCAGAATCGCCTGCCGGTAGCTTTGCGGCTTACCGGCGCGCATCGAAATGTGGAGGAGAGGCATCACGCGGCCCTTTGCATGCGGCCCCGGCCGACACGGCGATGTGAACGCCGCCGGCTCGGCCAATTGAGAAAAACGGACTATCAATCTTGATCAGTTTTTGACACGATGTCGAGAAAGCATGTTCTTGACGTCATGTCAAATACTTTGCGGAGCCAAGCTTGAGACCGCGCGAGTTCGATCATGACGAGGTTCTGCGCATCGCGTTCGACCAGTTCTGGCGCAAGGGCGTGCGCGGCACCTCGCTGTCCGACATTGCGCGCGATGCGGCGGTCCAGCGCGGGAGTCTCTACAATGCCTTCGGCAGCAAGGAGGCGCTATTCCTGCAGGCCTATGAACGCTACGCGGGGGATTATCTCGCCAAGCTGCAAAAGGCGCTCGGGGCAGGTTCCTTGCGCAAGCGCCTCACCGCGTTCTTCGATCTGACCATCACCAATTTCCGCTCGGGCACACCGCCGCGCGGCTGTCCGACGACGCGCGGGCTGATGGAGCTCGGCGGCGCCGAAGGCGAGGGGCTCGACGACAACGCGCGCCAGGCTTTTGCGAACCTGATCTCGCGCATCACCGCACTGCTTCAGGACACGTTGGCCGCTGGCGCGGCGCGGGGCGAGTTCGACGGCAATCCCGCGGCTGCGGCGCTGCAGATCGTCACCGTGACGCGCGGCCTCGCCGTGCTCGAGCGTGCCTTCGGGGACGAGCCCCAATTGCGCAAGATCGCCGCGCACACGATCGATCTCGTGCTCGGCAGGAATGGCGGATAGGTGTCAGCACAGCGCGAGCGCGTTGACCGCGCGTGTCGCAGCATCCTCCTTGCCGGAGCCAACGAGCTGGCCAACGGTGGATTCGAGCTCGCCCGGCGGCTTGCGGCGCGCGACCGCCAGCAGTCGCATCAATTCCGCCTCGTCCTTGGAAAGCCGCCTGCAGGACGGCGGCATGAAGCACAGCTCGCAGGGCCGCTCCCTGCGCAGGATCCTGACGAGCGCGGCCGCGCGCGCGACCAGCAGCGGGCTGTCGGCAATGCCGGGCGCTTCCTCGGCAAAGCGATAGGCCGCTTCCCAGCAATCCGATGCGCCGGTCGCATAGGCCGCTCCGATGAAGCGGAGCAGCGCCAGCGCGAGGCGGGAAAAATCATCGTAGCTGTCGATGTCCGGCCGGGTCGCAAGCGCGGCCTGGAGTGGACAGAGCAGCGGCTCACCAGCGTCCGACGTCGGCTCAGAATCGCAACTGGCCCGCATCGTGAACGATCTCGTCAATGCAACGTCGCGCTGCCCACGAACCAGCTCTTCATCGCCAACATCCCGTCATGCTCGACAGGCTGCACGTGCCGGTCGGGCAGGACGAGGCCGGCCATGCGGAAGATCGTCGCAAGCCCCAGGACCGGCGCGAGCGCCCAATCGGCGCCGATCGGCGGCAGCCAGCGCTCGAACTGCTCGCGCGCGACATCGACGCGGTCCTGCTGGGCCGCGGCAATCGCGCGCAAGATTCCGCGCTCGCTGTCGGACATGCGCGGACAGGTGGGGCAGTGCACTTCGATCGCGGTATGCGCGGTGCAGGCAAAGATCTCGATGATGGAATCCAGCGACAGCACGGCATCGCCGACGCGAAAATGGTCGTACACCTGCTGGATATCGGCCGCCGTCGGGACGGCGCTTCCGCTACGCGCCTTCGCCCGAAATCCCCAGATGAAGAGACGCTCCGCTGCGCTCAGCGCAGGAAGGTCGACGGGCCTGGTGTATGTCGATCGATGCATTGTGCTTTCGGCCTCCGGCTGCGCTCACGCCAGCGCTGGCGCGGATGATCTGCGCCGATCGTTCTGCCAGAGAGCTCTCCAAGTCAACGCGCGGAGAGGCGATGTCGAGGTGTTCTAGATTGGAAGAATTCGTATCTCGGGTGAGGTCGGTCTTGCTTGTCTCGTGGCCATACGAGCGTGCCGGTAACCCGCAAAATTTCGGAGTGTCGGGAACCCGAATGCTTAAAGCTTTGCTAAGAGACGCGGGATAATCTGGCATATCAGCCCTTCCAATTCCTGTGAGCACCGATGATTTTCTCCCGCATCAGTTTCAAGCTGGTCCTGATTGTCGGCATCAGCCTCCTCGGCATGATCGCGTTGGCGCCGGTCGCCCTCTCGACCCTGCGCACGCAGATGGTCGCCGACCGTCAGGCCAAGACGCAGCAGATGGTCGATGTTGGCTACGGCATCCTGGCGCACTACCAGAAGCTCGAGGGCGAAGGAAAGCTCTCGCGCGAGCAGGCGCAGGGCGGCGCGATGGCCGAGATCAAGAGTCTGCGCTACGACAAGGTCGAGTATTTCTGGATCAACGACATGACCCCAAGATGGTCATGCATCCGATCAGGCCCGAGCTTGACGGCAAGGATCTGTCCGGGATGAAGGATCCCGCCGGCAATGCGCTGTTCATGGGCTTCGTTGACGTCGTCAACAAGCAGGGTGCGGGCTTCTACGGCTACCTTTGGCCGAAGCCCGGCTTCGACCAGCCGGTCGGGAAAATCTCCTATGTGAAGGGCTTTGCGCCCTGGGGCTGGATCATCGGCACCGGCATCTATCTGGACGATGTCGATGCCGCCTTCCGCCAGAACGCGATGACCTTCGCCTATATTTGTCTCGCTGTGCTGGTCGTGGTGCTCGGCGCCTCCTTCCTGATCGGCCGCAGCGTCACCCGGCCGCTGGCCCGGATCACCGCGCTGACCGAGCGCCTTGCCGCCGGCGACAGCGCCTTCGACGTGCCCTACACCGACCGCCGCGACGAGGTCGGCGGCCTCGCCAAGGCGCTCGCCGTGTTCAAGGACAATGGATCGGCGGTGAGCCGGATGCATGCCGAGCAGCAGGAGCTGAAGCAGAAGGCCGACGAGGAGAAGCGCAAGACCATGACCGATCTCGCCGGCAAGTTCGAGGCGAGCGTCCAGGCCGTCGTTCGCGACGTCTTCGACGAGGCCCGCGCGATGCAGCAGGCGGCGCAGGGCATGTCGGAAACCGCGAACAAGGCGAGTGACCGTGCGAGCTTCGTCGCCACCGCGTGTCAACAGGCCTCGAGCAACGTGCAGACGGTGGCCTCCGCCGCCGGCGAATTATCGGCCTCGATCGCCGAGATCAGTCAGCGCGTGGCACAGGCCGCGACGGTCGCCGACAAGGCCGCCGCCGACGGCCAGCGCACCAACGACACCGTGCAGGGCCTTGCCGCCGCCGCGCACAAGATCGGCGAGGTCATCGACCTCATCAACCAGATCGCCTCGCAGACCAATCTGCTCGCGCTCAACGCCACCATCGAGGCGGCGCGCGCGGGCGAGGCCGGCAAGGGTTTTGCGGTGGTCGCGAGCGAAGTGAAGTCGCTGGCGAGCCAGACCGCGAAGGCGACCGACGAGATCGGCGCGCAGATCACCGCGATCCAGGCCGAGACCAATCAGGTCGTCGGCAACATCGAGAGCATCCGCGCCACCATCATGGAGGTCAACGAGATCTCCTCGTCGATCGCCGCCGCGGTCGAGGAGCAGGGCGCCGCGACGAAGGCGATCGCGCACAGCGTGCAGGAGGCGGCCTCCGGCACCGACCAGGTCTCGCACAACATCTCCGGCGTCACCGACGCGACGGCCGAGACCGGACAGGCCGCCGGCCTCGTACTGCAATCGAGCGGCCGGCTGACGCACAAGCTGCAATCGCTGCAGGACGAGGTCAGCGCCTTCGTTGCGGGCGTGCGGGCGGCTTAGTATAACGGGAGGATGGGCCAAAACTCCGATCGACGCGCGCGCATCCTCCTGATCAATCCGAACAGCAACGAGGCGACCACCACGATGATGGTGGCGATCGCAAGGTCCGCTGCCGCCGATGGTTTCGACATCGTCGGCGCCACGGCAACGCGTGCGCCCACGATGATCGTCTCGGCGGACGCGCTGGAGGCGGCTGCGCTGGAGGTCGAGGAGATCGCGCGTCTCCGTGACGGCGAGTGCGACGGCGTCATCGTGTCGGCTTTCGGTGATCCTGGCCTCGCCGGGATCAAGGCGACGATGAAGCTGCCCGCCGTCGGCATCGGCGAATCCGCGATGCTGGAAGGCGCCGGGAACGGTCGCCGGTTCGGCGTGGCGACCACGACGCCGTTGCTGAAAGCGAAGATCGATGCATTGCCTGATACGCTGGGCTTGCGCGCGAGCTACACCGGCACGCGCTTCGCCGATGGTGATCCGCAACAGCTGATGCGCGATCCGGCGCAGCTGCGCGCAGCGCTCGCCGGCGCGGTTGAGGCCTGCATTGTGCGAGACAGAGCGGAAGCGGTCATCATCGGCGGCGGGCCGCTGGGTGAAGCGGCGCGCGAGCTTCAGCCGATGTTCGCGGCGCCAATCATCGCCCCGATCCCATCTGCCGTGCGACGGATCATTCGTCTCGTCGCGGCGTAGCCCCGGTTTTTCCGCGCCGCGGCATCGGCCGTGCTGCGGAAAACTGTTTTCCTTGACATGAACTCTGCGGTGCTCGACGTGTAACGAGGTCGAGCGATGCTGCCTGCGTCCCTCGCGAAAAGAAAAGCAACACGGGAAGGACGTCATGAACAAGGGCCTCGACGAGAATGACTACCTCGCCACCTTGCGCGGCCTGTGGGACAAGGCCTGGCCGAAGGGCCTGCCGCGCTCGCCGAACTATCTGC
Organism: Bradyrhizobium sp. IC3195; assembly: GCF_020193585.1. NCBI lineage: Bacteria > Pseudomonadati > Pseudomonadota > Alphaproteobacteria > Hyphomicrobiales > Nitrobacteraceae > Bradyrhizobium > Bradyrhizobium sp. IC3195. The sequence continues at coordinate 91,030 of NZ_JADYVG010000013.1, read as the reverse complement.
ACGGCGAAGTTCCCCTGACGGAATATCTGCGCACCTGGGCAAAGCGGAGTCCGGAGCGGCCCGCGGTGATCTTCTACGGGCATGTGACCACCTATGCCGATCTCGATCAGAAGAGCGATCGCTTTGCGGCGCTGTTGCAGGCAAAGGGCGTGCGCAAGGGCGATCGCGTCGCCGTCTTCCTGCCGAACTGCCCGCAATTCCACGTCGTGTTCTTCGGCATCCTGAAGCTCGGCGCGATCCACGTTCCCATCAGCCCGCTGTCGCGCGCGTTCGAATTGTCCTACCAGCTCAACGACACCGAGGCCGAGGTGATCGTCGCGCTCGACCAGCTCATTCCTATCGTTGATCAGGTCCGCGGCGAGGTGCGCCTGCGCGAGATCATCGTCACCAGCTTCGCCGATGTCGTGCCGGCGGCGCCTGCGTTTCCCGCGCCGGACTCGATCCGCACGCCTCGCGTTGCGGTCTCCGGCGCAACTGATCTCCTGCCGGCGCTCGCGGCACTGCCCGCACCGACCCCGCTGCCGCCGCCCCACCTCGATGATGTCGCCGCGCTCAATTACACCGGCGGCACCACCGGCATGCCCAAGGGTTGCGTCCATACCCATCGCGATATGGTCTACACGGCCGCCGCCAATTACGGCATCTCGTTTCCCTCGGATGAGAGCAGCGTGTTCCTGTCGTTCTTTCCGGAGTTCTGGATTGCGGGCGAGAATTCCGGTCTGATCTTCCCGCTGTTCTCGGGCGGCACGCTGGTTCTGCTCGCGCGCTGGGACGCTGTCGGCGCGATGGCGGCGATCGACAAGTACAAGGTCACGATGACGGCGATGCCGGTCGACAGCGCGGTCGAGATGATGGACCATCCGCGCTGGAGCGAGTTCGACCTGTCGTCGCTGCAACAGGTGCGCGTGGTCTCCTTCGTCAAGAAGCTCAACGCCGGCTATCGCAGGCGCTGGAAGGATCTCACCGGCACGATCCTGATGGAGGCGGCCTGGGGCATGACCGAGACCCACACCTCCAATACTTTCACCGCTGGCTTTCAGGACGGGGATTTCGACCTCAACAGCCAGCCGATCTTCGTCGGCCTGCCGGTCCCCGGCGCCGAGTTCAAGATCACCGATTTCGAGACCGGTGCGCTGCTGCCGCTGGGAGCCGAAGGCGAGATCCGCGTGCGTACGCCGTCGCTGCTCAAGAGCTACTGGAACAAGCCCGAGGCGACGGCGGAATCGCTCGTCGACGGCTGGTTGCGCACCGGCGATATCGGCACCATCGACAAGGACGGCTTTCTGCACTTCCTCGGCCGGCGCAAGGAGATGCTGAAGGTCAAGGGCATGAGCGTGTTTCCGCCGGAGATCGAGGCGTTGCTGGGGCAGCATCCGAAGGTGCTGGGCTCGGGCGTGGTCGGCCGTGATGATCCGGACAAGGGCCAGGTGCCGGTCGCTTACATCCAGCTCAAGCCGGAAGCGATCGGCACGGTCTCAGAACAGGAACTGCGCGCCTGGTGCGCCGAGCGCATGGCCGTCTACAAGGTTCCGGAAGTCCGCGTTATCGATGCGCTGCCGTTGACGGCAACGGGCAAGGTCAGGAAGCAGGACCTCATTCCAAATCCTGCTGCCGTCCAGTGAGAGAGACGATGTCGTTCAAGAAGCTCCTGATCGCCAATCGCGGCGAGATCGCCATCCGCATCGCACGCGCGGCGGCCGATGCCGGCATTGCAACGGTCGCGATCCATCCTGCCGACGATGCGTTGTCGCTGCACGGGCGCGTTGCGGACGAGGCGATCGAGATCCCCGGCCGCGGCGCACGGGCCTATCTCGACATCGAGGCCGTGGTGATGGCGGCCAAGAGCGCAGCTTGCGATGCCGTGCATCCCGGCTATGGCTTCCTCAGCGAGAACGCGGCTTTCGCGAAAGCCTGCGCCGACGCCGGAATCACCTTCGTCGGGCCGAAACCGGCTGCGCTCGAGCTGTTCGGCGACAAGGTTGCGGCACGTCAGCTTGCCAAACGCTGCGGCGTGCCGATCATTGCCGGCACCAGCGGGCCGTCGAGCCTCGAGGAGATCACGGCATTCTTCACCTCGCTCGGCAGCAATGCTGCGATCGTGATCAAAGCGATGGCGGGCGGTGGCGGCCGCGGCATGCGCGTGGTGGAGAACGCGTCCGATCTTTCGGAAGCCTATGCGCGCTGCCAATCCGAGGCCAAGGCGGCGTTCGGCTTCGAGGGCGTCTATGCCGAGCGGCTGATCCGGCAGGCGCGCCACATCGAGGTCCAGATCATCGGCGACCGCCATGGTGCGATCTCCCATCTCTGGGAACGCGAATGCACCATCCAGCGCCGGCACCAGAAGCTGATCGAGGTGGCGCCGAGCCCGTCATTGAGCGATGCCCTGCGCGGCCGCATCATCGAAGCGGCAAAGCAGCTGGCGGGCGCCGCGTCTTACGACAATCTCGGCACGTTCGAGTTTCTGGTCGACGGAACCGCCGAGGACAGCTTCGCCTTCATCGAGGCCAACCCGCGTCTCCAGGTCGAACACACCGTGACCGAAGAGGTGCTCGGCGTCGATCTCGTCCGCGCCCAGCTCGCGGTCGCCGCAGGCAGCACATTGAGCTCGCTCGGTCTTGCGCAGGCATCGATCCCGAAGCCGCGCGGCCATGCCATGCAGCTGCGCGTCAACATGGAGACGCTGGACGTGTCAGGCGCCACCCATCCGACCGGCGGTGTGCTCGCGGTATTCGAGCCGCCGTCGGGCCCCGGCGTGCGCGTCGATAGTTTCGGCTATGCCGGCTACAAGACCAGCGCGGCCTTCGATTCGCTGCTTGCCAAGGTGATCGTGCACACGCCGAGCGAGGCCTGGCATGACGTCGTCGCGAAAGCCTCGCGTGCGCTACGCGAGTTCCGGATCGATGGCGTCGTCACCAACATCGCGTTTCTTCAGGCGGTGCTCGCACATCCCGATTTCAGGACCAACCGCATCGCGACTGATTTCATCGACCGCAACATTGCCAGGCTCGTGGAAGCATCGGATGGTGCCGCCAAGCCGCTTTACTTCGCCGCGGCCGAGCGTGGCGCCGGTCACAGCGCGGAGGTGCATGTCGCGCCAGCCGTACCTGAAGGCACGGTGATGGTCGCGGCGCCCTTGCAGGGAACCATCGTCACCATCCAGGTGAAGAAAGGCGAGATCGTCCGCCCCGGCCAGCAACTCGCCGTGATCGAGTCCATGAAGATGGAGCACCTCGTCATGGCCGAGCAGGGCGGGCGGGTGACAAAACTCGTCGCAGGTGACGGCGTCACGCTGATGCATGGCGAGCCGATCCTCTATCTCGAGCCGCTCGATGTCGCCGCCGACAGCACAACGGCAGAAGCCGACATCGATCTCGACCATATCCGTCCCGATCTTGCCGAGCTGATCGCCCGCCAGGCCAACACGCTCGACGAGAACCGCCCCGCTGCGGTCGAGCGCCGCCGCAACACCAACCAGCGCACCGCGCGCGAGAACGTCGCCCAGCTCGTCGACGACGGCTCATTCATGGAGTACGGCAGTCTCGCGATCGCGGCGCAGCGCCGCCGTCGCAAGCTCGACGATCTCATCAAGAACACGCCGGCGGACGGCCTCGTCATGGGCGTCGCCACGGTCAATGCCGAGAAGTTCGGGCCCGAAGGCGCGCGCTGCATCGTCGTCGCCTATGACTACACCGTGCTCGCGGGCACGCAGGGCCACATGAACCACAAGAAGATCGACCGCATGCTGACGCTGGCGGAAGACTGGCGCGTGCCGCTGGTGTTCTATGCCGAAGGCGGCGGCGGCCGGCCCGGCGACACCGACCGGCTCGGCATGACCGGCCTCGACGGGCCGTCCTTCGTGCAGTTCGCGCGGCTCTCGGGCCTTGTGCCTGTCGTCGGCGTTGTTTCCGGCTATTGCTTCGCCGGCAACGCCGCGATGCTCGGTTGCTGCGATGTCATCATCGCCACCAAGAACGCTTCGATCGGCATGGGCGGTCCTGCCATGATCGAGGGCGGCGGCCTCGGTGTCTATCATCCGGCCGAGGTCGGCCCCGTATCATTCCAGTCGCCGAACGGCGTCATCGACATCCTGGTCGAGGACGAGGAGGAAGCGACCCGCGTCGCGCAAAAATATCTGTCCTATTTCCAGGGTGCGGTGGCAGATTGGGAGGCTGCTGACCAGCGCCTGCTCCGCCGCGCCATCCCCGAGAACCGCCTGCGCGTCTATGACATCCGCAGCGTGATCGACCTCGTCGCTGACAAGGATTCCGTGCTGGAGCTGCGCCGCGACTACGGCGTCGGCATGATCACCGCACTGATCCGAATCGAAGGCAAGCCGTTCGGCCTGATTGCCAACAATCCGCGCCATCTCGGCGGCGCAATCGATGCCGATGCCGGCGACAAGGCTGCGCGTTTCCTCCAGCTCTGCGACGCCTTCGATCTGCCTGTTGTCTCGCTGTGCGACACGCCCGGCTTCATGGTCGGCCCCGAGGCGGAGAAGACCGCGATCGTGCGCCACGTCTCACGCATGTTCGTGACCGGCGCCAGCCTCACCGTGCCGCTGTTCGGCATCGTGCTGCGCAAGGGCTATGGTCTCGGCGCACAATCGATGATCGGCGGCGGCTTCCACGCCTCGTTCTTCACCGCGGCCTGGCCGACCGGGGAGTTCGGCGGCATGGGCCTGGAGGGCTACGTCCGCCTCGGCTTCCGCAAGGAGATGGAGGCGATCGCCGATCCCGAGGAGCGCGAGACCTATTACCGCAACAAGGTCGCCGAGCTCTATGCCAACGGCAAGGCGGTCTCGATCGCCTCCGTGTTCGAGATCGACAACGTCATCGACCCGGCCGAGACGCGGCGCTGGATCATGGCCGGTCTGCGCACGGTGCCGAAGCCCGAGCCGAGGACGGCGAAGAAGCGGCCGTGCATCGACACGTGGTGAGGGCGGTGCAGCAATAGCTGCTTTCCCGGTTCCCGATTGACATCCCCGCCTTTGCTGCCAGACTTTGCACAATAATACAGGGTGGAGACGTCCGCGATGGCCAGCCTCTCGGCCTCGAACCATGTCGCCCGTGTCTTGTCCGTCGCCAATCATGTGGCCGACGTCGATGCCTCCTCGCGGATTGCGAGTTCCTGGCGGCGCTGCCTCGTCAACCACAAGCTCGATCCCGCCCGCCAGGGCCCACCGCAGACGCTCACCGAAGCCGAAATCCGCCATGTCGCCGAGCCGATGGAGGAGACGATCCGGCTCGTCACGCCCGAGCTCGACGATCTCGCCCGTGTGCTGCACGACGCCGGCTACTGCGTCAATCTCGCCGATGTCAACGCGACCATGCTGTTCAGCCGTCTGCCGGGCGAAGCCGATGCAAGGATGTTTCTGGATTGGAAGATCTACACCGGCTCGAACTTCGCCGAGGCTTGCGAGGGCACCAATGGGCTCGGCACCGCGCTGGCCGAGCAGAAGCCGATCCTGGTGCATCGCGACGAGCATTTTCGGGCGCAATGGCACATGTTCTCCTGCGCGGTGGCGCCGCTGTTCGATCCGGTCGGCCGGCTCGCCGGTGCCGTCAACATCACCTCCTGCCGTGAGGATCTGGAGCGCGCCGCGCATCAGCTTGCACTTGCGGTGACGATGGAGGCGACGCGGCGGATGGAGGGTGCGATCTTCCGCGGGCATTTCCGCAATGCCTGGATCGCCACCGTGCCCGGTGACGGCGGCAGCGGCCTCGTCGCCTATGATGACGACCGCCGCATCGTCGGCGCCTGCCGCTCGGCGCGTGCGCTGCTCGGCCTCACCGACGGCATGATCGCCTCCGGCATCGACCTGTCGCGCTACCTCAAGTTCGACCATCACGCTGCGCGTGGCAGCGGCGAGATCGTCGAGCTGCGCCATGGCGACGGCCGTCCGTTGGGGCAGGGGCATGTTGCTCCGCCCCTGCGTGCGAGATCGCATGCGCCGCGCCGCGATGCGCAAGTCGATCGCTTTGATGCGTTGCACCGGCTCGCCGGCCGCGACCCCGGCCTGATCCGAAGCGTCAAACGGCTGCGGAGCATCGGCGACCACAATCTGCCGGTGCTGCTGCATGGCGAGACCGGCGTCGGCAAGGACGTGTTCGCGCGGGCCATTCACGGTGCGAGCAACCGCGCGCGCAACAATTATGTCGCGCTCAATTGCGCGGCGATGCCGGAAAGCCTGATCGACGCCGAGCTGTTCGGCTACGAGGCGGGCGCCTTCACCGGCGCGCGGCGCGAGGGTTCGAAGGGCCTGATCGTGCAGGCCGACGGCGGTACGCTGTTCCTCGACGAGATCGGCGACATGCCGATTGGCTTGCAGACGCGCCTGTTGCGCGTTCTGGAAAACCGCGAGGTCTGGCCGCTCGGCGCGCTCAAGCCCGTCACCGTCGATATTCGCCTGATCAGCGCCACGCATCGCGATCTCGGCCGCATGGCGGAAGCGGGGGCCTTCCGCGCCGACCTCTATTTTCGCCTGCGCGGCATCGAAGTGCGCCTGCCCGCCTTGCGCGAGCGCGCCGACCGCGACGACATCATCCGCCAGATCGCGCACGAGGAGGCGCCGAGCTGCCGGCTCTCGGAGGAGGCATGGTCGCAGCTCGCGGCCTACCCGTTTCCCGGCAACATGCGCCAGCTCCGCCACGTGCTGCGGCTCGCCGGCTGCACGGCGGAAGATGGCGTCATCACCGATGCCGATCTCGATCTGCCGCCGTTTGACGGACGGACGGAGCCTGATCTCGAAGCAGCCGAGCGTGCGACGATTGTCGCGGCGCTACGTAAGCATGATGGCCGCGTGACGGAAGCCGCGCGCGCACTGAAGCTCAGCCGCGCGACGCTCTATCGCAAGATCAAGCAGTTGAAGATCGAGACGGCGCAGTAGCTCTTTCTTCCCCTCTCCCCTTGTGGGAGAGGGTGGCTCGCCGCGCCGCGGCGAGACGGGTGAGGGGTCTCTCTCCGCGTATGACTCTGGTGAGTTTGCAGAGAGATACCCCTCATCCGGCGCTTCGCGCCACCTTCTCCCACAAGGGGAGAAGGAAGAAAGCGAGCACTCGTCCTACGAAAAATCCGTCCAGCTCAGATGCCGTGCGTCGAGATCGCCGATCGTCACGTTCTCGCGGAGTTCTCGTGGCGTGTGGAAATTGCTGCGCAAGTACACCAGCGGCGTGACGGCAGCGGAATGCGAGGCGCTGCGGACCTCGCCGACGAAGATCGAATGCGTCGTCGTCTCGAACTCCTGCGCCAGCACGCAGTCGAACGCGGCCACCGCGTCCGCCAGCACCGGTGCGCCGGTCACGCCACGCGTCCATTGCCCGAAGGCGAAGCGATCGTCGCCGTCGACGCCCTTCTGGCCGCTGAAGGTGAGGGCGAGCAGCGCGTGATCCTCATGCAAGAAGTTGATGGCGAAAGCACCTTCCTCCCGGATGCGGGCATGGGCGCTGGCGTTGCGGTTGACGCAGACGATCAGCGAGGGCGGCTTGTCCGACAACGAGCAGGCCGAGGTCACCGTCAGCCCCGTGCGCCTGCCGTGCTCGGCGCCCACCGTGACCAGCGCTACCGCACCGGCACATTGGCGCATCGCCTGCTTGAAGTCCTTCGCGTCCACCGTCACGCGGAAATCTCCCAGAATAGAAGCGGGTGCGGCACGATCGCGCCGCACCCGGCGCCAAGAGTCTAGCATGATCTCTTCGGAAAACCGCTATGCACTTTTCCGGATCATGCTTGCGTCAAGCCGCCTTCTTCGCGGAGCCGAGATGCCCAAGGCGCGGCATCACCTCGTTCTTCAGCAGCGAGAGCGAGTTGTGCCAGGCCTCGGCCTTATGCTTGTAGTCGAAGCCGAACACGAGCAGCACGCCGAAGCCGCCGACCTCGTCGTAGATCTTCTCGATCTTCTCGGCGACGGTCGCGGGCGAGCCGACGATCCAGTTCCGCTTCGCGCAATATTCGACCGTGACGTCGCTGTCTGGCACATCGGGCGCGTGCTTCAGATAGTCCTTGAAGCCGAAATGCCCGAGCAACGGCAGGAAGTACTCGCTCATCATTCGGCCCATCATGTCGCCGGTCGAGAGTTTCCAGGCCTCTTCGTCGGTGTCGGCGACGAATACCTCGCGCACCAGGCGCCAGTCCTGGCGGTTCGGCTTGCGGCCGGTCTTCGCGGCCCCGATCTCGACCGAGTCCCAATGGCTCGAGACATAGGCCGGGTTGAGGTTGAGGCTCATCGGGATGAAGCCGCGCTCGCCGGCGAGCTTGAGCGTGTCCGAGTTCTTGGAAAGGCCCGCAACGCCGATCGGCGGATGCGGCGCCTGCAGCGGCTTGATATGGGGCTTGAGGAAGTCGAACATCGTGTCCGGCTTGGTCACCGTCCAGTACTTCCCCTTGTGGGTGAAGGGCGCCGGCTCGGTCCACAGCTTCAGGATGATCTCCAGCGCCTCGCGCGTCATGTCGCGGTTCTGCCCGCTCATGCCGTCGACGTTGAACATCGCCCAGTCGCTCGGTAGCCCGCTCGCCGCCACGCCGAAATTGAGCCGGCCTTCGGAGAGATGGTCGAGCATGGCGACGCGGTTGGCGAGTTCGGCCGGGTGATGGTAGGGCAGCAGGAAGCCGCCCGGACCGATGCGCAGCTTCTTGGTCTGCATCAAGGCCTGCGCGATCAGGAGGTCCGGCGTGGGATTGGGTTCCCAGGGCGCGGTGTGGTGCTCGCCGACCCAGGCCTCCTGATAGCCGAGCTCGTCGAGCCAGCGCATGACCTGCAGATCCCAGTCGTTCCCTTCCTTCAGGCCGCACTCCGGCGGATGCGAAGGCATCGTGAAATAGCCGATCTCCATGGGTTTCCTCGTCTGATGTTGACGCGTCTTGTCGCGCGTTGACGGAGTTGAGTGACGAAGTGTCAGCAAGCGTTGTGCCAGCGCGGCGGAGCCTCAAAATGAAGAGAAAGGGCTGGTTTGCCCGCGCAATAGCCGGTATCTCGACGGGAGCCTTCTGGACATCGTCTCATGTGTCGCGAGACGGCGTCTTGGCCATGAGACGAGGACGAGACCTGACATGACCGAACCCGCCTATGTCGCGGTGGATTGGGGCACCAGCAGCTTCCGGCTCTGGCTGGTCGATCGCGCCGGTCAGGTGCTGGCCGAGCGCCGCAGCGGTGAGGGCATGCTGGCGGCGGCTAGGACCGGTTTTCCCGCCGTGCTGCAAGCGCATCTGGCCGTAGTCGAAGCGCCCGCGCATCTGCCGGTTCTGGTCTGCGGCATGGCCGGTGCCAAGACCGGCTGGGTCGAGGCCGGCTACGTCGACACGCCGGCAAAGCTCTCAGCCATCCTGAAACAGGCCGTGCGCGTGCCGGGCGAGGCGCGCGACATTCGCATCCTGCCGGGCATCGCCCAGCGCGATGCCAAGGCGCCGGACGTCATGCGCGGCGAGGAGACGCAATTGCTCGGCGCGCTCGGCCTCGATGCCGCGGGCGAGGCGCTGGTCTGCATGCCCGGCACGCATTCGAAATGGGTGCGGGTGAAAGACGGCACGGTGGAGCGCTTCTCCACCTTCATGACCGGCGAGCTGTTCAGCGCCGTCTCGCGCGAGACGATCCTGTCGCTCGCGGTCGCCGGCGCTGATGACGCCGAAGATATCGCGAGCTTCAAGGCGGCCGTAAAGGCCGCGTTCGACGCCCCGGCCTTCGCCGCCAATCTGCTGTTCACCGCACGGGCGCGCCAGCTCTTGTTCGGCGGCACGCCGGCAGCGGCACGTGAGACGCTGTCGGGCACGTTGATCGGTGTGGAGCTCGCGGCAGGGCTCTCCGGGACCGTACCGCAAGCGGGCGTCCAGCTGATTGCCGCGGGGCGGCTTGCGGTGCTGTATCGGCTGGCATTCGAGGCGCTCTCGGTAACCGCAAATCCGGTCGATGCGGATGAAGCCGTCCGCCGCGGCCTGTCGATGGCGGCAGCCGCGATCTGGACGAAGCAGAAGGACTGCGAGAGATGAGCGTTCCCTTTCCACCAATGCAGCGGCCGCTGGTCGCGATCCTGCGCGGCATCAAGCCTGAGGAGACCGAAGCGATCGTCGGCGTCTTGGTCGAGGCCGGCATGACCGCGATCGAGATCCCCCTGAATTCACCCGATCCATTCCGCTCGATCGCGCTTGCCGCGAAGCAGGCGCCACCAGGCGTGTTGATTGGCGCCGGCACGGTGCTGACGACGGCAGATGTCGATCGTCTCAACGATGTCGGCGGCAGGCTGATGGTCTCGCCCAATGTCGACACCGAAGTGCTGGCGCGCGCGCATCAGCATCGCATGGTGACCATGCCCGGCGTGTTCTCGCCGACCGAGGCGCTGCTGGCGGCGCGCGCGGGCGCGTCGAGCCTGAAATTCTTTCCGGCGAGCGTGCTCGGCGCTGCCGGCATCGCCGCGATCCGTGCCGTGCTGCCGGCAGGCGTGATGATCGCCGCCGTCGGCGGCGTCTCCGACCAGAATTTTGTCGAGTACATCAAGGGCGGGGTGACCGCCTTCGGGCTCGGCTCCAGCCTCTACAAGCCAGGCATGACGGCAACAGATGTCGCAGCCCGCGCAGAGGTGACAATTGACGCTTACGATCGGGCAATTGAGAAAGATTGAGCCGACAATAAACTAGCCGTAATCCTGACTTGGTCTATTCTGCCATTTGGTGGCGCGATGCCGACAAGCGCGCACCGTGTTATGCGACTGGCTGAATCAGGAGACCGACATGGCGATCAACAACGTGGCCGATCTGTTCGTGGCAACGCTCGAACAGGCCGGGGTCAAGCGCATCTACGGCATCGTCGGCGACAGCCTGAACGCGCTCACCGAGGCGCTGCGTCGCCGCGGCACGATCGAATGGATCCATGTCCGCCACGAGGAGGTCGCGGCCTTCGCGGCGGCCGGCGAAGCCGAGATGACCGGGAGCCTCGCGGTCTGCGCGGGCTCCTGCGGCCCCGGCAATCTGCATCTGATCAACAGCCTGTTCGATGCGCATCGCAGCCGCGTTCCCGTGCTGGCGATCGCTGCGCAGATCCCGACCGCCGAGATCGGCGGCGGCTATTTCCAGGAGACGCATCCGCAAAACCTGTTCCGCGAATGCAGCCATTATTGCGAGCTGGTGTCGGACCCGAGCCAGCTGCCTTACGTGCTGGAGAATGCAATTCGCGCGGCGGTCGGCTTGCGCGGCGTCGCGGTCGTCGCCATGCCCGGCGATGTCGCCTTCCGCAGTCCTCCGAAGCGCGCGTTGTCGACGACGCGTGGCCTTGCACTGGCTCCGCCGAAGGTCGTGCCGCAAGCGGATGAGCTGCAGGCGCTCGCGGATCTCCTCAACGGCGCCGAGCGCATCACGCTGTTCTGCGGCCGCGGCTGCGCCGGCGCGCATGCGCCTTTGATGCAACTCGCTGAAGCGCTGAAGAGCCCGATCGTGCACGCGCTCGGCGGCAAGGAGCATGTCGAATACGACAACCCCTATGACGTCGGCATGACCGGCTTCATCGGCTTCTCCTCGGGCTACGCCGCGATGCACGCCTGCGATGCGCTGGTGATGCTCGGCACCGACTTCCCCTACAAGCAGTTCTTCCCTGATGATGCGAAGGTCGCGCAGATCGATATCCGCCCGGAGAATCTGGGGCGGCGCTGCAGGATCGATCTCGGCCTCGTCGGCGACGTCAAGCTCACGATCGAGGCGCTGCTGCCGCTGCTCACGGCCAAGACGCAGCGCAAGCATCTCGACGACGCCGTTGCGCACTACAAGAGAGCCCGCGAGGGCCTCGATTCGCTCGCCAGGGGCACGCCCGGAGCCAAGCCGATCCATCCGCAATATCTCGCCAAGGTCATCAGCGACCATGCCTCCGACGATGCCGTCTTCACCGCCGATGTCGGCACCCCGACGGTGTGGGCGGCGCGCTATCTCGACATGAACGGCCGCCGCCGGCTGATCGGCTCCTTCGTTCACGGCTCGATGGCCAATGCCATGCCGCAGGCGATCGGGGCGCAGGCGGCGCAGCCCGGGCGCCAGGTCATCTCGCTCTCCGGCGACGGCGGCTTCACCATGCTGATGGGCGACCTGATCACGCTGACGCAGGAGAAGCTGCCGGTGAAGGTGGTCGTCTTCAACAACGGCGTGCTCGGCTTCGTCGCGCTGGAGATGAAGGCGGCGGGCTTCGTCGACACCAATGTCGACCTGGAGAACCCGGATTTCGCCGCGATGGCGCGCGCGATGGGCATCTTTGCCAAGCGCGTCGAGGATCCCGGCGAGCTTCCGGGCGCGATGAAAGAGATGCTGGCGCACAATGGGCCGGCGCTGCTCGATGTTGTTACCGCCAAGCAGGAGCTGTCGATGCCCCCGACCATCACGCCCGAGCAGGTGAAGGGCTTCAGCCTCTGGGTGTTGCGTGCGGTGATGAACGGACGCGGCGACGAGGTGCTCGACCTCGCGAAGACGAACCTGTTGCCGCGGTGATATCAGCCGGCGCGGTGGTTCACCTCTCCCCGCCGAGGAGAGGTGAACGTCTGCCAGTGCAGCACGATGCCGATCAGCATCGCCGGCAGAAAGCCGAGCGCGATCAGGAAATGCGGCAGCTGCTTCGGCGAGATGAGGGCGATGGCGATATCGGAGATCAGCCACAGCGCTGCGAACATCACCGCAAAATCCGTTCGCGGGCACCGCAGGTAATAGAACACGGCGGTGATGACGATGGCCGGGCCGATCGCGATGCCGATCATGATCGCGGTCAGCTCCTTCGGCGTCAGCGTGTCGAGCACCATCGATGCCAGCAGCCAGAGTGCGGCGAACATGGCAACGATGTCGAGCGGATGCCGCAATCCAATTCCTCTGGCGAAAGGCGCGCTATCGTTGGGGCCGGAGCTGCGGCCGTCAAGTCAAAATGGGCTTATTCCTCGTCACTTCCAGGCGTCGGGCGCAGCATGAAGTGACCGAAAGCGGTGGCGATCGGCTTCAAAGCATCGTCCTGCCAGGCCCGCGCCTCGAAGGCGACGATACGTCGGCCCTGCTTCACGATCGAGACGTCGGCAAACGTGTCGAGCGCGCGTCCGGAGCGCAAGTAGTTGACGGTGAGGCCGATCGGCTTGGGCGGTGCGCTAGCGCCGAGCTCCCGCGCCACGCCGATGATGGCGGTGGTCTCGAGGAAGGCGCCCGTCATGCCGCCATGGATCGCCGGCAGGATCGGATTGCCGATGATCTGCGGCGAGAACGGCATCGTCAGCGTGCCGTCATCGTTGACGCGGATGCCGAGCGCGCGCGCGAACGGGCTGCGCGCAAAGGGCCCGTCCGGATCCTCCGGCGCCTCCAGCGTCGGGATGCTGCGCGCATCCATCCGGCGGTCGGCGAGCATGTTGGTGCGGTTGGCGCCGATCATGAAGCAGGCGGTCGCGGTCGCGACCGGATCGTCCTCGGACTCCTGATAGGCGGTGGAGCGCACGAAGGCGATCGAGCGCGTGGTGCGGTAGCAGACCGAATGCGCTTTGATGTCGAGGCCGGGCGTTGCCGGCTTCTGGTAGTCGATGCGCAGATCCAGGGTCGCGATCGCGCGGGTGCCGTCGAGCGCAAGTTGCACCGCCATGCCGCAGCTCTCGTCCAGCATCGCGGTGACGACGCCGCCATGCAGCACGCCGGTCGCGGTGTCGCCGACGAAGACCGGTCGATAGGGCAGGCTGGACCAAGCCTCGCCAGGTGCGAACCGGTCGAGCTGGAGCCCGCTGATATGGCCGTAATCGGAGCGGCGGCCCTTGATGGCCTCGGCGAGTTCCTCGAAGGCAAGCGTGGTCGGCGTGGTGCTCATGGGGACCTTCTAGACCAGTGTCGGGCCTCGCGCAAAATCCCGAATGAGCCCCGCATGGGACGGTTTGGTCTCGACAGGGCGCGCCGAAGCGTCGATGGTGGGCGCTTCGTTCGTCGATGAACTGCAAGGAGCGCCCATGGCCGACCCCGAAACGCCCTCGACCGCCCAGGGGCCCGTCACCATTTCCACCTCCAGCGCCGAGCGGGCGCCGATCATCTATTTCGACGGCGCATCCTGCTTCGGTCACCACAACGGCGCGATCCAGATCGAGCTTGCCGCAAACCTGTTGATGCCGGTCGGCGCTGCCGTCAGGGTCGACGTGGTCCAGACCGCGCATCTGCGTTGCAGTGTCGCCGCAGCACTGGCACTGCGCGAAGCCCTCGAAAAGGCGCTCGCGATGTATCAGCAGGGTCAGAAGCAGCCGGTGGCGGAGGAGATACCGGCGGTGAAGAACTGAGGCTGCTGCGATCGCGTATCGATGCGATCGCACACTTGCTAAAGCGAGATCCATGCCACGGGCTCGCTGCAACCTCTCCCGCTTGCGGGAGAGGTCGCGCCGAAGGCGCGGGTGAGGGCTTTCTCCTCTAGGGGATTGTCCCATCGCGGAAACACCCTCTCCCCAGCCCTCTCCCGCAAGCGGGAGAGGGAGTGCACCTCCGCCGTAGCGATCGAACTGATCTCATCACGCTCTAGTTAGCCTACATGCACCTTCGGTTTCTTGCCGCCGTTCCACTTGCCGTCGAGCGCGCGCTCGATCTGGGCGGCGAGCTGCAGCAGGAGGCCGTCATTGGCCTGCTTGGCGATCGCCTGGATGCCGAGCGGCAGGCCGTGGTCTTGCGCCGCCATCGGCATCGAGATCGCCGGCATGCCGCAGAGATTGGCGAGCGGCGTGAAGGCGAAGAAGCGCCACAGATTGTCGAACCAGTCGCGCACATCAAGGTTGTCGGAGATGGTGAGATATTCCCTGGTGCCGACCTTCGGCGTCGGCAGCGCCGTGATCGGCGTCAGGATCACGTCCCATTGCTCGAAGAAGCTGCCGAAGCCGCGCGAGGTCGTGTTGAACACGGCCTGCATCTTCGCCCGCTCGGCAAAGCTGGTGTGGCGCCCGGCTTCCCAGATCCGGATGTTCATCGGCTCGATCAGATCCTCCGGCGGCTTTTCCAGTCCGCGCGCAGCGAGCATGTTGGAGATCACCACCGCGAAGTTCGAGATGTAGCAGGTGGTCTGCGCCTCGAAGGCGGCCGGGAGGTCGATCTCCGGCAGCGCATAGTCGACGTGATGGCCGAGGCCTTCGAGGAAGCGTCCGGCCTTCTCCAGCTCGGCAGCGAGCTCGGGCGTCGCGGTGTAATTGCCCCATGTGTGCGACAGCGCGATGCGAAGCTTGCCGGGATCGCGCTTGATCATCTCGCAATAAGGCTGCGCCGTGGTCCAGAACGGCATGAACTCGCCGGGCGCAGGCCCGCGCGCATGATCGACGAAGGCGGCAGTGTCGCGCACCGAGCGCGACTGGCAGCCCTGGATCGAGACGAGGCCGGTCAGGTCCGACATGTGCGGCGCGAGCGAGAACACGCCGCGCGAGACCTTCAGGCCGATATTGCCGTTGACGCCGGCGGGAATGCGGATCGAGCCGCCGCCGTCGGTCGCATGCGCGATCGGCACCACGCCCGCGGCCACCATCGCCGCGCTGCCTGCTGATGAGCCGCAGGTGGTGTAGTCCGTATTCCAGGGATTGCGCGTGACGTAGACGGCAGGATTGTCGGCCGACGAGCACACGCCGAATTCTGGCGTCGTGGTGCGACCGATCAGGTTGAGCCCCGCCTGACGGAATTTGCCGGTAAGGAACGTATCGGCGCTCGCGCGATTGCCGCGCATCAGCAGCGATCCCATCTCCTGCAGCCGGCCCTTCATGGTCGGTCCGAGGTCCTTCATCAGGAAGGGCAGGCCGGCGAACGGACCTGCGAGATTGGCGCCGTCCTTGGCGGGATCGGCGATCACGTCCTCGAACAGCTCGACCACGCCGGACAGCGCTGGATTGACCTTGGCAACGCCCGCGGCGGCCTGGCGCGCCAGCTCCTTCGCCGTCAGCTCGCCCTTGCGAACGCGCCCCGCCAGCGCGACGCCATCGTGCTGTGCCCATTCATTCCAGCTCATCGGCAAAGTCATGAAGTCAAATCCCCTTAAGGCCGCGGCGTCACCTTTTTCGCAACGGCCCGCGTGAATCAACCGAGGCGCCACGAGGGGCAGGGTTGCGCCCGGCGGAGAGGTCGGGCTGCCGGCTATCAATCCGACAGTCGCGCGATCGCTGCAACCGGGCCGCCGCCGGCCGGGCCCTGATGCTCGGCGCCGCCGGACACGTACACCGCGCCGGTGCCGGCAAGCCCCGCGATCAGGCCGCCGACCGCTGCGCGGGCGTGGCGGGTCGAGCTGATGTCGGTGTCTTCGAGCATGGTGTGGCGGAAGCCGCGCACGGCGCCGTCGGGAGAGGCCTCCGCCTTGGCGAAGATGTTGACGAGCGTGTGGCCCGCGGTGGTTTGCGGCGCCGCGCCGAGCCCGACGCTGTTCAACGCCGATAGCACCGCCGCGGCGTCGATCGCATCCTCCATCACGGCATGCCCGATCACGAACTCGCTTGCCGATGATGCCGAATTGCCGAGCACGATGACGACATTGTGCATCAGCTCGATCCCCGACGAGGTCGAGGCCACCTTGGAAAAGAGATCGTAGCGCCGTAGCACATCCTCGTCGCCGACGTCGGATCCGATCTCGCCGAGCGCGACCGCAACGCCCAATGCGGACGCACCGCGCGAATAGGCCATCGAGCTGTAAGCGCTCGTCGTCGCCGTCTTGTTGCCGCGCGCCTTTGCCGCCGCAACGCGCTCGCTGGTCAGCAGCGGGCACTTGATCTGCACGAAGTGAACGTCGGCGGGATCGCCGATGCCGGCATCCGCCATCGCGGCTTGCACGGCCTTGGCCGTCTCGGCGATTTGCGCGGAGCGGCCGAGCTCCTCGGGCAGGAAGTCCCGCGTGTGCGCCATGCCGATGCTGAGGCGCTTGCCGGATACGCCTGCCCGGCGCTCGGCCTCGCGGCGCGTGAACACCGTGATGTGCGGGCTCAGCACGCCCTCTGTGCCGCCGGACATCACGAAGGCGATCCGTTGCTCGACTGCCTCCGCCGACAGGCCGAGTTTGGGCGCCAGCGCCGCGCAGAGCGCGCGCACCGCATACTCCCGAGTAAAATCGTTGACGCCGCCATTGCCCTCGGTCTTGCCGAGAATGACCAGGATCGAGTTGGGATCGATCGCGCCTGAGCCGATCAAGTCCATCAGGCCGGAGGCGTCGCCGGGGCCTGTGGTGGCGATCCTGAAGACGCCGACCGATGTGGTACGCATGATTGGTCCTCGTGCGGAGAGTTCATTGGCCCGGCGGGAGCAAGCAGGCGCGGAACGCGGGGCCGATGTCAAGTCGCCGCGCCCCCACGAATGTGGCGAGATCGCATCGGTCGGGCAAAAAATCCTCTGTCGACGGTTGCGCACCGCACCTTGATGAATCAACCTTGGTTGGTCCATAAGCGGCGTCCCGCGGCCGGTGGTTCGCCCCTGCGCCCGCGTGCTTGGATTAGAGGGAATCTCGCGTGGCAAACATCAACCAGAAAATTGCGCAGGAGCTTGGGGTTCGCGCCGAGCAGGTCGAGGCGGCGGTGACGCTGCTCGACGGCGGCGCCACGGTTCCCTTCATCGCCCGCTACCGCAAGGAAGCGACCGGTGCGCTCGACGACGCGCAATTGCGCACTCTGGAGGAGCGCCTGGTTTACCTGCGCGAGCTCGAGGATCGCCGCAAGGCCATTCTCGAATCGGTCCGCGAGCAGGGCAAGCTCGATGCGGCCCTCGAGGCCTCGATCATGGCCGCTGACAGCAAGGCTCGCCTCGAGGACATCTATCTGCCGTTCAAGCCGAAGCGCCGCACCAAGGCGGAGATCGCCAAGGAAGCCGGCCTCGAGCCGCTCGCCAACCAGCTTATGGCTGAGCCCGGCAATGATCCGAAGGTCGTGGCGGAAGGCTTCATCAACGCCGAGAAGGGCGTCGCTGACGCCGCTGCCGCGCTCGACGGCGCCCGCGCCATCCTGGTCGAGCGCTTCGACGAGGACGCCGATCTGATCGGCGCCCTGCGCGAGGAGATGTGGACCAATGCGCGCATGGCCTCCAAGGTGCGCGACGGCAAGAAGACCGAGGGCGAGAAGTTCGCCGACTATTTCGATTTCTCCGAGCCGCTGACAAAACTGCCCTCGCACCGCATCCTCGCGATGTTCCGCGGCGAGAAAGAAGAAATTCTCGACCTGCAAATTCAGCCCGAGGCCGAGGCGCCGCCGCCGGGCGTGCCGAGCGCCTATGAATTGAAGATCATGAAGCGGTTCGGCATTGCCGATCTCAAGCGTCCCGGCGACCGCTGGCTGATCGATACCGTGCGCTGGGCCTGGCGCACCAAGATCCAGGTGCATCTCAATATCGATCTGCGCATGCGGCTGTGGAATTCGGCCGAGACCGAGGCCGTGCGCGTGTTCGCCTCGAACCTGCGTGACCTCCTGCTGGCCGCGCCCGCCGGCACCCGCGTCACCATGGGGCTCGATCCCGGCTACCGCACCGGCGTGAAGGTCGCCGTCGTCGATGCCACCGGCAAGGTGGTCGACACCACCGCGATCTATCCGCACGAGCCGCAGCGGCAATGGAACGAGTCGCTGGCGACGCTCGGCCGGCTCGCAATCAAGCACCGCGTCGAGCTGATCGCGATCGGCAACGGCACCGCCTCGCGCGAGACCGACAAGCTCGCCACCGAGCTGGTCAAGGGTCTGCCTGAGCTGAAGATGAACAAGATCGTGGTGTCGGAAGCCGGCGCGTCCGTCTATTCGGCCTCGGCCTTCGCCTCGGAGGAGCTGCCCGGCCTCGACGTCACCCTGCGCGGCGCGGTGTCGATCGCGCGGCGCCTGCAGGACCCGCTCGCCGAGCTCGTCAAGATCGAGCCGAAGGCGATCGGCGTCGGCCAGTATCAGCACGACCTCGGCCAGGCCAAGCTCGCCAAATCGCTCGATGCCGTGGTCGAGGATTGCGTGAACGCGGTCGGCGTCGATGTCAACACCGCCTCCGCGCCGCTGCTGGCGCGCGTGTCGGGTGTCGGCTCCGGCCTTGCCCAGAGCATCGTGGCGCATCGCGACGCCAACGGTCCGTTCAAGTCGCGCAAGGCGCTCAAGGACGTGCCGCGGCTCGGGCCGAAGGCGTTCGAGCAGTGCGCGGGCTTCTTGCGCATCCTCGGCGGCGAGGATCCGCTTGATGCCTCCGGCGTGCATCCGGAGGCCTATCCCGTGGTGCGCCGGATTCTCGAGGCGACCAAGAGCGACATCAAGGCGCTGATCGGCAACAGCGACGTCGTGCGCACGCTGAAGCCGAAGGATTTCGTCGACGAGACCTTCGGTCTGCCGACGATCACCGACATCCTTCGCGAGTTGGAAAAGCCCGGTCGCGACCCGCGCCCTGCGTTCAAGGCGGCGGTGTTCAAGGAAGGCGTCGAGGAGATCAAGGATCTCAAGAAGGGCATGATCCTCGAGGGCACCGTGACAAACGTCGCCGCCTTCGGCGCCTTCGTCGACATCGGCGTGCACCAGGATGGCCTCGTGCACATCTCGGCGATGTCGAAGACCTACATCAAGGACCCGCGCGAGGTGGTGAAGCCCGGCGACATCGTCAAGGTGAAGGTGCTGGACTTCGAGGTCGCCCGCAAGCGCATCTCGCTGACGCTGCGCCTCGACGACGAGGTCGGGCCTAAGAAGGACGCCCCCGGCATGCAGCGCGACAACAATCAGCGCAACGCAAGCCGCATGACCTCGTCCGCGCCGCGCAAGCAGGAATCTTCGGGCGGCGGCGCGCTCGCCGAAGCGCTGCGCCGCGCGGCGGAGAAGAACGGCGGCAAGCGGGCGTAGCGGCTGAGCGGCGCCGTTAGGACTGTCAAAGCTCGATCACGCCGCGCCGTGCCGCATGCGCCACTGCATCCGTGCGCCCGGTCGCATCCAGCTTGTCGAGCAGCGAGCCGACATGGAATTTCACGGTGTGCACGGAGATCCCGAGCTGACGCGCGATCATCTTGTTGGAGGCGCCTTCGGCCATCAGCGCCAGCACGTCGAGCTCACGCTGCGTCAGCGCGATGTCCGCAGGGCTGACACGTGGATCGCGGGCGATGATTGTCGCGGCGGCCTGCTCGCCGGGCGCGGCAAGGCGAAGCCCGGCGACATTGCCGAGCAGGGCCGCCAGGCGATCGGCGAGGGCGGCATCGTCGATCTCCAGCGATAGTACGATTTCGGCCGTCTTGTCCTCGCTCACGCCTCCGGCCTTTCCCCGACCGTGACCTTGAAGCTGACCGGCTCGCCGCCACGGTGCACGGCGACGTCCACCACCGCGCCGACGCTCGCAGGTCCCAGTGTCCGCGATAGCGCGCGCACGCCCGACAGCTTCTGGCCGTCGACTGCAACGATCACGTCGCCCTGGCGAATGCCGGCCGCGGCCGAAGGCCCAGCCTTGTCGACATTCATGACCATGGCGCCGATACCGTCGTCGAGCCGCACCGGCTGCAGACCAAGGCCGAGATAACCGCGCGCGATGCGGCCGCGCGCCTCCAGCTGGGGCGCGACACGCTCGATCGTCGCGGTCGGGATCACCAGCACGCGCCGCGGCCCGAGCACGGCCATGCCGAAGGCTTCGCCCGATGCATCGAGCGCGAGCCCGCCCTGCTGGCTGCCGCGCAGGCGGACGTCGAGCTCGATCCGCGCGTCGATGTCGCCGCCGCGCAAGGAACGCCAGCTCTTTCCGGACGCCGACACCATCCCGAGCGCCGCGCTTGGTGTCTCCCGGTTGGTCGCGACCACGACCGACAATGCGCCCAGCGGCGGGACGGTTGCGGCGAGCTTGACCGGTGCGACCGCGGCCTCAGTGCGCAGCAGCGCGATGTCGGTGGTGTGGTCGCGGCCGGCGATCGTGGCAGCGACCCGACGACCGTCGGCGAGGCTGGTCTCGACCTCGCCCTCGTCGGCGAGGGCCTCATCGGCGGTGATGATCAGGCCGCTCTTCCAGACGAAGCCGGTCGCGCGAGCGCGATGCGAATGCACGGAGACGACGGACGGCGCGGTGCGCGCCACAATGTCCGCGAGCGCGGACGACAGTGAGGACAGGGGACTAAGATCAGTCATGGCGGGGCTCCCGTAAGTTGTCCTCAATCTGGGATGCCGCGGGCGATTGCGAAACTGGCCGGGTGGCCAGGACCAGGACGGCCTCCGCAAGACCGCGACCGACGAACATGTGATTGGGAGCGCCTCACGGGAACGTGTAGCAATCCCAAAATTGGGCCATTTGGCCTCGAGGATTTCCAGCGAGCCCGACCGATGACCATCGACTTGACCCGCCGCACCCTGCTGCAGCTCGCCGGCGCCACCTCGCTCGCCATGGCCGCCGCAGCCGCGGCCCGTGCCGAGGGCACAGCGCAGGGCGGCGGCCCCACCTTTGCCAGCCGTACGCCGATGCGGGTCGGCATGGTGACGCTGCGGGTGAAGAGCCTCGACAAAGTCGCAGATTATTACCGCGATGTGATCGGGCTCACCGTGATGGAGCGCTCGGCGGCCACAGCCAAGCTCGGCACATCAGGCCTCACGCTGCTGGTGCTGGAGGCCCGTCCCGAAGCCGCGATTGAATCGCGCAGCGCCGCAGGCCTCTACCACACCGCCTTCCTGATGCCGACCCGCAAGGATCTGGCGCGCTGGCTGGTTCATGCCGCCTCGCACCGCGTGCCGTTGTCGGGCTTTGCCGATCATCTCGTCTCCGAATCCGTCTATCTCGACGACCCCGAAGGCAACGGCATCGAGGTCTATGCCGACCGCGACCCCTCGCAATGGCAATGGAGCGAGGGTAGCGTGAAGATGGCGACCGACGAGCTCAACATTCCCGACCTGTTGTCGCTCACCAATACGCGCGTTCCCGATTATGCCAAGGCGCCGGATGGAATGCGCATCGGCCACATGCATCTGCGCGTCGGCGATCTCGCCCAGGCCGAGAGCTTCTATCACGGCACCGTCGGCCTCGACCCGACCCGCCGCCGCAGCGGCGCGGCGTTCCTGGCGTCGGGCCGCTATCACCATCACCTCGGCATGAATGTCTGGCAGAGCCAGGGCGCCGGCCAGCGCGACGAGTCCACGACCGGTCTTGCCTGGTTCTCGCTGGTGATGGCGAAGCCGGAGCTGCTCGCCGCGCAGGAAGAACGGCTGCGCAAAGGCGGTGTGAAGGTCACGGCGCTTGCGGATGGGGTGGAGGCGATTGATCCCTGGGGCACGCGGGTGCGTCTGCTCAGGGTTTGATCGCCGGCGCCGGCATTGGTAATAGCGGTCAGCCGCAAACCAATCGACCGGGATCAGCGCCGCATGTCCGAATTCCACGGTGTCTTTCCGTATCTCGTCTCGCCCATCGATGCCGACGGGACGGTGCGAACCAACGTGCTGGCAAAACTCTGCGACGACCTGATCGGCGCCGGCGTGCACGGGCTGACGCCGTTGGGCTCGACCGGCGAATTCGCTTACCTAAACGCCGCGCAACGCATGGCGGTCGTGCAGACCACGATTGAGGCCGCGCAGGGGCGCGTGCCTGTTATCGCCGGCGTCGCCTCGACCGCAACGGCGGATGCGGTGGCGCAGGCGAAAGCCTGCCAGAAGTGTGGGGCCGACGGCATCCTTGCGATTTTGGAGGCGTATTTCCCCCTGGCCGATGCGCAGGTCGAATCCTATTTCCGCGCCATTGCCGATGCCGTCGACATTCCCGTCGTCATCTACACCAATCCGCAATTCCAGCGCTCCGATCTCACGCTCGACGTCATCGCGCGCCTCGCCGAGCATCCGCGCATCGGCTACATCAAGGATGCCTCGACCAACACCGGTCGGCTGCTCTCGATCATGAACCGCTGCGGGGACTCCTTGCGCGTGTTCTCCGCCTCCGCCCACATTCCGGCGGCGGTGATGCTGATCGGCGGCCGCGGCTGGATGGCGGGACCTGCCTGCATCATCCCGCGCCAGAGCGTGATGCTCTACGATCTATGCACGGCGGGCCGCTGGGACGAGGCCATGGCGCTGCAGCGGCGGCTGTGGCGGATCAACGAAGCCTTCGCCCGTTTCAATCTCGCGGCGTGCATCAAGGCCGGCCTTGCGATCCAGGGCTATGACGTCGGCGGCCCCGTCCCGCCGCAGGCGCCACTGACGGCGGATGCGCGCAAAATCGTGGAAACGGCGCTGCGCGAGCTGGAATAGCTCGCCACGCGGCAATATGCCCCGGCATCCGTGCCGGGCGCAAAATGGTCCATACCTGACCGAGAAACTTCCGCGCGTTTGCGACGTTGCTGCGTAAGCGAGATCCTGCCACTTCATGCATGTGCATCTCACAGCCCGCATTCAGCACAAGACACGGTGATCACCCAATGAATCGTCGCTATGCGATTGCCGCGGCAGCCTTCGCCGCCCTGCTGGTCGCGGTCACGGCCGCGAAGATCCTGCATGTCCCCGTCTCGTATGTCCCATGGGCCGCGCCCTCCGCACGTGCCGTCGAGCAGCGCGGGCCGCTGTGGGACGGCGAGAAGGCAACCATCGACATCTTCGAGCGCGTATCGCCGTCGGTCGTTCAGGTTGCGGCCAAGTCGGCGGCAAGTCCCCTCATGGGCGAGGAGAGCCAGGCCGGCGGCGGTGCTTCCGGCACGGGATTTGTCTGGGACCGCGACGGCCACCTGGTGACGAACAATCATGTTGTCGCCAATGGCGGCGAGATCGCCGTGCGCTTTGCCTCGGGTGAGGTGGCCCAGGTCGACCTGGTCGGCACGGCGCCCAATTACGATCTCGCGGTGTTGCGCATCCGCAGCGTGCGCCAGCTTCCAGCGCCGATCGCTCTCGGCAGTTCGAGCGACCTGAAAGTCGGACAATCCGCTTTCGCGATCGGCAATCCCTTCGGGCTGGATCAGTCGATGACTTCCGGCATCATCAGCGCGCTCAAGCGACGGCTCCCGACCCATGGCGGCCGCGAGATCGCCAACGTCATCCAGACCGATGCCGCGATCAATCCCGGCAATTCGGGCGGGCCGCTATTGGATTCCGCCGGCCGGCTGATCGGCGTCACCACGGCGATCATCTCGCCGTCCGGATCGAACGCCGGCATCGGCTTCGCGGTCCCGGTCGACGTCGTGAACCGGATCGTCCCTGAGCTGATCCGCAACGGCCGCGTGCCGACGCCAGGCATCGGCATCGTGGCCGCCGGCGAGGATGTGTCGACCCGGCTTGCTGTCGAAGGGGTGATCGTGGTCCGGACGGCCCCCGGCAGTCCTGCCGAGCGGGCGGGGATTCGCGGTGTCAACTTTTCCACGGGAGCGGTCGGAGACATCATCACCGCGGTGGAAGGCAAGCCGGTGCGGCGCCTTGCCGACCTGACCGATGCGCTCGAGCAGGCCGGGGCCGGAAAGACCGTTCGGCTCACGGTCAAGCGCGGCTCGGACACCCGTGACGTGAATGTGAGCATTGTCGATATCGACAGGTCCTAGCCGCCCAATCCGCGCCTGCAAGGGGCCCTGACGCGCATTGCAGATGCGCCGGGGCTCGGTTGTCTGGCGCGCAAAATCGGTTAAAACCGCCGCCGTCGTTTTTCCCGATCTCGAGGATACAGCGGAATGAACATTCTTCCCGGCAATTTGCGTTTCGGAGCGGGGCAGCCCGTCAAGCGTTTGGAAGACCAGAGGCTGCTCACCGGGAAGGGACAGTTCATCGACGACAAGCCGGCCGACGGCGCGCTGTGGTTGCACGTGCTGCGCTCGCCGCACGCCCACGCCAAGATCGTCTCGATCGACACCAGCGCCGCGGCTTCGATGCCGGGCGTTGCCGCGATCTACACCGGCGCGGACTTGGTCAAGGACGACATCGGCACCATCCCGACGCTGAACATCTTCAAGCGCCTGGACGGCAAGCCGATGACCGTGCCGCCGCGCCGGCTGCTCGCCCACGAGGTCGTCCGCTACGCCGGCGAGGCCGTGGCCGCGGTGGTGGCGTCATCGCGCGTGGAGGCGCAGAGCGCGGCCGAGGCGATCGCGGTCGAATACGATGTGCAGCCCGCGGTGGTCGATCCCGTCGAGGCGGTGAAATCAGGTGCGCCCGTGGTGTGGCCGGAGGCGCCCGACAACATCGTCGGCGCCATGAGCTACGGCGATGCCGCTAAGGTCGACGAGGCCTTTGCCAAGGCCGCGCACACCGTCGAGCTCGATATCGTCAGCCAGCGTCTCGTTCCGTCCGCGATGGAGCCGCGCTCGACCATTGCCGAGATCGACAAGAAGTCCGGCCGTCTCCTGCTGCACGTGCAGTCGCAGACGCCGGCCTCGACCCGCGACGTGCTGGCGGAAGCCGTGCTCAAGCGTCCCAAGGACAGTGTCCGCGTGCTGGTCGGCGACATCGGCGGCGGCTTCGGCCAGAAGACCAATCTCTATCCCGAGGACGGCATCGTCGCCTATGCCGCGACCAAGCTGAACAAGAAGATCCGCTGGCGCGGCGACCGCACCGACGAGTTCGTCGGCGGCACCCACGGCCGCGATCTCACGTCCAAGGCGTCCTTCGCGCTGGATGAGAAGGGCAAGGTGCTGGCCTATCGCGTCAAGTCGATCGGCTGCACCGGGGCCTATT
Source organism: Bradyrhizobium sp. IC3195 (assembly GCF_020193585.1). Classification (NCBI taxonomy): domain Bacteria; kingdom Pseudomonadati; phylum Pseudomonadota; class Alphaproteobacteria; order Hyphomicrobiales; family Nitrobacteraceae; genus Bradyrhizobium; species Bradyrhizobium sp. IC3195. The sequence goes on along the minus strand of NZ_JADYVG010000013.1, from coordinate 65,513 downwards.
CCTCGGGCGCGGCCAACATCATCCCGCTGGTGCTCGGGCCGTTCGTACAGACCGGTGTCTACGACCTGCCGCTGGTGCACTTCGAGGTGCAGTCGGTGATGACCCACACCGCGCCGGTCGGGGCCTATCGTGGCGCCGGCCGCCCTGAGGCGGTGTTCATCGTCGAGCGCCTGTTCGACGCCGCTGCGCGAAAAATCGGCATGGATCCGCGCGCGATCCGCAAGGCCAACTACATCAAGCCGGCGCAGCTGCCCTACACCAATGCGGCCGGCCAGGTCTACGATTCCGGCGCCTTCGCGCACATGCTCGACCGCGCCGTGAAGCTCGCTGACTGGGACGGCTTTGCCGCGCGCAAGAAGGCGGCGAAGAAGAAGGGCCTGCTCTACGGCCGCGGACTCACCTCCTACATCGAGTGGACCGGCGGCCGCGCTCACACCGAGAAGGTCAGCCTGCACGCGACCTCGCAAGGGCGCGTCGTGCTGCATTCCGGCACCATGGCGATGGGGCAGGGGCTGCAGACCACCTACACCCAGATGATCTCCGACACGCTCGGCATTGCCATGGACAAGATCGACGTGGTCCAGGGCGACACCGATCTCGCCATGGGCTTCGGCAGCGTCGGCTCGCGCTCGCTGTTCGTCGGTGGCACGGCGGTCGCGGTCTCCTCCAACGATCTGATCCAGAAGGCGCGCGAGAAAGCAGCGAACGTGCTGGAGACCTCGGTCGAGGATATCGAATATCAGGGCGGCATGCTCACCGTGGTCGGCACCGACCGCCGCATCAGCCTGTTCGATCTCGCCGAGAAGGAGAGCGGCGCCAGGCTCAGCGTCGATTCCGAAGGCGAGGTCGACGGTCCCAGCTGGCCGAACGGCACGCATATTTGCGAGGTCGAGATCGACCCCGAGACCGGCGTCTCCAAGGTCGTGCGCTACACCACGGTCGACGACGTCGGCGTCGCCGTGAACCCGATGCTGGTCACCGGCCAGATCCATGGCGGCGTCGCGCAAGGCATCGGCCAGGCGCTGTATGAAGGCGTGTCGTATGATGCCGACGGCCAGCTGCTGACCGCGAGCTACCAGGATTACTGCATCCCGCGCGCCGATGACGTGCCGCCGATCGTGGTGACGCTGGACGATTCCGCGCCCTGCCGCACCAATCCGCTCGGCGCCAAGGGCTGCGGCGAATCCGGCGCCATCGGCGGCCCGCCCTGCGTCACCAACGGCGTGATGGACGCGCTCGCCGAGCTCGGCATCACCCAGCTGAACACGCCCCTGACGCCGCAGAAGATCTGGCAGGCGATCCGGGACGCGAAGGCGGCGGGTTGAGCCCAACGCTTTGTTGCTCTAGCTGTCGCAGCAGACTCAACCGTCGTCCCGGGGCGCGCAAAGCGCGAGCCCGGGACCCATAACCACAGGGAGTGGTTTGGCGAAGACTCGGAGTGACCAGCTCGCCCCATAACCTCTCCCTGGGGTTATGGGTCTCCGCCTTCGCGGGGACGACAGCGGAGATCGGAGCACAGGCGCTCGCCATATCCCGGATTGCGCTGCGCTCCATCCGGGCTACATGCCCTAAATCCCCAGCATCATCTTCGCGATAATATCCCGCTGGATTTCCGAGGTGCCGCCAAAGATGGTGTAGGCGCGGCCGTTGAGATATTCCGGCATCACCGTCAGCATCTCCTCAGGCGTCGCCGGCTCGTGGTTGAGCCTGTAGAGCGGGCGCATCGGCTCGACGGCGAGGGCGTCGTGGCCGATCACGTCGGCTCCCAACCGCGTCACGGCCTGGCGGATCTCGCTGTTGCGCAGCTTCAGGATCGACGACACCGCGCCGGGATTCTGGCCGGTCTGGAGTGCCGAGAGCACGCGTAGCTCCGTCATCTCGAGCGCGTCGATGTCGACCTCGACCTCGGCAATCCGCGTCGCGATGTCGGGGCTGTCGATGGCGCGGCCCGTGAGGTCGGACTCGGCAAGATCGGCAATCGCTTTCAATCCTTCGCGCAGCTTGGCCGAGGCGATGCCCGCGCCGCGCTCGAACTCGAGCAGATATTTGCCGTAGGTCCAGCCCTTGCCTTCCTCGCCGACGCGATTGGCGACGGGCACGCGCACGTCGTCGAAGAACACCTGGTTGACCTCGTGGTCGCCGCCGATGGTAAGGATGGGACGGATGGTGATGCCCGGCGTTTTCATGTCGATCAGGACGAAGCTGATGCCGTCCTGCTGCCGCGGCCCGTCGCTGGTGCGCACCAGCGCGAACATGCGGTTGGCGTGATGGGCGTGCGTGGTCCAGATCTTGGTGCCGTTGATGACGTAGTCGTCGCCGTCGCGCACCGCGCGCGTCTTGAGGGACGACAGATCGGAGCCGGATCCGGGCTCGGAATAGCCCTGGCACCAATAATCCTCACCGGAGAGAATCCGCGGCAGGTAGAAATTCTTCTGCTCGGGGCTGCCGAAGCCGATGATGACGGGCCCGACCATCTTCACGCCCATCACGTTGACGTTGGGCACGCCGGCGCGGGCGCATTCAGTCTCGAAGATCCAGCGCTGCGCCGGCGTCCAGTCGGGGCCGCCATATTCGACCGGCCAGCCCGGCGCGCCCCAGCCTTGGGCGTGCAGCGCGCGCTGCCAGGCCATGCCGATGTCGGGATCGGAGAACACCGATGGCGTCAGCGCGGTCGCGCGCTTCATTTCCTCGGTGAGATTCTTGGCGATGAAGCCGCGCACCTCGCTCTGGAAGGCGCGCTCCTCGGCATTGAACGACAGGTCCATGATGCGCTCCTTGTTAAGCAGAGATGGCCCTGCGGCTCAGCTCGGCGTGGCGGGCATAGTGATGCGCGCTGCCGCCGAACAGCGTGTCGAACGCGACGAGGCGCTTGAAATAGGCGCCGACCTCAAGCTCCTCGGTGACGCCCATGCCGCCATGGAGCTGGATCGACTGCTCGCCGACGAAGCGCGCGCATTTGCCGATCTTCGCCTTCGCGCCCGAGGCTGCCCGGGCACGCTCGATCGGCGCGCTATCGGCCTTCAACGCCGCGCGCAGCGCCATCGAGCGGGCCTCGTCCACCTGCATCGCCATGTCGGCGAGGCGGTGGCGGATCACCTGGTTGGCGGAGAGCGGCCGGCCGAATTGTTTTCGGATCTTGGTGTAGTCGAGCGTGGTGTCGAGCAGCGTCTGCATGATGCCGACAGCTTCCGCACCGAGCGCGGCCATGGCGCGATCGATCGCCCATTCGATCGCGGGCACGGCGTCGCTGCCGTCGCCGAGCAGGGCGTCTTCCGGCAGATGCGCGTCGAACAGCTCGATGTTGCAGGCGCGTCCGCCGCCGAGACGCGGATAATCACTGATGACGAGGCCTGACGTCGTCGCCTGCACGAGGAACAGGCCGATCCGGCCCGAGGGGCCCCGATGATCGTGGATATGGGCGGAGACGATGATCTCGTCGGCGGCATGTCCGTCGAGCACGGCGATCTTGCTGCCGGAAAGGCGCCAGCCTTGTCCGGTCTTGTTGGCGCTGGTCGTGACCTTGGCAAGATCGAACCGGGCGGCGCGCTCCGAATGCGCCAGGGCAAGCTTCAGTGATCCGTCCGCCACCTTGGGCAGGCTCGCCTGCTTCTGCTCGCTGGTGCCGCATCTGGCGATCAGCGCGGCCCCGAGCACGATTGTTGCGACATAAGGCTCAGAAACCAGGCCCCGGCCGAAGGCCTCCATCAAGATGCCGATATCGACCGCGCTGCCGCCGAGCCCGCCGAACTCTTCCGGAAGCGGCAGCGCCAGCCAGCCGAGCTCGGCGAATTGCTTCCAAACGGCCGGGCTGAAGCCGAGCGGATCATTCGCGATTCTGCGGCGGTGCTCGGCATCGTAGCTCTCGGCCACGAAACGTTCCGCGCTTTCGCGCAGCAACTTTTGCTCGTCACTGAGATTGAGATCCATCGCGTCTACTCCGCGGCGGCCGGCGGCTTGCGCACGGAGGGATGCAGGCCGGATGGATCGACGATCATGCCGAACTCCTGGAGATTGTGCGCGTGGCAGAGCTGATGCAGCGCGAAGGCCTGGTCGATCGCAGCCGGCTGGCCCATGACGTCGACCGAACGGTTGACCGCCTCCTTGGTCAGCTTCAGCGCGAAGGACGGTTTTGTCGCGATCCTTCGCGCCAGCTCCAGCACGCGCGACGACAGCTCGGCGCGCGGCACGATTTGGTTGACCATGCCGAGCTGGTGCGCCTCCTGCGCGCTCCAGCTGTCGGCGGTGAACAGGAACTCCTTGGCCTTGCGTGGCCCCAGCTCCCAGGGATGCACGAACCATTCGACGCCGCACACGCCCATGGTGACGACGGGATCGCAGAACTGCGCATCGTCGCTGGCGATGATGAGGTCGCAGGCCCAGGCCAGCATCAAGCCGCCGGCGATGCACTTGCCATGCACCTCGGCAATGGTGGGCTTTGCCAGATTGCGCCAGCGCCGGGTGATCTGGAGATAAATTTCCTGCTCGCGGGCGAACCGGCCATGGGCGTTCGGCTCGGCGAAACCGCCCCAATTTCCGATCGGCGGGAAATCGACCCCCGCGGTATTCTTGTCTCCGGGGCGCAGGTCGTGGCCGGAGGAGAAGTGCGGCCCGTTCCCGGCGAGAATGATCACCTTGACCGCATCGTCCTGCACCGCCGCGTCGAAGGCGGCGTTGAGGTCGTAGGTCATTTGCAGGTTCTGCGCGTTGCGCGCCTCGGACCGGTTCATCACGACACGGACGATCGCCGGCTCCGGCCGCTCCACGAGGATGGTCTCGAACGAGGACATCGCGTTCCCCCTGGTGTTTCCGCTCTTGTTTTGCCGGAGTTGACTATGTCGGCCGGTGCGAGGCAAGAGGCTTGCGTCAGCCTGCTGCTTTTCTCAGGCGCGCAATCTGATAGTTTGCGCCGGATTCCACCGGGAGAAATTTAATGCGCAAGATCCTGACCGTGCTGGCCGCCCTGGCCTCGCTGAGCCTGACCAATTGCGGCTACAACGCGATCCAGAGCGAGGACGAGCAGATCAAGGGCAATTGGTCCGAGGTCGTGAACCAGTATCAGCGCCGCGCCGATCTCGTGCCCAATCTCGTCAACTCGGTGAAGGGCTTTGCCCAGCAGGAGAAGGACGTGCTGCTCGGCGTCACCAATGCACGCGCCAAGGTCGGCAGCATTCAGGCGACGCCGGAGGTGCTGAACGATCCCGCCGCGTTCCAGAAATTCCAGGCCGCGCAGAGCGAGCTCTCCAGCGCGCTGTCGCGCCTCCTGGTCGTCACCGAGAACTATCCGCAGCTGAAGTCCGATGCCCTGTTCAAGGACCTGATGTCGCAGCTCGAGGGCACCGAGAACCGCATCACGGTGGCGCGCAACCGCTACATCAAGGCGGTGCAGGATTATAACGTCACCGTCCGCTCGTTCCCGACCAATCTCACCGCGATGGCGTTCGGCTACAAGGAGAAGCCGAACTTCTCTGTCGAGAACGAGAAGGCGATCTCTACCGCGCCGAAGGTGGACTTTAACGCGGCGCCGGCGCCGTCGAAGTAAGCGCGTCGTTTCGAATGCGCGCCCCACACTCCGCTGTCATTCCCCGCGAAGGCGGGGAATCCAGTACGCCGCAGCCTCTCCGCATCCCACGGGCGTCTCTGGAATACTGGATCGCCCGGTCAAGCCGGGCGATGACAGCGAGGATTTGGTGGGCGCATCGAGCGATCGCCTCTTTTGTGTTCGCCATCGCCCTCCTTCTCACCTTTGCCTTCCCCTCCCATGCCGACGTCGCCGTCCCCCAGCTCACCGGCCGTGTCGTCGATCAGACCGGCACGCTCTCCAGCAACGACATCGCCACGCTCACGCAAAAGCTGCGCGACTTCGAAAACCGCAAGGGCAGCCAGATCGCTGTCCTGATCGTCGCGACCACGCAGCCGGAGACGATCGAGCAATTCTCGATTCGCGTCGCGGAGGCCTGGAAGATCGGTCGCAAGAAGGTCGACGACGGCGCGATTCTCGTCGTCGCCAAGAACGACCGGCATTTGCGCATCGAGGTCGGCTACGGTCTCGAAGGCGTGCTCACCGACGTCACCTCTCGGCGCATCATCGACGAGGCGATCACCCCCAAGTTCAGGAGCGGCGATTTCGCCGCGGGCATCAGCGCAGGCGTGGACCGCATGTTGCGGGTGATCGACGGCGAGCCGCTGCCGTCACCTTCGCGCAGCGTCAACTTCGCCCACAATAGTCTGGATGATCTGGCGCCGGTGTTTGCGGTGGCGCTGTTTGCCTCGATCGGCGTCGGCGGGTTCTTCCGCGCCATCCTGGGGCGGCTGCTCGGATCATTGGTGACCGGGGGCATCATCGCAGCGGTAACCTGGCTCATTCTCGGCTCCGCGGCGCTCGCGGCGGCTGTCGGCATCCTCGGCTTCATCGTCGGATTCATCGCCGATCTGTTTTCGGCGATCACGCCGGGCACGGGCCGCTCGCGCGGCGGCTCGTGGTCGAGCGGCTCCTCCGGCGGATGGAGTAGCGGATCGTCGAGTAGCGGCGGCTTCAGCGGCGGCGGCGGCAGTTTTGGCGGCGGCGGCGCCTCGGGGAGCTGGTAGCTATCATGAGCATCAAGCGCATTGCCCGACATCTCGTGCAGCATCACTGGCGGGCGAAGCAGATCTTTCCGCAAGCGGTGCTCGACCGCATCGAGCAGGCGATCAAGCGCGGCGAAGCCACCCATTCCGGCCAGGTCCGCTTCGTCGTCGAAGGGGCGCTCGACGGCGGCCCGCTGTTCCGCAACCAGCTGGCCCGCGAGCGCGCGCTCGACGTGTTCTCGCATCTGCGTGTCTGGGACACCGCCCACAACAATGGCGTTCTGATCTATCTCCTGCTCGCGGACCGCGACGTCGAGATCATCGCCGATCGCGGCATCGACGCGAAGGTCGGCGCGGAGGGTTGGGAGACGATCTGCCGCGCGATAGAGGCCGAGTTCAGATCGGGCCGGTTCGAACGCGGCGTGATCAGTGGCATCGAGGCCGTCTCGCGCGAAATGGCAAAGCATTTTCCTAAGCAAGGGCCGCATGCGAACGAGCTGCCGGATGCTCCCGTCGTGATGTGACGGATAGTGATTTGATCGGAGCGCGCGCGGCGCGCTCCGTCATTGCGAGGAGCCCTTGCGACGAAGCAATCCAGACTGCCTCCGCGGAGTTGCGCTCGCAATGACGCCATGGGGGCCATTCCGCCCCCGTTCATCTTCCCCCGATTACGAACTGTTTCACGCCCGCCACACCGGTTCCACTTTCCCGGCCCAATTCGGCCCCGGATGAATTCCTAAAATTTCGGTAAGCGGGTCCCGAGGTAAGGATTTCGCAAGCAATGAAAGTTACCAAAAGGTCAACCGAGACTGGAGTATTTGAGCCGTGAGCGAACCAATGCCCGAGCAGGCTGCCCAGGATTCCGCTGCCATCGACGCGGCAGCGCCGCAGGCCATCGAGGCTGCCGCGGGTATCGAGGCCCCCTCGATCGCCCCCGACCACGAAGCGCCGCCCAAGCCCGATCCGGTCAAGGCGGACGCCCCGAAGATTGAGCCGCCGCGGATCGAAGTGCCGAAGTTTGAGGCCAAGACTGACGCCAAGACTGACGCCAAAGCTGAGGCCAAGCCCGAGCCGAAGCACGGCAAGCTCATCGTCATGCCGCCCGCCGACCGCGCCTGGGAGCGCGAGGAGTTCGCCCCGCATGGGAAGGCCGACGAGCTGCGCGAGTCCGGCAGCAAGCGCCGGCTGTCGGCGATGGCCGCGGTGGTGGCGATTGCCGCCAGCGTCGGCGCGATCAGCGGCGCGCTTGCGACCGCCGGCATGATGCGTTTCGCCACACCCGCCCCGGCTCCGGTCCAGGTCGCCGATACCAGCGCGCTGGATGCGTCCGTGGCGCGGATCGACGCCGACCTCGTCGCCCTGAAGGCCAATGTCGAGCAGAGCTCGAAGACCGGCCTCACCCAGTTCAACCGGGCCAACGACCGCCTGGACAAGCTCGAAAAGGCGCAGGCCGAGCCGCTTGCCAGGATCGCAAAGCTGTCCGAGGCCGTCGACAAGCTCCGCGCCACGCCGCCCGCCGCGCCTGCGCAGGCCGCTGCAGCGGTGCCCAAGGAGACCACCGGCTCGATCGCGCCGACGCAGGTCGCGACCGCGGCGGCCGCACCGGTCCCGGCGCCCGCAGCTCCCAAGACCGAAGTTGGGCGTCTGCCGACGATCGAAGGCTGGCGGCTGCGCAGCGCCGGCAATGGCGGCGCGCTGATCGAGGGCCGCGACGGCCTCTACGAGGTCTATCCCGGCGACCCCATCCCCGGCGTCGGCCGTGTCGATGCGATCCGCCGCCAGGATGGCCGCTGGGTGGTCGTCACCTCGAGGGGGCTGATCACCGGACGCTGAGCGTCCGATATCCGACTTTCGAAGAGGCGCTTCACTGCGATGTGAGGCGCCTTTTTGCTTGAATAGGTGTCCCTGCGCGGTGTTACCTCAGGCATGGGCCGCGCCTTGCGAATTCTCGTTGCTGCCGCCGCATTGCTGGGCGGTGTGGTTTCGCTGTTCGCAGCGGAGAATGCCGCGCTGACGCGCGGCACCGCGATTACCGATCCCGATCTCCTGCGCAAGCTCGACCAGAACAACACGCTGACGATCTCGCGTCTTTTGTCGCCGGAGCGGAATTCGGACGTCCCGCTCACGACCGAGCCGATGTTCGCCTCGCTGCCGCAGCTGAAAGACATTCTGCCCGCGATCGATGCGGAATTCGACCGCTATATCGCATGGTTCAGGGCGACCTATCCGGGCGAGACCATCGGCGTCGGCGAGGGTTTTGACGCGCAATTGTTCGATCGGGCCAATCTGAAATCGCGCGAGGCGCGGTTCGTGCTGGCCGGCATCGTCAATCGCATGGACCGTGCCTATGTCTCGGAAGAATCCTGTGGCGAGATCCGGCTGATCTATCGTCTGGCGCGCTTCGACAGCGGGCCGAATGGCGGCAAGACCGCAACGCGCCTGCCGATGACGTTCAACCTCGTGCTGAAGGCGCGCGATGGGCGCCAGACGGATGCGAACGGCAAGCCGATCAGCTGCGCCGAGATCGCGCGGCGCTGGCTCGACAATGGCGACTGGCAGGGCTTGATCGGCGGTCGCGCTCCGCCTGACGACGCCATGCTCGACAGCATCGAGACCAACATCCAGGTCTCGGTCGCGCCGAAATCGGCGCTGCACGATTTCCGCTCCGACTATCTTCTCAAGGTGTTCAAGTACAATGCCGCCACCAGGACATTCGTGGAATCGACGCTGGAGAACCAGATCGACCGCGATCGCATTCTTGCTGACGATGCGCTGCGGCGCGACTTCAAGGCCTGGCTGCTCGCGCCCGAGAACTTGCGTGAATTCGATCGCGGCACGGTGTTGATCCCCGAGAAATTCCTGGCCAGGGCCGCAATTGTGCCGACCCCCGCCGGCCTCGACGCCTCGACCTTGCAGCCGGAGTTCGGCATGATGCAGGGGGAGGGCAAAGGCGATCCCGTCTTCACCGACAATGACGTGGTCGGCGCGCTGAAGCGGGCGGCGGCACGCGGCCTCGACATGCAGAACGTCCGTTCGGTCGCAGGCTTCCAGCGCCGGCTCAACGACGTCACCTGCACCGGCTGTCACCAGACCCGTGGCATCGGCGGCTTCCATTTCCCGGGCGTCGATTGGCTTGCGGACAGACCGTCGAATGCCGCCATCGTGGCGGCCTCGCCACACTTCTTCGGCGACCAGCTCCGCCGCCGCGACATCCTGACCGCGTTCGCGGCCGGAAAGATCCCTGATTTCTCACGCGGATTTGCCAGTCGGCCGCAGACCCGCGGCAGTCGCGAGCTCGCCGGCAGCGAATATCAGGACGGCTGGGGCGCGCATTGTTCCCTGCAAGATCCGGGATCGGGAACGCCGGACAGGAGTTTTACGTCATGGAGCTGTGCTAGCGGTCTGACCTGCCAGGCCGCCGCGGCCTCGCGCCGCATCGGCATGTGCTTCATCAAGACGCGTTAGCGCGCGATCCAGGAAAAGTGTGGAGCGGTTTTCCGAAGGATCACGCGCAAGATAAAGTCTCAAGCGATTTGGATGACCCATGACGGATACCGGCAACGCCAACAAGGCGCGCAATCGCGAGATCGCGCGGAACGAGGAAGTCAAGCAGGTCACCGGCAGCGCCCGCGTCAGCATCTGGGCCGTCGCGGTGGCCGTCATCATCGGCGGAATTCTGTTCACGCTGGGCTGGCTGTCGCTGAGATAGCTTCGAAAACTCTTTCGATCGAAGGCCCGGAGCGAGCCGCGGGTTTACCTCTCCCCGCTTGCGGGGAGAGGTCGGATTGCATCGAAGATGCAATCCGGGGGAGGGGGTACAGGTCTCACGATAATCTCAGGTGTGGAGAGAAGCCCCTCACCCAACCCTCTCCCCGTAAGAACGGGGAGAGGGAGAAGAGAGAGTCCTCACGTCGCGTAGTTGGTCATCCGTTTTCCCGGCAGCAGCTCGTAGGCCGGCTTCCAGCCCGGCAGCGCGGCCATGCGGCCGAGCCAGGCATGAATGGCGGGATGGCTCGCCGCGAAATCAAAGCCATGCTCGTCGCTCGGATAATGCAGATAGGCCATCATCGAGATGTCCGCGACCGTCGGCCTTGCGCCGATCGCGAAATCATTGTGCTGGAGATGGCCGTCGAGAATGCCGAGAAAGTCCTCGAGCCGCCGGCGAAAATGCTTCAGCACCTGCGGATCGTTCTTCTCGGTGAAGGCGCGCATGAAGCGGTAGGTCGCCATATAGCCGGTGAGCTTGTGGTTGTCCCAGAACAGCCAGCGCAGCAGCTCGAACTTCTCGTCCTCCGTCTCGGCGCCGAAACGGCCGTATTGCTCGGCCAGCTTCAGCAGCAACGGCGCAGTCTGCGTCATCTTCACGCCGTCGATCTCGAGCACGGGAATCTCGCCCATCTCGTTGACGGCCTTGCGCCACTCCGCCGTGCGCGTGACGCCGCCGGCAAAATCGGTCCAGACCGGCTCAAACGTCTCGCCGCAGAGCGTCAGCATCAGCGCCAGCTTGTAGCTGTTGCCGGATTCGGGGAAGTAGTGCAGGCGGTAGCTAGGCATAGGACCTCGCGGCATCGGTGTGTTGCCGATCATTATAGCGAGATAGTCCGGCATCGTCATTGCGAGCGCAGCGAAGCAATCCAGCAATGCATCCGCGGGCAGACTCTGGATTGCTTCGCTGCGCTCGCAATGACGGAGTTTGTGGATCGACCGCGACTTACCCCACAGCTCCCGACCCCCGCAGCGCCTTGATCGCCGCCTCGTCAAATCCCGCCCCGCGCAAAATCTCGTCACTGTGCTCGCCGACGGCTGGCGGCTTGCGCGGCTGCACCTTCTTGGCGCCGTCGATCCAGATCGGACTGTTGATGGTGAGCATGGTGTCGTTCTCGAACGGCACCAGCACCTCGTTGTCGAGCATCTGCTTGTCGTTGGGGATGTCGTCCAGGATGGCGACGACGCCGAACACGAGGCCGTTGCCGTCGAGGATTCTCCGCCATTCGGCGAGATCTTTCGTGGCGAAGGTTTCGTCCAGGATCCTGATCAGCTCGACCGAGCGGGCGTGACGGTCGGCCTTGGTGACGAAGCGGGGGTCGTTGATCAGATCCTCACGGCCCAGGCATTTGGCCAGCGTCGGAAACTGCTTCTCCTCATTCAGCAGCGACAGGATCAGCCAGCGGCCGTCCTTGCACTGGTAATGATTGGCGACCGCGTTGAGCGCGCGCTCGCGCGGGCGCCGCTCGCCAAACTTGGCGCCGCAGAGTTTTGCCTGGGCCAGCACGCTCGCGGCCCACACCCCGTTCGCCATCAGGTTGGACGCGACGTGCGAGCCCTTGCCGGTCTTCTCGCGCTGATAGAGCGCGGTGACGATCGCGCCGTAGAATGCCATGGCGCAAGGGTGGTCGCCCATGCCCGCGACCGAGCGCGCTGGCGTGGTGTCAGTGTCGGCGCGGACGAGGTCCATCAGGCCGGAGCGCGCCCAATAGGCATTGCTGTCGAAGCCGGGCTTGTTGGCTTCCTCGCCCTTTTCGCCATAGCCGGTGAAGGAGGCGTAGATCAGCCGGTCGTTGAGATGGGCGAGGTGGTCATAGGTGATGCCGAGCTTGGCCCGCACCGGCGGCGGCATGTTGGTGATGAAGACGTCGGCCTCCGCCACGAGCTTGTAGAGCACGGCTTGCGCCTCCGGCTTCGACAAGTCGAGCGCGATGCTCTTCTTGTTGCGCGCCTCCAGCAGCCAGGCGAAATTGTGCTCGCCTGAGGGATAGCCCGGCAGGTTCGGCAGGTTGCGATAGGGGTCGCCAGTGCCGGGCGGCTCGATCTTGATGACGTCTGCGCCGAAATCCGACAGCACGGTCGCGGCCGCGGGCGCTGCGATGAAGCTCGCGCAGTCCAGCACCTTCAGGCCTGCAAAAATGCCCTTCTCCATCGCGGCGTCGCTCCCTCGCTTCAGTCGTTTCCCGCGCGCTGGAATTGGCGCGGGCGCGTGATGAGAGCATTAGACCGATGTTTTGCCGGGATGCAACGGCGCCTGGCGCAGGGCCTCACTCCTCCCCCGCAAGCAACGCAGCATTGCCGCCGGCCGCAGCCGTGTTGATCGTCACGGTCTGCTCGGTGGCAAAGCGCGCGAGGTAGTGCGGGCCGCCGGCCTTGGGGCCGGTTCCGGACAGGCCGCTGCCGCCGAACGGCTGCACGCCGACCACGGCGCCGATCATGTTGCGGTTGACGTAGATGTTGCCGACCTGGACGCGGTCGACGATGGCCTCGATGGTGTCGTCGATGCGCGAATGGATGCCGAGGGTGAGCCCGTAGCCGGTGCGCGCAATGGATTCCAGCACACGCGCCAGGTTCTCGGCGCGATAGCGCACGACATGCAGGATCGGGCCGAACACCTCTTCGGTGAGCTGACCGGCCTCCTTGAGCTCGAAGATATGCGGCGCGACGAAGCAGCCGTCCGGCGCGGTGCCCGCAAAATGCAGCCGCGCCTCGCGCTTCATCCGCGCGATATGCGCATCGAGGCGCTGCTTGGCCTCCTCATCGATCACCGGACCGACATGGGTCGCGACATCCGCGGGATCGCCGATCTTCAGTTCGCGCGCGGCGCCCGCGATCATCTCGACCATGCGGTCGGCGACATCCTCCTGCGCGAACAAAAGCCGCAAGGCCGAGCAGCGCTGGCCTGCGGAGCGGAACGCAGAGGTCACGACGTCGTCGGCGACCTGCTCGGGCAGTGCGGTCGCATCCGCGATCATGGCATTGATGCCGCCGGTCTCCGCGATCAGCGGCACGATCGGCCCGTCCTTGGCCGCCAGCGTCCGGTTGATCTGGCGCGCGACCTCGGTCGAGCCGGTGAAGACTACTCCGGCGACATCAGGATGCGCGGTGAGGACGCCGCCGATGCGGCCGTCGCCGGTGACGAGATGCAGCGCGCTTCTGGGGATGCCGGCCTCGTGCAGCAGGGCAACGGCCTCGCGCGCGATGCGCGGCGTCTGCTCGGCGGGTTTCGCCACCACGCTATTGCCGGCCATCAGCGCCGCGGTCACTTGGCCAAGGAAGATTGCGAGCGGAAAATTCCACGGCGAGATCGCGACGAACACGCCGCGGCCGCGCAGGCTAAGCACATTGCTCTCGCCGGTCGGGCCGGGCATGGCGGCATCGTTTCCGAACAGCTTGCGGCCCTGCGCGGCATAGTAGCGGCAGAAGTCAGCGGCTTCGCGCAGCTCGGACAGAGCGTCGTCGAGCGTCTTGCCGCCCTCGGCTTGCAGCAGCGCGATGAAACGGGCGCCGCGGGTTTCCAGGAGATGCGCGGCCTGCTCCAGCGCCGCCGCGCGTGTGCCTGCAGGTGTCCGGCTCCAGGCAGTAAAGCCGGCGCGCGCAGTCGTCACCGCCGCGTTGGCCTGATCCCGTGTTGCGTCAGCGACAGGCTTGAGGTCGGCCGCCGCGGCCTTCACGTCCGTCAGCAGCTGGTCGAGGGCGGCACGCTCACCGAATTCGACGCCGCGCGAATTGCGCCGCTCCGGCGCGAACAGATCTGCCGGCAACGGAATCTTGGCATGAGGTGCCTGCAATGCCTGGCCGATGGCATTCGCCGGGCGCTGCAGCAGCGCCGAAACCGGCACGCGATAATCGGCCGCCTGCGCCACGAAGGACGAGTTGGCGCCGTTCTCCAACAGGCGCCGCACCAGATAGGCGAGCAGGTCGCGATGGCTGCCGACCGGCGCATAGGTGCGATAGGCGATGTCAGGATGATCCTTTGCGAGTTGCTCGTAGAGCGCTTCGCCCATGCCATGCAGGCGCTGGAACTCGAAGCCGCCGCCATCTGCTGCGAGCTCCAGCACGGTCGCGACCGTCAGCGCGTTGTGGGTGGCGAATTGCGGGAAGATGCGCGGCCGCAAGGCGAGAAGCTTCGTCGCGCAGGCGACGAAGTTCAGATCGGTCATCGCCTTGCGCGTGAACACGGGATAGCCGTCGAGCCCGCGCTCCTGGGCGCGCTTGATCTCGGTGTCCCAATAGGCGCCCTTGACCAGGCGCACCATCAGCTTGCGGTCATGCGCGCGGGCGAGTTCATCGACATAGTCGATCACCGCGCTAGCACGCTTCTGATAGGCCTGGATCGCGAGGCCAAATCCGTCCCAGCCGGAAAGCGAGGGATCGGCGAGCGTCGCCGCGATCACGTCGAGCGACAGCTCCAGCCGGTCGGCTTCCTCAGCATCGACGGTGAAGTTGAGGTCATGCGTCTTGGCGCGCTGCGCAAGGTCCAGCAATAGCGGCACCAGCTCGGCCATCACGCGGCCGCGGCTGATCGCCTCGAAGCGCGGATGCAGGGCCGAGAGCTTGACCGAGATGCCGGGCCGGTCGGGCAGGGGATGGTTGCCCGAAGCCTTGCCGATCGTGTCAATCGCGCTGGCATAGGCGTCGAAATAGCGCTTGGCATCGGCGGCCGTGCGCGCGCCTTCGCCGAGCATGTCGAAGGAATAGCGCGGCTTCTGGCCCGAGCGCGGCCGAGCCCGCTCCAGCGCCTGCTCGATCGTCTCCCCTAACACGAAATGGTTGCCCATCAACCGCATCGCCTGGCGCGTCGCGGTGCGCACCGCCGGTGCGCCGAGCCGCTTCACCAATCGGCCGATGGTGCCGTCGGGCGTCTCGCCGGGCTGGATCACCCGCGCCGACAGGCCGAGCGCCCAGGCCGAAGCGTTGACCAGGAACGCGGTGGACTTGGTCTCGTGATGGATGAAATCGCCCTCGCCGAGCTTGTCCTCGATGAACTGGTCGGCCGTGCGCGCATCGGGCACGCGCAGCAGCGCTTCCGCCAGCACCATCAGCGCCAGCCCCTCCTTGGTCGAGAGCGCGAACTCCCGCAGCATGTCCTCGACCCCGCCGAGCCGGTCGTCGCGCTTGCGGATCGCCTCGATCAGCCGCGTCGCGATGCGGTCGATCCGGGCATCCCGTGCCGGCATGAGATGCGAGGCCGGCAGAACCTTTGCGGCGATCTCGGAATCATCGGGGGCGTAAGGCGCGGAGAAGGGGGGCGGGATGTTCGGCATGGCGTGTCCTGTGGCTGAAATCAGGATAAGGCCCGCGTGACCGTAGTTCGATAGACAATTTAGCCAGTTTGCCTTAGAAAATGAAGAGGGTTAGCCCTTTGGCCGGATAAGATATGGAACTCGATCGAACAGACCGGAAAATCCTCTCGATCCTGCAGGAGGATGGGCGCATCGCCAATGTCGAGCTCGCCGAGCGCATCGGGCTGTCGCCGACCTCGATCGGCGAGCGGTTGAAGCGCCTGCAGCGCGAGGGCTTTGTCGAAGGCTATGGCGCGCGGCTCAACCCGCACCGGCTCGGCCTTGGGCTCCTGGTGTTCGTCGAGGTGCTGCTCGACAAGACCACGCCCGACAATTTCGAGCGGTTCGCCCGAGCCGTGAGGCTCGCCCCTGAAGTGCTGGAGTGTCACATGGTTGCCGGCGGCTTCGACTATCTTGTGAAGGCGCGGCTTGCAGACATGACCGCCTATCGACGCTTTCTCGGCGAGACCCTGCTGTCGATGCCGGGCGTGCGCGAGACGCGAACTTATGCGGTGATGGAGGAGATCAAGCGCGACGCACCGCTGCCGGTGGGTTAGCGAAGTGCAGTCGCGATTGTCATTGCTGTGGTTCGATGAGCGGTCTTCACAAGGAAAAAATAGCTATCCTTGTGCAATCGCAACGCCTGTCGTCGAATGCACCGGCCGTCTTCTTAAATTTTCTTGGCCCGCTCCCGGACAAATCCGGGAGGCAGCAAAGGCTGGCGCGGGCTTATACTTTGAGGTTTTCCGCGGAGGTCTTGCCCCGGTTTGCGATCTCTTCGTATTCCACCGTCTGTCCCTCGTTGAGGGTCGACAGACCGGCCTTCTGCACTGCCGAGATATGCACGAACACATCCTTGCCACCCGACGCAGGCTGGATAAATCCATAACCCTTCGTCGGGTTGAACCACTTGACCGTACCTTTAGCCATCACGACTTCTCCGCGGGTCTTCCTCCGAGATCTCGAACCGCCAGTCCCCGCCAACCGGCCGGTTCGGTCCTAACAGGATACGCGGAATGTGGCAGGCTTGGTAGCTCAAACCACATCGCCATTTCGCCGAATTCCGCTCAACTTCGCGGCGTTTTTGCCGGTTTTGCCCGTTTCGCGGTCAAATGGCAGGGGCGCGTGATGCCATCCGTCAGTAGGTCGCGGTCAGATAATCGACGATCTTGCCGACATCGGCATCGTCGATCGGTGCGCCATAGACCTTGATCATCTTAGTCACCTCGGCCTGCCAGAACGCCCTCTTGTCCTTCATCGGCGGCTGCGTGGCGACGTAGTCGGACGAATGGCAGGCGCTGCAATTGCCCTGCACGACCTCGAGATTGGGACCGGGCTTGAAGGCGGCGACTTCGTCGGGGGTCTTGTAATTGACGGGCGCTGCAAGTGACGAGCCCATCAATGCGGCGACGGCGAGCGTGATGGCGAGGAGAACGATGCGCTGCATGATCAGTCTCCTTCAGGCCACGCTGACGCGAACGGTTTCGACGACGTTGCGCAAGTAACCCGCCGGGTTCCAGCGCGGCATGTCCGGCTGGGTCTCGCCGCCATTGCCGGTGGCGCGGACCTTGAGCTCGTGGCTGCCGGCCGCGAGCTTCACCGGCAGCTTCCATTCGCGGAAGGCGTACTTGCCGAGATCCTTGCCGAGCTTGGCGCCGACCCAGCTCTTGCCGCCGTCGGTGGAGACCTCGACCTGCTTGATGCCCTTGCCGCCATCGAACGCGATGCCGCGCAGGGTCACGGCTCCCGCCTTCAGCTTGGCGCCATCGGGGACGCTGGTGATGAAGGAGCGGATGGTGAAGCGGTTGATCGGGATCGTCGCCTTTGGCGCGGTGCCCGGCTCGACCGCATTGTTCGGCGTGTCGGGGATGCGGTAGGCCGACTTCATCCAGAAGCCGTCATAGACGTTGTCGATGACGGTGATCTCGTTGAGGTGCTTGACCCAGTAGGTGCCGAAATAGCCGGGCACGATCAGGCGCAGCGGAAAGCCGTTGAGGAACGGCAGGTCCTCGCCGTTCATGCCATAGGCCAGCATCACCTCGCCGTCAGTGGCGTGATCGATGTCGAGTGCCTTGATGAAATCCGGCGTCTTGTCGTTGACCGGTCCATCCATGCCGTTGAAGGTGACCTGCCTGGCGCCGCTGTGCACGCCGGCCATCTCCAGCACGTTCTTCAGCGGCACGCCGCGCCAGCGCGCGCAACCCATCGCGCCGTTGGCGAGCTGACCGCCGGCGACGCGCGGCTCGAAGAAGCCGCGGCTGTTGCCGGAGCACTGGTTGACGGCGACGATCTCCGTCGCCTTCATCTTGCGGATGTCCTTCAGCGACAATTTCAGCGGCTTGTCGACCTTGCCCTTGACCTCCAGCGTGACCTTGTCGGGGTTGAGATCGTAGGGCAGGTCGGAGAGGTGGTAGCGCACGAAGAACGCGTTGTTCGGCGTGATCGGGCCGTCGTTGAACACCGCAAACGGGGTCTCGAGCTGCGGCGGCCGGCTGGTCAGGCCGATCATCGGCCGCTTCTGCGGATATTTCACCAGCGGCCGTTCGCCATTGGCGAAGGGCAGGGTCACCGTGTCGAGGGCCAGCGCCTTGGTGGAATTCAGTGTGGCCGCCATGGCGGCAAGGCCTGCTCCCTTGAGCAGGTCGCGTCGATCGAACATTCTTTCTCCTCCCGGAGCTTCTCGTTGGATCGGCGGTCATCAGCACGATCCTGCGCTCATCTGTCGCAACCATTTGCGTGAAGTCAATTCGCGCTTTCGCAGCAAGCCCATGCCGCTGCGTTGCAGCAGGCCGGTGTTGTGCTCGTAACGAGATTGACGAGCAGTAGGCCGCGACGACGGTGCGCTCCCTCGCCCCGTTCTTACGGGGAGAGGTAAAGAATCACGCCGCCACGCGCTTGCTGCGATCGACCAGCGCCGCCAGCTCCCTCGCATTCGCCACCACGCGCACTGCGAGCGGCTGGTCGCGGCCGCGGATGGCGACCTCCTGCTGCGGCAGTGCGTCGTCGGCAATATCAGCGGTACGGCGCACTTCGTCCGAGACGATCGCCTCGCAGGCCAGCGTCTTGGTCATGTCCTGCAGGCGGGCGGCGACGTTGACGGCATCGCCGAGCGCGGTGAAGACGATGTGATCGCGATAGCCGATGTCGCCGATGATGACCTCGCCGCCGTGGATGCCGATGCCGAAGCGGATCGGCTGGCGCAGATCGTGGCTCAGGAGATCGTTGAGCTCGTCGATATGCGCAGCGATTCCCGCGGCGGCCTTCATCGCCTGCCGGCAGGCGGTTTGCGGGTCGGCCGCGAGTCCGAACAGCGCCAGCATGCCGTCGCCGACGAACTGGTTCGGCTGGCCGCCGTTCTCGATCACCGCTTGCGACACCGCGCCGAGGAAGCGGTTGACGATGAAGACCGTGTCGAACGGCAGGCGCTTCTCGGCCAGCTGCGTCGAGCCGCGCATGTCCACGAACAGGCTGACGAGATAGCGCTCCTGGCCGATACTGGCCGATGTCGAGGCTCCGTCCGTTGCATGCGTGTGAGCTGCGAAGAGCTGGAAGAACGAGAGATCGGAGGTCGGACGCAGCTGACAGGCCAATCTGATCGAGGGATCGGCGGTGCCGACGCGGGTGAGCACGAAAGCCTCGCGCTGCGACGGGGTGGGCAGGGCATCATGATCGCCGATGATGCGGATGCGGCAGGTCGAGCAGCGGGCGCGGCCGCCGCAGACGCTGGCATGCGGCACGTTGTGGCGCAGGCTCGCCTCCAGCACCGACAGGCCCTTGGGGACCCGCACCGTCTTGCCGTTGCCGTAGGACAGCGCGATCATTCCGCCGCGCCGTTCGCGTAAGGCGCGCACGCCGCGCGCCGCCAGCACCAGTCCCAACAGACCGAAATAGCCCATGGTGAGACCGCCCGCGATGCGTTCGAGCGTGTTGCCTTCCGCAACCGTGCCGACTTGGCGGCGGGTGAGATGCTGCTTGCGCCATTCGCTATCGTCACTGTCGACGGCGACGCTGCGGCCGCCCTGGTAGACGCCGAGCAGCGATAGCGTCGGGATCAGCACGGCGGCCGCGAGCAGATAGGGCGCCGCGCGCGTGAAGAACGGCTTCAGCCGAAGCCAGAAATAGACGCCGATGCAGCCGTGCACCCAGGCGATGAGAAGCAGGATCGTCATCTGCCAGATTAGGCCCGGTGCCGCGACGAAGAACAAATAGAGCTCCTGCGGATACAGCTTCTCGTGTCCGAACAGCGTCTGCGCGAGCCGTACGCCGATGACGTGGCCCATGACGAGGACGGGGATGCTCAAGCCGAGCACGAGCTGGAGCGGCTCGATCGTTCGCCAGCGGAACTGGCGGCGCTGATACAGCGCGTAGACGCCGAGCCCCATATGGGTGAGGGCGGCTGTATAGAACACGATCGCGACCGGGAGGAACTGCCAGAACAGCGTGTGGTAGTAGACCCCGGTCTCCATGGCATCGACCGAGATGTTGCCGAGCGCGTGGTTGAGGAAATGACTGACCACAAAGGCGAACAGGATGATGCCGCAAACGAGTCGCACCTGCCGCACGCCGGCGGCGCGGACGACTGACATCTGTGTGGGAGCGGTGGCCATGATTCGGTTGTGTCAGGTCATGGAGGAGACCAGCCAGCGTAGCCTTTAATTCCCGATATGGACAGCCAGCAGGATCGCCGAGACGACAGCCCCACATTGACTCCCCCTTCCAAGTCGGGGAAAAGCGCCGCCGTGACGATCGCTCCCGACATCTCTGCGCAGCCAGCCGGCGCCGAACGCCGTCTCATTCTCATGGCCGCAGCGATCATCGCTGCGATGACGCTGCTCCGCATCGTCTACGCCTCGGCCATCGAGCTGCGCACCGACGAGGCCTATTACTGGACCTGGTCCAAGGAGGCTGCGCTCAGCTTCCTCGATCATCCGCCCGGCATCGCCTGGCTGATCCGCTTCGGAACCGCGATCTTCGGCGACACCAATCTCGGCGTCCGCTTCGGCGGCATCGTCGCGATGCTGGTGACGCAGCTATTGCTCGCCGACATCGTCCGCCGCCTCACCCATGATGCGCGCGCGATCGTGTTCGCGGTGCTGATGCCGGAGGCCGCGCTTTATTACGGCCTGTTGATGGCCAAGGTTGCGCCCGATGTCGCGATGATCCCGTTCGCGGTCGCGATGATGTGGTCGCTGGTGCGGCTGGCGCAATGCGGCGACGGCCGCTGGTGGCTGGCGGCCGGCCTGTTCGCGGGCCTCGCGATGCTGTCGAAATTTACTGTGATCATGTTCGCGCCGGCGGTCGCCGCCTTTCTGCTGGTGCCGGATTGGCGCTGGCGCTGGCTGCGCAGTCCTTACCCGTATCTCGCCGTGCTGGTCGCGCTAGTGGTGTTCTCGCCGGTGCTGATCTGGAACGCACAGCACGACTGGGCCTCGTTCCGTTTCCAGGGCGTGCGCGCCACCGCCAATTACGGCGTCTCGCTGCGTACGATCGGCGATTACATCGGCCTGCAATTCGGCCTGGTCGGCTTCGTCTTGCTGCCGGTGGTGCTAACGGGCCTGGTGCTGACGGCGTGGCGCGGCTATCGCACGCGCGAGCCGGTCGCGATCCTTTTGTCGAGCGCGGTGCTGGTGCCGTTCGCCTACTTCTTCTTCAAGTCGCTGACGCTGCGCGTCGGCGACACCTGGCCGATGTTCATGTGGCCGGTCGGTTTTGCCGCCACCGCGGTCAACCTCGTCACGATGAGGAAAGAGGGATGGTCCGCCCGGATGCTGAGGTCCTCGCTGTTCTGGGCCAGGACAGCGATCGTCTTAGGCATTCCCTTCGTCATCATCGTGTTCCTCTACTACGTTGCCGCGCCCTGGAATCTGCTCGGCAAGATCGACCCGATCGGCGCCGAGGCCGGCTACGAGCAGGTCGCCGCGCGGACGCAAGCGGCCCTCGACGTAACAGGCGCGACCTGGATCGCAACCACGGACTACCGCACCTACGCCATGATGCGCTGGCTGTTCCGGGGCCGCGTGCCCGTGATTGAGATCAACGAGCGCGGCCGATTCCAGGACTTCCGCGATCCCGGCATGGACAGGATCAAGGGCCATGCCGGCATCTATGTCGGGCGCGAGCCGGACAACCGCGCATCACTGTGGGAGCACATTCCGGCGCAGCGCGAGCAACTCGCCACGGTCGAACGCCGCTGGCGCGGCGTCGTGGCTGATACTTATGTGATCGAAAAGCTCACCGGCTGGACCCCGCAGCTCTCGCCGCCAAAGGACTCGCCGCTGTTCCAGTGGAAGGTGCTGGCGGACGCCGGCGGGCGCTCGCGTTCTCTCTCCAAGCCTCTCCAGGAGCCTGGAGCGGGAGGGTAAGCGCGAGACTACTGCACGAGGTCAGCGACGGTGGTTGCGGCCTTGAGGCCGGTGCCGGTGAGAACGGCGACCGTTGTCTCGTTCGCATTGATGGCGCCGGTTGCGGCGAGCTTGTCGAGCGCCGCAGCCGCGCTGGCGCTGGTCGGCTCGGCAAACAGGCCCTGGCGCGCGAGGCGGCGCAGGGCGGCGACGATCTCGTCCTCGGTGAGCGCGATGGTGGCGCCGCCGCTCTCGCGCAGGGCGGCGATGATCTCACGCAGGCGGAGGGGAGTCTTGATCGCGGTGCCCTCGGCAACGGTCTTGCTCACCCCGCGCGCGACGGGCGTATCGACACCGGCCTTGAAGCTTGCATCGATCGGCGAGCAATTGAGCGGCTGCGCCGCGAACAGGCGCGGCAGCTTCGAGATCTGCCCGGCCTTCATCAGCTCGCGGAAGCCGAAGGCGCAACCCAGCAGACTGCTGCCGGCGCCGACGGGAATGATGACGTTGTCGGGCGCGCGGAATCCCAGATCTTCCCAGATCTCGTAGGCCAGCGACTTGGTGCCTTCGAGGAAGAACGGCTGCCAATTGTGGCTGGCGTAGAAGGTCTGGCTCGACTGCCGGATGGCCTCGGCCTCGGATTCCTCGCGCGGGCCCTCCACGAGCTGCACGGTCGCGCCGTAGGCGCGCACCTGCGCGATCTTGGCCGGCGACGTCGAGGCCGGCGCCAGAATCTTGACGCGCATGCCGCCGGCCGCACCCAGCCCCGCCATGGATGAGCCGCCGTTGCCGGAGGAATCCTCCAGAATGGCGTCGACACCGATCTGTCGCAGGAACGACAGCATCACCGCCGAACCGCGGTCCTTGAAGCTGCCAGTGGGGTTGAACCATTCGAGCTTGAACAGCGGGCGCAGCGCGCCCCAGTCCTGCTGGACCAGCGGCGTGCAGCCCTCGCCGAGCGTGATCGGGTTCTCGATCTCGACCGGCAGCGCCGCCCGGTAGCGCCAGAGCGACCGCGTCCGGCCATCGATGTCCTCGCGTGAGATGCCCGCCCCCGGCGTCACCAGCAGCGGCGTGCGCTCGTCCGAGCACCAGCGCGGCTGGTCCAAGGGATAGAGCTTTCCGTTGCGGGGATCGATGTAGCTGGCGGCAGGCATAGCAGTCTCCAGGGCGGGGGCGGCGCAGTGCACCGGACTTGAAGCCGGCCGCACGAAGCAACGCCTCCTTGAAAACACGAAAAACGAAACTACTTCAATTCCTTAAACCGGCCTCACCGGCAGGCGGCGAGCGCGATGAGCGGCGTCGGCAGGCCCGATGACGGGAATTTGGCCCCGAACGGCCCCTGCGCCCGGCCACGATTAACTTGTCTGTCGTCGCGGGCCGCTACAATATGTTGGATTGAGCTTGCGCCGCCGGTTCGGCGTCGCAAGTGAGCCAGGCCCGTCCGAGCGGCGGGCCGTTGGCTTTTTGGGAGCCTGGACATGAGCCGTGCCAACCGTACCGACCACATCCGCCTGACCTCCCATCCGGAGCCGGGCAGGAAGGCCGCCTTTCCCATCCATTGGGGCGCCGCTGATGCGCGCGCGCGCGGGCCGATCATCGGTACGGTGTCGCGCGCCGGGGATCGCAACGTGATCGGCAGCCATGGCGGGTCCTACGCGATGTACCGCGCGCTCGCGGTCTCCGCCGGGGCGCTGGACCCGATCAGGCGTCCTGACCTCACCAATACCTTTCCGGCCGCCACCATCGGTCCGTTCGAGCAATGGACCGATCCCACAAAAATCGTCGCGCTCGATCCCTGGGGGCATCTGGTCGCCGAGAACTTTCGCCAGGAGATCGCCGAGGGCGCGGACATCCGCCCGAGCATCGCGGTGACTCGGGCGCGGCTCGACCTGCCGGAGATTCGCGATGCGCTCGCCGCAAAGCGGCTGCGCGCCGATGGCGAGGTCGTGCACGCCAATGGCAGCGTGTCGGTGGTGAAGATCGCGATCGATCCGGTGTGGTACCTGCCGGGCCTTGCGGCGCGCTTCGGCACCGGCGAGACCGAGCTGCGGCGCACGCTGTTCGAGCAGACCGCCGGGATGTTCCCGGAGCTCGTGACGCGCCCGGACATGAAGGTGTTCCTGCCGCCGATCGGCGGCACCACGGTCTACCTGTTCGGCGACGTGACGAAACTGCCGGACCATCGCACCAGGATCACCTGCCGCGTGCATGACGAGTGCAACGGGTCCGATGTGTTCGGCTCCGACATCTGCACCTGCCGGCCCTATCTGATCCACGGCATCGAGGAATCCGCGCGCGGCGCGCAGGAGGGCGGGCTCGGGCTGGTCGTCTACAACCGCAAAGAAGGCCGCGCGCTCGGTGAGGTCACCAAATTCCTGGTCTACAATGCGCGCAAGCGGCAGGAGGACGGCGATGCGGCCGCCGCTTATTTCGAGCGCACCGAGTGCGTGGCTGGCGTCCAGGACGCGCGCTTCCAGCAATTGATGCCGGATACGATCCACTGGCTCGGCCTCAAGCGCATTGACCGCTTCCTGTCGATGAGCGACATGAAATACGACGCGTTGACCTCGCAAGGCATCGACATCGTCGAGCGTGTGCCGATCCCGCTGGAGCTGATTCCCGCCGACGCCCATGTCGAGATCGCCGCCAAGAAGGCCGCGGGCTACTACTCGACCGACATCGCACCGGAAAAGGACGTGAACGGCGTGGTCGGGCGTTCGCTGGAAAAATACTGATCGCGATGGCGGACGCTTTGGAATCGCAGGCACGCGCGCTGCTCACCGCAAAGGCGGTGCGCGCGCGCGCCGGGCAGATGCTCGAGCTCGGCCTTGCCGGCGGGCTCACCCATTTCACGGTCGATCTCGACCGCATCGATGGCGTTGCCGATGCCGTGCTCGCGGTGACCCGTAAAGCCTATCCGACGCTTGACATTCCCTTCCATGCGCGCTGGCGGCACTTCGTGCTCGGCGGCGTCGACCGCTGGGCCCGGCTTGCCGATGCTGCGTCCTGGCCGGATCGCGCGGCGCAAGCGCGCGCCGAGTTCGACCTCGCCATCGTCAGCGTGCTGCTCGATGCCGGCGCCGGCGCAGCTTGGCGCTATCGCGACAGCGTGACGGGAGCAGACGTAGGGCGATCGGAAGGGCTCGCGATCGCGAGCCTCGACATGTTCGCGAGCGGGCTGTTTTCGCGCGATGCGCGTGCGCCGTTCAGGGCCGATGCGGAGGTGCTTGAAAGACTGCCTCTTGGCTCACTCACCTCCGCCTTTCAGGTGACCGAGGCCAATCCGCTGCTCGGCCTGGAGGGACGCACCGACCTGCTGCGGCGTCTGGGCAGGCAGGTCTCGGAGCGTGCGGACGTGTTCGGCTTGCACGATACGCCGCGGCCGGGCGGGCTGTTCGATCATATCGCAGCGCATGCGATCGGCGGCGCCGTCGCTGCGCCCGCGATCCTGTCCGCGGTGCTGAACCGGCTCGGGCCGATCTGGCCGTCGCGACTTGAGCTTGCGGGCGTGCCGCTCGGCGATTGCTGGCGACATCCGGCGATCAAGGCGGACGACGGCACGGCAGGCCTCGTGCCGCTGCACAAGCTGTCGCAATGGCTGAGCTATTCGCTGATCGAGCCGCTGCAGCGCGCCGGCTTTGAGGTGACCGACATCGATGGCCTGACCGGGCTCGCCGAATACCGCAACGGCGGTCTGTTCGTCGATCATGACGTGCTGCGCCTGCGCGATGCCGCCGATGCCGCGCGTGCGCATGAAGTGGATTCGCTGCTCGTCGTGGAGTGGCGCGCGCTGACAATTGCATTGCTCGACAGGTTGGCGGAGCGCATTCGCGCCAAGCTCGGCCGCACCCCTCGGACCTTGCCGCTTGCGAGCATCCTCGAAGGCGGCACGTGGGCGGCGGGCCGCGCCATCGCATTTGCACGCCGTCCCGATGGATCGCCGCCGCTCAAGGTGATCAGCGACGGCACGGTATTTTAAACCCTCTCCCCTTGTGGGAGAGGGTGGCTTCGCGAAGCGAAGCCGGGTGAGGGGTTGTCGCCGCGGGCACATCTCTCAGTTGGAGTTCGCGGAGAGATACCCCTCATCCGGCGCTTCGCGCCACCTTCTCCCACAAGGGGAGAAGGGAAAAGCAAGAGCATCTCATCATGGAAGGCGTCACGATCGTCGATCATCCGCTGGTGCAGCACAAGCTGACGCTGGTGCGGGACAAGTCCATCTCGACCAAGTCGTTCCGCGAGCTGATCAAGGAGATCGGCATGTTGCTGTGCTATGAGGTGACGCGCGACCTGCCGCTCACCGACACCGTGATCGAGACGCCGCTGGCGACGATGCACTCGGCCAAGATCGCCGGCAAGAAGCTGGTATTCGTGCCGATGCTGCGCGCCGGCACCACCTTCGTCGACGGCATGATGGATCTGGTGCCGACCGCGCGCGTCGCCCATATCGGACTCTACCGCGAGCCGCACAGCTTTGCCGCCGTGGAGTACTTCTTCAAATCGCCCTCCGACCTCAGCGAGCGCCTCGCCATCGTGGTGACGCCGGTGGTCGCCACCGCCAACACCGCCGTCGCCGCCATCGACCGGCTGAAGGAGCGCGGCGCCAGGGACATCCGCCTCGCCTGCCTGATCGCCGCACCGGAAGGGCTCGAACGGCTGCGCGGATTGCACCCGGACGTGCCGATCTGGACGGCGGCGGTGGATGAAGGGCTCGACGACAACGGGTTCATCCTGCCGGGCCTCGGCGATGCCGGCGACCGCGCCTACGGAACGCGGTAAGTGCTGGGCGCGTTTTAGGAACAGCTTCCACCGCGCGAGGTTCTCCTGCTTTGCGATGGAGAGCAACGATGACCTATCAGAATGAGGACCGCAGGGCCGACAGAGCGCGCCGCAACAGCCCGGTCGGCTGGGCAGTCGGCGCGATCTTCGTGATCGCCGTGGTCGCGGCCGTCTTCTTCTACAATGGTCGCGAGTTCGGTCCCCAGACCACGACCTCGAACCCGAACACGGCGCCGAACGTCACCACCGGATCGAATCCACCGGCTGCGCCGGCGAAGTGATGCGCCAGGAGCGGGCCGTCACACCTTCCCGCTGCCGCAAATGCCCTTCAGTGCCTGCCACTCCTTGTCGGTCAGCAGCGGCGGGCCGCTGGCGGGCCGGTCCTCCTTCGTCATGCGCGCGAGGCGGTCCTCGGTCAGCGGATGGCTGGCGAGGATATTCGTCAGGCCGGAGCCGCCCTCTTTGCCGGTGATGCGGAACATCAGCTGGGCGGCGGGCTTCGGCGACCGGCCGAGCGCATGCATGATCTCGATCGCGAAAGTGTCGGCGCCGGTCTCGGCTTCGCGCGAATAGGACGCTTCGACCAGGCTGCGCGAGGCGAAGATCACGGCCGAGGAGCCGGTGATGTCGCCGAACAAGAGGCCGATCAGGAACGAGGTGCCGCCATTGTAGATCAGGCCGCGCATGTTGTCGTAATGCTTGAGATGGCCGAGCTCGTGGGCGAGGATGCCGGCGAGCTCGTCGGGACTCTCGGCCTTGTCGAGCAGGCCCTTCAGCACGAACACCTTGCCGCCGGGCAGCGCGAAGGCATTCGGTATCGAGCTCGGCAGCACGCCGGCCGTCATTGTGTCGTCGAGGCCGGCCGCATCGCGCAGGCGGTTGACGATCTTCGTGAACGCGGCCTTGCCCGCGGGGTCTTCGCACACGCCGCGGCCGAAGATGGTCTTCATCTGCACTTCGGCGGCATCGCCGATGCGCCGTTCCACGGGCTTCGGCACCAGCGGCGCGAGTCGGTCGGCGGCGAGCGGAACGCCGAACAGGACGACGCAGACGATGGAGACGGTGGCGGCAACCGACCAGCCCACGATTTTCGCGACGCCGCTGCGCGTCGTCTGGTGCTCGTCGAGGCGCGTGCAGCGCGCGGCTATGTCCGCGGCGAGCACGGCATCGCGGATCTCCAGCCGCGCCAGAGGCGGTGCGGACGTCGCAGCCAGGCGCAGGATTCCGGGGGGACTGTCGGCGCGGCGAACGTCGGCATAGGCCCAGCGAACAGGCGTTGCGCCGTCCTCGGCGATCTCGAGCGCATCACTGAGCGTCAGCGTCACCTGCCGTCTGCGGCTCGACACGCCGTCGAAGAAGATGGTCGGGCTCTCCGACTGCGCCGGGGTCTTTGCAAACACGTCACTCACAGCTCAGAATCCCGCGACATCGAGTCCGTCGGCAAAGCCTTCGCCGAGCGCGCCGGCAAGCTGACCGCTGCCGCGCACGTCCGCCGCGGCCCAGATGTTGTGCACCTCGACGGTCTCCAGCACCTTGGCCCAAAGATCGCGTTGAAGATAGACCCGCATGACGATGTTGATGGCAAGAGCGAGCGCGAAATAGCCGATCACCATCATCGCCACCATCGGGATGCTCTTCGTCGCATTGTCGCCGGCGAAGATCTCCTCGGCGGAAACGCCTGTGAGCGAGACGACCAGGAAGGCGCTGCCGCCCATATAGGCTGCGAACGCGACCGTGAGCAGCATCCACCAGCCGATCACTTTCCAGTACAGGCCGTAGAAGGCATCATGAGGCAATTCCGAGGACAGGCTGACGCCACCGATGCGGATGCCATCGAGCCACCAGCGCCATTCGCGCGCCTTGAACTCGGCATAGAAGAACGGTGCGAGCGGGAAGATGATCAGCGCGATCGGGCTGAGCAGCCAGAGCCACCAGCCGCGCTTGAAGAAGGTCCAGCCGTCGGCGTCGAAATCGCCGCGGAGATCGCCGTAATGGGTGTGCCGCATCTTGTAGCGTTCGAGCGCCGCCGCGCGCCAGGGCAGCGCGAGACCGAGCGTCAGGAGCACCAGCAAGCCCCATAGCATGGCGCGAAACGCGTAAGCCCAGCCGGAGCCGTCCATCCAGAAGCGGACGCCGCGCCAGACCGTGCGGGTCAGGCGGTAGCGCCGCGCGCGAAAAATCGCGAACTGGCCGAAGGCGTAGAAGGCGATGAATAGCGGCGTCGAGGCAAAGGCCTGCCAGCGCTCGAACTCGATGCCAATGAGAAAATAGGCGAGATAGATCGGCACCAGGATCGCGAGCGCGAACAGGAAGCCGACCAGGAGCTCCTTGGCCCGTCCGGTGTATTCGGCCGCATCGCCATCGATCGCGGTGTGCGTCCACAGATGACGGCGGATGTCGGTGACGAGCCAGAACCGGTAGAAGCCGAAGGTCACGAGCTCGAGCATGGCACCCTTGGTGACCATTTTGCGGAACTCGGAGCGGCTGCCGGAGAAATCGACCCGCGTCGCCGGCAGCGGCGGGGGCAAGGGTTCGGACCCGATCGGGGTCCATTGCATGTCGTTCACGGCGGCAACCTCGGGATGCGGATCTGTTCCGGCCAAACTATAGATCAGAGATTAGTCGATCCCCAAGATGAGCGGGTTCGATTTAGCTCGATTCCAGCGGGTTTCTCGCACGATTCTCTGTCGTTCGGCGTGCGGGAGGTCACGTTCTCGTGGCGCCGTGACGATCGTGCAACGCGCTCGTGAAGGCTGGATGAGGCAAAACTCTCCCTTGCCCCGGCGCAGACAACCGGCTGTAATTGCAAATCAAATACCGCAGCGCAGAATTCAACGACGCGCGGTTCATATTCAGGGAGAACGGTCATGCATGGGACCATCGAAAGCGCGGCCAAGCTCGACGCCTTGCGCGAGCGCGCGATGTCGCTGCCGCTGGAGCAGTTCGATCCCGGCGACCCCGAATTGTTCAGGACCGATACGTTCTGGCCCTATTTCGACCGGCTGCGCCGCGAGGATCCCGTGCATTACTGCAAGGACTCGATGTTCGGGCCGTACTGGTCGGTGACGCGCTACAATGACATCATGGAGATCGAGACCAACCATGCGGTGTTCTCCTCGGCCTCCGCGCTCGGCGGCATCACCATCCGCGACATCGATCCGGATCTACGCCGTGAGAGCTTCATTTCGATGGACCCGCCGCGCCATGCCGCCCAGCGCAAGACCGTGGCGCCGATGTTCACGCCGACGCATCTGGACAATCTCGCCATCAACATCCGCAAGCGCTCGGCCGAGTGCCTGGACAACCTTCCCCGCGGCGAGGTGTTCGACTGGGTCGACCGCGTCTCGATCGAGCTCACCACGCAGATGCTTGCGGTGCTGTTCGATTTCCCCTGGGAGGATCGCCGCAAGCTGACGCGCTGGTCCGACGTCGCCACCACGATTCCCGGCCCGGACGGTCTCGTCGCCACCGAGGACGAGCGGATGGCCGAACTCGCCGAATGCGCGGCCTATTTCTCGAGGCTGTGGAAGGAGCGCATCGAACAGCCGCCGAAGAGCGACCTATTGTCGATGATGGCGCATGGCACTGCTACGCGCGACATGGATGCGAAGAACTTCCTCGGCAATCTTATCCTCCTGATCGTCGGCGGCAACGACACCACGCGCAACACCATGTCGGGCTCGCTTCTCGCGCTGAGCCAGCATCCGGAGCAATATCGCAAGCTGCGCGAGAACCCTGACCTGCTCGACAGTTTCGTGCCGGAGGTGATCCGCTGGCAGACACCGCTGGCGCATATGCGCCGCACGGCGCTGTCCGATTTCGAGTTCCGCGGCAAGCAGATCAAGAAGGGTGACAAGGTCGTGATGTGGTACGTCTCGGGCAACCGCGATGAGGAGGCGATCGACAGGCCCTACGAGTTCATCATCGACCGCGCCCGCCCGCGTACGCACCTGTCCTTCGGCTTCGGCATCCATCGCTGCGTCGGCCTGCGGCTCGCCGAGCTCCAGCTCAAGATTATTTGGGAGGAAATTCTCAAGCGGTTCGACCATATTGATGTGGTCGGCGAACCCACTCGGGTCTATTCGAGTTTTGTAAAGGGTATCGAAACGCTGCCGGTGAAGATTGCTGCGTGAGTCGAACGCAACGGAGCCACGATCATGAACATCCAAGCGCCGGTTAAAGTGGACAAGGCCGAACGCATGCGGAAGGCGCGCGAGGAGGCCTATGCGACGCCGTTGTCGCAATTCCACCCCGGCGCGCCCCGGCTGTTCCAGGACGACACGCTGTGGCCCTGGTTCGAGCGGCTGCGTAAGGAAGAGCCGGTGCATTACTGCACCAATGCGCCGATCGAGCCGTATTGGTCGGTGGTGAAGTACAACGACATCATGCATGTCGACACCAATCACGGCATCTTCTCCTCGGATTCCAAGCTCGGCGGCATCTCGATCCGCGACGTGCCGGAAGGCTACGACTATCCGAGCTTCATCGCGATGGACCAGCCCCGGCATTCGGCGCAGCGCAAGACGGTGTCGCCGATGTTCACGCCGACACACCTGAACGAGCTGGCAAAGCTGATCCGACAGCGCTCGCAGACCGTGCTGGACAATCTGCCGCGCAACGAGACGTTCAACTTCGTCGAGCGCGTCTCCATCGAGCTGACCACGCAGATGCTGGCGACCCTGTTCGACTTCCCCTGGGAGGAGCGGCGCAAGTTGACGCGCTGGTCCGACGTTTCCACCGCGCTGCCCAAGAGCGGCATCGTCGCCAGCGCCGAAGAGCGCCGCCGCGAGATGGACGAGTGCTACGCCTACATGTCCAAGCTCTGGAACGAGCGTGTCAACTCCGCGCCGCGCAACGACCTGTTGTCGCTGATGGCCCACAACGAGGCCACGCGCCACATGGACCCCGACAACCTCATGGGCAACATCATCCTGCTCATCGTCGGCGGCAACGACACCACGCGCAACACCATGACCGGCTCGGTGCTGGCGCTGAACGAGAACCCGGAGCAGTACGACAAGCTGCGCGAAAATCCGGAGCTGATCGATTCCATGGTGCCGGAGGTGATCCGCTGGCAGACGCCGCTGGCGCATATGCGGCGTACTGCGCTCCAGGACACCGAGATCGGCGGCAAGCACATCAGGAAGGGCGACCGGGTCGTGATGTGGTACGTCTCCGGCAATCGCGACGAGGAGATGTTCGACAAGCCGAACGAGTTCATCATCGACCGCCCCCGCCCGCGCACGCACCTCTCCTTCGGCTTCGGCATCCACCGCTGCGTCGGCATGCGGCTCGCCGAGCTGCAGCTCAAGATCGTCTGGGAGGAGATGCTGAAGCGCTTCGACCGCATCGAGGTGGTCGGCGAGCCCAAGCGGATCTATTCGAGCTTCATCAAGGGATATGAGACGCTGCCGGTGCGGATTCCGGGCTGAGCTCTCTCCTACCGTCATTGCGAGGAGCGAAGCGACGAAGCAATCCAGACTGTCACCGCGGAGGGATTTCTGGATTGCTTCGCTGCGCTCGCAATGACGGGGTCCTGGACACACCTGCTCGTCACGCCCGCACCGGCAGGCACGGCACTCCCCAGCTATAAAATTCCGGCATGACAGCTCGCGCCAGATGCGAAGGCACGACCGCGCGCGGCTGTTCTACCACACGCCATCTAACTCAGCCTGATGTCCCACACGCCGTCCTTGCGGCAGGCGGCGACTTCCTCGCGCAGCAGCGCGGTGATGGCGAGCGAGGCCGTCGAGGCCGGGCGGTCGATTGGAGAGGCAAAGATGAGCTCGCGCGTCATCGGCTTGGATACGGGGGCGGTTTCCAGCCGCCCGTCCGCGACCTCGCCGTGGACCGAGGACGGCGGCAGCAGCGCGAAGCCGAGGCCCTCCTCGACCAGGCTCGTCAGCACGCGAAACGAATCCGCCTCCAGTTGGACGTCGAGCTTGATTTTGCGCTGGGCCGCGGCGTGCTCGATCAGCGCCCGAAGGCCGTGGGAATGAGAGGGCAGCACCAGCCGTTGCCGCAGCAGCCAGCCGATGTCGACGCTCTTCTTGCGCGCCAAGCCGCAGCCGCGCGGACCGACCGCGACGATGTTGTCGCGCCCCAGGCTCTGCACGTTGAGATGCAGGTCGGCCGAGCGGCCGTACAGGATGGCGAGATCCATCTCGCCGCGATGCAGCCATTCGACCAGATGCCCGCTGTAGCTCTCGACGATGCGCAGCGAGATGCCGGGAAATTTTTCGACACAGCGCCGTGCAAAGCGCGCCGACAGCACGCAGCTCACGGTCGGAACCAGGCCGAGCACGACATGGCCGGACGGCGGCCCCTTGGCCGACTGGATGTCGTCGCGGATCTGGTCGATCTGCCGCACGATGCCGGAGGTGCGTGCGAGCAGCAGGCGGCCGGCCTCGGTCAGCACCATGCCGCGGCCGTTGCGCGTGAAGAGTTCGGTGCGCAGCTCGTGTTCCAGGAGCTTGATCTGCCTGGAGAGCGCCGGCTGCGCCACGCGCAACGTGTCGGAGGCCTTGGACAGGCTGCCGAGCTCCGCCACGCAACTGAAGGTCCTGAGCTGCCGGAAATCCATGCTTGCCAATCCTGGAAGGCTACTCCATACGCTATAACAAATGAGCATAGGGGGCGGGCATTGTTTTCACAACGCCCGTGGGTTGGCCGGCGTTATCTTTAACTGCCGCTGAGAATTGGAAACGCCATGAGTCAAGAACACCACGCCGAAGATTACGCCGACATCCGCGAGGCCATAGCCAAGCTCTGCGCCCAGTTCCCCGGCGAATATTGGCGCAAGCTCGACCGCGAGATGGCCTACCCCAAGGCGTTCGTCGATGCGCTGACCGAGGCCGGCTATCTCTCGGTGCTGATTCCCGAGGAATATGGCGGCGCGGGCCTGAAGCTGTCGGCGGCCGCCGCGATCCTGGAAGAGATCCAGCGCGCCGGCTGCAACGGCGGCGGCTGCCACGCCCAGATGTACACGATGGGCACGGTGCTCAGGCACGGCAATGCCGAGCAGAAGGCAAAGTACCTGCCGAAGATCGCGAGCGGCGAGTTGCGCCTGCAGGCGTTCGGCGTCACCGAGCCGACCAGCGGCACCGACACCTCCTCGCTGAAGACGTTCGCGCGCAAGGACGGCAACGACAGCTACATCGTCAACGGCCAGAAGATCTGGACCAGCCGCGCCGAGCATTCCGATCTGATGGTGCTGCTGGCGCGCACCACGCCGAAGGACCAGGTCAAGAAGCGCACCGACGGCCTGTCGGTGTTCATCGTCGACATGCGCGAGGCCAAGAACAACGGTCTCGAGATCCGCCCGATCCGCACCATGATGAACCACGCCACCACCGAAGTGTTCTTCACCGACATGAGGGTGCCGGCGGAGAATCTGATCGGCGAGGAAGGCAAGGGCTTTCGCTACATCCTCTCCGGCATGAATGCCGAGCGCATCCTGATCGCGGCCGAATGCGTCGGCGACGCCAAGTGGTTCATCGCGAAGGCGACGAACTACGCCAAGGAGCGCGCCGTGTTCGGCCGGCCGATCGGCCAGAATCAAGGCATCCAGTTTCCGATCGCCAAGGCCTACGCCTCGATGCGCGCGGCCGAGCTGATGGTGAAGGAAGCCACGCGCAAATACGAGGCCGGGCTCGATTGCGGCGCGGAGGCCAACATGGCCAAGATGCTGGCGGCGGATGCGTCCTGGGAAGCGGCGAACGCCTGCATCCAGACCCATGGCGGCTTCGGCTTTGCCGAGGAATATGACGTCGAGCGCAAGTTCCGCGAGACGCGGCTCTACCAGGTGGCGCCGATCTCGACCAACCTCGTGCTGTCCTTCGTCGCCGAGCACGTGCTCGGCATGCCGCGCTCGTACTGAGGTTGCGGTCATGGGAGCATTGGACGGGATCAGGGTGATTGCGGTCGAGCAGGCGGTGGCGGCGCCGTTCTGCTCGTCGCGCCTGGCGGATGCCGGCGCGGAGGTGATCAAGATCGAGCGGCCCGAAGGCGATTTCGCCCGCGGCTATGACGCAGCGGCCAAGGGCCAGAGCAGCTACTTCGTCTGGCTCAACCGCGGTAAGCAATCGCTCGTGGTCGATCTCACGACGAAGGAAGGCCGCGCCGAGCTGGAGAAGCTGATCGCGAGCGCGGACGTGCTGATCCAGAACCTGAAACCCGGCTCGATGGACAAGCTCGGCTTCTCGCGCGAGCGGCTCCTGAAGGACTATCCCAAGCTGATCTCGTGCACCATCACCGGCTATGGTGACGAAGGTCCCTATGCTCATCGCAAGGCCTATGATCTGCTGATCCAGGCCGAGAGCGGCCTCGCCTCGATCACCGGCAATCCCGACGGCGCCTCGCGCGTCGGCATGTCGATCGTGGACGTCGCGACCGGCGCCACCGCGCATGCCGCGATCCTGGAGGCACTGATCGCGCGCGGGCGCACCGGCAAGGGCGCCGACATCCGCATCTCCATGTTCGACGTGATGGCGGACTGGTGCACCGTGCCGCTGCTCAATGCCGAAGCCGGCAATCCGCCCAAGCGGATGGGCCTGCGGCATCCGTCGATCGCACCGTACGGCGTTTTCACCTCCAAGGATGGCAAGGACATCCTGATCTCGATCCAGAGCGAACGCGAGTGGAAGACGCTGTGCGCGAAGGTTCTGGATCAGCCGGACCTGCCGGCCGATCCCCGCGTCGCCAACATGGTCGAGCGCGTGCGCAACCGCGACTTCACCGACACGATTGTGGCCGAGATCTTCGGCAGGATGACGCGCGACGAGCTGTTGAAGCGGCTCTCGGACGCCGACATCGCATTCGCCGAGGTCAACACCATGGCCGACCTCGCCAACCATCCGCATCTGCGGCGGATCGAGGTCGACACGCCGAACGGCCGCGTCAGCTATCCCGCGCCGGCGCCGATCATCGTCGGCGAGACGCGCAGCTACGGCGCCGTGCCCGCGATCGGCGAGCGTCCCCAGTCCAAATAAAGAGAGCGAGGCGTCATGACCGAGAAGCTCGACATCGATCATCTCAGGCAATGGATCGGCCGCAGCCAGGAGGCCACCGACATCGTCACCGCGCAGCTTGTGAAGGGCCTGCGCGCGACATTGTTCCAGGAGGTCGGCGAGCCCAAGACGGGCGATGCTGCGCCGTTCACGGTGCATTGGTGCCTGGCGCAGCCGGTGTTCCCGATGTCGATGCTCGGGCCCGACGGCCACCCGACCCGCGGCGGCTTCCTGCCGCCGGTGCCGCTGCCGCGCCGGATGTGGGCGGGCGGCGAGATCGAGTTCTTGCAGCCCTTGCGCGTCGGCGATGAATCGACGCGGACCTCGCGCATTGCCGACGTGCAAGTGAAGACGGGCTCGACCGGCACGCTGTGCTTCGTCTCGGTCGAGCACAGCATCTCCTCACCGAGGGGCACGGCGATCCGCGAGCGGCAGGACATCGTCTATCGCGAGATGACCGGCGGCGCGCCGGCTGGCGGCAAGGCGTCGCCTCCGCCGCCGCAGGCGCAGCATCGCGAAACGCATGTGTCCGATCCCGTGCTGCTGTTCCGCTACTCCGCGCTGACCTTCAACGGCCACCGCATCCATTACGACCGCGACTACGTCACTGAGGTCGAGGGCTATCCGGGCCTGATCTTCCACGGTCCACTACAGGCAGCGCTGATCGTCGAGATGGCGGCCAAGCTTCGTGGCGGCAAGGCGCCGAAGAAGTTTTCGTATCGCGGCGTGCAACCGCTGTTCGAAGGCACGGAGTTCTCGGTCAACGCCAACGAGACCGAGGCGGGCATGGAGCTGTGGACCGCGAATGCGGAGGGGCAGCCGACGATGAAGGGCACGGCGGTGTGGTGATAGTCTCTCCTCGTCATTGCGAGGAGCGAAGCGACGAAGTAATCCAGACTGGCTCTCTGCGGAGAGATTCTGGATTGCTTCGCTTCGCTCGCAATGACGGGTGGGGCTGCTACGTTCAATCAATAAACGCAGGGACGGAACCAATGGCCAGGAACGGCAAGACCGGCAGCAAGCCCGTCACCGTGAAGCAGGCGACGCTCGATCTCTTGCGTGCCTTCGGCATCGACAGGGTGTTCGGCAACCCTGGTTCGACCGAGCTGCCGTTCCTCAGCGACTGGCCCGACGATCTCGACTACGTGCTGGCGCTGCAGGAAGCTTCCGCCGTCGGCATGGCCGATGGCTATGCGCAGGCGACGCGCAATGCCGGCTTCGTCAATCTGCATTCGGCGGCCGGCGTCGGCAACGCGCTCGGCAACATCTACACCGCGCATCGCAACCAGACCCCGCTAGTGATCACTGCAGGCCAACAGGCGCGCTCGATCCTGCCCTTGCAGGCGTTTCTCTATGCCGAGCGCGCCTCCGAGTTTCCGCGACCTTATGTGAAATACAGCGTCGAGCCGGCAAGGCCGGAGGACGTGCCCGCCGCGATCGCGCGGGCCTATTACACCGCGATGCGGCCGCCGTGCGGGCCGACCTTCGTGTCGATCCCGATCGACGACTGGGCCCATGCCTGCGCGCCGGTCGAGGCGCGCAGGGTCAGCCGCGAGATCGGCCCTGAGCTGGAGCCGATGAAGGCGCTGGTTGCGGCGCTCGCCTCAAGCAAACACCCCGCGCTCGTCGTCGGCCCGGGCGTCGATCGCGCCGGCGCGGTGGATCTGATGGTGCGCGTCGCCGAGAAGAGCAAGGCGAGCGTCTGGGTTAGCCCGTTCTCGGCACGCTGCTCGTTCCCCGAGAGGCATCCGCAATTCGCAGGCTTTCTGCACGCCTCGCCGGCGCAGTTGTCCGATGCGCTGCGCGAGCACGATGTCGTCGTCGTCATCGGCGCGCCGGTGTTCACCTTCCATGTCGAGGGCCATGCCGCGATCTTCGACCGCGGCGCGACCATCTTCCAGATCACGGATGACGCGGATGCCGCCGCAGTGACGCCATCGGGCACCAGCATCATCGCGACGATGAAGCCAGCGCTCGGCCTGCTGCTCGACCTGCTGCCGGAGAGCAAGCGCGCGGCGCCAAAAGGCCGCACACTGCCGCCGGCGCCGCAGCCCGCCGATCCGCTGCCGGTCGAATTCCTGCTGCATTCGCTGTCGCAGGCGATGCCGGATGACGCATCACTTGTCGAGGAAGTGCCCTCGCACCGGCCGGCAATGCAAAAATTCCTGCCGATGCGCGGCCAGGACAGTTTCTACACCATGGCGAGCGGCGGCCTCGGCTATTCTCTGCCCGCCGCCGTCGGTATGGCGCTCGGCAAGCCGAAGCAGCGCACGGTGTGCCTGATCGGCGACGGCTCGGCGATGTACTCGATCCAAGCGCTCTGGACCGCCGCGCAGCGCAAGCTGCCGCTCACAATCGTCGTCATCAACAATTCCGGCTACGGCGCGATGCGCTCGTTCAGCCAGGTCATGCAGGTGCGCAACGTGCCGGGGCTGGAGCTGCCGGGGATCGATTTCGTCCGGCTTGCCGAGGGCATGGGCTGCCGTGCGGTGCGGGTGACGAAGGCTGCGGAGCTGGGCGAAGCGCTGAAGCGCGGCATGGCGTATGCGGGCACGAGCCTCGTTGAGGTCGTCGTGGATTCCGCAGTGCCTGTGCTGTACGGGCAGAAGCATTGACCGTGTCGTAGCCCGGATGGAGCGCAGCGTAATCCGGGAATCCTGCCACAGGCGAGTCGGCCCTGGATTGCGCTGCGCTCCATCCAGGCTACGACATCACGACGCCAAAAAACCTCCGTCGGCCGCGAGCACATGCCCGACGACATACGACGACGCATCCGACGACAGCCACACCACGGCCTCGGCGACCTCCTCCGGGCTGCCCATCCGCCGCAGCGGCAGGCCTGCGCTGACCGTCGCCACATCGCCGACGCCGGCGCGCAGCATCATGTCTGTGACGACGCGGCCGGGCGCGATCGCATTGATGCGAATGCCGCGCGGCGCGTTCTCCATCGCCGCCGAGCGCGTCAGCGAGATCGCGGCGGCCTTTGAGGCCGAGTAGAGCGAAAAGCCTGGATTGGGATTGCGCACCCCGCTGACGGAGGTGTTGACGACGATGCTGCCGCGCCCCTGCGCCAGCATCGCCGGCAATTGATGGCGCAGGCAGAGGAACAGCGCGCGGACATTGGTGTCGAACACGCTGTCGTAGATCTCCGTGCCCTGCTCCTCCAGGGGCGCGCGGCGCTCCTGGAAGCCGGCATTGTTGAAGGCAACGTCGAGCCGGCCGCAGCGCCCGACGGCTGTGCCGACGAGGCGCGCGACCTCGTCTTCCTTCGTGATGTCGGTCTGAAGCGCGATCGCCTCCGTGCCGAGCTCGCGGCACGCGGCGGCGGTGGCCTCGATCTCGGCCTCGCGCCGGCCGGCGACGACGATCGCTTCCGCCCCTTCGGCCGCCATCCTCAGCGCCGTTGCGCGCCCGATGCCGCTGCCGCCGCCCGTGATCAGGCAGACCTTGCCGCTCATGCGCTGACCGGTCGGCAAGGCTTCGCTCATGGTCCACTCCAAACACTTGCGCGCGCCGTTGCGCCCATATAGTTGTATGATACAACTATATGGTCGAGTCAAGCCATGGCCGAGCTTTCGCTGATTGACGACATCCGCGCCGCCTCGCGCCTGATGGTGCGCGAACTCGGCTTCATGGACGCCACGGTGGCGGCCTCGGGCTATCCGCCCTCGGCGGTCCACACCATCCTGGAGATCGGCATTCGTGGCCCCATGACGTCGGGCGAGCTCGGCGATTTCCTGCGGCTGGAGAAATCCAGCGTCAGCCGTCTGGTGCGCAAGCTCATCGATTGCGGCGAGCTCAAGGAGACGCCGGACGAGGCGGATGCGCGCAGCAAGCTGCTGTCGCTGACGGCGAAGGGCCGGCGCACGCTGGAGGCCCTCCACGCGTTCGGCCGGCAGCAGGTCCGCGGCGCGCTGGCGGCGCTGACGCCGGCCGAGCAGCGCACGGTGTGCGAGGGCATGATGCTCTATGCGCAGGCGCTGCGCGCGAGCCGGGTGGGGGAGACGGTGGCGGTGGTGTGATGCGCGAGGTTGCTGAAGCTGCTTCTACACGCTCGGTGTCATCGCCCGCGAAGGCGGGCGATCCAGTACTCTGAGACGGTTGTGGTTGAGCCGACAGGGGCGGCATACTGGATGCCCCGCCTCCGCGGGGCATGACAGCGTCTAGCGTGGGAGCACCTAACGGTCACTTCCCGAACTCCTCCCGCATCTTCGCCTGGATCTTGGCCATGCCGCCGATCCAGCGGTCGTAATTCTCGGTCTTCTTGCGCATGTAGCCGAGCACTTGCGGGTGCGGCAGGATCAGGAACGTCTCCTGCTCGAGGCCGGCGAGCACGTCTTTCGCCACTTGCTCGGGCGTCAGGTCGCCGTCGCCGGATTGCGGGCCCTTGGGAATCGAGCGCAGCATGTTGGTGTCGACACCCTGCGGACACAGGATCGAGACCTTGATGTTGTGGGCCTTGTGCGAGATCGCGAGATTCTCGGCAAAACCGACCGCCGCGTGCTTCGTCGTCGAATAGGCCGGGCTGCCGACCTGCGACAGCAGGCCCGCGGCCGAGATGGTGTTGAGGAAATAGCCGCCGCCGCGCGCCCTCATCCGAGGGACGAGATGCCGCGCCGCATAGACATGCGCCATGACGTGGATCGCCCAGCTGCGCTGCCACGGCTCGTCGGAAGCGCCGCCGGCATTCTCCGACATCGGGTCGAAGCCGCCGCCGATGCCGGCATTGGAACAGAACAGCGCGATCGGGCCGAACTGCCGCTCGGTCTCCTCGATGACGTGGACGATGTCCTTTTCCTGCGCGACGTCGCATTTGAACGCGGCGCCATCGACCATGGCCGCGACCGCTCGCGCATTGGCAGCGTCCATGTCCGCCACCACGACCTTGGCCGCACCCGCATTGTGAAAGGCCTCGCACAGCGCCTTGCCGATGCCGTTTGCGCCGCCCGTGACGACCACGACCTTGCCGGTCACCTGCATGCGACGTCTCCTCTCGTCTTATACCGCTTCGCGGAAACTTCTCAGCTCAACACGAGGTCGAGCACCGCGGTATAATGACATGCCGCGCCGGCCAAGACAAAGCCGTGCCAAATCGCATTCTGAAAGCGCAGCCGCCGCCAGGCGTGGAAGATCACGCCGAAGCTGTAGAGCAGGCCGCCGGCAAGAATGAAGCCCAGCACCAGCGTGGGCAACGCCCTGACCACGGCATCGTAGAGCATCATGCCGCTCCAGCCCATCGCGAGATAGATGCCGACCGAGACGCGGTCGAACCGGCCGGGATAGAGCAGCTTCAGCACGATGCCGAGGATTGCGACGCACCAGACGCCGGCCAGCAGCACCAACGCGAACACGCTGTCCTTCAGCTCCAGGATGAACGGCGTGTAGGTCGCGGCGATCAAGAGATAGATCGCGGAATGGTCGAAGCGGCGCAGCAGCCATTTGGCCGGCGAGACCGGCCAGAGATTATAGGTCGCCGACAGCACCAGCATCGAGAGCAGGCCGGCGACATAGACGGAGACGCCGACGATGTCGGTGGCGTCGGCATAGACCGCCGTCAGCACCACCAGCACCGTCGCGGCAATGATGCCCGCGAGCACGCCGATCCCGTGGACGATGCCGTCGGCGATCAGCTCGGCGCGATCGTAGTCCCAGCCGATCGCGTCGGCTGCGGCGTGGACGGAAGAGGATGCAAGCTGCTTCAACTGGAAGACGGTCATGGCAATCCGCAAAGGCTCGAGGCAATGCCCTCTAGATGGGTGTTTCAGGACCGGCGGGTCGTTCAAACGGCTGATTTGCCGAGAAAGGCGGTGGAAGTATGAAAGCTTGAATTTCTTCAGGCAATTGCCACTTTTGTGACTAATCCGTTTTGCGTATCCCTCGCCCGAGATCCCCTCACGTTCATATGGCATTCAGTTTCCAGGATATGGTCGAGGAAGCGCGGCTGTCGGCGCGGGCGCTGATCGACTTCGGCGAGCACTTCTTCAACCCGACGGTGCGGCTTGGTGTCACCGGTCTGTCGCGCGCCGGTAAGACCGTATTCATCACCGCGCTGATCCATGGACTGACGCGTGGCGGCAGGTTTCCGGTGTTCGAGGCCTACGCCTCGGGCCGGATCGCGCGGGCGCACCTGGCGCCGCAGCCGGACGATGCCGTGCCGCGCTTTGCATATGAGAGCCATCTGCGCGCGCTGATGGAGGAACGGCGCTGGCCGAGCTCGACCGTGGATATCAGCGAGCTCAGGCTCGTGATCGACTACCAGCGCCCGAACGGCGCCGACCGCACGCTGACGCTCGACATCGTCGACTATCCCGGCGAATGGCTGCTGGACCTGCCGCTGCTCCACAAGAGCTACGAGCAATGGTCGGCGGAGAGCCTGGCGCTGTCGCGCGAGGCGCCGCGCGCGCATCTCGCGGCCGAGTGGCACAGTCATCTCGCGACGCTCAAGCCCGAAGCGCGCGAGGACGAGCAGGCGACGCTGACGGCCGCAAAGCTCTTCACCGACTATCTGCGCGCCTGCCGCGACGAGCGGTTTGCGATGAGCCTGTTGCCGCCCGGTCGCTTCCTGATGCCCGGCAATCTCGCCGATACGCCGGCGCTGACCTTTGCGCCGCTGGACGTGCCTGCGGGCGGGCAGGCGGGCGAGGGATCGCTGTGGGCGATGATGGTGCGGCGTTTCGAAGCCTACAAGGACGTCGTGGTGCGGCCGTTCTTCCGCGATCATTTCGCGCGGCTCGACCGTCAGATCGTGCTGGCCGATGCGCTCGCCGCGTTCAACTCAGGCCCCGAGGCGCTGCACGATCTCGAAGCCGCGCTCGCCGGCATTCTCGACTGCTTCAACACCGGCCGCAGCACGATCCTCTCCAGCCTGTTCCGGCCGCGCATCGACCGCATCCTGTTCGCCGCGACCAAGGCGGATCATCTGCATCATTCCAGCCACGACCGGCTCGAGGCGGTGCTGCGCCGCGCCGTCTCGCGCGCGGTCGCGCGCGCGGAAAACACCGGCGCGGCGATCGACGTCGTCGCGCTCGCCGCCGTGCGCGCCACGCGCGAAGCGCAGGTGGCGCATGGCCGTGACAAGCTGCCGTCGATCCTGGGAACACCCGCCGCAGGCGAAAGCGCCGGCGGCGAGTTCTTCGACGGCAACACCGAGGTTGCGACCTTTCCGGGCGATCTTCCGCTCGATCCCGAACCGCTGTTCAATGGGACGGATGCGTTCCGCGGGCTCGCGTCGGAGGCGGCCGGGAACAGCGATTTCCGCTTCCTGCGCTTCCGCCCGCCGAAGCTCGAACGCGAGGGTGCCGACGAGCCGACGCTGCCACACATCCGCCTCGACCGTGCCTTGCAGTTCCTGATCGGAGACAAGCTGTCATGACCGAGCGATCGAAGCCACGGCGGCCGGCGACGTTCCGGCTCGACGATCCCGGCGTCGTCGTCGCCGAGGCCGACGAGACCGGCCGTCTCGGTCGCGCCACCATCCAGATCACGCCGGAGCCCGACCCGGCGATGCTGCCGGTGCCGGTGCACGCCGCAGTCCCGGCGCGGCGCGGCTTTCCCTGGGGCACGCTGTTCTGG
Organism: Bradyrhizobium sp. IC3195; assembly: GCF_020193585.1. Classification (NCBI taxonomy): domain Bacteria; kingdom Pseudomonadati; phylum Pseudomonadota; class Alphaproteobacteria; order Hyphomicrobiales; family Nitrobacteraceae; genus Bradyrhizobium; species Bradyrhizobium sp. IC3195. The sequence continues at coordinate 22,199 of NZ_JADYVG010000013.1, read as the reverse complement.
TCGGGGCTCGCCGGATTGACGCTGCTCGGTACCGGGCTCGGCGTGGTGCATCTGGTCGAGGATCTGTTCGCGCGCAGCCAGACGCTCGGCTTCGTTGGACTTGCCTTCGCCGCCGTCACCGCGCTGGCGCTTGCGGTGGTGATCGGGCGCGAGGCGTTCGGTCTCGCGCGTCTTGCGACCATCGAGAAGCTGCATCAGCGCGCAGCTTCCGTGCTGGCCAGCGACGACCGCAAGGAGAGCCGCGTCATCGTCCAGGACCTGCTCAAGATCGCGCACCAGAACCCGCAGCTGGCGCGCGCCCGCGCGACGCTGGAGAGCCACGCCGGCGAGATCATCGACGGCGCCGACATGATCCGCCTCGCCGAGCGCGAGCTGATGTCGCCGCTGGACGCCGAGGCGCGGCGGCTGGTGTCGTCGGCGGCGCAAAAGGTCTCGATCGTGACGGCGGTGAGCCCGCGCGCCGCCATCGACGTGCTGTTCGTGTTCGTGGCGGCACTGCGCCTGATCCGCCAGCTCGCTTATCTCTATGGCGGTCGTCCCGGCGCGCTCGGCATGATCCGCCTGCTTCGCCACGTCATCGCTCATCTCGCCATCACCGGCGGCATGGCTGCGAGCGACAGCCTGGTGCAGCAGATGCTCGGCCACGGCATTGCGGCGAAGCTGTCGCAGCGCTTGGGTGAAGGCGTGCTGAACGGGCTGCTGACGGCGCGGCTGGGATTGGCCGCGATCGATGTGACGCGGCCGCTGCCGTTCGCGGCTCTGCCGCCGCCGAAGCTGTCGGATCTGGCGACGGATCTGCTGCGGAAGAAGGACGCCGACGAGTAGATCGCTCCCTTGGACCGCCTCACTCCTTCAGATTATTCGCCCGCTTCACCCAGGCGCGCACGTCCTTGAGGACGGCGGGAAGCACGGTCTTGACCTCCGCCACGGTCATGCCCGCCTTGATGCGGGGATCGTACAGCAGGTTGAGGATGTACTGGTCGTAGACGTCGAAATAGCCCATCGAGACGTTGTCGTTGAACATGGTCCAGGGCACGCTCGTGGTGTCGTTGATCGGCCCGAGCGATTGCAGCAGCTCCTCATAGGCGCAATCGAGGAAGGTGAAATCGCCGTTGTCGACGGTGAGGATGACGTCGGAATGCTCGATCTCGAAATTGTCGTTCTTGCGGAAGCCGGACAGGCATTGCGGATCGAGCGAGGAGCGGATCTCGCGTGCCTTCTCGGCGCCGTAGAAGCTCGAGATGGTGCGGAACAGATCGCGGTCGCGCACCAGCTTCACGCGCACATTCGCCGCTTCGTTGGTGTCGATCATGGCGATGTCGAGATGCTGCACGCGCTTGCCGATGTCGGCCACGACCTTGGCGAGCTGCGTCTTGCGATCCTCGCGGTCGCTCTCGGCGTAGACGCGTACCGGCCCGTCGAACTTGCGGATGCGGTCGACGCGGCCGGCAAGATGGTATTCGGCGCCGAATGCCGTCTTCAGGAAGCCTTCAATGATCTCGCCGTCGGTGAAGCTCTTCTTCTCGGCGCGCTGGCGCGAGGACACCGCGGGCAGCTCGCCGGCGGCAGCCATGGGTGCGATGTCAGGCGCGCAGGCGAGCGTCGCGAGGGCCAGCAGGGCGAAGCGAAAGCCGGGCGAGGGCGGGACGAATGCGCTCATCGTGCTGTGACGCTGCCGCATTCGCCCCGCGTGCACAAGAGCGCAAATTCACGCGCCGCGCGGGTTCCTGGTCAGTTGTTCAGCACCACCACCGGGGTGCCGATCGAGACGCGGCTATAGAGGTCGGTGACGTCGTCGTTGGTCATGCGGAAGCAGCCCGAGGAGACGGCCTGACCGATCGTCTCCGGCTCGTTGGAGCCGTGGATGCGGTACAGCGTCGAGCCCAGATACATGGCGCGGGCGCCGAGCGGGTTGTCGATGCCGCCCTTCATGTGGCGCGGCAGGTCCGGCCGGCGCGCCAGCATCTGCGAGGGCGGCGTCCAGTCCGGCCATTCCCTCTTGGCGGTGATCCTGTGCACCCCGGCCCAGCGGAAGCCGTCGCGGCCGACGCCGATGCCGTAGCGCAGCGCCTGCCCGTTCCCGAGCACCAAATAGAGCCGCCGCTCGGCGGTGTTCACCACGACGGTGCCCGGAGCGTAGCTGCCGTTATACATGACGGTGGTGCGGGGGATCGGGCTCGCGCCGCCGCGGCCGATATAGCTGGTGGAACTGGTGCCCGTGAAGTCTATCATCCCCGTCGCGGACGCGTCGGCTGCGCCAGCCAGCAGCAGCGCCATTGCGGCCATCGGTGCGGCAAAAAACCGGATCATCATCTCCCCCAGAAAAAATCGATTCAACCGGACCCAGAGGCCATATTTGCGCACGTTTCGCAAGCCACGGGCCCGTGACCGCATCGTTAACGACTGACGTTACCAAATCGCAACTGCGCCAATTTGCTGGAAAACGTTAGCCAAATCCGTGCGTCGTCACGCGGGGCAGGGCCGCAATGCCCGCTATTGCTTTGACGCGCCGCGCGAACAATGATTGACCGAACGGATCACTGGCCGGTTGCGGGAGCAGACAGAATGAACGGTGCGGAAAGCCTGGTGCGGACGATGGTCAAGGGCGGGGTGGACGTCTGCTTCACCAACCCCGGCACCTCCGAGATGCATTTCGTCGCGGCGCTCGACCGTGTCCCCGGCATGCGCTGCGTGCTCGGCCTGTTCGAAGGCGTGGTGACGGGCGCGGCCGACGGCTATTTCCGCATGAAGGGCACGCCGGCCTCGACCCTGCTGCATCTCGGCCCCGGCCTCGCCAACGGCCTTGCCAATCTGCACAATGCCAAGAAGGCCAATTCCGGCATCGTCAACATCGTCGGCCAGCACGCCGTCTACCACATCGGCTACAACGCGCCGCTGACCTCCGACATCGAGGGCCTGGCCCGGCCGATGTCGTCCTGGGTCCGCACCTCGCCGGATGCCAAATCGGTCGCCGCGGACGGCGCCGCCGCCATTGCCGCCGCGAAAAGTGCGCCGCCGCAGATCGCGACCCTGATCCTGCCCGCCGACACCGCCTGGAACGAGGCCGACGGAATCGCCGAGGTTCCGGCCGAGCAGCAGCGCGCCGGCTATTCGCCGCAGGCGGTCGAGCAGGCCGCAAAGATCCTGCATGGCGACGGCGAAGGCACGCTGCTCCTGATGACCGGCAGCGCGCTGAGCGCGCAGGGTCTGGCGCTGGCCGAGCGCATCGCCGGCAAGACCGGCTGCACCGTGATGGGCCCGACCTTCCGTCCGAAGATGGCGCGCGGCCGTGGCCGTTTCTCGATCGACCGCATCCACTACGTCATCGATCAAGCCCTGCCGATGCTGGCGAAATTCCGTCACATCGTGCTGGTCGAGTCCGACGACCCCGTGGCGTTCTTCGCCTATCCGAACAAGCCGAGCATGCTCAAGCCGCAGGGCTGCGAGGTGCATCGCATGACCTCCTGGGGCGAGAATTCGGTCGCCGCGCTCGAGGCACTCGCCGGCGCCGTGAAGGCCAGCGCCAGGGACGTCAAGCCGCAGGCTCTGGCTGAGCTGGTCAAGCCGACCGGCGCGCTCACCTTCGCCTCGATCGCGCAGGCCATTGCCTGTGCGATCCCCGAGAACGCGATCATGGTCGACGAATCCCTCACCACCGGCCGCGGCTTCTTCCCGCCGACGGCGGCGGCCGCCCCGCACGACTGGCTGCAGAACATGGGCGGCTCGATCGGCTTCTCGACGCCGCTGTCGATCGGTGCCGCGATCGCCTGCCCGGACCGCAAGGTGATCACCATGGTCGGCGACGGCAGCGCGATGTACACGATCCAGTCGCTGTGGACCCAGGCACGCGAGAACCTCGACATCGTCACCATCGTGTTCGCCAACCGCATCTACCAGATCCTGCGCGGCGAGTTCGACAATGTCGGCGCCGGCGAGCCCGGCCAGCGCGCCAACGACATGCTCCGCCTCGACCGCCCGACCCTGGACTTCGTGGCGCTGGCCAAGGGCATGGGCGTGCCCGGCCGCGCCGTCACCAACGCCGACGAGTTCAACAAGGCACTGGCAGAGGCCGTCGCCGAGCCCGGCCCGCGCCTGATCGAAGTTCAGATGTAGACCGGACCGATTGCGCCGCGAATTCCGGTCTCATGTAGCCCGGATGGAGCGTAGCGTAATCCGGGGCTGGTGTGTTTTGCGAGAGTCCCGGATTGCGCTACGCTTCATCCGGGCTACCAACTTGGCGCGCACGTGATGGGCCCGGAGGCACGATGCAGACCGAGCTGAATAAGGTGATCGCGGCTGTCAGGGACTTCTACGCCCACGAGGGTTTCCTGTTCGAGAAGGACGTCGGCGAGCGGGCGGTCACGCACCGTTTCGCGGTGCATCTCGAAAAGCAGTTCTCGGGCTGGTCGGTCGACTGCAATTACGACCGGCTCGGCGAGCGCACGCTGCATCTGCCGCACGGCACCATCATCTCGACCGACGACCATCTCGGCAAGTCGATCTACCCCGATGTCGTCGTGCATCAGCGCGAGATCCCGAACAATCTGCTCGCCGTGGAGATCCGCAAGGCGAGCAACCACACGCCGCTCGATCACGACCAGCACAAGCTGCGGGCGCTGACCGACGTCCATGTCTGGTTTCCCTATTGGATCGGCCTGCTCCTGGTGCTGGACAGGCAACATGTGACGATGTCGGAGGTCTATGTCAGCGGTGCCGTCGACGAGCCGCTGTCACGCTGGTTCGCCTCGCGACTGGAGGAGACCGGCCGCGCAGCTCGCGCATAGCCGAGCGCGCCATTGCGCACCTGCGCACGCTGCGAGGTCGTGAAGGCAGACCATGCCGGGAGTGTGACCCCCACCACAGTTCCGGCGTGCGATCGGGCCTATCGTGGGCGGACTTGCACGCGTCGATGCCGTAGGCCTACGCTGGCTCATTCGGATCAGGCATTTTGGAGGTTCTGATGCAGAAATCGTATTTGCTGGCTGCGACGTCAGCGCTGATGCTCATGATGGAATCGCCGCTCGCGCTGGCGCAGGGCGCGCCGGCCGCGGGCGGAACCGCTGCGCCTGCCGCGACAAGCACTGCGCCGGCTGCGACGACCACAGCGCCAAGCGCGACCACCGACACGTCCAGCCAGCCTACTGACGGCAAGAAGAGCGCGTCGAAGAAGCCGGCGAAGAAGAAGATGACCCGCCAGCAGGAGATCGATCATTCGGTCGACACCGGCACCGTGCCGGCGCGCTATCGCAGCTCGGTGCCCAAGCGGTACCACCAATACATTCCGTTCGCTAAGCAGTAACGGATCGCACCGTGGCGCGACGTGATCGAACGTGGTGCCGCCGATCATTCGGCGGCGCCCGGCCCTCCATTGCGCCACATCGCCGGTGGCGGTCTGCGCGAGCGGTGCTAGAGTAGGCCGAAGCCCGGGGGGAATGATGAGCGACGAGGTGAAGGATGCCGGCCTTGTGGCCATGATCAGCAGCATCCTGGGAAGCAACAAGCGCGCAGACCCTGTTGCACCGCCTCCGCTCGCCGAGGTCCCGCCGATCGTGCCGGCGGATCCCGTGGAGCCGGCCGCGACGTCCAGGTCCGAGTCCAAGTCCGAGTCCGGATCCGATGCGGCCGAAGCCGAGAGCGCGCCCGATGCCGCAGCGGCGGCCGCCGAGCCGGCCGAGCCGCCCGCGCAAATCGCAACCACGCGGGACGGCAAGCGGCTGCTGCCGGCGGAGGCGATCGCCGATCTCGTGCTCGGCGAGCTGCGCAAGCTGGACAACTTCCCGAGTTCCGGCGTCTCGGTCACGGTCTACGGTTACCGGCACTGGAACGCGATGCTCACTTTCGCGCCGTTCTCCACCAGTTTCCAGAACGCAACCCGGTTCCGCCAGGCCGTGCCGGACCTCGTCTTCAAGCTCCGCCGTTTCGTCGAACTTGAGATATAATCTCGGTCGTCGGCGCCATGGCGTCGCAAGCGAAACAGTTCGACAGGATCTTCAATTGAGCGTCGCCTTCACCAAGGAAGAGAGCGCCGAAACCGCGTCCGAGACGCTGTTGCCGGACCGCCCGATCTCGCCGCATCCGAACCTCGTGACGGAAGCAGGCTTCAACGCATTGCAGGCGCAGCTCGCCGAAGCGCGGGCGGCCTATGAAGCCGCGCAAGCCATCGAGGACGTCAACGAGAAGCGACGGCAGTCCGCCGTGCCCCTGCGCGATCTCCGCTATCTCACGGAACGCTTGCGTACGGCGCAGGTGATGCCCGATCCTGTCGCGACCGAAATCGTTGCGTTCGGCAGCACCGTGAGCTTCAGCCGCGCTGACGGCCGCGTCCAGACCTACCGCATCGTCGGCGAGGACGAAGCCGATCCCAAGGCCGGCTCGATCTCGTTCGTCGCGCCCGTCGCGAGGTCGCTGATGGGCAAGGCGGTCGGCGACGTCGTCGGTTCAGGTGCGCAGGAGATCGAGATCCTGTCGATTGCGTAGGGGTGCGCAAGCCGAGGTGAGTTGCGTGGCAAAGAGCGCCATCGACAGCCTCAATCCCATTCGCCTAAAGCAGATCCGGAACAGCGCGAGGCCGTCGTCTCCGCCAAACGAAGTTGATGATTGGATGAGACGGTTTTTGTCTGGAGCCTTGCCGTTCTATGCGCTGGCGGGCCTCGCCATGTGCATGTACCTCGTTCTCTACAGGACGAGCCTGTTCGACCTGAACGCCATCGTCCATGGCGCGGCCGGGTCGGCATGGTTTCCAGCCTTCATGTTCGCCTGCGTGCTGGTGGAAGCGGTCTTCCCGTATTTCGGCTATTTTCCCGGCACCGCCCTCATCCTGATGTCCGTGGCGCTCAGTCCGAAGGCCGTGGATGGCTCCGTCTTCCTCGCGGCGTGGCTCGCCATCATCCTGGGCGCCGTTCTCAGCTATGGACAAGCGCGTTTCTTCAGGCCGTTTCTGCAGCGGGTGGCCTCGAAGGCGGCCTTGCGCCGATGCGAGTCCCTGTTCGACGCCTATGGCCGCTATGCGCGCATTGCCTTGTTCGTTCATCCCAACGCCTGTTCGATGTATTTCACGGCCCTCGGACTGCTCGGCCGCAGCCTGACGCGCGAGCTCGCTTATCTCTGCGTGGGTGCCGCGGCCGCAGTGGGCATTCTGTTCGTCATCGTATCCCGGCTGGTGTCGTCCATCGGCCCCACCGACAACGGCGAATTGCAGGTGCTGCTGGCAGCCGCGCTGGTCGCCATGGGGACACTGATCGGTCTCTACACGGCCTGGCGGCCGAAGGCCGCCTGAAGCCTGCTTCGTCATTGCGAGTCTGCAATGACAACGAATCGTAGTGCGTCACTCCTCCGGCAGCTCGACGCCCGTCAGCTCGGTCAATTTGCCGATGAGCCGGTCCTGAAACCTCGGATCGGTCGCCTCACGGGCCGGCTCTTGCTGCTCGAGATGATGCGAATAGCGGCCGCTCACGAGGGCCGCAGGATCCTCGCTGACTGGCAGCCAGGTCTGGGTCCGTTGCCCGGTGTCGATATCGACAGGGGCGCCCGCGCCTCCCATCTTCGTGCGCACCCAACCGGGATCGACGGCGTTGCAGAGGACGTTGGGCCACCGCCGCGCCAGCGCGTAGGCGAGCGCGACGACGTGCAGCTTGCTCTCGGCATAGGCCGTGGCGGCGTTCCAGGCCCGCTTGGTCCAATCGAGGTCGTCGAGCGAGCCCTCTCCGCCGCGGTGCAATCCGCTGCTGAGATAAATCAATCGAGCGGGCCGCGCGATCAGAGCCGTCAGCATGAACGGCGCAAGCGTGTTGATGGCCAGCGTCTCGGCATGGCCTTCCGGCGTCGCGCCGCGGCTCGGCCGCGTGTAGACGCCGGCATTGTGAATGACCGCATCCATGCGCCCGATCGCGTTGATCTGGTCCGCGATGCTCCGCGTCTCCCCCGCGCTCCTGAGATCGCCGATCACCAATCCCTTCGCACGCGAAGTGAGGCCGCCGAGAGCCGCGGCACGATCGGCTGAACGCGCGTGCAGCACCACGCGGTGCCCCTGATCGAGCAGCGATTGGGCCGCCGCCCGGCCGAGGCCATCGGTGCTGCCGGTGATGAATATGGTCGCCATGGGGCTCTCCTAGGTGTTTCGGGACGCAATCTACGGCGCTCGCGGCACGTGGGTCCCGCGATCCCCCTGGCGCCAGCACCAGGCGGACCCGAGGTAAATCGGCCTCCAGCGGCATTGTGTGAAACTTGCCGCTTCGGTCGATCACGAGGACGAATTGACGCGTAGTCGATCGAAAATCAACTCACGGTATGTCTGGTCGGAAGCACCTGATGGTGAAATAATTCCCGGCGCTTTCTTGATTAAATTTTGACGTCGGCCGCGAACCGGCTGCCGACACGGATTTTCATCATGGCCGCGCTTCCTCAGGGCGTTGTGGCGGAATTGCAGCAGGAGAACGCGCGGCTCCTGGCCGAGTTGCGCGCCGCACAAGATCGCGAGACCGCCACCGCGGACATTCTCAAGATCATTGCCAGCTCGCCATCGGAGGTGAAGCCGGTATTCGATGCAATCGCGAGGCGCGCAAATGCCTTGCTCGGCGGCTTTTCGACGACCGTATTCCGCTTCATCGACGGCAATGCCCACTTGGCGGCGTTCACGCCGACGAATTCTGCCGCCGATGAAGCTTTGAAGAAGATGTTTCCGCGTCCGATCACCGATTTCGAGAGTTTTGCGAGGACACAGGCGGGCAAGGTGGTGCCGACCCCCGATACGGAAGCGTTGACGAACGAGATCAAATTCATCGCGCGCGCCCGCGGCTTTCGCAGCATGTTGTTCGTTCCGCTCGCGACTGGCGGCGTGGTGATCGGCATGATCAGCGTCACGCGGGCAGAGCCGGGGGCCTTCGCTCCGCATCACGTGCAGCTTCTGCAGACCTTCGCCGACCAGGCCGTCATCGCCATAGAGAACGTGCGGCTGTTCGACGAGGTGCAGGCGCGTACCGACGACTTGCGGGAATTGCTGCAGCAGCAGACCGCGACCGCCGATGTGTTGAAAGTCATCAGTCGCTCCGCGTTCGATTTGCAAACGGTTCTCGACACGCTGACGGAATCGGCGGCGTCGCTGTGTGGGGCCGACATGGCGGCAATCCTCCGGCAGGACGCCGATGGCTCCTTCTATCACGCAACTCGGTACAATTTCTCGCCGGAGTGGGCCAAGGTCTCGGCGGGCGTTCGGCTCAATGCTGGACGCGGTAGCCTCGTTGGGCGCGTCCTGCTGTGCGGCAAGGCTGTTCAGATTCCGGATGTCCTGGTCGATCCCGACTATGCCTATCCCGAGCAACAGAGGGCCGGCGGTTACCGCACCCTTCTGGGCGTACCCCTGCTGCGGTCCGGAGGAGTGATCGGCGTGCTATTCCTAGGCCGCAAGACCGCGAACTCGTTCACGGACAAGCAGATCGACCTGGTCTCCACTTTCGCTGATCAGGCAGTGATCGCGATTGAGAATGTGCGGCTGTTCGATGAGGTACAGGCGAAGACGCGCGATCTCGCCGAATCGCTCCAGCAGCAAACCGCGACCGCCGACGTGCTGAAGGTGATCAGCCGCTCGACCTTCGACCTGCAAACCGTGCTCGACACGCTGGTCGATTCGGCGGCACGGCTGTGCGAGGCGGAGATGGCCTTCATCATGCGCCGCGAGGGCGATGAATATCAGGCGGGAGCAGCGGTCGGGTTTTCCGAGGACTACATTGCCTTTCTGCGGGCTCATCCGATCGCTCCCGGCCGGGGCACGGTCACGGGTCGAGCCGTCCTCGAACGCCGTCCGGTGCAAATCCTCGACGTCGCTGCCGATCCCGAATACGGCCTGGAGGCGTCGATCACGATCGCTGGTCAGCGCACGGCGCTCGGTGTTCCCCTTCTGCGCGAAAATGAGCCGATCGGCGCGATCGTGGTCGCCCGCAAGCGCGTGCAGCCCTTCACCGAAAAGCAGATCGAACTCGTCGCCACCTTTGCCGACCAGGCGGTGATCGCCATTGGCAATGTGCGTCTGTTCGAGCAATTGAATGAATCGCTGGCGCGGCAGACGGCAACGTCGGAGGTGCTGGAGATCATAAGCGCTTCATCGGGCGCGCTCGCTCCGGTCTTCCACAAGATGCTGGAGAATGCGACGCGAATTTGCGGCGCCGGCTTTGGCACCATGAATCTGTACGAGGAGGGCGGCTTTCGCACGGTCGCATTGCACAACGCGCCGCAAGCTTATGTCGATACCCGGCTCTACCAGAACATTCGCCCACATCCCGCGAGCGGGCTCGGCACCGTCGAGAAGAGTCATCAGACCGTTCATATCGACGACATCAGGACGCAGCCGCCCTATATCGAAGGCAACCCCAATGTTCGCGCGCTCGCTGACCTTGCCGGCGCAAGGACCCTCGTCATCGTTCCCATGCTCAAGGAAGATGAGCTGATTGGCACGATCACGATCTTCCGCCAGGAAGTGAAACCCTTCACAGACAAGCAGATCGAGCTCGTGTCCAACTTCGCACACCAGGGCGTGATCGCGATCGAGAATGCACGCCTGCTGAATGAACTGCGCGAGCGCACCATGGAATTGTCGCAATCGCTCGAGGAATTGCGAAATACGCAGGATCGGCTGGTCCAGACCGAGAAGCTTGCCTCGCTCGGGCAACTCACCGCCGGCATTGCGCACGAGATCAAGAACCCGCTCAATTTCGTCAACAATTTTGCTGCGCTATCCTCCGAACTGACCGACGAGCTCGGCGACGCGCTGCGCTCAGCCGGCCTCGGCGAGGTGGAAAGGCAGGACATCGACGCGCTGATCCACATGCTGCAAGGTAACCTGGAAAAGATCGTGCAGCACGGAACGCGCGCCGATTCCATCGTCAAGAATATGCTTCTGCACTCCCGCGAGGGGTCCGGCGAACGCCGCGCGGCGGAGATCAACGCCATCCTCGAAGAAAGTCTCAACCTGGCCTATCACGGAGCCCGCGCTGAAAGAGCCGGCTTCAATATCACGCTTGAAAGAAAACTCGATCCGTCTGCGGGAGCCCTCGAGCTGTATCCGCAGGAAATCACGCGGGTGTTCCTCAATCTGGTTTCAAACGGTTTCTACGCGGCCAGCAAACAAAAGGAGGTCGTCGGTGACGGCTTCGAGCCAAGGCTGCGTGCGACGACCACAGACCTCGGCGGCGCCGTCGAAATTCGCATTCGCGACAATGGCACCGGCATCCCGGCCGACGTCAGAGAGAAGATATTCAATCCATTCTTCACGACCAAGCCGGCCGGCGAAGGAACTGGCCTTGGGCTTTCGATCTGCCACGACATCATCGTGAAGCAGCACGGCGGCAGCATCGAGGTCGATACCGAGCCGGGCGAATATACCGAGTTCATCATTACGCTGCCGCGTACGCGGGCGGCACCATTGTAGAGCGGAGGCAGAAATTGAGCGTCTATATCATGGTGGTCGACGACGAGCCCGATGTCGAGGCGCTGTTCCGCCAGCAGTTTCGGCGCGATCTGCGCGCCGGTCGTTTTCTGATGGAGTTTGTATCCTCGGCGCCCCTGGCATTGCAGCGCGCGGCCGAGATTGCGGATGCCACCCTGATTCTGATCCTGTCCGACATCAACATGCCCGGAATGAGCGGACTGGAGATGCTGCCTATCGTGCGCTCGGCCCGCCCCGATGTACCGGTTATCATGATCACGGCCTACGGTGATGCCGAGACCAAGCGCAAGGCGCTGGAGAAGGGCGCCGCCGACCTGTTGACCAAGCCAATCGACTTCGCCGCGCTGCGCCAGGAGATCGATGCGAGGCTTGAGCAGGCCGCATGATTGCAACCGTTGACGGTGGCAAACCAGAGCGGCTCGCAAAGTGAAGCTGTTGCAGACGCCGCCCCAATTGAGAGCATGCATCCACCGTCAATCTTCGTCAGAAAATCGGAGATTCGAAATGAAGACGCTCCTGGTCCCGCTTCAGAATATTCCGATGATGACAGCTACGCTCGCTGTGGCCGTAGGCCTAGCGCGCCGCTCCGGCGCCTATATCGAAGGCTTTCCACTCCGGTTCGGCATCCCTCAATATGCGGCCGCCGAATTGGCCACCGGCATTCTCCTGGACACGTATCAAGTGAAGAGCGAAGCCGAACTGAACGACATGCGCAACTTTTTCGAAGCATTCATGCTGAAGCATGATGTTCCCCGCGCCACCGCAGGGTCGAACCCGCCATGCTTCGGCTGGCTGGAGACCGCGCCCGAGGGCGAAGACTTTGTCGGAAGTTATGGGCGCGCTTTCGATCTGATCGTGATGGCGCGGTCTGACATTGATGCGGTGGGCCCTCACCGCCGCGCGATTGAGTCCGCGCTGTTTGAGAGCGGCAGGCCCGTTCTACTGGCGCCGTCGAATGGACCAAGAAACGTCGCAACAAACATTATGATCCACTGGAACGGGAGTACCGAGCAAGCTCGGGCAAACGCATTTGCCATGCCGTTGCTCCGTCTGGCCGAAAGGGTATCGGTCCTAACCGTTGTCGGCGGCCAAGCGGTGCCAGGACCGTCTGCCGGTCAGATCGCTCGGCAACTCCAATACAATGGCATTGCGGCCAGCTTGATCAGCGTTGAGCTGGACGGGCGCGAAACTGGTGAGGCGGTCCTCGATGCCGCCAGGGCACACGGTTGCGATCTATTGATCAAAGGAGCCTTCACCCGCACGCGGCTACGGCAGATGATATTCGGTGGAGCGACCAGCTATATCATGGAGCACGCGGATATCTCCGTCCTTATGGCTCACTAGCGCGCAAAAGGCCTGGTTTTATCGCCATTGGTGAGGCAAAAATCATTTCATTAACGTTTGTCCGCGGGGCGCAAAGGATCGTGTTGTTCAGGCGCATTGCATTGATCTACGGCAAGTGGTGTATGAAATTGGTGTCGAGCTACCGTAGTGCCACGGCCGCTGCCGGATTCCGCCAGCATTCTCAATGACGTGTTAGCCAATATCCTGCACTTGCTTGAATGTAGTCCACGCCCGTTAGCGGCTTGGTAGCGGAAGATGACGATCATCATCCCACGTGCAGCCGAACAGGTGAATGGTCATGGCGTCATTGCATCAGTCGATACACCGCAAGCCCCAAGCGGTCGTTGGCGCCTTCCTGGCCGTCATGCTGGCGTGCGTCCTTGGCCTGGTTGCCTGGAAGGCATCGGTTGCCCGTAACGCGACCCTGGTCCGGGCACAGGAGGACCTGAGCAATCTGGCCCACTCGCTGGCCCGGCACGCGACCAACACCTTCAAGGCCCCTGACGTGGCTATGACGGGAATGGTGGACCTGCTGAAGTACCAGAATCCGTTGCCTGAGCGGTTCAATGCGCACCTGGTCGCGGCGACGCGCTCCATGCCGCAGATCCGCGAGATTGGCGTGCTGAATGCGGAGGGCAGCTGGCGCTACTCATCGTTCGAGCGTCTGCCAGGCCACAACAATTCCGATCGCTCGTACTTCGTTCATCATCGCGACAATCCCGGTTCGAAGATGCTCGTGAGCGGGCCGATTATCTCCAGGACGAGTGGCCGCCCCTCCATCATCCTGTCAAAGCGGATTAGCGCCGCGACCGGCGACTTCGCAGGCGTGGTGCTCGCCGCCGTCGACTGCGACTACTTCAGCAGCTTCTACGCCACATTCGGCGTCGGCAGTCAGGGCGGCATCAGCCTTCTGTCCACCGATGGAACGTTGCTCGCACGCTGGCCGGTGGTGGAAGCTGGTCGAAAGATCGCCGACACCTCGCTGTTTCAGAAGCGCCTGAACGAGAGCCCCTCCGGGTCCTACAAGATCACCTCGCCGTTCGACGGTCTCGCCAAATACATCGCATACGAGCAAGGTCCTGAATACCCGACCGTCGTGACTGTGGCGCGATCCGAGAACGAAGTGCTCGCCAACTGGCGGACCGACCTCATTTCGGATGGGCTCATAGCGGCCTTGCTAGTGGCCATCATCATTGGGATGGCGGCACTGCTGAGCAGTCAATTCAGGTTTCGGACCGGGCTCGAGCGGACGCTGCGCGATCGCGAGGCGCGACTGCGATTGTTGGCGGACAACATCGCGGACATCGTCATCGTCATGGATCGAAAAGGATGCCTGAGATACGTCTCGGCGTCCGTGACCACTGTGCTCGGGATGACCGAGAATGACTTTCTCGGCCGGTCATGCCTCGACGTTGTCCATGATGACGATCGGGAAAAGGTCATCGCCGCGAGTCGAGAATTGAAACAGGCGAAGGCTTACAGCTCTGTCCGGTTCCGTGTGCGGCGCAGCGACGGGGCCATGGTGTGGCTGGAGGCTCACTTCAAGCTCGCCGAGCACTCTGTGGGTAGCGAGTTGGAGATTGTTGGGGTCCTGCGCGACGTCACCAAGCAGAAGGGGCTTGAGGACGAATTGTCGTCCGCCAACTTGAAGCTGGCGCAGCTTGCGACCACCGATGGGCTAACGAAGCTCGCGAACAGGCGCAGCTTCGATGCCTTCATCCGCGAGACCTATGGCAAGCATCTCGTGCTGTCAGTTCTCCTCATCGACATCGACCATTTCAAGGGCTTCAACGATGCCCTGGGCCATCAGGCGGGCGATGCATGCCTCCAGCGTATTGCTGAGGTGATCGGAGGCGCCACCGCAAATACGGGCGGCCTGTCAGCGCGGTATGGCGGTGAGGAGTTTGCCGTGGTCCTGCCCGGGGTGGACGAGGAAAGGGCGGTCAGGGTGGCCAACGCGATCCGGATGTTGGTCACGCGGTTGCACATCTATCATCCCCGTTCGCCGGGAAAATACGTGACCATAAGCGTTGGGGTCGCCGGCAAGAGCGAGACGACAGCCGATGAGTTGACGCTCACCCGTGAAGCCGACATCGCGCTCTACTATGCCAAGGCGCAGGGGCGGGATACCACGATCGCCAGTTCCACGATCTTGTCTTCCGGTTTGGAGCTGGCCTCACTGGTGCCGTCGATATCCGACCTGGAGCAGGCCTCCTGATGATCTCTACAAGAGACGGGCGCAGCGTCGCTTTCGAGAGACCCATTCCTGCTACGTGATGGCAATCGACGGCACTTGGCGAGGGCCTGCACAGTCAGGGACGTCTCTGACACTGGACCAAGCTGATGGCCCGCGCGTCGGCGCATCACGCATGGAAAACATCGCAAGATCTGGCGGAAGAACATTCCGGGCGGCAAGCGGCTCGACGGGGGGACAACATGGTTTAGTCGCCACTGGCGAGACAGAAATCCCTTGGCTCACGGAGCAACCAAGCGCATGGCTTTGGCGATCAACATCCGGTCCGACGATTCCTCCGCAGAGCGGATCGAAGCCTTGTGGGATGAAGTAGCAGCGTTTGAGAGCCAGCCTTCGATGATCGGTCTCGGCTATCGGCCGCATTTTACATTCGCCATTTATGATGCGCCCGAGATTACCGCCAAGACCGCGTGGGAGGCCATGCTCCGCGCAGTTGGAGGCGAAGGGCCATTGCAGCTCGCGTTCAGGCGAATTTGTTGGTTCGCAGGTCCGCCGCTCGTGCTCTGGGCGGAGCCGGAGTTCGATGAAACGCTCGTCCGGTGGCACGCTTCCATCAGCGCTGCAATCGATCCAGCCTTGTGTCGGCTGCATTATCGGCCGGAAAACTGGCGACCTCATTGCACGCTCGGCACACAAATCGCCGACGCAAAGCGCGATGACGCGATCGCTTTCGTGCAGTCATTCAGCGGCAGCATCAGCATGCTGTTCGACGTCGTGGATTGCGTTTCTTTTCCGCCAGTGCGCGTGGTTGCGGAGCAGAGATTGCCGGCTCGGGCTCCGTGAAGTGGTGATCATTCGTCGAGCCCGCAGATCATAAGTCGATCCGGATCGAGCCGACCTTCTCATCGTGCCGGATGAAGCCTCCCTCGACCCCCTGGCATCATCGCAATTTCGACGACGTTGCTCCCGCGCCAGCTGGGTAGAATCTCCGCGTGACCGGCGAAGCCGAGGAATGCGTGGTTGCGATCAGGTGAAAAGGTCCGGTCCATCGGTGCGATGGTCGCATATGTGGAATCCGGAACCGTTGCGTTGCATTCCTGCCTGAAGACGAACACGGCCTTGGTGCCGTCGGGCGACCGCGTCGAGCTCAGGACCATGTAGCGGCAGCTGGCAAATCCTTCGAGTGCGAACCAGATGAGACCAACCATGGCCGCGATTCCGATGCCGGCCACAGCAAGCACCGCGATCGCGATTCGTATCCAGAGTTTCGAAGGAGGGCGAGGGGAGCGGAGCGTCATCCAGCTCATCCCTGAATCTCTAAGCCGGCGATGCCGTGCGGGCCCTCAGGCGCAGCATGCTCATCAAGCGTGCGCCCCTCCCGATGATGCCATCATGCCCCTGTTTTGCCCGACGGAGCAAGAAAAATTCGGAAAAGTCGCAACCCATTGATCCGACTGAGGTCGGCTACTGTGCATGGGGTTGTTTTCGAGTTTTTGACAGAGCGGAAGCAAGACCCGCAGTCCGGCTACGCTCTTCGAGCTACGCCGGACACGCTTCGCTGCCATTGGGGGTGGCTGCGCCACGCGAAGCCTTTTGGCGAAGCGTGGTGGGCGCACAAGGGATCGAACCTTGGACCTCTCCCGTGTGAAGGGAACGCTCTCCCGCTGAGCTATGCGCCCGGGACCATCATGCAGGCGGCCGCAACCTTAGGCCGGCCGGCACATCGGAGCCCGCGATTTAGAAGTGCCGGCCCAAGGTGTCAAGTTTTCAAGCCGTCGCCGGGGCGGAAAACCTTCGTCAGGTCGCGCCTTCCGCAGGGGAAGCCGGATTTTGGCCGGTTACGCGCCCTGCTGGCGGGCGCGGGAGGCGTGGGCCTGGAGCGCGCGGATGCGCTCGGCCAGCGTTCCACCGCCTTCGGGCAGGCGGGGCGCTGGAGCGCCGCCCGTCGCGGCGTCGTTGGCCGGGCGCGGCGCCGGCTTCGGCGGCTGGCCGGCCTCGGCCGCGAGCAGCGCCTCGATCGGCGAGTTCGGGCCTTCGAGCTGCATCGCGAGTTTTGCCACCTCGGCCGCGATGTCGTTGATGCGCTCGCGCAGAAGCGCGTTCTCCATGCGCTCGGTCGCCCAGGAACTCTCGGCCTGCTGCTGGATCGCGTTGATGTCGCGCTGGAGTTTCGCGCGTTCGTCGCGTGCGCTGCGCAGCTGCTCCTCCAGCGCGGCCTTTTCCGCGCGCAGCTGCTCCATCGCAGCCGACGACTTGCCGCCGCTGAGGCCCGCGATCTCGACGCGCAGCTCCTTGATGGTGCGCTCGTTGGCCTCGTTGGCCTGGCGCAGCTGGTTGTTCTCGTAGTCGCGCTCGGCGAGCAGCTTGCCCTGCGTGGCAAGGCGTCCTTCGAGATCGGCGACGCGGCTCGACAGCATCTCGGCCTCCTTGACCTGCACGATGAGCTGGCGGTCGAGCTCGGTGACGCGCTGGCTCAGATTCTCGACGCGGCCGCGCGCCTCGCCGAGCTCGCGCGAGGCGGTCTCGGATTCGGTGCGCTCCTGTGCGAGGCGCGCTTGCGTCGCGGCAAATTCCTTCTCGGCATCGCCGACCCGGTGCTTCAATTCCTCGATCTGCGCGCGTACTGCGACCAGCTCGACCTGGCGGCTCTCCGCCATCATCGAGCGGTCGGACAGTTCGGAGTTGATCTTGGCGAGCTCGGCCTGCTTGTCCGTCAACGCGATCTCGGCTTCGCGCAAGGACGCCGTCTTGGCGGCGAATTCCTCCTCGGTGGCGCGGAGCTGCTCCTTCACCGCCTTCTCGCGCGCCTCCAGCGCGAAGATGGTGGCGTTCTTCTCGCCGAGCTCGATCTTCATGCGGTTGATGGCGTCGCTCTTCTTGCCGAGCTCGGCGAGCTGGCTCGTGGTCTTGTTCTTGAGCTGCTCGACGCTCATCTCGAGCCGCCGCGCGGACATGGCGAATTCGGCGCGGAGCTGGTCCTTGTCGGCCTGGATCTCGGCCATCGATAGCGGGGTGGCGGCCTCGAGCCGGCGCGTGGTCAGGCGCACCGCGCGGTTATGCACCAGCGGCACGATCGCAAGCCCGCACAGCATCGAGAGCAGGAAACCGATCGCCAGATACATGATCGGTTCGACCATGGGCCAGAACTCCCAAGCTTAAGGAAAAATTCACCAACGACAATGCCATGGCGGGCCGGCAGAAAGCCAGCCCCGCTCTGTCGTTAACCTTGATCGGTGGGCAGTGGGGAGGACGTGGGCCTAGAACGGGTTCCAGGTCGCCCGCGGGGTGTATTTGAGATAGCCGATATTGGCGCCGAGGCGCAGGCCGAGCCCGGAGCGGATCGGCACCAGCACGATGTTGTTGGAGGTCAGCGCCGTCATGCCGAAGCCGCCGATGATGTAGGCCGAGCCGTCGATGCCGGCGAAGCGCTGGTAGATCGCGTTGGTGGCCGGCAGGTTGTAGACCAGCGTCATGGTGCGGGCGCCGTCGCCGCCCCAGTCGAAGCCGAGCGAGGGGCCCTGCCAATAGACGCGCAAGTCGCCGGCGTTCTTGGTGTAGAGCGTGCCCTCGCCGTAGCGCAGGCCGGCGACGAAGGCGCCGGAGCCTTCCTCACCAAGGATGTAGCCGTTCGGCAGGCCCCATTGGCTGACCGCCTTCTCGATGATCGAGGCGAGCCCGCGCGAGACGTTGCCGAAGAAGCGATGGCCGGCGGTGACGAGCTCGTCCGGCCCATAGGTATTGGGCGTCGGGGTCCGCTGCGGCGGCGGCAGGTCAGGCGGCGGCGCCTGCTGGGCGGAGGCCGGCACGATCCAGCCGATCATCGCGGCAAGCGCGAGCGCAGCAAGGCGTGATGCGAAAGTCATAAAAGAACCCCTGGTACCGAATCCGGTCGCTTCCTTAACCTCACGCCAACAGGCATGGCCCTAGGTTGCGCCGGATGTCCCCTCGACTCGGATGTTATCCGCAGCAACTATGACGGCACAACGGCAGGAAGATAGCCCTTTGCGCCCCGGAATTGCCTTGATCGCCCGCCGCCTCTGCCTGCTGGCGGGCATTTGGATCCTCGGTGCCGGCGGACCGACAGGCGCCGCCACCACCGAGCGGATCGTCGTCAACCGCTTCAGCGGCGTCGCCATTGAGGGCTTCGACCCCGTCGCTTATTTCGTCGCCGGCGCGGCCGTGCAGGGGACGGCGGAGTTCGAGGCGAACCTCTGGGGGGCCGTCTGGCGCTTCCGGAACGAGGGCAACCGCGCCTCTTTCCAGGCCCATCCCGAAATCTACGGACCGCAATTCGGCGGCTACGATCCGGTCGATATCGCCCGCGGCGTCACCGTCCCCGCCAATCCGCATTTCTTCGCGATCGTGGCGCAGCGGCTCTATTTGTTCAGCCGGGAAGACAATCGCGACGCCTTCGTCGCCGATCCCGAGCGCTTCCTCTATGAGGTGGGCAAGCGCTGGCCGGCCCTGCAGGAGAAGCTCGGGCAGTAACGAGCCCTGGTCAGTCGCAGCCTACCGCCTGCGGGTCGCCCCACGCGATGAATTCCGGGATGATGAAGCCGGTATCGCTGCGCTGGCCAAATCGGAGCTCGCCGCCCTTGCCGTCGGTCACCTTGCCGCCGGCCGCGGTCACGACCGCGCAGCCGGCTCCGACGTCCCATTCCGAGGTCGGCCCGAAACGGGGATAGATGTCGGCGCCGCCTTCCGCGATGCGGCCGAATTTCACGGCCGAGCCGCACGTCATCCTGACGGCATTGGGCCTGTCGGCGATGAACGCCTCGCTTCTGGCATCGCCGTGCGAACGGCTCACTGCGGCGATCCAAGGCTCCCCGCGCGCCGGCAGCTTGCGGGTGCGGATCGGCTCGGCGGCGGCGATCGTCGCGCCGTTGAACCTCACGCGCTCGGCACCGCGGCCGACGGTGCCGCGCCAGAGCAGGCCGAGTGCGGGTGCGGAGACGATGCCGAGCAGCGGCACGCCGTCCGTCACCAAGGCGAGGTTGACGGTGAACTCGTCGCGGCCGGCGACGAACTCCTTGGTCCCGTCGAGCGGATCGATCAGGAAGAAGCTGCCCTGGAACGGCGGGGAGGCGAGCTGGGTCCGCTCCTCCGACAGCGTCGGAACGTCGCCCGCGAGCTGCGCGAGTCCGTCCGCGATGATGCGGTCGGCGGCAAGGTCGGCCTCGGTCACCGGCGAGCCATCCTGCTTGCCGTCGATCCGCATGGCCGCGCGGTTGACGGCGAGGATCGCCTCGCCCGCCTTCACCACCAGCGCAGTCAGCGGCTCCATCAGGCCGGCAGCGGCCGCTCCGTCAATGATCCGTTTCACCTGCATGCCTCATCTGTCGGCAATATCGTTCCTCGTCCACTGATTCGCCCCGATCGATTCGCCCGGGCTTATGGCCGCCTCTAACCGATCGCAAGCTAGCTGCCGCGGGGTTGCGAATGTTAGAACCCGCAGCATCCGTCAAGCATGCGTGATTCGCGGCGTCCAGCGCCGTGCAATTCCAGGAACCCTCCAGGACCCCATTATATGTCTGACGCTTCGTCGCCCGCGACCACTGCCGCTCCCGATATGCTCGAACTCGCCGCGCTGCTGTGCTCGCGGGTCTGCCACGATCTCATCAGCCCCGTCGGCGCCATCGTCAACGGGCTCGAAGTGCTCGACGACGATCCCAAGCCCGAGGACCGCGAGTTCGCGCTCGACCTGATTCGCAAAAGCGCCAAGACGGCCTCCGCCCGGCTGCAGTTCTGCCGCCTTGCCTTCGGCGCGGCCGGCTCCTCCGGCGCGCAGATCGATCTCGGCGATGCCCACACCATGGCGAAGGGCCATATCGAGGACGGCAAGTGCTCGATCACCTGGAATCTGCCGCGGCTGCTGCTGCCGAAGAACCGCGTCAAGCTGCTGCTCAACATGCTGGTCGTCGCCCAGCACACGATCCCGCGCGGCGGCATGCTGACGGTCGATCCGGTCGGCGAGGGCGAGGTGATGAGCTTTCGCATCACCGCGACCGGACACAATGCACGCCTGCCGCAGAACATCTCCGAGCTCCTGAGCGGCGAGCGCGGGCCGGCTGCCGATGCGCATGCGATCCAGCCTTATTATACGCGGCTGCTCGCGCAGGCCTGCGGGCTCACCGTGACGCTCAAGCCGGAAGGCGAAGCCATCATCGTTACCGCTTCGTAAACGGCGCGTCGCGCCCGACCTCTTAATCGATTCTTTACGAGGCGCTTCGGCTTGTTCGGAGCGCCTTATCTCTTTGTTGGTGCCGTTCTTTTGCACATACTCAACCAATATTAAACGCTTTGCGGTGAAGCTGGCCCCATTCCGAAATGGCGCATCACGCCTCGTGCGCGCCCTTCCTGTATGAAGGCCTGTTTTCATGGATGATCTGTTGCGGGAGTTTCTGACGGAGACCAGCGAGAGCCTGGACACCGTGGACAATCAGCTGGTGAAGTTCGAGCAGGAGCCGAACAACGCCAAGATCCTGGATAACATCTTCCGCCTGGTCCACACCATCAAGGGCACCTGCGGCTTCCTCGGCCTGCCGCGGCTGGAAGCGCTGGCCCATGCCGGCGAGACCCTGATGGGCAAATTCCGCGACGGCATGCCTGTGACCGCCGAGGCGGTGACGGTGATCCTGTCCTCGATCGACCGCATCAAGGAGATTTTGGCTGGCTTGGAGGCGACCGAGGCCGAGCCCGAGGGGAACGACCGCGATCTCATCGACAAGCTGGAAGCAATGGTCGAGCAGGGCATGGCGGCGATGTCCGGCTCGGCGCAGCCGATGCCGAGCGGCGCTGCTCCCGTTGCCGATGCGCCGCCGCTGGTGCCGGAAGCGCCCGCCGCTGCAGCCGCCCCCGCCAAGGAGATGACCATGGGCACGCTGGTCGATCAGACCCTGGAGCGTCCGCTGCGTCCGGGCGAGGTTTCGCTCGACGAGCTCGAGCGCGCCTTCCGCGAGACCGCGATCGAAGCGCCGGTGCCCGTTGCTCAGGCTGAGGCAAAGGCCGAGCCCGCGGCTGAAGCCCCCGTGGCGAAGGAAGCCGCAAAGCCCAAGGAGAAGGCCGCGCCGAAGAAGTCGATGGCCGACGAGATGGCGGGCGAGGGCGACCGCATCGCCAACCAGTCGATCCGCGTCAACGTGGATACGCTGGAGCACCTGATGACCATGGTCTCCGAGCTGGTCCTGACCCGCAACCAGCTCTTGGAGATCTCCCGCCGCAACG